>JAZQWO010000066.1:0-4919 GCA_045632405.1 Eubacteriales bacterium | reverse complement strand
AACAACTGTTAAGAGTCTTTCATCCTCGTTTGGCAACTCCAAAAGGGACAAGAATTCCGCAAAGTAATATTCTACTCTTGCAATATTCATTTCGTCCATTACAGTTATGTAAATGTCCTTGGAATAGTTTGCCTCATACATCTTTTCAAGAAGCAGGGTTTCGTTAAATCTCTTTGTAAACTCGTTATAGTAGCCTATTAAGTCTGTTCTTTCCTTCCACATTGGCTGTACGGGAATTACTGTTGATGTGTTATCAATAAAGTCACCGAAGGCGTGAGCAAGTGATGTTTTACCTGTACCTGACATACCCTGTAAAATTAGTATCTTACTTACCGCCATTCCTGCTATAAATCTGCGTATATCGGAAATATCGTAGTATAGCTTCAGCCTTGATGCCGCGTAGTTCCTGAAATTCTCACAGAACTGACGCAATGTTATGTGCTCGTCATAGCTGGAGCGCTGAAGGCTCGCCCTTATTTCGTCAAGTCTGCAAAGCTTGCAAAAGCGAGAGCCACTTTCGTTTATTTCCTCGTCTGCTTCCTTCTTTACAGGGGATGCGCCGCCTGTGGTGGCAACCACACCGCCCCCTGCGGTGGCAACAACGGACTCCGTGTTCATAACAGTGCCTTGGGTACTGTTTATAACTATCTGTGAGCCGCCCTTACTGTCCCTGCCCATCAGGGCAAAAATAAGTATGATGAGAACTAAGCCAAGCACCCCTGCATAAATAGCCAAGGCAATATTAGAGGAAAGATATTCCCATATAACGCTCTTGGCGCTTGCCAAGTACGCTCCCCCCATACTGTTAAAAAGCTCATTCAACATTGTTTTCTTCTCCTTGGATTGGCTCCTCGTTTACGTTAGCAGCCTTGTTGCCTGCTCCGCCAAAATCAGGCATTTCCTCAAACAAATCCTTCTGCTCCTCAAACAAGGGCTCATCCTCTTTCTTTGGCTCAGTGTCCTTCACATCTTTATCCTGCACTGGCTTTTCGTTTGTCATTTTCGGCTTTTCCGCACCTGCGCCCTTTTCAAAAATTCTTCTCTTGATAAGGCCGCAGCTCATATATGAAAATTCCTCGCCGAAGATGCTTTCAAGCACGTGGGTAAGGTCGGTGTCCGCCACATCCTCACAGGATGACAGCACATTCAAAATACCTGGCAAAAGCTTGCTTGATGTGGCACAGTCCATAGCCTCGTGCATTTCACCGTTGCAAGAGGTATAAACCGCCATATATCTTTCAAGCTGCAAGAACATTTTGTTGCCGATATGGTACGGCTTTTTCTCGTTAACAAAGCTCTCCAGCCTGTCAACGCCCTTCCATACATCCTCTTTAATCTGGCACGCCTTCTTTGCGCGGAACACAAGAGCCTCGATTTGCGTGCAGGTAACGTTGCCCTTCTTTGTCTTGTTCATAACTTCCTTGCAGCCTGTACCCTCAATGTCAACAAGAGTTGCCAGGTTGGCAATAAATGCAGGAATTTTATCAATAGACTGACCCTTGGCAGGACAAACAACAAACCACAGGCTTGTTGGCAAAACAACTGAGCTGTCCTCGTCTGTCACAATGTGCTGAGCCTCGGGATTGCCAAAGTACTGTACATATGGCATGAGCATATCGCCCAAATCTTCAAGATATGCGCCATCAATTGCGAAGAAGGATGGAGCTTCAGGGTCGTTCTTTGCAGACAAAATAGCCTGCATAAGAGGTGCGTGTCTGCCATTTTCATCTCTTAACAAGGACTTTCTTGTCCATTTTCCACTGAGCAAGCGCTCACCGTGTGGGTCAGAGCCAAAGAAGCGAGCAAGGATTTCTCCAAATCTGTCGCCGCTTATGCCAAAATTGGATCTCACCACCAAAAGCCTTGATGTCATAACCGCTGAAAGAATATGTCTTGCGGTCTTTTGGCTGATAACAATGCCAAACTCCTTGAAGTGGGCTTCCAAATCCTTTGCAAGAGTTGGTATATCGGTGTCAACCGCCATATAAGCATATGATGCCTCGTCCTTAACGTTGATTTCCTCTACGCCCTCGTCAAAGGAATCAAGCACTGCATCAAACTCACCCTCGAAGAGCTGGTCGATTTCCTTGGCATCTGTCTTTTCTATATTCTTGTACATCTCGGCATTGGCATTTTTCTCCCTCTCTGCCAAAAGCCTTCTCAGCTTCTTAGAGCGCGCGCCGCCGATAATCAAAAAGATTAAGGAAAGCACAAAAAATGCTCCGTTTATAATAATAAATGGTGTCAGATACCACATAAAGTCTATTTCAAGGAACAGACAGGAAATGGCATAGACAATATCGGCAAACAATAAGGTAAAGAGAAGTATTGCACCGAAGCTTCTAAATTTCGATTTTGTTTTCATAGGTTTACAGTAAGCCTCCATAGTATAGCTCTCGGAAACGATGTTAGATACATTTTGCAAGTAGTCGGAAAGTCGGCTCGCCTGCTTTTCAAGTCTGCCCTCTCCCATTTTGACAACTGTTGAAAGAATTTCATTTGAGAATGACGAGGACAGGGAAATTTTATATTCCGCCGCTTCAAATACCGCCTCGCCGCTTAATGTATCGTATATTTCCAAATCCCGAAGGGAGAATTCCAGAGTTCTTTTTTCGCCCGCCGCAAGGTCAATGCGCAAAGCACCCTTCAGCTCCTTTTTGGGTCTTATTCTGTCCGAGGACACCGCACCCACATAGAGCTGAACAACCTCACAGCCACTGCGCTTGCCCGTGTTTTTCACATTCAAGCGTATGTTGCCCGCCTTGTCCATCTTCAGCTTGGAATATTCAAAGCTTGTATAGGAAAGACCGTAGCCGAGAGGATAACGTGTGCCGTCACCGTTGGAATCCACATATCTATTTCCAATAAATGGACCTACCGACTGTCTGCCGATTTTCTTGCGGCTCTGCACCTCTCTTACATAGGTGTCTGTGTTATAGTAGCCTGCATAGGCAAGTCTGCCCACAGGGTTTTTTGCACCGCTTATGATGCCCCAAAGAGCATACGCCACCTCGCTACCCACAGGTGGAGCGAGAATAATGGCATCTGCCAAATGGTCAAAGCTCATATCGGGCAAGCACTCAGCGCACACAACAACGACAAGCCTGCGGCTATTCTCTCTCAATCTTGTGAGCATAGCTATCTGGTTACCGGGCAAGGAAAGCCTTGCATTTACGGGCAAGCCCTCCTCTCTGCTCTGTCCAAAGCCAACAAAGGCAACTGTCAGCGTTGCTTGTCTTGCCAAAGCACAGGCAGGCTCAATTTTCTCCTCACTGACGCTATGCGCCATTGAGTAGCCACTTTCAAAGCCAACAACCGTGCTTTTTCCTGCAGATACCGCTTCAATTATCTTGTCCTTGAAGCCAACGTAGCCTCTGTCGTCACCGTCACTTATAATATCGCCGATAAAGGCAACCTTCTCAGCCTTGGGAGCAGGCAACGCCTTGTTCTCGTTCTTCAAAAGAACAATGGATTGGTAAGCCGCCTCGTATGCAAGAGCCTCTATTTTCTCGCGACTCATTTCGTCAATGGAAGCACAGCACGCCTGTGCTAAGGAAAGCTTTTTGTCAAGCGCCTCGTCAATCATAGCCTCGCTGATTGCCGCGCCATCCGCCATGGTCATTTGAAGCTCCTGTGCGGTTGCTCCGCCCTCCTCCATGGACCTATATATGCGGTTATAGTTGTCAATGGCAGTTGACAAAACAAGAGTTGAGCCGCCAAGCAAATGCTTGCCCTCCATAAGAGCTGCGGTTGTCATATCTCCGTCGTCAACCTTGACAATTTCCTCCATACCGCTTGGCTTTGCCATAGCCCTTGCCCATTGGTTGGCACTCTTATACTCGCCCGTTTGCTCATCCAAGGATGCCAGCATAAGGTTAGCACCGCCAACAGACGATACCCTCTTGAAGGGACGGACAATCCTGTCATATATAACGCTCAAATCCGGCTTTTCATCAAGGAACCTTGTGTCCTTGGGGGAGAGCACAGGCATTTTCAAGCAATATTGCGCGCCCGCACTGTAAAGTCCCCTTGCCATAGCAGAAACAAGTGCGCCCGAAAGATAGGGCTCCTCGGAAAGCTCCGCACCGTACACGCTTGATGCGGCATTGGTGCTTGGCAAAAGGAACAAATTGTCACCGCCTTGGCATCCCATTGTAGCCAAGCCCTTGGCTACCGAGGCAAAAAGCTTCTCGTTCCAGGAGTTAGCCAGGGATTTGGCAGAGGGAAAAAGACCTGCAAGCCCGCCCCTCTGGTTGCTTGCCCAAAGCTCTGACATATGAATTGAGGGGATTTTCATTTCCTCAATTTCCTTACCAAAGAACTCCTTGGTATCGGTCAAAAGGGCAATTTTTTGCTCCTTGGTTAATTTATCAATTATATTTTTGTGTTTCAGCATTTTTTCGCTCCGTTAGTCATTTTCGCTAATTATAATAACAAGCTCCAAATCCTTGATATAGCCTTGGTCGTCGCCGCCACTTAGGCTATCGTTCTTTTCGTAGGAAATTGTAACACTCTCGCCAGCCTCTAATATTTCATTAAAGGAGTCCGTGTTTTTGCCTGTTATTCTTGCCCAGCTAATGCCATCCTTTGTTACCACAAGGAAATCTCCGTTTGCCTGACAGCTAACGCCAAAGGTAAATGAAAGTGTCATTTTCTCCTTTGCCGTTATAGTAAATGAGGACACGGTTGAATCATCCTTGTTCTGTGACACAATGCCGCCAAATTCCTCGTCATATGCAAAGTCACTGACTGTTATGTAGCCGCCCTCTACCAAGCTATCAAGATTATCTCCATTTACCTTAACCTTGGTGTAACCGCAAATTGCACAAGTGTCGTCAACAAACCTATGAGTTGTTTCATCAACAAACTCGCGCACCTCGTATCCGCAGCCACAAGCACAGGTGTAGAGCATCTCGCCC
>JAZQWO010000065.1:0-143497 GCA_045632405.1 Eubacteriales bacterium | reverse complement strand
TAATGGTGAGCAGGTTGGTAGAACAATTCAGTATTCTATCAACACATACCTCTGCAGAAATGTAGATAAGGCTGGACAGACAGACGCTGCTAAGAATTTGATGAAGGCATTGTACGTATATGGCGTTACAATTGCTAATTATTTCAACTGATATTTGAACAAGAATGCTTGTTAAGATATAAAGTTGATCGTATGATTAAATTAAATTTTTAATCACAATGAAACGGCGCAGAGTGGAAACACTCTGCGCTTTTTCATTAAAATTTTGTAGGCTTTTTTGTGATATTGACTTAAAAATATAAAGAAAAACCGCGTGAAAACGCGGTTTTTTAAAATTTATTCGATTAAAGCTCGTCGGAGCCTGTGATAACACGAGAACAGAGAATATCAAGGTTTGCATTTCTGACTCTCAATTCGTCAATAAATGTCTTTTCTTCCTTAACATTTTTTAATGTAATATCGTATGTAAGCTGGAAGAGAGTGCCAAGGTTCTTCAATTTTACCTTAACAAGCACGGCTCTGTTTGTGTACTTTGCGAACAAGTCATCAAAGAGCTCATTATAGTCAAGCTCTTCAGGGATTGTAACCTTCAAGGTTCTTCTCTTGGAATTTGCTTCACCAAAGTTTGTAATATTGAAAATAATACACATTGCTTCAACAACGATAACAAGAAGCAGTGTAATATATATGTAACCAAGACCAAGGGTCAAGCCTGTTGCCATTGCCAAAAGAATTTGAGTAATTTCTCTTGATGTACCCTGTGCAGAACGGAAGCGAGTCAGCGCAAAGACACCGCCAACGGCAATTGCCGCGCCAATGCTACCGCTAACAAGCATAATCATAACGGTCACAATCACCGGCATAATTGACAAGGTGATAACCAAGTTTCTTGAATATTCATTTCTAAACATATAGCAAACTGCGATAACCAAGCCGATAATAATTGCCATACCGATGCAAATAAACACATCTGCAGGCTTCAAAAGCGTTGTTAACTCGCCGTTAACATATGTTTGCTCAAAGATAGTATTAATTAAAAAATCCATTATTCATCCACTCCTTGTGAAACAAATTCATTTTCGTCTAAAATTTCGTCTAAGGACAATTCCTCGTTCAAAACGGTATGTCCTAAGCGAACATTGTAATTATGCCTGAGCATAATTTTGTAGGCATTGCCGACCTTTGAAAACGAGGATGACATAACACCGAGCTGTGACAAAAGCTGAGAAAGCCAAAGCGGCACCGTGTTTGGAACCTTGATTTCCATAAGTGTATAGCCATCAGGCAAAAGCTGCTTACCGTAAGAGCCGAGCCTCAAATCGAGATCTGTCGTGCGCCAGGTGATATTTTTATCAAAGGTTATTCGTATATCGCTTGTTTCCTTGTAAAAATACGCGCATCTATCATAGGAAATATAAAATTGAGGAGCCATTTTGCCGTAGAATTTCAACAAATACTTGATTTCACGGGAAATCTGTGTGTCCTCGCCCTCATAGTCCTGCGCCAAATAGTCAACAGCCTTAGTGTAGGGAAGATGCACGCGCCTTTTATAGACAACGGACTTGAATTTGCGCTTCACCTCGCAAAAGGCGGTTGTATCGTCGTTTGGAACACCGTAGGTTCTGAGCCTCAATTTTTCTTTAAAAATAGGCTTATCAACCGAGCGTCTGATTGTCAAAAAATCCGAGGTGTCATAATAGAGATTACAAATTTTTGTTTCACCGTATTTATCAGGCTCAAAATGCTTTTTAACCTCGGCTATTATGGCTTCATACTGTTCAGCGTTAATCAAAAACTTCTTCTCATATCGCTTAAAGGTAACACCGAAAGCCATTTGCACCCCTCCTTAAAATTTCTTTTTTTATAATATCATATTTTAGTCATTTTGTCAACTAATTTGGCTAATTTATACACTCGTGTGTGCTATTAATGTGCAATTATGAGCAATGTGCCGATTTGTTTGTAAAATATTTAACAGATTAGTAAAATATTCTTAAATATATTGACTTTATTTTACTAAAAAAGTATAATAAAAATAAGAAGAAAAATGAAAGGGGAGAGGATTGTGCCGAACATTATTGACTACATCAAATGGCGGGGAGATTTGTCCTTTGAGGACAGCCCATTTAATGAAATAGATGCTCTTGTATTTTCGGAAATTGTATATGTGCATTTTGATGATTTAGTGCCGTTTTCCGTGGTATCTCGCGGTGCACCTATGTCTACCTTGGCGGACAAGTTCTTTTCCTTGAAGTATGATAGAAACAAGCTTGGTGCAATTTTGCCCACAAATGCTATTTTTGAATTGTTTAAAATGGCATCAGAATGTAGGCGTTACTCCAACGTGCTTGTCAAGGGTTATGTGAATGAAATTGACATCAAAGCGCAAAAGCAGTTTTGCGCTCTCTGCTTTGACATTAGCGAGGATGAGTTAGTTGTTGCTTTCCGCGGCACTGATGATACAATTATTGGTTGGAAGGAAGACCTGAATATGGCTTTCTTTGCACCCATTCCATCACAAAAGCAGGGGATGGAGTATCTGAATTCCGCAATTCATAGGACGCAAAAGCAGAGCGTTTACGTTTGTGGTCACTCAAAGGGCGGCAATTTGGCAACATATGCCACGCTTATGGTTGATGAGGAATCGAAAAAGCATATAAAAGCGAGCTATAATTTTGATGGCCCCGGATTTAAGACTGATGTTGCAAAACAGTTTTTTGGTGACCCGATTTTGGAACGAATGTATAAAATCATCCCCACAGGGGCGGTTATTGGAACAATTTTTGATTCTGTTGAGAATTGTAAATTTGTGAAAAGCACTGCTAAGGGTATGTACCAACACGATGCGTTTTCATGGGAGCTTTTAGGCACGGAATTTGTGTGCGAACAATCCATTGTCAAATCCTCGCAGGAATGGCATGATTTGCTTAATAAGTGGGTTGATAATCTTACGATACAGGAGCAAAAGGATTTTGCCGAAGCGCTTTATACTGTGCTGACTGTTAATGATTCTACAACCCTTACCGATATTGCGAATGACAAATTGAAGTTTTTGTTTGGTGTTTTGAAAACTGACGATAAAACCAAAAAGACGTTTTTAAGTAACATTTATGGTCTTATTAAGGAAAAATACTTTAATAAGGGCAATAAAAAGGACGATGAAGCAAAGAAATAAGGATAATTTCTTCGTTTTTCGCAAATGTCAAGTGATATTTTGAATTTTTTGTTCAAAAAAATTAAGTTTGTGCAATTCGCACAAAAATAAATTCTCGGAATTGTTAAAATCAAACAACTGACGTGGGTATGTATTAATAAAATTTTGAATTTCATCAATTCTTTTTTGGGAAATTGGCTCTAATGGCGTACCTTTAGGTATAAACCGTCTAATAAAACAATTTTGATTTTCATTAGAGCCACGTTCCCAAGAGCTATAAGGATGACAATAATAAAAAGTTGTTCTTTTTGCGTTCTTATACAAAACAGATGTTTCCATTTCTTCACAAAAAGCAAATTCAGAGCCATTATCAACTGTAATCGTTTTGAAAACTTGCGGAAAAACCTTTTTGTACTGACGTTCTAACTTATTTAAAAAATTTACAACAGACAAAGCGGTTTTATCTTTAGCCTTATATATTATCTCATAACGTGTCATCCTTTCGGTGAGGACAAATAAAACCTCACCTTTTTTACGCGTTCCTACAACAGTATCTAATTCCCAATGACCGAATTCATTACGTTCCTCGACCTCTTTCGGACGTTGCTCAATGGAAGTCCCGGCACTTACGCGCTTAGCACGTACTTTTTTATATTTTTTCTTTTTATTCCCCTTGCGAAGTAAGTCTTTGTTTGTTAGATTTAAAAACAATCCTTTGTCAATGTACGAATAGAGCGTAACACGGCAAACCTTCGTTTGAAATTCAATCCCCTCACGTCTTATCATTCCGAGTATCGCTCCAGGCGAATAATGTTCTTTCACCTTATTCTCAACAAAGTTTATAAACTCATAATCATTACCGAGCTTTAAGGATGCGCCCTTAGATGTTTGTTCATAATCGGTTTTTTGTTGAGCTTTGTCGCAGCTATATTTCCTAACCTCTGTTAAATCGTGGTTAGTATGCATATAAAAACCTTTTTTCAATTCATAGTATATGGCTTGAAATGAAAAGCCGAGTGTATCGGCAATCACCTTTACAGGTACTTTTAAATTATACAAAGCTTCAATTTTTTGTCTATCAGCAAAAGTCAACCTTTTGTTATTCATCAAATCACTCCTTTCACGTAAAAGAGCATTACACGCTACCTTGAATTTAACGAGCGCGCCCGCTTCGCGTGCGCGTTCAAGGTAGCGAATAACGATACGTCATGTTTCAATATGTTTTTTCACAATATTTGGAAAATTAGAAAACGCAAAATTCGCTAAACCGCTTGAATTTTTGCGTTTTCAATGCTAATTTGGCTAAAAATGATATTAGTTGTGTACGCAGAAAAAACGACCGTCTCCGCCCGTTGAAAAAAGTGTTAAATTTTGTGCGTAGTTATGTAGTTAGTTCTTCAAATTCGCAAAACTCTTCTAAATCAACACTTTTCTCAACTCTACAATTCTCATCATCATAAACATCATCAAACAATATGTACTTTATAACAAAGTCTTCCATTTCAGCAACAACATCATCCTCTTGAATATCGTCAATAAACTTGTCGGCTATACCTCGACTATAAACAATTTTCTCATTTGTTTTGCTGATATACTTCAGTATGTAGTCAAGGGTTTTTCCTCTTGACAAATTCTTCTTGCTTATTGGTGCAAAATCATTCATTCCAAAACGTTTAAAGAAAAAATCATTCTCGTTGCTTGCAACCATCTTATGCTTACGTTTGCTATATCTCTCGACTCTATTGATAGTACCTACCATTTGCCCTTCAGGCACATATAACAGGGCGTGAAAATGAAGCCGTTCTTCCTTCGCGCCATATTCCCAAACGCCCATTATCTTCCAACCTCTACGTGACGAAAAATTATTCAAGCATTTCCGCAGCTTAATTTTAAATTCATCCTCAGACTGCTTTTTATCGTCATATGTAAATGTAACAAAGTAATTCCAATTATTTAAGTACGCCTTGCGCTCAAACCTCTTTTTGCGCAGAGCAATATTTTTCAATTTAACATCAAATTTCTGTTCAATCCATTTTTCAAGGATTTCCCCGGCATTACCAAACAATTTGGCAATGCCATTTTTAACAAATTCTTTCTGCTCCTTTATTGATAAGTTGTTTTTCAAGGCTTGAAAATAAAGTTCATCAAACGCCTTGTCCATCTCCGATGGCTCATTAAATTTACAACCTTTTTCAAAGTTGCGCTTTGACTTGATTTTTTCATATGCCACATAGTGGCTACCGTCGTGATACACATTACATATCATTTTGCTTTCTCTCCTGTGTTTTTAGTGCCACTTCCGTGGTAAATTTAAGAGCTAATTTTCCCACAGATTGAAAATCAATAGATTTACAACTGATGGAAAAATAAGCTCTTAAATTGGAGTCCTTTTCTTTTCTATCTCAAACGCCGTCACGACAAAAGAAAAGGACGAAAGAAAACCGCGGGCTGTCTTATTACTTTATTTTTTAAAGATTTTTAAGGATTTTTATGTAAATATCGTTTGTACTTCACGAAAATCCCGGTCCACTCCGTGGGATTTTCTACTGTTAGCGTTTTTTACGGCACTTATATGTGAGTCGTTGTTAAGGCTCCTCTTCGGGCAATCACGAACATCTAACGGTCGTTCTAAGCTAATACTTGTCAACCGAGTAAAAAACATCATAAGTCGAAGTGAAAAGGGCTTGGAAGGGACAAGTCCCTAATGGGTTTGTGCGTTCTTATCATTATACTTGACTCCATCTTGACATATCAAGGTAAAAATATGAGTTTTGCAATTTCATTTCGTCCTCTATTTGGCGTATATCTTGGTACTCTACAAAGTCATAAAGACCAATGCCAGACTTGAAAGCCATACGCTCAAATATATCAGCGTGGCTATCGGTTGCAAATCTGCCCGAATATGTTTTTTTACGTGATACATAATATTCGCATTGCTTTCCTGCACCTTCTAAATTTCCTTGCATTGTAAGCACGGGCAGAATATAAAAGCCAAACCTATTTTGTAGCTTTTCATACCTATTTTCGTGCTTAGCCAAGATGTTTTTTAACAAATACACAAGTAAGGTATTATCACCACGCAAATTTCGCATTTCTGTATAAAAATCTTGAAATTTAGGGTAAATAATATCGTGAATAAAGCCGTCAAAAAATAGTCCACGGTATAAAATAATCAAATCCGAGCTTTCGCCAAGCTCTAACACGGAACATAAATCACGTGCATCCGAGCCCCAGCTCTCGGGACGTTGTTCATCCGTGATAATTCTTACAAATGGGTAGAATGACACAGTAGCCCTATGCCTTATCATTTTTAAAGTTGTGTTAAATAAATCGTTATTTTGGTTACATTCCTCGGATTTTTTCTTGTTCTCACGATTTTCAAGGTTATTCTTGCGTTCTTTTCCAATCTCCGTAAGAATAACAACACCGAACTCAAACGCACCCGAATTTACGTTATTTTCAATCATCTTCTTACCCAAACGGAACATATCATAATCAAAAATTTTAGCAAATCTTGATGTACAAGCACTTTCTTGCGGTGTGCGGTGGAAGAAATCCGTGTTCCACAATGGTAAATAACCATCATCCGAGTACATATCTTCACGCACAGATAAATTGCCGAAAATGTAAGAGCATTGAACTATGTATATAAGATACAATTGAGCATATTCGATTAATATATCAAACAAATGATATATCACCAAATCGTCATTATAGGTCATAGGGTACTTATTAAAATCATACCCCCACAATTTATCTACCGTCTTGTACTCAAACCATTCCTCAGCTTTAGAAGCCACCCAATATTTAGTGCTTGCAAGATTATATATTGTATCTTCAAATCTAATTCCACAAGGGCGATTTTCAGCTATCAAAGCCTGCCTGTTAATGTGATTTTCATAACACTTTTTTAAATCGTCCTCGAACCGAAGCCAAGGAAAATTTGGAAATTTCATATCGTGTGCCATCATTAATTCAAGCGCCTTGTCCTTAAACATTACAGACGTTGATAATGTCATATCAACCGCAGAGGTTGTCTTCTTACTACCCATTGTACCACAAGTCAAGGTAACAAGAGGTTGTGAATTAATAAACCCTCTGTTTTTCATTTCATTATGTTGTAATATACGATAGGCACGCTTTTTCAAAAAATGTGCAACAATTACATAAACAAACGTTGCCCAAAACAACCAATGACCGCCAGACAACATTATAACTACATCAATTAACAATTTAATGAGGGCAATCGGAAATGATGTAAAACTAAATACCGATATGAAATAGAAATAATATGCTATTATACCGATGGCAATGGTGACAATGTTCAAATTGAACAACCAAATAATTACAAAGGCTTTAACGTAAATTCTATTTTCTTTTTCGCCAAGAAAACGAAAATACGATTTTATATAGTTAATTACCGCAGCTATAACAGGCTCAGCACGTTCCTTAAACCAAATCAATTGCTTTGTTTCCTTGTAACGCTCAGACTCGTCACCCTTGGTTAAATACGACCTTTTTATCATTGTAACAATCAATAGGAATATAGGTATTAACACGGACAATACCGATATTATTAAAGCAAAATATGTAAATACAAACATACAATAATTTAAAAAATTCTTGTATGAAAAGAAATAGTCCCAATAATATTCAAATTTTGCCACAAACACATCTATATCAAACGGCAGGATTTTTGACAAATCCACCTTGTGTATTTCTGCAATGCCAGGCGTTGTTGTTTCAATCTTTAAAAAGACCTTGCAAATATAGCACCAAAGCGAAAAAAACAAATCCTTCACGTTACGGAATAATCGAATATATGCTAAATCGCACTTGAACACCGCCAAAGACGTTGACAAGCCTATTAAACCGAGAGATATTAAATCCTTGTCATATTTTACTATCACGTTTTTAAAACGTCTAAAAATCCTTTTAAATATCAATGTTAAACCTCTACTATGCTAAACGTATATACAAAATAAACTAATATAAACAACACTAATAAGAAACACGAAATTTTTAGAATATAACTCCACAACTTATTCATTCGTTTACCTCAAATATGCCACTTTCTATAAGTCTATCTACAATCCTTTTAATAACCAATGGTGGAACTGCCATACCGCAAATATACCCAACTGAAACGCCACAAAAATCAAAGTCTTGTGGGAATGTGGATGCGTTTAAAATGCTTTCATCCGACAATAGTGTTTTGTCGGTAAAGTCAAACATATTTCCATGGTTCGTTGTTACTGTCGGCAACACTCTATGCTCATACAATATAACATTGTTGAAATACATAGCCTTTGGCTCGTTCCCGGCATTATAAAGCCTATTCCAAGCAAAGGACATTTTCATTTCACCAAATTTAACCTCATCAAGAATTGTACGCATATTATCGGTTAGCTCTTTACCACGTCCGCGCTTAATTTCACCATATGTAATTGGCAAAAAATTAAAATTCAAATCGACAATGGACAAATCAAAATCAAGCCGTGTCGCAATAAAGAAAACTCTATGGCGCATTTGCGGAACGCCCATTGTTTCAGCTTTGGAAATAAAAACCCTTACCGAATAGCCAATATCACAAAAGCACTTGTTAATTTTCAAAGCATACTCCCAGGCATTGCCCTGCAAAATCCCCAAGACGTTTTCCATTATTACAACACGTGGCCTTAGCTTGTCCACCGTCTCAATAAACACAAACGGAAGGTCATCAAGCACCTGCACCTTTTGCCCTTCACGGAATTCCTTTAAAACTCCCCAGCTATCTTCGCGGTCACCACTTAACGAAAAAGGAGTACAAGGGGGAGAGCCATCCAATATATCAAGGTCGTATAATTCCTTTGGCAAATCCTCACGTCTATTGAATTCACGCAAATCCTCTAAATAATTAAATCTCGGTGAATGATTTTTCAAATAAACCTTATTTACACGCTTATCAATTTCGCAACATCCCAAAACCTCGCAGCCGCTTAACTTGTAGCCCATAGTGCTTCCCCCGGCGCAAGCAAAGCAAGAGAACACCTTTAAGCCATTTAACTTAGGGTAGTCCTTAAAATGCCAATACCATTCTTCAGACTTAATCGGTGAAAGCCTTATATAATCTTCGTGGTCTATTGGTAAACAATCTAATACAGATAATTGCATATTAACCGCCCTTTCCCTCAAGCCGTTTTTGAAGCTCATTATTTTCTTTTTCAAGCGCCAAAATACGTTTGATAAAATCAAGCCGTTTCCAGCTCTTAAACTGTGGGTATTCTTCTTTTGGCTTGTCCGCTTTTACATCTTCATCCTGTTGCGACGTCGCAACAAGTGATTTCTTGAAATTACGAACTTGTGTAACCGTCCATTCGGGTTTGATTTCCTTGCGCTCCTCGGGACTTAAACTAAGCATTTCAACAAGCACAGAATATTTATACTTACTGAATTCCGCTTTAAAACCATTTTCACCGTCTCCGAATTCATCAACAACGTTCATCAAACGAGATACAACAGATTTTTCCAAGCCAAACTCATATTCACAAACAATAAAAAAGTTATCAGAATGCAAATTGAAAGAAGTATTGATTTTAGGGTAAATAAATATAATTTTACGATTTTCCGCACCATAAGAATATCTACCACTATTCCAAAAATCTATCAACTTTCTACCAAGCTCAAATTTATCAAGTGCAGATTTTGAAACACAAGACTTAATGTCCTTAACCTGAGAACTGTACATTTCTTTATCATCACCCAAAAAAGAGGAAGAACTATTTTTTATCAAAAAATCAATCATTTTCAAACTCCTTAATCGCAGCTTTAATTTTATTTATGTTTTCAAAAACCATTTTGGAATCTTCAAAAAAACGATAGCCAATAGGACTATCTTTGCACATGTATGTACGTGCTTTATATTTTAAAATATGCCCTTTGTACTTAAACCGCCTTATAACTATTCTCTGAACTACAAAATGCTTTTTATTGCACATTGGACAATACATATTTGGCATTTCTTAGATAGCACTCTCCTATCATTCAATAATTTTTTTTGGCATCGCAAAAGCAGAATCGTTTTTTGAGTTTAAAAAATGATAAATTGCACTAAACACATTCTTACTTGTTTTTTCATCATATTCACCTAATATCTCTCGAACTATCTTCTTCCCGGCATAATATTCCATTCCAATAAAATATTTATCTCGTTCTTTATATGGTGGTACTAATACAATTTTTCCTTGGACCTCAACAATTTCATCACGGTCCATAATTAAAATAAACTTTTTCATAAAACTCCTGTTTTTAAAAAATTTTGGGGTTGACATTTGTGTAATTGTGGTATATAATAAGAACATAGGTTATTTAACTATTTTAGAGATTGAAAAATTAACTAAAATATTTAACCCACGCTACGGAAACCGAAAGGTTATCTCGTAGCTTTTTTATTTGCTTTCTTTTTTGCTCTAAAATTATTAACAAAAGAATAAATCTTTTTAGCTTTAGACTTAGACAATTGTGATTTTATATGAACATTACGATTAGCAAAATCAATTTCTTTGTTATTTACATCACTAATAAAAATTTGTTTTCTAACAAGTGAAGGTGTAGAAAAACCAGGCAAACCAACTACGATGCCTGCTCCTTGCCTAAGCTGCTTAAATCTTTTGCCATCTTTCTCATAAAGATGTGAAGTTGCAACAGCAACATTTTTACCGGTATATTTATCTGTATAAACTAAATAATGATGAAAACTGTTTTTATCTTCAGTTGATGTGTTTTTGTGTAAATAAGCATTCTTAATTTTTGCGACACGAACTCCATCAATCTTTGATTTTTTATAATAAGTCGGAACTTTATATTTTTTCTTAAAAATAAATATCACTCCTTAATATGTATTTGTGGCACTAATAGAGCCACATTTTTCTTTTTATTTGACTTTTGTTATTTATCGTGCTATAATCAAGAAAAACACGCTTTTTTGGAGGGTACTATGGAAAATAAAGATTTAATTTGTCCTATTTGTGGTGAGCCGACATATTTGGTATATGGTAAACACCCACGTAAAGACGGTTTATGCAAAGAGCATAGCCAACAATTATTTAACAAAGAAATTGAACAATGTGCAGATTGTAGTAAATGGCACAAAGCAAAAGAACAATGCAAATGTAAAAAACCAATGCCACAACCACAAGCACAAAATGATGAAACAAAAAAAATAATCGTTATCAATGAAGAAAATAAATCAAGATGTATTACTTGCGGACGTAAAACAGATGGATTGCTTTTTTGTAGTTTTTGTTACCGTCAGTATCACAACAAAGAATTACTATTTAGAATAACAAGTTGTTCATCAGTTGAATTACTTGATGAAGATTATGAAGGTCGCTTCACTTGCAAAGACGGGCACATAGTTAAAAGCAAATCAGAAAGAGAAATTGACAATTATCTTTTTCAAAATGGAATACCTCACGCATATGAAAAGGCATTACCATACGGAAAAACTGAAAAAGAAGTTTTACACCCAGATTTCTTTTTACCAAACTATTTAGGAAAAGGTAAAGATGTTTGGTTAGAACATTGGGGGTTTGACGATAACAATAGAGACTACACAAAAACAAAAAAATTTAAACTCCCAATTTATGAAAAACTTGGCATTACTCTTATTTGCACGTACGAAAAAACAGATACCGGAGATATTGACGCAGCTTTAGATAGAAAGCTAAACAAAGACAATATTGCGGAAAACGAAATAAATCACAAATAAAAATTAAGGCCCACTCACAAAGAGTGAGCCTATTTTTAACTATTTTTCACCAATCAATCCTAAAAACTTACCATTCTTATCAAACTCACCAAATTTACTGCGCATGTGCTGAGTATACCTCTCAGCCACATCTAAATCGGAATATTTACCACCCATACCATACTCGATACGCAAATCATTAATTTCATCTTTTGTAATCAAAGAAGGTTTACCCTTGTGATTAACATCATAAATTTTTCCGTTATATTTCATAGCTCCCAATCCAGACTTGCGATAGTCCTCTGCTAAAGAAATCAAAACAGAATTACTTTTCTTTTTATTTGGTTTAGATTGCTTCTTTTTTTTGAAACAAACCAGCAAATAATCCTTTTTTAAATGCATTTTTTTCAGCTTTACTTTTAAATGCCATAAATTTACCTCATACTTTCTTTAAAATTGAATTATATTGTTTAACTTCATGTTCTGTCAAACTCTTTGCATTTCCATAAAAACAATTGCTCAAAGAGTTCAACAGAGAATAATATTTTATTTGCTCATTCTTTGGCAAAGAATAAACATATTTTTTAACTTTTTGTACCTTTGTTGTCGGCACATCAATGTATGTATTTTTTCTCATTATTTAAACCACTTAGGCTCATTGGGAAAAACGTACTTTTTATACAATTTATGAAAGCCATCTACACCGAATTTTTTAGAATCATTGTATATCTGTGTACGTTCAGACCGAGATAAAACACGTTTTTCTTTATACTGTTTAGTCCAAACAACATGATGATAATTCCATAAAATATCATTATTAGTGTTTTTCTCACATAATCTTGTATGAGCCATTTGAGAATAATAAATTTTACTCATAATACCTCTAAAATTAAATTTCATATGTAATTAAATCACATTCGTTAAATGCTCCATAGAAAACAGAAAGTACATTCCTATCGCGATTGACAAGAAAGTCCAAAAACTCATCCGTTTCAGTGTTATGGATGAGAACTTGCACTGTCTTTTCGCCTATGTTATATACCTCGATTTTCGGTGAGGGCATTTCCTTTTTGCTTGTTTTTTTCTTGATCACAGCTTTAGCCTTTTTCACAAAATTACCTCTTCTTGCGTTTTTTAGAAATTGCATTAACCACAGTAAGCAAGACAATTAACAAAACGCCAACGCCTAAAATACTTGTAACTGTTGTACCAACAACAGAGCCACCGTCTTCCGCAGCTCCATCCTTTAAACCTCTGTCATATTCATCATCCAACAATATTTGGTACTCGTCAGAAGCTATAAACTCGGCTTTGCCCTCAGACACTCCTAAACTCTTTTCCAATGCAAGTCTATCTTTAAAAAGTTGTGAACTCTTGTACTCATCAACTGCAAGTACCTTTACATCTTCCAAAGCGTCAAAATACTCTTCAGACTTTAAAAAATCTGTTACACCGTCTTTTAAGCCGTCTTCATAGGTTTTTGAATTAACAATAGACAACCAAGAAGTATAACCATTCCAAACTAATTCGGAATAAACTTCTACAAAATAGACAATAGATGGACAAATTTCTTCATCAATATTAATCTCACCGTCATCACCACTTTGTCGAATAGCATTAATTAATTCAAAACGATTTGTTATATTTTTATCTTTTATATACTTGTCTAAATTTTCGATATTTTCAAATAATAAACCTATACAAGTATAATCAGAATTTTCAACAGAAACAAAAGCAAAATCATTTTCAAGAGTAGTGTTTTCTGAGTCAGTAGTTATATAATAACTATAACCACCGTAAGTAAAAGTAAATTCATCCACAAAATAAGAATAGTTGCTTGCAGAAACTGACAACGCAAATGCAACAACAATCAATGAAATTATTGTTAAAGTCAATAAAATTTTCTTTTTCATAAATTACCTCTTTTTATTTCTTTTCTTTTTGCTCCAGGCAGTAACAAAAACAGAAAAAATGAGCAAACCAACTATTGCAATAATCAAAGACAACAATGTTGTTAAATCAAAAGTTGTTGTAGTTGTGTTAGTAGAGCTTTGCTTGCTTTGCTCATAGCCATCTTTAACGCCTAATTCATATGCGCTTTGTCTATTAGCGTTAAGTACTCCTTCAAATTGAGTAGTACCCATATATGCAGAATAACCATCACTAACACCGATGTTATAAACAACATCATATAGTTCATCAATTGCCGTTTGATAACCAAGCTGTTCGCCTGCACTTAATTGCTCCGTAAGAATATCTTCATATTCTTGTGAGCCTTTAAATTCGCTAATAGCAATAACCTTAACTTGTGTTTCGATTTCCTTATACTCAGATGATGTCAAGTAATTATTAATAACTTGATTTTTTTCGTTTTGACTCAAAATATCACCACTTGTATAATCACCTTTGCCATCTAAAACAGGTTCATTAACCTTTTGGTTATCGTCAAGTCTGCTATTAGCTTCAAGAAAACAACTTACATATTCCGCAGCTAATGCATTCATCTCTTCATATTCAAGTGATTTTGAATTATACAGGCTCAAAAGAGCATAATAGCGTTTCTCCCATTCGCTATCAGTTAAATTATCACCGTCACCACCTGGATTTTGTGAGCCATCACCTGGGTCAGATGGTTTATTAAGCTCACCTAAAAGGGAATCAATAGTTGACTGCTGTGTATTATAGCCATCAGTCCAACCGTCTTCATAACCATAGTTATAATGCGGTTCATCAGAACCCGCAGTGCAACAACCATTATTTTCGTGTGTAGTATCGTAGTTTTCACCACGAATAGCATTGCTATTTGACGCAGCTATAATCGCAAACGACAAAACAAATAAAAATACCACACAAGAAATGCAACATATCAATATTTTATTATTTCTTTTCATCCTTATTATCACTCCTATTGTTATCTACTTTTATTCGTTTCGGTATTAACGGCACCACGATTTTGATTATCAACAGAACAGTAATTGCAATCAATGCAATTCTCAATATTGGAACAAGTGTTTCCATCAACCATTCAAGAAAAGAGTCAACACTGCTTTTAAGATATTCATCAAAAGTTGGTGTTTCTTCGGGAGTCCACAAATCAGGCGCAAACTGTGATGGAGCATGTCCTACTGGAAATACATTAATAATTTCTTTTCCATTTTCGTCAACTGTACCATCACCTAAACCCAATGTTATAACATCAAAGTTGTTAATTACAGAGCAATTAGATACAAAAGCCTTGTGAGAAGTACCTTGTTGATTATCAAGAACCAATGCCTCATAAGAATTATACTCAGCTGTGTCATAACGGAGCATATACCAAGTGCAATCGTCATATTTAGGGTCATTAACACGGCAAGTTAAACACTCACCGCACTCTAAATTTGTACAAGTAACATCATCTAAATCAACCAAATATTCTTTAGAAAACTCTTCTGCACTCATTTTCTTTAAATGCGACAAATTGATTTTTTTAAATGTGTCAAATTCAACAGACTTTCCTGTTTCAGTGTCATAATAACCGCCACAAAAGAAAGCAGACCAAAAGCCAGACTTTTCATATATGGGCATTACAGTGCTTGGTGATTTTACTTTGAAAACATTAGAATTTTCTTTAACAGAAGAATATAAATTCTTAGACCAATGATGATTATTAAAATAGTCAATAATCTCTTCGCCAGAAACAACAGCTTTTTCATATGATGTTACATCATCAGAATATAAAGCTAAAGCCAAAGGCAAATTATACCTTGATTGAGAAACAGACCAAAAATCGGGAAAAATATAATCTTCATCATCATAATCATAACCCCAATAAGCCAAAAAAGAATCTGTTTTATCATCATAAACATCACCATCACTATAACATTGAAAGTATTCTTCCATTGACTCAACATTATAGCCATATGTATAATCATCAAAAAATGAAGCGGACTCATGGTCAGTATAAATTAAAGAATATCTAAAATCAGCATAATATGGTTTATTACCATACATCCAATTTTCAAAACGAGATAAAACAGTTGTGTCATCAAAAACAAGAATATTATTTGTTTTATACTTTACCCACTCAATTTTTATTTCCCTAACTTCACCGCCATTGGCTTTCAAGAGAGTGTTAGAAACAGGAAAATAAACACTATAAACATCAGTGTACTTATTTATGCCCTCTGTATTAACTCGATAAAAAGTATGGTATGCGTCAACAATAACCGAAGACAAATCATTTATCGTACACGATACAAATTTGTAATTTCTCCCAGCTAATGCATTACGATTTGCAAATATAAATTCCTTATTAACAGGGAAATTTTGACCCAGGACATCATCCATCTCAAGCAATTCAAGCTCTACAATACGATAAAAACGCCTTGCGTCATTCGAGCAATTAAATGTATCAGACACTTTAAATTTTAGAATTAAACCATCTGTATAACCTTTTGTATCTATCGTATCAGCATAAGAATTAACGAAAGTAAGCCTATAATTATTAAAATCATTTGTTGTTACATCACCATCCTTTATATTGTCGATGTACTTTGCCATATTAACCTTGTTAGACTTGCTATCTACCTCGATTACTTTTCTTGATGGGTTGTAAACATAAAAATAAATTTCAAAATTATTTGATGTACCGCCCCTTGACTCCATAGCAGTGATAAACTGCAATTCATTTTTTGTTTTATCATATGAATATGTATCTACACTGTAAGCGCAGCCAAATACAGAAAAGAAATCGTAATCAATAGTTGTAGTTGACAAATCGGTATATTCTACATTGTTTTCACTTGCAAATGCAGAGAAAGGAAACACCGACAAAACAAAGACAAATGCAAAGAAAAAACACATTATTTTTTTCTTCATTTTTACACCTCTTTCAAGAAAAGTGGAGCGATATTCACCCCACTTTTATAATTTAACCTATAATGTAGAATGAACCCACATCATCACCAGTCACAAGTACAGGCTTAAATGTGGTGTCAATTTTCTCACCGGCGCAAACAACAATATAAATCACAAATTCTGTTTCAGTATCTACGATAAAAGTAGAGTCTTCGCCATCATCTGCCATAATATTCAAATCAGTTGTTTCAAGTGACATGTAATATGTCTTATCATCAACACCGCGTGCAGATGTACCGAATGTGTACTGACCCTTTGCAAGTGTAATTGTTGCAACCTCAATCTTAATGTCAGTAGTTCCACTGTTTTCACCGTCAACAGTGATTGCACCGTCTTCGTCAAAATAAACCTTTAAACCGTCTGTTCTCCTAGCGTCCAAAGTGGAGCTATAATTCTCAACCTTTATAAGGTTATCGGGGTTCACATCACGGATGTCCCATTCAGTAAAGCCGTCAGTAAAAACGGCAAGGGACGAAATCGCAGCTATACCAAGTACCACCGCGATAATAATAATAATTTTCTTCATAATATGTCCTTTCGTAAATTTAATATATACAATCAATGATAGTCGATAAAATACTTATCATATCACCACCTTGTTTTGTATTTGACTAACATTGAAAAGTAAACAAAAAACACAACGGAAAATTTTTATTTAATGAGGTAACCCCTCAAAGCTAATTTTCCGTTGTGTCATAATTTAAAAATTATTTCTTCTTGTTAGTCTTATACATTTGGTGAACGATTTTTAGGCAAGTTTTATCGCTCTTGCGCTGTGCCTTCAATGGTGCAGAATATTCAATTCCATCTTCAACAACAAAGACCTCAACAGAGAGAGTAACAATAGGTTCACTGTTTTCGTCAGCCTTGAATGTACCCTCAACAATACGTGCAGGTGCGCTTGTGTTACCTGCAAAAATGATATTAAGCAAAGAATAACTTCCGTTATCTTCCGCAGCTAAGCTGATACGTTGTTTCTGACCTCTAAATGTAGCTTCGATAAAGTATGAATAAAGGTCATCACCCTCATCACTCTTACCAAACACCTCGCGTGATACTAACAATACCTTTTCCGCAGCTTCGCTTTTCTTTACTTCCTGTGACATTTCTTTACCTCTTTCCGCCTTCTCGGCATTTTAAAATTTATTTATTCCAGGCATATAGCCTAAAATGCTTATTCATACAAGTCAACCTCTATATTGACCGTCTTATCTTGTAGCAACTTGCCGTTTATCTCCAACCGTCTAATGTTATTTGTTGCATACACTTGATAAAAATAGCTTTTACAAAAGTCATATACTGTACCTTCAAAGTTACATCTTTGAGAATCTGAATTAACCTTGAAAGAAACTTTTGTTCTTTTATCAAGCACATCAACCAAATCACATAATTTAACTTTTAACATAAATTCTCCTTTGGTCGTGCTATGACAATTTCGTGGAAAACAAAAAGAAAGGAGAGAAAAAAGCAAAAACAAAAAAACACGAAACGGAGGTACGCCATAGCACGACAGACAGTAGTCAAATTTTCAATTGAGCATTATGCACAAACATTTTGCTTGTACTTTTCCTTTTTGTCGAAAAAACAAAAAATTTGCCCTGAATAGTGAACGATTTTGTTACGTTCTCTATTCAAGACAAATTATAAACTTTATAATTTCTTCGTTTTTGAAAAAATGTCTTTTCAAAGCAAGCTATTTATGGTATTATATAAGTTGGAATTTAACTTTTAGGAGCAAAAATGCGAAATAGAGAAATTAGCTTGATTTTCCCCACTGATGAGGCGAGGGAAAGAAATTTAAACGGCGAGGATCGCCCAAATATAACAGAAGAAGTACTTGAAGAGCTTGGCATTAACTCGGTTATTGACTTGAAAAACAGCCGCTTGTGCGATTTTTTCACAATGGACAAGGATGTAATTGAGTACAGACAAGAGGTATTTATGGATTTGCTTGCTAACGAGGAGCTTTGTCAGCTTCTTGTAAGCGTTAACCCTATTTTGAGCGATATTGCAGAGCTTCGCAGACTGTCAACAGATGGGGACAATGCTGACACCTATTTATCAAGCATCACTGAAATTGAGCTTTATGTTGAGTGCGTAAAGATGCTTTACGAGGGCTTAAAGCCTCTTGAGGGAAGCGTTAAAAGCGCTGCGCTGAAGGATTTGACAGAGTGCATTACCGAGCTTAGCGAGAGCGAATATTATGTTGATTTGAACAAAAGATTAAACGAGCTTACCTCTAGGGTAAGAGAGGTTAAAAGTGTCACAATCGGCGTTAATCTTGATGGCATGCTACATCCGGAATCTGCTGGTGTTTTAAGTGTAAACAATGATTATTTTAAGTCCGGCGAGCTATTGCAAAAGATTTTGCGTCTTGACTTCAAAAGCAACGAATATACCTGCATTGCTTCACTTGTGCCATTCAAACGCGGACAATCTGACAATCAGCAGAGTGCGTTGTCAAACGCGTTTAACAATGCGTTGAATACCGTTTTCAAGTCATCTATGCGCTCCTGGAAAAAGGTAGTGCAAAGTTATATTTTGGAAAATGCAGACTTTATCATTAGGCTTATGCCAGAAATTGAGTTTCTTGTTAAAAGTGTGGAGCTGATAAAGCTGCTACGCGAGAAAAATCCGATGTCCTTCCCGACCATAGCACCTATGGAAGAGAAGTGCTTTGATGTTAAGGGTGTTTACAATCCTGTTGTAGCAACAAAGGTTGAAGACAAAATGGTGCAGAACGACTTTAAATTTGACAAGGACGGTATGTTTTACATTTTGTCCGGTCCGAACCGTGGTGGTAAGTCTGTTATCACCTGTGCTGTTGGTCTTACATTTGCACTTTGTCAGCTTGGATTGTGTGTACCCTGTGAAAGTGCCGTTATAAGCCCTGTTGACGGTATTTTTACTCACTTCCCCACAGGAGCAGAGGATACAATCGACAAGGGACGTTTGGGCGAGGAGTGCGCCCGTCTTGATGAGATTTTTGATTCGGTTACAGAATGCAGCCTGGTACTTCTTGATGAATCCCTTTCTTCAACAGGATCTTATGAGGCTTCATACATAGCTTCTGAAATCTTGCGTGGAATAGCGATGGTTGGTTGCCGTGGAATTTTTTCTACTCACTTGCACGAGCTTACAGCTATGATTGACGAAATTAATGATGCTGCCGCCAAAGACGGTGGTGAACGACTTGACACACTTGTTGCAGGTATGGAGGAAGGGCAGAGAAGCTTCAAAATCAGGCGCCAAAAGCCTGATGGAAGGAGCTATGCCAAGGACATAGCAGACAAATACGGCATCTCTTACGACCGTATTTTGAAAAAAATTAAAAAATTTTAATATTTTTTCATTTAGCTATTGCAATTAAAAAAATACTGTGCTATAATACATAGCGTGAATTTTGGTAGTATCTACTTAAACGGAGGTGTAAAAGATGGCTATTTGTTCAGTATGTGGAAAGGGTGTTTCTTTCGGACACAATGTTTCTCACTCAAATCGCAAGACTAACAGAGTTTGGAAACCAAATATCAGAAAGGTTAAAGCGGTAGTAAACGGCACAAACAAGACAGTTAATGTATGTTCACGTTGTCTTCGTTCCGGCAAGGTTAACCGTGCTATCTAATTTTGAAAACTAAGACCGTATTTTACGGTCTTTTTTCATTTATAGGAGTATTTATGAAAGCTTTAATTAATGAAAGTGTCGCAAAAATATTTGAAGAAAAAACAGGTATTTCAACAATACCGCTAAAACCATATAAAAGGCTTGATTTTCCTGTTGCGTCACATGCAGATATGCTTTTCTGCGTATTAGATGATATCATATTTTGCTATCAGGACTACGTTTGCAAGAATAATATTTTAAATGAGCTTAATTCTTCAGGAAAAAATATAGTTTTTGTTAGTAAAAAATGTGAGAAGGAATATCCACAAGATATTGGCTTGAATGTTCTTGTAATGGGAAAGAACATTTTTTGTAATGTCAAGCATACGGCAGAAGAAATATTGGAATATGCGAAAGAGCAAAATTACAGTATAACTAATGTTAAACAAGGGTATTCATCCTGTTCAACACTTGTGCTTGATGAAAATAATGCATTAACCTCTGATCCGTCGATTTATAATGCGATAATTAAAGCAGGGAAAAACGCGTTTTTTGTTGATAACAGCACCATTAAACTTGATGGCTACGGGTGCGGCTTTATTGGCGGTGCAAGTGGTGTTTTCGGTCAGAACGTGTATGTATTTGGTGATATTTCCTCGCTTTCTAACGGCGAGCAAGCAAGGGAAATAATTTGCAATCTTGGACATAACATAATACCGGTTTTGCGGGGGGAAGTGTATGATTTTGGCGGAATCAAGTTCATTTGATGCTCGGTTTTTGACGATAATATTAAAAACATCTTTTTTTACCAAAAAAGTACTTGGCAAGCACTAAAATATATGCTATACTATATATAATTGCTAATTATATGTTATTTTGGAGGACTATATGGAGCAGGTTAAGCACATTTTTAGGTTGTTTACAGCCTTTGAATTTCTTGACATAGTCGATATTGCTCTTTTGACTATTGTTTTCTTCAGTATATATCAGTTTATCAAGGAAAGACGTGCAGGCAAGCTAGCACTTGGCGTTGGACTTTTGTTTGTATTTCTGATTGTTTGCGTGAGGCTTGATCTTAGCGCGATGAAGTTTTTGCTTGAAAACTTGTTTCAGTCTGGTATTATTGTGCTTGCAATTATCTTTCAGCCTGAGCTTCGTTCTGCTCTTGAAAAAATGGGCGATACTTCAATCAAAGGCATTAAAAATATTGGTGACCAAAGAAACGCAACTACCACGGGTGCGTTGATTGAGGAGTTTACAGAAGCGGTTTTTGATTTGGCTAAGACCAAGACAGGCGCTCTTATAGTGTTTGAAAGAAATACCAAGCTTGGTGAGATAATTTTAACTGGTACTGTTATCAATGCACAGTTCAGTGGCAACTTGCTCAAGAGTATATTTTTCAATAAGGCACCATTACATGATGGCGCGGTAGTTATTAGGGCTAACCGAATTCATTCTGCAGCTTGTATTTTGCCTCTTGAATCGGATAGAGAATTGTTTAAGGATTTAGGAACAAGACATAGAGCTGCTATTGGTATCAGTGAGGTTAGTGACTGCGTTGCTGTTGTTGTTTCTGAAGAAACTGGCATTGTTTCAATTGCTCACGAGGGCAACATATACAGAAACTTTACAAAGGTTTCAATGAAGAGCACACTTCAAGATTACTTAATAACAGGCTCTGCAGAGCAAAAGAAAAAGCAAAATGCTAAGGTAAAGATTAACTCCAATAAATAATTAAGGAGCAAATATGGATAGGGATAAGTTTACTAAAACAACCGAGACCGATATTTCAAATATGAGCCTTATGGAGGAGGAAACTCCACAAAAAAGCAAGGCGGGAACGATAATCACAATTATCATTTCCTTGATTTTATCTGTTTCTTTATGGTTGTATGTTGTTGATTCTGATGATAGAAAAATAGAAAAAGCTTTTGATGATATAGAGGTTCAGATTATCAACGCAAATCCTGATTATGTAATTTCTGCTGAAAATGTTACAGTCGTGCTAATTGGTACTAAGAGTCAGCTTGTTGATGTCGAAGAGTCTGAGATTATTGTTGAAATTAACGGTAATGATATCAATAAGACAGGTAGCTATAACATTAAGGCGCATAATGTATACATTGATGACGATAGGGATTTGGCGGTGGAGGTCAAGGACATTCATTTAAATGTGAAGGTTAATGTTGAGGAAAATAAATGAAGGTATTGCTTGAACAAATAATTACACCTGTCACATCTACCGATGAGGAAATGTTTGATATTGCAAGGGCACGTATTAAGAAAACACGTGCCCTTACTCTTTCAGGTGATATGTATGTGTATAAACGCTCGGTAGATGCAAGGCACAAGGATAGTATTAAGCTTGTAAATACCGTCTGTGCTGATGTTACGGTGCTCAATGGAAAGTCGAATGATGACTTGTCAAAATTTAATATCAAAATTTTGTCGAATGAGCAAATTGAATTTGAATATTGCGGAGAAAAGCCTGTAAATCCGCCAATAGTAGTTGGATTTGGTCCATGTGGGATGTTTTGCGCCCTCGGTCTTGCCCGTGCAGGCTTGAACCCAATCGTTATTGAGCGTGGCGCAGACGTTGATTCAAGAGTGCAGGCAGTTGAGAAATTTTATAAAACCAAAATACTTGATACGCAAACCAATATTCAGTTTGGTGCAGGGGGCGCAGGCACTTTTTCTGACGGCAAGCTAACAACACGAATTAATGACCCAAAATGTTCGTATGTGTTGAAGACTTTGTGCGAGTTTGGTGCTCCTGAAGAAATTATGTACCAAGCTATGCCACATATAGGAACTGATCTTTTGCGAGGTGTTATAAAAAACATTGCAAGTGAGATAGTGCGTTTAGGCGGAGAAATACATTACAATACTCAGCTTCTGTCATATGACAATGGTATAGCTGTGACTAATTGTGGCAGCTTTGCATATTCGTCACTTGTTTTAGCCATCGGTCACAGTGCAAGGGACACCTATGCATATTTGCTAACGAAGGGTGTTGCAATTGAGCCTAAGCCATTTTCCGTTGGGGTGAGAATTGAACATTTGCAAGCTGATATTAACGAGGCTATGTATGGAACAGGAATTGGAATTGAACGCTTAGGAGCTGCACCATATAATGTTTCGTACCGCCAAAATGACAGAGGGGTTTATTCATTCTGTATGTGCCCCGGTGGACAGGTTGTAGCAGCGCAAAGTGAGGAAAACACAGTAGTTGTTAACGGTATGAGCCACCACGCGCGTGATGGAGTGAATTCTAACTCTGCAATTGCAGTACAGATTAATCGAGATGACTACGGCAATACTCCAAAGAATGCAATTGATTTTCAAAGAAGCCTTGAGAAGAATGCATTTGTGTTAGCGGGATCAAGCTATAAAGCACCTATGCAGACATTGGGCGATTTTTACGATGGAAAGGCATCCTCTGAGCCCAAGCGCATACTGCCATCATATATGAATGGCTATACAGAAATTTGTGATTTGAATAAAATTTTACCAAAGGTAGTATCTGATTACTTGAAGCTTGGCTTTGAAAAATTCGGCAAAAAAATTAAAGGCTTTGATGCAAAGGATGTGCCGATAACAGGCGTGGAGACAAGAACATCTGCACCAATACGCATATTGCGCAGTGAAAACTACTGTATGCTTACAGATAAAAATGTTTTCCCAGGCGGAGAAGGAGCCGGGTATGCTGGCGGTATAATGAGCGCATCAGTCGATGGACTTAACATTGCGCTTGCAATTCTAAAAAAATAAAGGTATTTATGATAAAAACGAAAAACAAAAAATGGAATGTGAAGGAAAATGCTTTGGAGTTACCATTGATTGATGAGCTTTCATTAAGCATGGGAATTTCAAGGCCCTTAGCATCAATTTTAGTTAACAGAGGGTATAAAACTGAGGATGAGGCAAAAGCCTTTATTTTCAAAAATCAAGAGGTTTTGTACGATCCCTTCCTGTTAAATGATATGGATAAAGCTATAGATAGGCTGATATCTGCAATAAATGACAAAGAAAAGATAACAATATACGGTGATTACGATGTGGATGGGGTAACATCTGTTTCCATTTTGCATCTTTATCTTGAAAAGTGCGGTGCTTGTGTGGACTACTACATTCCATGCAGAAAGGGCGAGGGATATGGTGTTTCCTGCGAGGCTATTGACAGGATCAAAGCGCGTGGAACCAGTTTAATTGTGACAGTTGATACCGGAGTTACTGCGATTAAAGAAGTGGAGTATGCCAAGGAATTAGGCATTGATATGGTAATAACTGATCACCACGAATGCACTGATGATATTCCCGACGCCGTGGCTGTAATCAATCCAAAAAGACGTGATACAACGTACCCGTTTGCTAATTTGGCAGGAGTTGGAGTGGCATTTAAGCTTCTATGCGCATTGGAGCAAAAAATGCAGGGCTGTCCGCTTACCGATGCTGTTAGAAATGTTGCGTACGGCTACTCAGACCTTACCGCCATTGGTACGATCGCTGACGTTATGCCCGTTATTGACGAAAATAGAATTTTGATTTCAATAGGACTTAATTGTGCTGAAAAAACCGAAAAAATAGGACTTGCCACCCTGATAAACCATTGTAGAACAGGCGAGGGAAAGGTAATACAAAAGAACAAGCAAAAAAAGAAGCTATCTTCAGGATTTGTTGGTTTTACCTTGGCTCCAAGAATTAATGCAGCAGGTAGAATCAGCTCCGCGTCTATTGCGGCAGAGCTGTTTCTTTCAAAGGATGCGCAAGCGGCAAATGATCTCTCACTCCAGCTTTGTGAAATTAACAGAGAAAGACAGTCAACAGAGAATAAAATTGCTGATGAAGCATATGAGCTTGTCGAAAGAAATGAGTATTTTAATAAAAGCATGATAGTTCTTGACCATTCTGAGTGGCACCACGGTGTCATAGGAATAGTGTCATCAAGAGTTACTGATAAATACGGAGTCCCGTCGATTTTGATTTCTTTTGAGGGAAGTGATCCTGATGATATGGAAGCTATCGGTAAAGGCTCTGGCAGAAGCATTTCAGGAATGAACTTGGTTGATGCTTTGTCAAGCTGTGCTGATTTACTTGAGAAATTTGGCGGCCATGAATTGGCAGCGGGACTCAGCATTAAAAGAAAAAATATTGATGCCTTTAGAAAACGTATGGAGGAATACGCAAAGAACTGCTTTGATGGCGCGTGTCCTGAGCACGTTCTTGATATCGACTGTGTTCTTGATTCGAAAGATGTTAATATCTCCTTGGCACAGGAGCTGTGCTATCTTGAACCGTACGGCGTTGCAAATCCCACACCGGTGTTTGCGCTACGTAATGCTGTTATCAGTGATGTTACACCTGTTGGCATGAACCGTCATTTGAAGATAAGCTTGGTTAAGGATAATTATGTTTTTGTTGCTATGCTGTTTTCTACAACACCACAGGAATTTGGCTTGTCAGAGGGTGATGAGGTTGATTTTGCATTCAACTTGGACATAAACGAATTCAACGGTGTATCTAACATTCAAATCAGCATTAAGGATATAAGACCGAGTGAACGCAATAGACACTTTGAGCGACTAAATGAGGAAATATACGAGCAAGTTAAAAGTGGCTTGTCAACTCTTGATCCTGAATATATAATACCTGTTCGTGAGGATTTTGCAAGGGTATATAATCACCTGCTTTCCTGTGCTAGAATGGGCAAGGAAACCTACAGATTGTCACGACTTTTGTCAGACATTCTATCTCGTAATAATAGCTCAGGGCTAAATTATGTGAAGCTCAAGTACATAATTAAAGTCTTTCGTGAATTAAATATTGTTACAATTGATGAGCTAGACGAATCAAGCTTTGCGTTTCACATTGCATTTACCAAAAACAAAACTAATCTTGATAAATCGGTAATATTGAAAAAACTCAAATCTATGTATCCAAAAAAATAGAGGAAGCTATGCAAGAGGAAAAGTATTTAGAAATAGAAAAGCTACTTAACATAATTGAAAATAACAATAGAAGCTATGATGTTGAAAAAATCAAGCTTGCCTTTGCATATGCAAAGGAATTGCACGAGGGTCAATTTCGCTTAAGTGGTGAGCCATACATTATGCATCCCGTGAGTGTTGCAGAGATAGTAGCAGGGTTGGGACTTGATACCGACTCCATTTGTGCTGCATTTTTGCACGATACAGTGGAAGACTGTCCTGATAAAACTGATTTAACGGAAATTACTAAAATCTTTGGCTCTGATGTTGCATTGCTTGTTGACGGTGTTACAAAAATCAAGTCAATTAACATCGAGGATAAGGAAGAAGCTCAAATCGAAAGCATAAGAAAAATGCTTCTTGCTATGTCCAAGGATATCCGCGTTATTTTTATAAAGCTTTGCGATAGAGTACACAATATGCGTACGCTTTATGTAAAGAAGGACGCTAAGAGAAGGGCGACAGCTCTTGAAACAATGCACGTTTATGCGCCGCTTGCCCACCGTCTTGGTATGCAAAAGCTAAAGCAGGAGCTTGAAACTTATGCTCTCCAATATTTGGATCCATACGGTTACGATGAGGTGAAAAAGCATATTGATGAAAAATACGGTAAAAACGTTAACTTTATCGAAAATGTTACAAACCAGGTATCTGCTATGCTCGCGGGATCAAATGTGAATTTCAGCATTGGCGGGCGTGTAAAAACTGTATATAGCGTTTACCGCAAAATGTACAATCAAAGTAAGAGCTTTGATGAAATTTATGACTTTTATGCATTGCGTATTATCGTTGATACTGAGCTTGAATGCTATACAGTTCTCGGCTTAATACACGAAATGTTTAAGTCAGTTCCAGGAAGATTTAAAGACTATATTTCAACGCCAAAGCCTAATATGTATCAGTCATTGCACACCACGGTTATCGGTAAGGATGGCATTCCATTTGAGGTGCAGATAAGAACGCGCTATATGCATCAAATTGCTGAATACGGTATTGCAGCTCACTGGAAATATAAGAGTGGAGAAAAAGCAAATACAGAAATTGATAATAAGCTTGATTGGATTTCTAAGCTTATAGATATTGAAAATGACGCTATTGATGCTGATGACTTTATGCATGCATTCAAAATTGATATTTTCCACGATGAAACCTTTGTGTTTACTCCAAAGGGTGATGTTATAACGTTACCTAAGGGCTCAACTCTTATTGACTTTGCATATACAATTCATACAGGCGTTGGTAATAAAATGGTTGGTGCAAAAATCAATGGTCGAATTGCTCCAATTGATTCCGAGCCGAAAAACGGTGATATTGTTGAGGTTATTACATCAAATGCGTCTAAGGGTCCAAGCCGTGATTGGCTTAATATTGTAAAGACAAGTGAAGCACGCAACAAAATCAGACAGTGGTTCAAGAAGGAAAAGAGAGCTGAGAATATAGTAGTCGGTAAGGCTATGATAGATAAAGAGTTTTCTAAGCTGAAGCGGACCTGTACTGATGAAGAAAAGAATAACATAATAGGTAGTGTTTCAAAGAGATTTACGATTACAGATATTGAAGACTTTTACAATGCTTTAGGTTACGGTGGACTTGCACTTTCCAAGGTTGCTACTAAGATCAAGGATGAGTGTGAAAAGCTGTTTAAAGACAAAGAGGTTAAGGACGTTCCATTCACATTTGTTGAGTCAAGCCCATCAAAGAAAAAGGGAAAATCCACAGGCGGCGTAATTGTAGATGGCGAGGATGGCTGTGTTGTTAAATTTGCAAAATGCTGCAACCCGTTGCCGGGTGAAAATATTATCGGCTTTATAACTAAGGGATACGGCATTTCAATTCATAAAGCTGACTGTCCTAATGTTAAAAATGCATTTTCTCATGAAGAAAATGCAACTCGCTTTGTAAAAGCAGAGTGGGACACACCGTCAAGCGGCTCTTATAAGAGTGCTTATGATTCTTCAATTCAAATACTTGTTACTAACAGAATGTCAATTCTTGCTGAAATTTCAATGGCTCTTTCTGAGTTGCGAGTTGATATTGTTTCAATTAACACACGAAATGTTGAAGATACTACAATAATCAGCATGACAATCTCGTGTAGAGACATTAGTCATTTCAACTCTATATTGACAAGAATAAGAGGAATTAAAGACGTTATTCGTGTAACAAGAGTTGTTGGCGGAAAATAATTAGTAAAGAAAGGAATGAGTGCTATGAGATTGAATTTAAATGGTAAAATTAATAGTTTATATGTGCAATCTCTTTGCATGATGTTCTTTCGTGGTGAAAAATTTCCCAAATTTGAGGAAAATCCAAGGGGATTTATATCGGTTGACTTATCTCAGGATAAAAACGGTATTCTTGTAAAAGTGCACTTAGAATATGACGGTAGAGCATCACATTGTGAGCATTACGAAGAATTGAGCGGAAACGAGACGGATGAAAGAACTGCTAAAATAGCCACAGGTCACGCGGTTTTTGGCGCGTGTAGTGAATTGACTGGGTACTTGCCACCATGGGGACTTTTAACTGGTATAAGACCATCTGTTGTCGCACAGGAGCTTATAAGCAAGTACGGCACAGAGTGTGCGATTGATATTTTAAAAAGAAAGTATTTAGTGTCGGATGCCAAGGCTCGTCTTGCTGTTGAGGTTGCGCAGAATGAGGCATTAATTCTCAATAAATATGATGATAACACTTGTAGTATCTATATTTCGATACCTTTTTGCCCAACAAGATGTACCTATTGTTCCTTTATTTCTTATACTACAAAGAAGCTTTTCGAATTAATGCCATCTTATGTGGAAAGAATAATTAAAGATATTTACACTACATTTGAGCTGATTAAAAAAGCAAAATTACGTCTTGCTACAATATACATTGGAGGTGGCACTCCTACCACACTCGACCCTAATCAGCTTGAAAAAGTATTGAGTGCTATCAATGATTGCTTGGGTGGTCAAGCTCTTGATGAATTTACCGTAGAGGGAGGAAGACCTGACACGATAACGGCAGAAAAGCTGGAAATATTGAAAAAATATGGAGTGGATAGAATCAGTGTCAATCCTCAGTCATTAAATGATGAAGTATTAGTCAAGATTGGCAGGAAACACACTGTCAAAGACTTTTTTGATGCTTATGAATTAGTTAAGCACTCAAAAATTAAAATTGTAAATACTGACTTGATAGCTGGATTGGACGGAGACGGTATTGATAGCTTTAAAAACACAATAAATCAAATAATTGACCTGTCCCCTGACAATGTAACTGTGCATGCATTTTCAATCAAAAAATCTGCGCAGATTTTACAAGATGATTATAGTATTTATAACCGTGAGGGTGACTATGCGGTTGAAAGCACCAAATATGCTATTGAAGCCTTGAAATCAAAGGGCTACATACCGTACTATATGTACAGGCAAAAAAATACTATTTCTGATTTAGAAAATGTGGGTTACGCAAAGCCGGGTACGTTCTGTGCGTATAATGTGCTTATGATGGGAGATGGACACACAGTTTTTGGTATTGGTGCCGGGGCTACTACTAAGCTGGTTAAAAAAACAGATGGAAAAGCTAAGATATTAAGAATATTTTCGCAAAAATATCCATATGAATATTTGCAGGACAACCCAAATGTAGAGGCTGATGTGCTTGAGTTTTTTGAAAGGGGGACTAATAAATGAAAACAATAAATATTACATTTAAAAATGAACAGGAAAAAATAGATTTTGTATCAAAGTGCGAAAGAGATTTTGAAGAAAGACTGAGCGAAGCATCACGTAAAATAATTGATAGCAAGAACATGAATGTTTTGTTGTCCGGTCCCACCTGCTCTGGAAAAACGACAACTGCCAATAAAATTATTGAGGGATATCACAATATCGGCAAGGCTGTCACAGTTATATCAATTGATGATTTCTTCTATGATGTGTCTGAAGAGAGAGTTATCAAGGAAGATGGAAAAATAGATTACGATTCTGTCGATGTGCTTGATCTAGAGCTTCTTGGCGAATGTATAAAGAATGCGAAGCCTTTATCTAATATAAAGGTTCCTATTTTCGATTTTATCTCACAATCTCGCATAGGATATAATGCTCATTACATTACAGAGGATGAAGTTTTGCTGTATGAAGGTATACAGGCGGTATATCCCGAGGTTAGTTCGTTGTTTGAGGGCAAATACATTGGAGTTTTTATAAATGTTAACGAAGATGTTTGCATAAACGGTACGGTTTTCGAAAGGGATGAAATTCGTTTGATTAGAAGACTTGTTCGTGACAGAAAATTCAGAGGCGCAAGTGCAGAATTTACATTTTACTTGTGGCAAACTGTTCGCGAAAACGAGGATAAAAGTATTTTTCCAAATAAAAATATTTGTCAGATACAGCTTGACTCTTTTATGGGTTATGAATTGTTTTTGATTAAACCATATATTCAAGAGACACTGGCTGAGGTTAAGCCTGACAGTAAATATTACGATAAGGCTAGAGCGTTGCTTGAAAAATTTGCAAGCTTAGACGAAATCAGTTATGATTATATACCCGAAAATTCATTATATACCGAATTTTTGGGCAAGAAATAAACAGAGGATTTGTTTTGAAAGAGAAGAATACTGTAGCTGCGGGTAAAACTGCAGTAAATATGTTTTTTTCGGGGGTTGTGATACTGACAATAGCCAATGTGCTGGTAAAAGCAGTTGGACTTATATCTAAAATTGCTTTAAACCGTATTGTTGGTAGTATAGGCGCAGGTTATTACAGCTCAGCATATGAAATATATGCGTTTTTATATATTATTTCCACTTCTGGCTTGCCGCTAGCTCTTTCGATTATGGTGTCGAAATGTCGAGCGAGGGGCAGATTTAGAGAAGCTCGAAAAATATTTAATGTGGCAATAGTTGTGTTTTTAATAATAGGTGCGGTATTTGCATCTCTAATGATAGTGTTTTCATCAGAAATTGCATCTGTCATCTCGTCTCCTGAGACAACCTTATGTATTATAGCTGTTGCACCTACAATTTTGTTTGTGTGCCTTAGCAGCTGTTTCAGGGGCTTTTTTCAAGGATATCAAATTATGCAGCCTACTGCTATTTCACAATTTATTGAAGCTAGCTGCAAGGTGCTTGTAGGAGTTGGATTTGCTATTTGGGCAAGAGCGCAGGGCTATGACGATTTCATTGTCGCGGCCTACACTATATTGGGCGTAACTGTCGGTGTTTTGCTTGGAATGATTTTTTTGTATCTAAGAAAGCTTTTTTTCAACGACAAGAAAATAAACGAGGCATATCTTGCTGAATTGAATGTGAAAAATAATGGCTGTGTGTTAGAGGATGAGAGCTGCAAGAGTACATTTTCACTGTTGAAGGATTTAATGATAATTGCAATTCCAATTACAATAAGCTCAGCAGTCTTGTCACTAAATATTATTATAGATACATTTACTGTTCAAAATGGTTTGCTTGCCTATGGACTTGAGGCAAATATGGTGAAAATTACCTACGGAGACTATACATCCCTTGTTTTGTCGCTTTGTAATTTGCCAACTGTTTTATTTTATCCTATTGTCAACGCTCTTGTACCGCTCATTTCTGCCGCCCATGAAACAAAAGACTTTGCTTCTGGTGCCAAAATGCGCTCCTTCAGCATGAGAGTGATTAATTTGATATCTATCCCGTGCGCTCTTGGCTTAGGAATTTTTTCTTATCCCATACTTGATTTACTCATGTTTAAGCAAGATTCGGTTTTGCGTGCTGCGCCTTGGCTATCTGTTGCATCAATATCTGTAATCTTTTTGGGCTTGATTTCTGCGACAAATGCGTTTTTAAATACAGCAGGCAAGCAAAGGTTGCCTATTGTGTCAATGGTTATTGGAGCATGTGCGAAGCTTGTACTTAACTATGTTCTTATAGAACGAATAGGAATTGTAGGAGCGCCTATCAGCACAGTTGCTTGTTATCTGTTGGCGGCAGCTATTAATATTTTCTTTACAGTGAAATACGTTGGTAAGCTACCGGAAATTAAAAAGATTTTTGGCTTACCGTTAGTGTGCGGCATTCTCTCCATTGGTGTTAGCGCGCTTTTGTATCTCCTATTAACAACATTTTTACCTTCAAAAATCGCAACAGTTATTTGCATTTTGACATCTGTTGTGGGGTATTTGTTTATGATTATAAAAACAAATACCGTTACAAAGGAAGAGATTATGATGTTACCGTTTGGAGAGAGTGCAGTTAAACTGCTTACAAAGATAAAATTTTTATCATAAAATATGCAAATTTGCTAAAAAAATGACAAAATAATGAATTTTTTTGTAAAAAATTTCTCAAAAGCTATTGAATTTTAAAAAAACTAATGATATAATTAAATTACAGAAAGCCGATACAGTTTCGGTAAAAAGATAAGAGGAGAAAATTACCAATGAACAAGACAGATTTGATCGAAATCGTAGCAAAAGAAGCTAATTTAAAGAAGAAGGATGCTGAAGCAGCTGTTAACGCTGTTTTTGCAGCAATTACAAAGGCTCTCGAGGATGGAGATAAGGTACAGCTTATCGGCTTTGGTACATTCGAGGTTAAGGACAGAGCTGCTAAGGCTGGTCGTAACCCTGCAACTGGTGAAGCGATTGAAATTCCTGCTTCTAAGCAGATCAAGTTCTCTGCAGGAAAGACATTTAAGGATAAGGTTAACGCGTAAATTATTCAAGGCCTGCGTATTAAATATACGCAGGTTTCTTTTTGTGAGGTTCTATGAGAATTGATAAGTTTTTAAAGGTTTCACGTATTATTAAGAGACGCACTGTTGCCAATGAAGCGTGTGATGCTTCTCATATTTCGGTTAACGGGAGAGTAGTTAAGGCATCCTATGATGTGAAAGAGGGAGATATTGTTGAAGTAACTTTCGGTTCAAGAAAACTGAAAGTTAGAGTTCTTGATGTGCGCGACGTAATAAGAAAAAATGATGCCTCAGAATTATATGAGGTTTTGCCCGAGTAATAAATTCGGGCTTTTTTTCATACTATATACAAGAAACAAAAAGGAGTAATGTATATGGGAGATACCAACGGAGAAATCAAGCATGACGTTTTAATAAAATCTCGTCAACGTATGGAGATGACAGGAGTTTGTGATGTATCAAGCTTCGATGAAGCGGAAATTGTTGTGCAAACCGGTAGCTCGGGAGTTTCGATTGAAGGAGAAAATCTGAAAATAGAAAAATTCAACTCGGAAAACGGTGAACTAATATTAAATGGTTCTATTAACGGTATGTTTTACTATGAAAAAAAGCCACCAAAAAAGAAAAAATCATTTTCGGATTTATTTAAATAATGATTAAATATGATCTGTTAAATCAATTTCTAGTAATAATTAATTCTGCTTGCTTGGGCGGGATGTTAGCTTTGATTTATGATATGTTTTCTTTTTTCGAAATTGTACTTGGAATAAAAAATTGTTATGATGAAAATAGAATAGTGAAAAAGTTTCAATTGCCGTTTAAAGCTACAATGGTAAAAAAGGTAATTTTAATTGTATTTGACATGGCGTACTTTTTGATAATTACACCCGTTTGCGCAATTTTTTTGTATAGCGAAAGCTTCGGTATTTTGCGATGGTATTACGTAGGTGCTGCGTTAATTGGAGTGCTTTTATACAGATTATCCTTGGGAATAATAGTGAAAAAATTCATAATAATTTCGGGGACACTTATAAGACACTGGTTGAACTCTTTTTTGATGTGTGCGAAAAGAAAAACGATAAAGATATTTACAAGACTTCATAAAAACAGAGATATTAAGAATTCGCCTAAACGAGAAATGATAAAATTATGTTCAACAAGCACAGGTAAAATAAAAGGCAGAGCTGATTAGCCCTGCCTTTACGTTACTTGCAGTTGTTGTTAGTGCAATTTCCCAAAACGAAAGACTCACAGTCAACACACTGTGAAACTGTTGGGTTACACTCGTGAGTTCCAATTTTAACTGTGTCTAAAACACAATAGTCCTCGCTCTTTGCGTGATTTGCGCATGAAACGACTGTACATTTAATGCAATGATTAGCTTTCTTATTCATAAAAGTACTCCTATTATAAATTGAAATCAAGAAGATTTCGATTATATTTTACCCAAAAATAAAAAAATAATTCAAAATGTAAAATGATATTGACTTAGTAAAGCAATTGTGATATAATACTAGCGTTGTGAAAGAGAAATGCTTTTTCTCAACCGATAGATTAAATTTCTGGGTATAGCGCAGATGGTAGCGCGCTACCTTGGGGTGGTAGAGGCCGTGGGTTCAAATCCCGCTACTCAGACCAAGATTGGAAGGCTTTGCCTTCCTTTTTTGTTTTACACGAGGTAAGTTAGCGTTCATTATTACAACAATTTTTCTATAGACTATTGAAAATATTATTTAAATGTGATATACTAAATAAAAATATTATTTTGAGAGGTATTTTTATGAACAAAAAAGTTTATAATGGTCAAACGACCATTAAAACGCAGTTAACAAAGTTCGTATTTGCAATTGCATACTTAGCTTTGACTTTTGTAGCTATGACATTTGTTGACGCAAAGGGTAATATTAGTAATGATGGCGTAATTACTAATATTTTTAGAGCAATTTTGGCATCATTAGGTATTAATAATTTGAACATTGTTCACGCAACATGGAACGTGTTCTTCATTGCATTTGCGCTTTTAGCAGCGGGCGTTTTGGTATTTTTGGCACTGCCACTTATTTTCAAGTCCGCTTATAAAAAGGCAATTAACGGCAAATTTTTCAAGAAGTTCATTATTGATCTTATCTTGGCAATTGTTATCTTGGCAATTGTTGCTGTTATTTTCTTTGGTGTTATTGTAGGTAACAGTGAAGTAGAGATTGACTCCGAGAACCTTAATACAACATTAAAGGCATCTGGTGTTATCGCGTTTTCTATTCTTTTGGCAGTATTTGTAATTGCTGTTATGTTCTATGCTACAATTAAGCTTTACTGCGGTGTGCGCGATGTAGTAAAAAATCAGATTTCTTCAAGACCTGTTGAGGTTGAGAATGCAGGCGTTCCTGTTTTCCCAACACTTGAGCAATCTGACAAGAAGCTTGAGGAGTATGATGCAAATGGTGTTTACCCCGAAGCGCCTTCACTTGATGTTTTAGCTGAAAAGTTCCAGGCTTACATTGCTACAGTACATAAGATCTATTTTGATATCGACTTTGTTCGTTCTTACATTGCTGGTATGGCAACATCTAAGATTATTCTTCTTGAAGGCTTGAGCGGAACAGGTAAATCCACACTTCCAAGACGTTTTATGGAGTTTATTGGCGGTGAGTCTGAGTTCGTTTCTGTTCAGTCTACATGGAAGGACAGAGCTGACCTTATTGGTTATTATAATGACTTTACAAGCAACTTCAAGGAAACTCGTTTCTTGAAGACACTTTATGAAAATACATATAAGACAGATAAGATTTCCACCATCGTTCTTGACGAGGTTAACCTTTCTAGAATTGAGTATTATTTTGCTGACTTTATTTCAGCTATGGAATTCCCTGTTGATATGAGATATGTTGAGCTTATGCAGCCAATTGATGGCAGAAAGATGCCTAAGAATGTTGAAGATGGTAGAATTTATATTCCAGAAAATACATTCTTTGTTGGTACTGCAAACAAGGATGAATCAACATACACAATTACAGAGCGTGTATATGACCGCGCTGTTGTAATTAACTTTGAAGAAAAGCACACTCCTATCGAAACTGAGAACGTAACAGAGCCTGTTAAGATTTCATATGCTCAGTTTGAAAAGCTTGTTGGCGATGCTAAGGCTGACGAAAACGGCAGACTTGATGACGATGAAAAGGCTAAGTTTGAGGAACTTTATAACTTTATCAACGATAACTTTGACATTCAGGTTGGTGACCGTATATTCGCTCAGCTTGATACATTTACATCTGTATTTGCAGCTTGTGGCGGTAATAAGTACAGAGCTCTTGATATTATTTTCGCTAACAAGTTCGTTAGAAAGATTAACAACAGCTTCGATGATGGTGTAAGTGAAAACCTTGACAAGCTTATCGCTTTGATAGATAAGAGCTTTGGCAAAGATTACTTTGTTGAAACACTTAAACAAATAGCTGTTATTAAAAAGAAGCTCTATTAATAGGAGGCCTTCATGACAGATATTAAGGGAGATTTTCTCTATGAGTTCAATCAAAAGGTGAGAGAAATTTATTCTCAAAGCCCTTCGATTGTGTCTGTTTTTGAAAACATCGATAATGGTTCTTTGAGGTTAAGTCCAATCGAGCTTCCTGACGCTGATTTTGTTAATGAGTTAAGTAAGTTTGTTTTCGTTGTAAAAAAGATACTGAATAATCCTTACAAGTCCATAGAAAGACAGCAAGAGGTTGTTCCCGTATCTCGTGCTAGCGCAATGGACCAAGAGTCCATCAGGCTAACACTTGGAGATTCTTCGCTTTGGTCTGAGCAGGATGGAAAATTGGTAGCAAAAAGAGCTTATACGCTTATCAACGTTGATGTTTTTACAAACTATGAGAATGCTTTTATATATCAGCTTATTAAACTAATTGTTAGCAGACTATCCAAAATTAAAGAAAAACTTAATGTTTCGTCTGATGTTAACGATTCTAATGAAACGAAAGAATTCTTTGAAAAAGTATGCGAATACATTAGCAAGCTATTGAAATTGTCTAACGAACAAGCCTTTCTTGATAATAGTGATAGAGAAATTAATTTTTCTGAGATCTTTGTAACTGATGTTTTGAAGTCTGATAAAAGATACAACTATTGTTACAGGTTTTTCTGTAAGCATTTCAAGAGGAAGAATACGACTAACATTGTCAATAACGATTTTCGTGTTTTGTACCACAATTTTGCGCTTATTCAAATAATGTATAATTTGAATAAGAATGGTTTTAAAATTGTAGATGCGAACTATTATATTCCTACATCAGGAAAGATGTTTATCGATACTGTGGCATTTGAAGGCGAGAACAAGGTTGTTGTGATGCGATCTCTAAACGGAGTTGACATTTCTGTTAATGACAAGATTGTTCATATTGAATTCGCAAAGTCCTTAAAAAAGACAAACAGTGATATTGTTGCTGATTTTACTACAAAGAATATAGCTGCAAATGGCAAATATGATGAGTTTTGTTGTGCATATCTTTCCGCTGATGCAAATATTTCAGAGGATATTTTTGGAATTGGCTATAAAAATGCAGATCTTGCTATTAAAAAGCTGATAAAAAGATTCTAAATCTAAATTAAAAGTGCTTGCGAGCAATCGCAATCACTTTTTTTTACTTTAATATAACGTTTGGTTGGGACACACCGTTGATGCAATTTTCGTCAATAATAACCTTGGAAATGTTTTTGTTTGAAGGCAATTCAAACATAATATTTGTCATGGTTTCTTCTAAAATTGAGCGCAATCCGCGCGCACCAGTTGAACGAGCGATGGCTTTTTTAGCAACTTCAACCAAAGCATCGTGAGTGAATTCAAGCTGAACACCATCAATTTCAAACAGTTTTTTATATTGTTTTTCGATAGAGTTCTTTGGCTTGGAAATAATTTGAACTAAAGCAGCCTCATCTAAGTCTTCCAATCCAACAATTACTGGCAATCTGCCAACGAGCTCGGGGATTAAACCAAACTTAACAATATCGTGTGCAGAGACGTCTTCAAAGACCTTAGTATTGCTTATTATCTTCTTACTTACAACCTCGCCACCGAACCCCATTAGCTGCTTGCCTTTGCGACCTTCAATTATGCCACCTAAGCCATCAAAAGCACCGCCGCAGATGAACAGTATATCTTTGGTGTTTATCTGTATAAAGTCTTGATTTGGATGCTTCCTGCCTCCCTTAGGGGGGACATTTGCCACAGTACCCTCTAAAATTTTCAAGAGAGCTTGCTGAACACCTTCTCCTGACACATCGCGTGTTATTGAACGATTTTCACTTTTGCGTGCAATTTTATCGATTTCATCAATATAAATGATACCTTTTTCGGCTTTTTTCACATCAAAGTCTGCTGCTTGAATCAAGTGGAGTAGAATATTTTCAACATCTTCGCCAACGTATCCTGCTTCGGTAAGAGTGGTTGCATCTGCAATTGCAAATGGAACCTTCAATGCTTTAGCAAGATTTTGTGCAAGATAAGTTTTGCCAACGCCGGTTGGACCGATGAGCAAAATATTACTTTTTTGGATTTCTACATCATCGCCATCATTAGCTTTGCTAGCATTGTGTATCAATCTTTTGTAGTGGTTATAGACAGCAACACTAAGCGCAATTTTTGCTTTGTCCTGACCGATAACATACTGGTCAAGTGTTTCTTTAATTTCTTTAGGCGTTGGTAGAGAGTCTTTTGAAAGCTCTAAATTGTTACTTTTGGCAGCTGACTGCAGATCAACTTCTTCGTACTCATCCAAAAGTTGACTGCAAAGCTCTATGCAACCAGCACAAATGCAAGCTTTGCCGTCTGGAGCAGGAACCAAGAATTCGACCGTACCCTCGCCACGTCCACAAAAGGAGCATTGTAATTTTTTATCCATTGTCTTAGGCTCTCTTATCTATAACCTTGTCAATAAGACCGTATTCGCACGCTTCATACGCACTCATAAAGTTATCGCGTTCGGTATCATTTTCAATGTCTGAAAGAGCCTTGCCTGTATTTTCAGCTAAAATTTTGTTGAGCTTATCTCTTGTCTTTAAAATATGCTCAGCATGAATTTTGATGTCGCTTGCCTGACCCTTAGCGCCACCAAGAGGCTGGTGAATCATAATTTCGCTATTTGGAAGAGCATAGCGCTTGCCCTTAGCACCGCTGGAAAGCAAGAAAGCGCCCATACTAGCAGCCATACCAATGCATGTTGTAGATACATCACATTTAATAAAATTCATAGTGTCATAGATTGCTAAGCCTGCGCTAACACTACCGCCTGGGCTATTAATATATAAGTTGATGTCCTTGTCAGGGTCTTTAGCCTCTAAGAAGAGAAGCTGAGCAACTACCAATGAAGCGGTTGCATCATTAACCTCGTCGCAAAGAAAAACGATTCTGTCCTCAAGCAATCTTGAGTAGATATCAAATGAACGCTCGCCTCTGTTTGTTTGTTCAACGACCATAGGAACTAATGCCATAATAATTTCCTCCTAATTGTAAAAAAATACGGAATTTTGTCAAATCATCCTTAATTCAAATTACCGCTGCATTTGTAAGCAGCGGTAAAGAGAATATATGTTCTAAGTATAAAAGCTTGTCTTACAAAATTATTTTGTAGTGATTGATGCGTTTTCCTTAACGAAATCAACAGCCTTCTTTACGCAAAGGTCAGCCTTGATAGCATCAGCTTCAACATAATTTTTAACTTCGTCAGCAGACATACCATATGCCTTAGCGAGATTTTCATACTCAGCTGCAGCTTCTTCGTCAGAAGTAGTGATGCCTTCAAGCTCAACAATCTTTTCAAGAGCAAGACGTGTCTTAACCTGTCTTTCAGCCATTGGCTTAAACTGTTCACGCAAGCCCTCAAGCGTCTGACCTGTGTACTTCATAAATGTGTTGAGGTCCAAGCCCTGCATACGAAGTCTGGAGTCATAGTCACGAACAAAGTTTTCTGTTTCGCTCTCGAACATAGCATCTGGAATTTCAGCCTCGAGATTTTCAACAAGAGCATTAATGATCTGTTCTTCAACAGAGCGCTCAGCATCCTTTTCGTTCTTTGTTTCAAGCTTTGCCTTAACATCGTTCTTGTAAGCTTCAAGATCGTCAAAGCCCATGTCCTTTGCAAACTCATCATCAAGAGCTGGAAGCTCATTTGCCTTGATTTCGTGGAGAACTATCTTGAAGATTGCATCCTTACCAGCCAAGTCAGCAGAGTGGTATTCTTCAGGGAACTTAACATTGATGTCAAATTCTTCACCTGCATTGTGACCGATAATCTGTTCTTCGAAGCCTGGGATAAAATTGCCAGAACCTATGGACAAGTTGTATTTCTCGCCCTTGCCGCCTTCAAAAGCAACGCCATCGCAGAAGCCTTCATAGTCGATAACAGCGATATCGCCATTTTCAACAGCTCTACCTTCTACATCAACTGTCTTGGACTGACGTGAACGGTCAGAATCAATAACAGTGTTAATATCCTCGTCAGTAACAGCCTTAACTTCCTTTGTTACTTCAATTCCCTTATATGATTTCAAGGAAACCTCAGGCTTAACATAGAATTTAGCCTTCAAAACAACGCCGTTATCATCAATTGTAACAACGTCAAACTCAGGACGGCTAACAACCTTCAAGTCAGCAGCCTTGATTGCCTCTTCATATGCATCAGGAATAATGTCGTTAATTGCATCTTCGTAGAAAACGCCCTTACCGTACATTCTTTCGATAATTGCACGTGGAGCCTTACCCTTTCTAAAGCCTGGGATGTTGATCTTCTTTACCTCTTTGCGGTAAACCTTTTCAACAGCGCTATCAAAGGTAGCCTTGTCAACATCAAATTCGATTTCGTAAAGGTTGGTTTCAACCTTGTTTGTGCTCTTTAAAGCCATTTTAATATCCTCCAATAACATTGGTTATTTTTTATTCCATACTATTATATATAATAAAAATTGAAATGTCAATAGAAATTTAAAATATTTGGAAAAACTTATCAATATTCGTTAGGCATTACTATCATAGGCACGAAATTACAATAGTCTGAGGAAATTATTGTAAAATTAATGCCCTTGTAGTCAAAGCATCGCGGTATGTTATAAACGCCATGGATGTGTCCAAAATAGCAATGCTTTATGCCGTATTGTAGTAATATTTCAATCAATTCCTCGCAAACAAAACCGTTAAAAACAGGCGGAAAATGGAAAAAAACCAAAATTTCCTCGTTATTTTCTTGTAGCTTTTTTGCATCATCCAGACTCATTTTCAGTCTTTGCGCTTCGCGGGCGACAATTTTTTCGTATTCTACATTTTTTGTATTGCCACTTTGTAGCTTTTCGTCAACATACCATCCGCGCGTGCCGCAAACAATGTAGTCTTCAATTTTATATGCGTTGTTATACAAAAAATCTATTGTATCAAACCCTTGGGAAGACACAAAAGATCTGTTTTTTGTCATAGTACCCCACCAATAGTCGTGGTTGCCTTTACCTATTAGCTTTTTGCCGGGCAGAGAATTGATAAATTTAAAGTCCTCAACAGCTTCGTTATAGTCGATAGCCCAAGATATATCACCAGGAACAATAACCACGTCATCATCAGTAACGACAGAAGACCAGTGCTTTTTAATTTTAGTCATATAGTCCGTCCATCTGGCGCCGAATATATCCATTGGCTTGTTTACAGTGCAAGAAAGATGTAAATCTGCCATAGCAAATATTGACATAGCTATTCCTCCTTTTGATGTGTTTTAAAATAGTTGTGGGCGTTACTAAAAAATAATTTTGTCGTAATATCTTTTCCAAATTCACTGATACAAGCAAAATATAGCTGTGATAAATCTGCAATAGAGCATATACCGTTTGGTAAACAAGAAACACCGTCCAGGTCACAACCAAGACAAAGTGTATTTTCGCCGCGAAGCGTTAGAAAATGCTCAATATGCTTGATTACAGTGCGAATGCTCGCTTGTCCGTCATTAGCTAAATGCTCACAGCAAAGGGAAATGCCAACTAAACCGCCAAGCTCCACAATATCTTTAAAGGTTTTATCGAATATGTTTCTTTTGTGGTTGCAGACAGAGTAGGAGTTGGAATGACTGAATATTGGAACGAATCCGTACTTGTGCGCTAATTCAATAACTTGCTGCTGCACCTGTAATGACGAGTGTGACAAATCGACAATGACACCGAGAGATGCACATTTTTGCACAACCTGAACTCCAAACGGCGTTAAGCTTTTGCTTGTGTTCCAACCGCCACCTATGCAGGATTCTCCCTGCCAGCACAAGGTCAAAACGCGTACGCCATAATCGTAAAGTGTTTGCAGCCTGTCAATTTTGTTTGAAAGCAATCGTGCATCTTCCACACCTAATATGAATTTTGGCAATTCAGTACTTGATGCTTTTATTTGCTCATTAAAATAGTTGATGCATTCTAAAAAGTGAAAATAACCCTCGTCGTCTCGGTCGTTTTTATCTGTCCAAACACTTAACACTTGCGTATAGGGAGAGAAGCCTTTGGCTTTTTCTAAGGAAATGTGCAAGGGGGCATCAGACAGACTTAACTTTTGCTTATAAAGCTCGGTAATAGTGTCACAATGTAGGTCAAATAAGGGAATTTTATCTTGAAACTGCGTGTTCAATATAATTAATCTCGCTTACTGTTAGTTTGTTTTCTGCCACAACATATACCTCGCAAACATCAATTCTTGGTGTTTTGCCTTGGTGCTTTTTTGGCAGGGCCTTACAGTAAGCATATGCGAAATTAATTAAATTGGTTCGCTTATCCCTATCTACAGCATCTGCAGGACGAAAATAATTATTTTTGTCCTGTCTGCGGGTCTTAACCTCGATGAAAACTATGTAATTATCATCAGTAGCAATAATATCAGCCTCAAGCTTGCCAATCGTAACATTCTTGCCGATAATTTTCAGCTTCTTAATTTTTTTAACGTATTTGGCGCAATATCGCTCGCCAAAATCACCGATTTCTTTTGTTGTGTACTCAGTCATTATTTAAAAACTTCAAAAAGCTGGGGCGGTGAATAGGAGAAACACCGTGTGTAATAATGGCTTGCATATGTGCTTTTGTGCCATATCCCTTGTGCTTTGCAAAGCCATATTCCGGGAACTCCTTGTCATATTCATAGCAAAGCCTATCTCTTGTGACCTTGGCAAGAATTGATGCTGCCGCAATCGATGGAGATTTAGCATCTCCGCCAACAACAGTTTCAGTTTTAACAGAAAAGCCCCTTGATGTATTGCCGTCTATCAGTGCAAGGTCAGGCTTGATTTTTAAGCCTTCAATAGCGCGATTCATCGCAAGCATAGCAGCATTTAAAATGTTAATGCTTTCAATTTCCTCAACTGATGCAGATGCGATAGAGTAGTCAAGTGCGTTTTCAATAATTATATCAAACAGCTTTTCACGTTTTTTCTCAGTGAGCTTTTTAGAGTCGTTTAGTCCATCAATAACAAAGCCGTCAGGTAAAATGCAAGCAGCAGCAACAACGGGACCCGCTAACGGACCTCTACCTGCCTCATCAACACCGCAAATCGTTTTTATTGCTTCTGTCTTTTTTGATAAATCAAAATTATAATCTAACATATTGCTCTCCATTAGTTAGGGCATTCCAAGGAAATGTTACCTATTTTTGCGCTTCTAAATTCTTCAAGCAGCGTTGCGGCGGTTCTTTCGGTGTTGATTTCGCCACCGGAAATTAAAAAGCCACGTTTCCTTCCTACAAGCTCAAAAATTTCGTAGTCCATTTCGCAAGAGTCAAGTTCTTCTTTGGTTATTTTGTATCGCGCCATCAGAAGCTCGGGAGCGATAGCTTTTAACCGTGAGCAGAGAAGAACGGCAATGTACTCAATGTCAAGAATTGAGTCTTTAATTGCACCTGTGATAGCTAAATTTTCTCCAACTACCTTTTCTTCGAATTTCGGCCAAAGAACGCCTGGCATATCCATAAGGTCAAAGCCGATGGTTGTTGGAATCCACTGCTTATTCAGGGTAACGCCCGGACGGTTTTCAACCTTTGCCTTTTTCGAGCCACATAGCTTATTGATAAGTGATGATTTGCCAACGTTAGGTATGCCGACAAACATAGCTTTTAGCTTTCTGCCTGTCATTCCCTTTGCTTCATAGCGTTGAATTTTGTCCGCAAGAATGGTTTTAATGGCAGGTGCTAACTGATTAAGTCCTTCTCCTGTGATGCAGTCAACACAAACTGCGGTTTTCCCCATATTTTTGTAATATTCTACCCATTTTTTAGAGGTTGGCTTGTCGGCAAGAGCGGATTTGTTGAGAATAGTTAAGCAAGGCTTGTCCCCAATTAATTTAGCAATTTCAGGGTTTTTGGAGCTATACGGAATTCTTGCATCAAGAATTTCAACGATAATGTCAACCTCTTTTAAATTTTCGGAGATGAGACGGCGTGTTTTCGCCATATGCCCCGGAAACCATTGTATTACCTCTGATTGCATAGTCTTTTATCGCCTCCGTTAAAATACAGTAAATGGAGCAAATCTGAAAATAGCTTTGCCTACAATGAATTCTTCGGGTATAAAACCGATATCGCTTAGTCTGCTGTCTGCAGAGTGAAAACGATTGTCACCCATTACAAATATGTGTCCTTTTGGAACAGTTGTTTCAAATACGCCATCGTTATAGAAAGGGAAATATACGGGGTTTCCCTGCGCGTCTTTTATGATTTCGCCGTTTTCGTCATATCTATATTCGCCAAGAGACATTTCTGTTGGGAAACCGACATATTGAGCATAGTCTTCGTTTAGCAACACGTCGTCAACAAAAACCTCGTGAGTGAGATAGTTGATCTTTACCTTTTGACCTTCAGTGGCTATGACGCGCTTTACAATAGGATCTGAGTAGTTATAGCCAACCTGGTGAACTACGCCCTCTTGCTTCTTTTGGTGATAATTTTGAAAGTCACCATGAATAACAACAATATCGCCGTTATCAGGTGTGTAGGTGAAAAATAGATTGCCGACTACCAAATATTCGCCGTTTTTTAAGGTTGATTCCATAGAAGGGCCTTGAACAATAGTGAGTCTTGCAAAAAAAGTGAATATTACAAGAACCGCAACTATGGCATAAATAAACGCCTCGATAACATCAAAAAGGTTTTTGAAGCTGTTGCTTGGCTTTCTCATAATTTCAGTGTAGTCGGTTGTATCTATATTTTCGACATTTTCTTGTTTTTCGTTAGAATAATCCTGCATTTTTGATCCCCTTTCCAGAGCATACACTATATTTTACCATAAAAAAACAGTTTAAACAATACTTTACAATAAATATTTTATTAATTATTTAGTGTTTTAAAAAATATTTTAGAAAATTTTGAAAAAACTATTGAAATACCAAAAAATCTATGATATACTACAAGCCGTATGTGAATGCATACTAATAAAAAGGATGGTCCGCTGCGTAGCTCTGCATGAACATCCTAAGTAATGGAGGCTTGTAATGAATAAGATCGAAGCTTTTGTAAATGAGCAGTTGAAGCAGAACGTACCACAGTTTAATATCGGTGATACCGTTAAGGTACACAACCTTATTAAAGAGGGTACAAGAGAGAGAATCCAGATTTTCGAGGGTACAGTTATCGCTAAGCACAATGGTGGTATTTCTGAAACCTTCACAGTTAGAAGAGTAGCATCTGGTTGCGGTGTTGAAAAGACATTCCCACTTCACTCTCCAAACGTTGCAAACGTTGAAGTTATCAGAGCTGGTAAGGTTAGAAGATCTAAGCTCTTCTATCTCCGCGACAGAGTTGGTAAGGCTTCAAAGGTTAAAGAACTTAACTAATTATGAAAAAATCTCCGCAATTTGCGGAGATTTTTCATTTTCTTTTGTGCCGTGTTTTTTTGCGCTTCTCGCGCTTTCTGCCAAAAAAGCAGCCGATGGTTGATGAAATAATAGTTAATAAATATATTGTTGGATTAAAGTTGTCATTTTCTCCGACTATGAAGTATAATAACACTAATATGCATACGATCAATGTGCCCAATATAATGCCACTTAACAGATATTTTTCTTTTATCCGTTTAGCAAGTGCAAATGCGGCTATAAAGGTACTTACCAGTGAAAGGACCTTGGCGGTTAATCCAATGTATGCAAGTGGGTCATTTGTGTTATTTAAAATGAATGTTGCAAACAGAGTGAATATTGCTGTGATTATTGCATAGACCAATGTGAATATTAAAGCAGTTTTTAATATGCTCAGAAAAGTGTTGTTTGATTTTAACATAAAAAACCTCGTAAATATGCTTTGTATAAGTATATTTACGAGGTAATTTATTTATTACTGTTCAGAAGTATTTTCGTCAGCCTTTGGAGCTTCATCTTCAAAGAAGGTATCATCAACAGGCTCGTTGTTTACAACGCTTTTATTTTCGGCTACAACCTCATTTGTTGTTTCAACAACCTGTTTTTTCTTCTTTTTCTTCTTGCCGTTACTATTTGCTTCAACAGGTGGTTCAGGCTTCTTGCCGTCACCCTTCTTTTCGTATGCGTGAACATCTACTGAGCGAACAGCTGAACGGAGAATTCTAATCTTAGTTCTGTCCTTTCCAGTTTCGATAGTAACTGTTTCTTCCTTGATTCTTACAATTTCACCGATAATGCCACCGATAGTAGTAATTTCATCACCTATTTCAAGGCTATTTCGCATATCTGCAGTTTCTTTTTCTTGCTTTTTGTTGGATCTATACATAAAGTAAAATACACCAACAAGTAAAACGATCATTATAATTGTTCCACCCATTATAATTACCTCCAATTAAAAAATTTACTATATTATAGCCTAAAATTTTCCATTTAGCAAGCCTTTTAGAAAATTTTATTGAAAATTTAACAATAGTTATTAAATTTTACTTGTATTTGTGCTAATATATACATATGGAATTTGTAATATTAAAAGAAAATGAAGGACAAACTATTAAAGAGTTTTTAAGAGAAAAGCATATATCTGCAGGACTTCTCAAAAGGCTGAAAAAAATTGAGAACGGAATTACTGTGAATTCTGTTCATCAAAATGTGACCTATCGATTAATGGAAAACGATATATTGAGCCTTATAACTGCAGATTTTGATGATGATGAAAACGAATACTTAGAACCTGTGGATTTGCCGATTGAAATTGTATATGAGGATGAAAATATAACCGTGGTGAATAAGCCGAGCAATATGCCTACTCACCAGTCATTAAACAATCACGATAATACATTGGCAAACGCCCTCAAATACAGATACAGAGAAAAGAAGTACGTATTTCGTGCCGCTAACCGCTTAGATAAGGACACAAGTGGATTAGTTGTCACTGCAAATAATAGGTATTATGCTGCGTTACTTTCAGAAAAAATCAAGCGCGGAGAGGCGCAAAAATACTATGTTGCCGTGGTAGACGGAAGGGTAGATTGCGATGGTAGAATAGATGCACCTATTGACCGCGTTGGTGAAAGCATTATTAAAAGAATTGTAAGACCTGACGGCGAGCATGCCGTTACTGAATACAAAAGCATTTTAAGCGGTGATAAAATAAGCGTGTTGTTGGTTAAGCCGGTTACCGGCAGAACTCACCAGATAAGAGTACATATGGCACATATTGGGCATCCTATTATCGGTGATAGCTTATACTTTGAAAAAAGTGAGGAAATCGACAGACAGGCGCTTCATTGTTTAAAAATGGAGCTTGGGGAATTGGGTACATATTTTGCGCCGTTGCCTGATGACATGGAAAAGCTGATAAGGAGATATTTTGGTGATGAAGAAATACTTTTCTAAAATTAGAGAATACATACCGCTTTTCTCCTTATGTGTTTACCTTTTAACTATTATCAGCTTAGTGCTATACCTAATAGTACTTAATAATACGGACTTTGCGGATTTTTTTAACTACAATATAACAGCGCCTTTCCGTTTGGTGCTTACCTGGTCCACGGTCATTTTCCCATTTTCTTTGGTGGAAATTTTTCTTTTGCTTTCACCGTTTATATTGATATTTTTAATATTTTTAGCGGTAAGATACGGCAAAAGAGGACTGAAAACCACAGTTAGATATATATCTGTGCTCATTTCCTTTCTTTGCATTGTGTTTATTTGCTTTGTTTGGACATATTCGAGCGGATATCACACTTCAAAGATAGAAGATAAAATGAACCTTGACAGGACAACTCCTACTAATGAGGAGCTATATCAAGTTACTGACAAATTTGTAACTGAATTAAATGCGCTTGTGATCAAAATAGAGTATGACGAAACGGGAGCATCAGTTATGCCTTACTCGTATAGTGAAATGAGTGAGAAAATTTGCGATGCATATGACCGTTTTGTGGAAAAGCACGGCATTATAAGAACCTTTCCGTCAAAGATTAAGCCCATAATATTAAGTGAGCCTATGACATATACACATTTGTCGGGAATATATAGCTTTATGTCAGGCGAGTCAAATGTTAATGTAAATTACCCAGATTATGTAATAGCAACAACATCGGCGCACGAAATGGCACACCAAAGAGGCTACGCGCGAGAGGATGAGTGCAATTTCCTTGCATTTGCGGTTCTTTTAGAGTCTGATGATCCGTTTTTGAGATATTGTGCATATCTTGATGTATATTCAAATATTGCAAATGCTCTTTATAGTGCTGATTCTAAAACGTATTTTGAGCTTGCTGCAAGGCTTGATTCAAGAGTATATAAGGATATGCAGAGCTATAGCGAGTTCTTTAAAAAGTATGAAAATTCAAAGGCATCTGAGGTTACAGGCAGTATAAACGATTCATACTTGCAAGCAAACGGTCAAGAGGAGGGTACAAAATCCTACGGAATGATTGTGGAAATTGTTTGTGCGTATGTGCTAAATAAGACAAAATAATCACTATTTGCTTAGCCCTTGAATAAACTGATATTAATAAATGTTGGTTTACGAGGGCTATATGGAACAAATTATAGTTGAAGGCGGCAACAGACTCTCTGGTGAAATTTCTGTGAGTGGAATGAAAAATTCCGCTTTACCCATTATATTTTCGTGTATACTTGTAAAGGGGGACTCAATTCTTGATAATATACCAAGGGTGAGCGATGTGGAAAACGCCCTTGAAATATTGCGCTCAATGGGAGCAAAAGCTGAATTTTGCGGCTTACATACTGTTATAATAAATACCGACAGCTTGACGAATAATATAGGAAGTGTCCATTTAGTTTCAAAAATGCGAGCTTCTTCTTATTTGCTTGGAACAATGCTTTCGCGCTTTGGCTCTGTGGAGCTGCCAATGCCGGGCGGATGCAATTTTGGCTCACGACCCATTGATATTCACTTGAAGGGCTTTGAGTCGCTAGGAGCCGTTTGTGAGGTTTATGATGGCGCAGTATCGGTAAGAAGTAACAAAAAAGTTAATTATGCAAAAATAACACTTGACAAAATTTCTGTTGGTGCTACAATAAATATGGTGCTTGCAAGTGTTTTGCGTGATGGAGTCACTGTCATTGAAAACTGCGCAAAAGAGCCACACGTTGACGACTTGATTGCTTTTTTAACAAAATGCGGCGCTAAGCTTTGTCGATATAATAGCTCAATTGTCTGTTGTGGGGTCACAAGGCTATGTGGCACAAGATATACTATTTTCCCTGATATGATTGAGGCACTTACTTATGCAATGTGCGTTGGCATCTGTAAGGGAAATATTTATGTAAAATGTGTGAATCCTGCTCATTTAACGTATGTTATTGATATTTTAAGAAAAATGGCATTTGGCATAAATGTGTACACTGACTGTATCAGTGTAAGTGCTGAAGAAATCATAGGCGCTGATGTTGAAACCTTGCCATATCCTATGTTTCCAACCGACCTGCATCCGCAATTTTCTGCATTGCTTTCCTTTGCAAACGGAGGTGGAAGTGTGTGCGACAACGTTTTCCCAACAAGATTTGCTTATGTTGATGAGCTTAAAAAGATGGGGGCGGAAATAGAAAGGGCAGGAAACAAGGTGTTTATTAAACAGGCGAAGCTGAAGGGCGCTGTCCTTGATGCAACCGATTTACGGGCAGGTGCTGCTTTGGTATTGGCAGGCCTGGGTGCAGAGGGGCAAAGCACTATAAATAATGTTGAATATATCGTTAGAGGCTATGAAAACATGGTTGACAAAATAGCCCTTATCGGTGGAAAAATAAAATTAACAAAGGAGACAAATCATGGAAGTAACTAAGAAAACAATAATCGGAGATGTTCTTGATTTTAACCCAGAAACAGCTCAATTTTTCTTTGAAATCGGTATGCACTGCTTGGGCTGCCCACATTCAAGAGGCGAGTCCATTGAGGATGCTTGCATAGTACACGGTACAGATGCTGATGCACTTGTTAAGAAGCTCAACGACTTTCTTTCTAAGAACTAATGAGAGAAATTAAATTAAGTAAAAGACTTCGCACCGCTGCCTCATATGTACGTAGCGGTGCGTTTGTCGCTGATATTGGAACTGACCATGCCTACTTGCCTATTTACCTTGTGTTGAACGAAATTGCCGTCAAGGCTCTTGCTTCTGATATTAATGAAGGACCTATTTTAAAGGCAAGAGAAAACATATCAAGGTATGTCTTGGGAGACAAAATATCTACCCAAATTGCGGGCGGACTCGATGGAATAGAATCATTTTCGCCAACTGACATTGTTATTTGCGGTATGGGTGGAGAATTGATAGCTAAAATTATAGATGCATCCTCATATGCAAAAAAAGAGGGAGTGCGCTTGATTTTACAGCCTATGACCTGCGCTACTGAGCTACGTGAATATTTGCTCGACGGCTTTTGCATCGTTGACGAGAGCATTGTTTGTGAGGATGGCAAAATTTATCAAATTATTTGTGCTGAATATGACGGTAAATGCCATACATACACAAAGCCTGAGCTTGAGCTTGGTAAGAGAAATATTGAAAAACGCGCAGACGGATATAAAGAGCTACTGTTTTCTACAATTGCCAAAAAAGAAAAAAAGCTAAGCGGAATGCGCTTGGGGTGTCAGGACACCACCGAGCTCGAAAAAGAAATTAAAGAGCTGGAGAAATTGAAAAATGACGTTTTATGAGCTTTATAAAATTTTAGATGAGCGTTATCCCACTTCCTTGAGGTGTGATTGGGACAATGACGGAATTATGTGTACCGATAGTCTTGAAAAAGATGTTAAGCGTGTTTTGATAGCTCTTGATGTTACGATGGATACAGTAAAATATGCTATTGAAAATAGCTTTGATACAATAATTTCACACCATCCACTTGTTTTCCGCGGACAAAATGCATTGACTCCTGTTAATTATACACAGGAAAAGCTGATTGAGCTTATTAAAAACAACGTATCTGTTATGTCATTTCATACTCGCTTGGATGCGTCCTGTGGCGGTGTGAACGACGTTTTAGCAGGCATATTAGGATTAGAAGGTGTACAAGCAGACCCTCTTGATCCAATAGGCAGAATTGGCTGGACAAAGGAGCAAACTGAGGTTAGTATCTTTGCAAAAAAGGTAAAAGAGGCTCTTGATGCACCATTTGTTCTTTATAGTGGAGAATGCCAAGTAAATAAGGTGTATGTAGTTGGCGGAGATGGTAAGGACTTGATAGACAATGCTATCGTGGCAGGCTGTGACACTATTGTTACGGGCAGAGCAAGCTATAACACATCTATTGATGCCTGCGACAGAGGAATAAATATTATTGAGGCAGGTCATTTCTATACAGAGCATCCTGTTTGTAACGAGCTTGCGCGTGTAATTTCCAATATTAACAGTGAAATTTACACAGAGGTTTATAATTCCAATAAAATTTTAACTGTATAAAAAAGTGTGCACAAGATTTGTGCACACTTTTGCTTTATGGATTTATGGCATACAAATTTAAGTCCCAAGCCGGAATATACGGTAAACGGCGCAAATATAAGCGATAATTGGGATTTAATTTGTGTACCAATATTGGCAGACTATATAGGTCCTCGCTTTTATGGTACATGGATACTAGCAAATCGGGGGAGAATTTTTTGATTAGCAGTGAAGAACCCAGAAGCGCTTCACATTCTAAGCCCTCTACGTCGTATTTTATAAAATTAGCGCTCTTGCAAACATTATCGGGCGCTTTTGCATCAATTAAGGTGATTTTGTGCTGGAATGAGCCATCGCTGGATGCGGACGAGTTCCTGTTTCCTGATGAGGAAAATTCAAGAGTAGTATCGCAATTGTAAGCGGCATAATTCAGGGGAAAGCATTCGATGTCACTTAATGTGTCGCAATATGCAGATAGCTTCTTAAAATTGCGCTTGTCGGGCTCAAAGGCATATACAACTTTTAGGTTGGGGCATAATGCACTGTATTTTTTTACCGTGTCACCGTTATATGCGCCTAAATCCACATAGGATTCATAATTGTTAAAATTCAAAACCTTGTCTGCCTCACCCTCGGAGCAAGAGGTAGAGCGGAGATAGCAAAGCTTGCCTGTGAGCTTGAATCGCACTATATCGTCAAAAATTTCCTTGGATTTTTCATCAAATAAAAGATTTCTTGCCTCGTATAGCTCATTTTGGTGCTGCAAAAAGAACTCTTCGGTAAATAATTCTCCTTTGCAAACAGGAACATCGGGGGAATATACTCTGTGATTTTTTTCTAAGGAATATATAAGTTCTATAACATCGGGAAGCTTTGAGCCAAAAGAGACTACAATGTCAAAATCATTTCCGTATTTTTTTACTGCCTCGGAATATGAAATAACTGTTTTACCTCTGTATTGATGTCCGCGCACAAATCCGTCACTTGCAAACACATCACAGTAGTTAATGTCATAATGAGAAAACGCGGAAATAATTTTGTCAGCACCGTTGCCCATTCCGTAAATCAAAATCGGCTTTTCGCTCCTTTTCAAAGTATGCCATATATCACAGTCAAAGGCATCAAAAATTATGTTTTTATAATTGTTCATTATTAAATCCTTGATTTTTATAGTTTAATACTGTATAATTGTATCATAATATTAAATTAAGGTCAAGGAGAAAATATATGGACTGTATTTTTTGTAAGATAGCAAACGGTCAAATTCCATCAAGCAAGGTTTACGAGGATGATAAGATATTAGCATTTTACGATATTAATCCTGAGGCGAAAATTCACGTGCTTGTTATACCAAAGTGTCACATACAAAGTGTTGGCGAGTTAACAGAGGAGAATAGCAGTATTGTTGCTTACATATTTGAAAAAATTCCTGCTATTGCAACAAAAGCGGGAATCACAAACGGATATAGAGTGATTACAAATTGCGGACCAGATGCATGCCAGAGTGTTTTGCATTTGCATTTTCATATTTTGGGTGGCGAACAATTGCCGGAGCATATAAGATAATGGAATCACTTGAAATTATTGGATTAATATGTGGGTGCTGCGCACTGTTTTTTGCAATAGTTACAGGACTTACTTACTTTAGAATTAAAAAGCTGATTTCATTAATTAGCGAGGATTTGCTTGAGCAGGCATTGCCAATTATCGAAAAGCAAAGACGCAGAGTATATGCTTATATTATTCTCAGCTCAATTTTCACTGTTGCGACAGTGGTTTTATCAATTATTGTGTAAAGCGAAAGGGGATGCGTGCATCCCCTTTTAAAATTGTCGCCGTATTTGTTCAAGTGCGCCCTTTTCTAGCCTTGACACCTGCGCTTGAGAAATGCCTATCTCGTTTGCAACCTCGCTTTGAGTTTTCCCCGCATAAAACCTCATACCTATAATGCGCTTTTCTCGTTCATCAAGCCTTTTAATAGCTTCCTTCAGTGCAATGTCCTCAATCCAAATTTCGTCGTCACTTGATGTGTCACGGATTTGATCTAAAATATAAAGAGTATCACCCGAATCGTTATAAACAGGCTCGTACAAGGAAACCGGCTCGGAAATTGCTTCTAGTGCGAGCACTACCTCTGCCTTGTCTTCGTTAATTTTTTCAGCAATTTTATCAATACTTGGCTCGCAAAGAGAGTCATTTGTTAACTCTTCGCGCGCTTGCAGTGCTCTGTATGCCAAATCTCGCATTGACCTTGAAACTCTTATTGAATTATTATCGCGTAAAAACCGCCTTAGCTCTCCAATAATCATAGGGACAGCATAGGTGGAGAATTTAACATCTAATTCGATATTGAAATTGTCAATTGCCTTAATTAAACCGATGCAACCAACTTGAAATAGGTCATCGACATTTTCGCTTCTGCTAAGAAACCTTTGAATAATGGATAGCACTAGACGTAAGTTACCGTTAATTAGTGCATCTCTTGCTACCATATCCCCATTTTTGCATTTAACTAAAAGCTCTCGTTTTTCGTCCTCGGACATTACCTTAAGCTGTGATGTGTTAACACCGCATATTTCCACTTTATTGTATCTCATATTCAAGCTCCTTTGTTAAAATTATTGACTTGAAAGAGGATTGGTTATGCACGATTTATTTACCAAAATATTCAAAGAACGCACTTTAAAGTTGGAGTGCGTTCTTCGAATAATTAATTGTCTGCTGTGCTTAGCATATTTTCAATGAAAATTCCGTATCCAGTGGTCGGATCGTTGATCAGCACGTGCGTCACAGCTCCAACGAGCTTGCCGTTTTGGACGATGGGGCTTCCGCTCATGCCTTGTACAATACCACCTGTTTTTTCAAGTAAGGCTGGGTCGGTTATCTTGACCTTAAAGCTTTTTATTGTTGTATTCGCTCTGTCAATATTTGATATTTCCACCGCGAACTTTTCGGGCTCGCTATTTGAAAGCGTGCACCAGATATGCGCTTCGCCCTCTGCCACTTCCTCTTTTGGGCAAATTTTCATCAAGTTTTCCGGTGATTTCAAGTTATCGCCGTATAGCTTGCCAAACACACCGCAAGGCGTGTTTTTTGTAAGATATCCAATTTTGTTTTTGGCAAAATTGCCCTTTAACTCTCCAGCACATCCAACCTGACCCTTGACAACTCCGTTGATTTCAACATCAAGCACAGAGCCACTCATAAAGGGAACCACCTTGCCACTTGAGTCGCAAATTCCGTGCCCTAAGCCGCCAAATGTGCTATCTTTAGGATTAATGTAGGTTACAGTACCTATGCCTGAGGTTGAGTCCTTTACCCAAATGCCGGTTTTATACTTTCCGTCATCCTTTGAATATACAGGCTTGACTGTAAAATCAAGCGCTTTATCTCCTCTAATTACAGTAATAATTAATTCTTGTCCCTTGCTTTTATCGATTTCTTTTACAAAATCTTCAATCTTTTTTATGCTTCTATCATTGATTTTAATTATTATGTCACCCTCGCGCATGCCTGCCAAATATGCACAAGAGGCGTTTTTGCCTTTTGTTTCGGAAAATTTGACAACTGTTAAGCCCTCGGATGATATTTTTGCACCAAATGGCATTCCGCCAACATAAAGCTCCGTTTCTGTAAAATCCTTTTTATCTATTTTGCTTGCAAATATAGGTAATGCCAGGAATATTGATGCCAGCAAAATTGAAACAAGAGCCAAAAATAGCTTTTTATTTTTCATTTCAATTGTCCTTTCATTTTGTGCATAATTAATTTGTGTAGATAAAATTAAATTATGTTATGAAAAATTATAGGTATGTGGCATAAAATTCTATTAATTTTTGTAAACTATTGAAATTTTAAAATCAATATAGTATAATACACTAATAACAACGGAAGAAGAGGTTAAATTATGATTGACAAGCTATTGGATTCCAGCGACTCTTCAATTGCTACCATTACATTGGTAAATATGCTGGCAAAGGTTTTTGAGGAACGAGTTTCAACTCTTACCGAAAATGAATTTTTAAATCAAAAGGCATCAAGATTTATTCTTTTTACCTTGGCTATAAATGACGGAATTTCACAAAACGATATTGTTCGTGCTACACATTTAAAAGGCTCGACCATTAGCGTTGCTTTGTCTAAATTGGAAAAGGAAGGCTATGTTAAACGGGTAAATGACTTGTATGATCAGCGTCAAATCAGAGTTTATCTTACTGAAAAGGGAAGCAATTTGAACGAGGAGAGAAGAAACCTTATAGAATCTCTCGATAAAAAGGCATTGAAGGGTATTACCGCAAAGGAAGAAAAAAATGCCGCATTTGTTCTTGCTACAATGATCAAAAATCTAACAGAGAATTAAAAAATGGGCCGTCGCTTAATGCGACAGCCCATTTTCTATTTATGCTTCAGCCTTTAACAAATGCTCCAACCACTCTCTGCCAAGATCAAGTGCTTCATACAAATCAGGCTTAAATGCCTGCTTGCCCTTAACAATCTTGTTTCTGTCATTTGAGTGACAGATTTGTACCATAATCATATTAGGCTTGTTTTTGTCATCCTTGCCTAAAATATTTAAGGTCAAAATATATTTTTCGCTAAGATCTCCATAGCAAAGCATATCACCATCTCTCACTAAAGGAAGACCTTTGTAGAGCACATATTGGTTTTTACTCAATTCCATAGTAGTAACCGCCTTTCGAATTATCTTTATATATGATACAATAAAAAAATAATTTTGTCAAGGCAGATATTGAATTAATTCTTTTCTATTATTTTTAAGTTAGCAGGTAAAATGCCAGATGCTTCATAAACGATTTCGTTAATTTGCGCTACCTCGTTGGCAAGCAAGCCGTCGGTTTTTACGATAATGGTAGCTTTTCCATCACTTACAACAGCGATACATTCCTCAAATCCCTTAGCTTCGATCAACGTTTCAATGTTTGCCTCTGTCTCGATGTCCTTGGCAATTTGTGAAATGTCGTTGAGAGCTGTTTCAATAGCTTCAGGCAATGCCTTGTCACTTTCAACTACTGTTTTTAACACCTCAAGTGCTTCATCGCGTGCTTGCTTACGGGAGAGTATAGTTTGGGCAAAATAATTTGATGCCAACGGATCTTTATCTAACGTGTCCTTCAAATCAGTGCCGTCTAAGTCAATGTCAACATCTGTTGATGGCTCGTTATTTTCGCCATTATACAATATGTAGTTAAGGCAAACGGCTGTGCCAATCAACAGAACTGCGCAAACGATAACTACACTTTTGATGTTGATTTTCTTAATGAACTTCATGAATTTGTTTGTTTTTTTCTCAGTATTCATAGTTTTTTCTCCTAAATTTTATTACATTACAATTATATTTATGTTCTGTAAAAATTATTACTGCTTTATATTTACAATTTCAATTCTGTTTGATGAAATTCCTAAATATGCACTAATTAATCTTGTAAGCTTCATTTTAATTTCGTCATTATCACCGTTTGTGCATGCAACCGCCACTCCACGTATCGTTGTAAATATTTCTGTTATTTTAACAGGCGATTCGCCCTTGCCTGAGCTGATGGTAAGAAAATCGTAATTTGATTGATTTTGTGCATATATTTGTTCACTTGATGAATCAAGCGTAAGAATAACGGTTGCTTTTTTAATTCCGTCTATACCTAAAATAAAGCTTTCTAGCTTTTCCTCAAGATATTTTGTATATTCCTCGTAATTAACAGTGCTTTCCTCTTTATCATCAAAGTACATTGTATTGCTGAAAATTATCAGAAAAACACCGAGTGCTGCCATAATTGTCATAATAATTATTCCTTTTTTCTTGAACATAGTTCCTCCTAAATTTTTATAATTTCAATCGTACATTCGGTTAAATCCTCAGTGAAGCTTTTAATTTTCTCCTCGTTGTACCATGATGCTTCATTTGCCAAGGTTATTGTAATTTTTACGATTTTTATAGCTTCTATGTCGCTTGTATCGGTTGTAAGATTAACTTTTACATCATCTTCATTAAACTTAAACTTATTAACAATTGTTGCTTTTAAGCCACTCTCAATTTTTTCAACACTTGTATCAATTATTATTTGGTTGGAATTGTTGATTGTAGAAGAAATATCTAAGCTTTCAAAAATACTATCTATACCATCCTTGAGTACAACTGTATTTTTGGCTATTCTTACAATTGGAGAAATCAAAATGATAGCGCAAATCAGTCCAACAATAAAATTTACACGCTTTCTTAACCCGCTATCCTTGTGTGATAAAAAAGAAGAAACAATGCCGCCAATGATGGAGGCTGTCAAAATTGATAATATGTAAGACTTCACACGTTTATATTAACTCCTGTCTTTATAAAAATGGTAAGTGCAAAAATAAATAAAACGCAGGTGCAAGAAACAATTGTTAAAAGAAATCCACACACGGAGTCAGCTTCGTCTAAAATGCTGCTTTCGTTATTGACGTTTATTAGCTTTGCAAGAGAAGATAGAATACTAAAAGAAAGCTTGTTTAAAAACAGATTAATAATTATTGGAAGCATCAAGACAGCTAAAGAAATTATGCCGATGATGCCGGAGGATTTTTTAATTAGGTCCAGGCTCGAGTTAACTGTTCTTAAGGTTTCGTTAACAGATGAGCCAACAAGCGGTACAAAGCTACTGATGGCAAATCTTGCTGTTTTGATTGATAGCGAGTCTGCACTTTGTGAAAGAGTGCTTCTGAAGGACAGAACAAACATAAGAATCGACATTACAAAGACGGTGACTGAAGAAAAGGTGTTTTTCACAGTTTTTGATATGCCACTAAAATCTAACCCTTGTCCAGCACCCTTGATGCATGCAAAGGACAAGCACATTTTGATAAGTGGTAGCATAAAAACAATTAAAAATCCCTCGACTAAATTTATAATTAACAATATTGACCCGTTGATTATGGCAGCACTTGAAATGTTACCGCTCATAGTCAAAAGTGCTATAATAATCGGTATGAATGACTTCATTACACCGCATAAAATATTCAAATATTCACAAGTCATCACGGTTATTTGCTGGCATACGGTAAACACCGCCACAGAAATGCAAAGAGTAGAGCAAAGCGAAAGTATATTATTGACCCCTGCGGTGCAAGAAGAAAGAGAGTTAAATATGCTGATAATGATAATCAATGATAGAATAGCTCCAAAGCTTTTAAGCACCTTGTCAATTCCTGCAAGCAAATATGACACACTAAGCTCTAAAAGGCTGCTTTCATCTATATCTCCGTTTATAAGACTGTCGTAATTTCCGTCAAATATATCCTTGGGAAGATATTCAAGCACATGGTTCGGCAAAGCGTCCTTGAAGCCTGATAATTCACCGCTAATTGAGGAGGCTATATCGTGTGTAATATTTTCCCCGAATATTGAAATGCTAAAAAAGAACAACGACATAACCATAAATATACATATAAATATTCGCTTCATTTTATTTTAATAAATCCTCGCAAAGAGAAAAAAGTGACTTAACAAGAGGCAACGATATGACTAAAATTTCTGACTTCCCAAAAAATATTACCCTTTCTGCAAGCGCGCCTTCTCCTGCATCTCTGCACACATCTGATGTGATTTGTACGGTAAATGCAATTCCCATTGACTTTATAAGTATCGGTAGATAAGTATCAACGGCTGTACCTTTTGCAATTTCACTAATGTAATTTAATATTGGGTAAATTAATCCTAATGAAACGGAAAAAACTGAAATCGTAATGATAATTCTGATAAAAAGCGAATATTCGCTTTTTAGATTTTTGAATACAACACAAACAATTAAGGCACAAATAATAATTCCACAGGCTTTTAACTCGTTCATTAAAACCCAAACACCCGTGAAAGCAATGAAAATAAATTATCAATTTCCGTTATTATCAGTATCATTACAAGTATAATGCCGGCAATTGAGAGAAGAGTCGCCTGCTCGTCCCTTCCGCTTTTAGATAATATTTGACAGGCTATTGATATAAGTAGTCCGATACCTGTAATTTTAAGTAATAGTGAAATGTCCATTTTTCTCCTCATAGCAAAATAATTACTACGCAGCTGCCTGTAAACAGTGAAATTGCGCGAAACACTTTTGTTTTTTGCTTGTAGTTGCTTTCACATTCTGTTATTATTTTGTTTAGATAGAAGCATAAATAGTCAAGCTCCTTGAGCTGCTCATGCTTGTAGCCTTTGCCTAAATTTAATGTCGCTTTTACTAATTCCGTTCTAACGGATACATCAAAAATTTCGATTTCCTTGCCTTGCATAAAGCTATCAATGTAACAGGAATCCTTATTGAATTTTTTATAAATAACATCAAGAGGAAGCGCAAAATATTCTATTTGTGACTTCATAAATGACACAAAGTCATAAATTTCTTTTAAAGCTGTGAGCTGCTCCTTTTGACGTTTATCGTAAGCATGCGATAATACAATTGAAGTTAAAATAATTAGTAATCCGCCCAAAATTTTCATTAAAGTTTGTCCATTTTATACTGAAATTTATTGTGTTGATCCCTAGTAACCCCTATAGCAAATTCAAACGCACGACAGTTGAAGAGAGGAGACAGAATTTCCTTGGTTTTCAGCTCCGTTATGCTTGAAGCGTGGGTTGTAGCAACTAAGCTAACGCCGCAGTTAATTGAACGCGCTATGGCAAAAGCTTCTTCATATGAGCTGATTTCGTCACAAATTATCATCTGTGGTGTCATACATTTTGTAGCTAGCTCTATTGCTAAGCCCTTTGGGTAGGAAAGATAGATGTTTGCGTTTAGGCTTTTGCTGAGAAATGGTGTAATTTCTTCCTTAGAGTCTATGATAGCGTGCCTTACTAGTGGTTGTGTATTTGACAGTCGGAGAACAAGATCGCGCAAAATAGTTGTTTTGCCAACACCGGGTGCGGAATATAGTAAAAAAGATTTTGAAAAATTATTTTCCATCAATATTTTGTAAATGAAATCCCCTGCATGTTGTACAAAACGAGGCAAGCGAATACTAATTGAAGAAATGTTGCTAACGCCTAAAAACTCACCGTTTTCAACAATGGCCTTTCCGCAAATACCAGCACGAATGCCTTTTCCAATGCTTATAAATCCATCCTTTATTGTTTCTATATGTGCGTAAACTGAGCCATGACAAAGGCTTTGAAAGATTTCTTCCATTAATTCTTCGCTTGTGTAAATGTCTGTTTTTAAATTATTTTGTTTTACAATTAGTACTATACAGGCATCACCGTGGATGCGAATTTCATCTACAAACGCAATTTTGTTATCATAAACAAATTTTTTAAGGTGGTTTTTTATATGTAGCGGTAAAGCATCAGATGCAAATTCGAAAATATCGCTTACCTTGTGTTTCATTTCTATATGTGTTAGCACAATACGTCTCCTTTTTTCTAATTTATGATTTTTTTGCAAAAAAAGAACAAAAAAGCAAGGAAAACCTTGCTTTTACTGTAAAAATATGGTAACATTAAATTGGCATTGGGAAGGTGTGTATAAATCCCTTGGCATCTGCTGTGCAGATGTCCCCGCCGATAACCTTACCTCGATATGTAATTACATTTGCATATACGGTTCCTTCATAGCTTGGATAATTTGTAATTTTAAAGGTATAGCGCTTAGCTGTTTTTTTAGAATATTTTGTTAAATCAAGCCCTTGTTGCTTTTGAATTTCGTTGTACGAGTTTACAACCTTATCAAATTCACCAGGAATGGTTATTTCACATTCCTCAACGGGAGTTTCTATTACTGTCCAGCCATATTGCTCAAGAAATTTCTTTGCTCCCTCTGCGGATTTTACGTTGTCGAAGGAAATGTTTTCATTCATCAAGGAGATTTCCTTTGTGGTGTTTGATGAATTACTTGGTATCAGAAAAACTAAAGCAAGCAGCGTTACAATTGCTAAGCCGATGACACCGAAAAATTTAATTGTTGAAGCTTTAAAGGAATATACGAACATTTTAATTCTCCTCAGGTTAATCTTAGTACATAATATTTGTGAGAATTAGAAAATATTACAGGAGAGAACAAAAATGATATTGATTTTAGATAACTATATTGACAGGCGTCACGGAGTATATCTGTCACTTTATATGAAAAAGTATATTGTTGCTGAGCAATCACTTAGAGATATGGATTTCTACACCAAGCCTTTTCTTACTTTATATATTGATCCTTCATACAAGGATATCAAAAAGATAAAAAATGAGAATACAATTTGCGTTGTTGCCAAGAATTACATAAAAGAGCCGTTACCTAGCTTTATGATTGTCATCCCAAATGATAACAATATCGCAAAGAATGTGATGGCAATTTACGACGAAAAATGTCCACACAACAAAGGTAGAGAGGTAATTGGCATTATGGGACTAGAGGGAAGGTCATTTGCTCTCGGTGGCACATTTATCCATTTGACACCAAAGCAATATAAAATTGTAAGATTATTGGTGTATAATCCAGACAAGCAATTTCCGTTATACGACATTTGCAGCTACGTTGATTTTAATACAGACCCAGAAAAGGGTTTTCTTATGATGGTTGAGGATTTGAATATTAAATGTAGAAAAGCAGGGCGTGAAACACTAATTAAATGTAAAAATTTCAAGTATTTTATAAGTCCGGAAGTCATTAATTATTAAACCTAAAAATATTGTATAAAAAAAGGAATTTTGAAGATTTTCAAAATTCCTTTTTTTATTGAGTTGCGGTTGATTAAATAATGTTTTCGCTTTCCAAATATCTCTTTGCTTGGGTGGAGAAGAGCTCGTAGTATTTTCCGCCAAGCTGCATAAGCTCCTTGTGCGATCCTTCTTCGACAACCTTACCGTGTTCCAGTACAATTATATTGTCGGCGGTGGTTGCACTAGAAAGTCTATGTGAAACGAAAATGGATGTTTTACCATCTGTCAAAGCTTCAAATTGCTGGAAAATTTGTTGCTCTGCCAAAGCATCAAGAGAGGCGGTGGGTTCATCAAGAATCATAATATCAGAGTCGGAATAAAATGCCCTTGCAACAGAAAGCTTTTGCCACTGACCGATTGACAATTCTGTACCGTTCTCCTCAAAATATTTCATTAATGGAGTTTTATATTGCTCGGGCCATTTTTCAATAAAATCTGCGGCACCGCTGCTTGCGGCTGCATTTCTTATACCAACAGGGTCAATTTCTGCATTGATATTTCCGTAGTAAATATTTTCCTCGGCGGATACGGCATACCTACCAAAATCTTGGAATATGGTACCATAAATGCGGTATAGCTGAGAAAGGTCATACTTGCGTATGTCCTCGCCGTCAAGTAAAATTGTGCCGCTTGTGGGGTCATAAAGCCTAGTTAATAGCTTAATAATTGTTGTTTTTCCAGCTCCGTTTAATCCAACAAGCACGGTGGTTGAGCCAGGCTTCAGTACAAAGCTGACATTATTTAAAACTTGCTTATCACTGCCGGGGTACGAGAAGCAGACATTTTTGAACTCGATTTCGTGGGCTATATGGCGTTTTACCTCAAGGGCAGGTGTTTGGATTGGAACAATCTTGGTTTCAAGGTTGTTGAATTCTATCATATTATCGATAAATAATGTGCCCTGATAGATTGTTGCAGTGGACGCAACAATTGAGCTAACACAAGAAATAATAGAGTTTAATGAACCTGAGTAAAAAGAATAGTCTTCAATTGTCAAGCTGCCATATAATACCTGATAACCAACATACAGGAAAAGAGCGGAGTTAATAACTCCAGTTGCTATTGCAATAATTGTATGCCAAACATTTTCTTGTATAACAAGCTTTTTTAGTCCTTTGAAATAAATATTGAAGGTTTCCTTAAATTTGTTGATAAAGGTGTCAGACAAATTGAACATTCTGACCTCTTTAACCATATCCTTGTTTGTCATAATTTGAGAAAAATACTCCATATGACGTCTTTCCTTGGAACGACGGCGGATATAAAGGAAATTTTTTCTACCGTAAACAAATTTGACGATAGCTGCAGGAAGGGCAAAAATAATAATAATAAGCGGAGCAAAGGGACTGAGCATAAACAAAGCAACTATGAAAGATGCCATTGAAATGATGCTACTAATCATCGAGAAGGTTGTGCTGAGAATTTGTATTGGTCTGAAGCTTGCCTCACGGCTTGCATTCTCAAACTTTTCATAAAATTCCGGTAAATCGAACTGTGCAACGTCAATGGACTTTGCTTTTGTTATGATCTTAACTTTGATATGATTGGACACTTTTTCGCCTGAAATGCTGATTATGGTATTGTAGGCTGTGTTGATTAAGTTTTTTAGAATCAAATATCCAAATTCAAGAACGACCCAAAAAATTATAGTGCGCAGCGCTTCCTCTGATGATATAGAAGTGATAAGTCCCTGTGAAACGTTATATGCGGATGCAACAGCTCCTAAAAGCTGTGCAGTAACATATGCACCGAAAACTGGGAACAGACCATTGAAAATTGATGTGAACGACATAATAAACAGGATGAAAGGACTTGTTTCCCAAACCAACTTAAATATGTAAAAATATCGTGAAAAAAAGCCTTTTATAGCCTTGAAGCCTTTTTCATTTTTTTCGTTTTTATAAATAGGTGGTCCGTACATATTCAACCTCCAAAAGTTCAATAAAAATATTATATCACCGATCGTACAAGAATTCAAGTAGAAAATAAAGTCGAAAAGAAGTTAACTAGAAAATTAACAATGAGCAAATAGTGACCTTTTTTTCAAAATTTTTTTGATAAACTAACAAAAAGGGGGTGTTATGTTGATTTTATATGCTGATGTATTATTTGCAATTAACTTCAGTATGGATTTTCTTGCTTTGTTCATTACTTCACGGTTGTTTTATCGAAAAATATCAAAAATAAGAATTATAATTGCTTCTGCCCTAGGCGCAATATTTGGGGTGATTGAAGTAATAGTCGTTACAAATGCCGTTGTAAGTTTTGTATTCAGCATAATTGTCGCTATGGTAATAATTAAAATTTGCTTTGATGACAAGGTAGTAAAAAACTATATAATTATGGTTGTATTGTTTGTTTTTGTGTGCGCTATACTTGGTGGAGTTATGAGCGTGCTGTACACGATTTTTAATCGGGTTATATCAGAAATAATAAAGGAACAAACCTTTGAGTCTACATACACAAATGCTCGAACTGTAATTATTATTGGGCTAACTTCGCTTGCTGCCATTATATTCGTTCGCATTTTCAAGGAAAAACGAAGTGTTAAAAGCGTTTTGGCAAAAATTAAAGTAAGAGAAAGAGAATATGAGGTTTCTTGCTTATGTGATACGGGTAATCTGTTGAGAGAGCCATTTTCAGGCAGAAGCGTGATGCTTGTTAGTGCGGCAACTCCTATTGGCAAGGAAATCGAAAGCATTGAGGATATTTATAAAAGGTATATTCCCTTTAAGGATATAAATGGGGAAGGAATTTTAAAGGGAATTATTCCTAAAAAAATTGTGATTAACAATGTATCTGTAGATGCTGTGATTGCTGCAGTTGAAAATAGCGACTTCGGCGGATGTGACGCATTGATATCAAGTGAATTAGCATGAGGTGTAAAATGAGATTATTTGGTAAAATAATAAATTTGATTAAAAAACTACTTCAAAGGTTAGTAAAAAATAGAGAAATATATTACATAAGTGGCTCTGAATTATTGCCTCCCCCACTTGACGCCGAGGAGGAGCTGATAGCGATAGAGCAGCTAGGCAAGGAGTCAAGTGCTGCAGCGAAATTGATAGAGCACAATTTAAGACTAGTGGTGTATATTGCCAAAAGATTTGAAAACACGGGTATAGGGCTTGATGATTTAACATCAATTGGCACAATTGGACTTGTAAAAGCGATAAATACATATAAGTCAGATAAAAACATCAAGCTTGCTACCTATGCTTCAAGATGCATTGAAAATGAAATTCTTATGTATATACGAAAATGCAGTAGCAGAAGAGTGGAAATTTCAATTGATGAACCGCTCAATACAGATTGGGATGGAAATGAGCTTTTATTATCAGACGTATTAGGTACGGAAGAAGATGAAATTTATAGAGATTTGGAAACAAACGAGGACAAGAAAATTATATATGAGGCTCTGTCAAAGTTAAATAAAAGAGAGCAAATAATTGTTAAATTAAGATTTGGTCTTGATGGCGGCGAGGAATACACGCAAAAGGAGGTGGCAGATATGCTTGGCATATCTCAATCGTATATCTCCAGACTTGAAAAAAAGATAATGAAGCGGCTAAAAAAAGAAATAGAAGCGAAAATTTAAAAAATATTAAAAAAATGCTTGACTTTTAGTTAGCGGTGTTGTATAATAAATCGAAAATTATTACTTTTAGTGTAAAGAGGTGAAAAGAATGAAAGCAGGACTTCATCCAGAATACAAAGAAGCTACTATTAAGTGCGCTTGCGGTAACACTGTTACAACAAAAACAACAAAGGGCGATATTTCCGTGGAAATTTGCGCTAAGTGCCATCCTTTCTTTACAGGTAAGCAGAAGTTTGTTGATGCTGGCGGACGTGTAGACAAGTTTAAGAAGCGTCTTAACAACGTTAAATAATTCGGTTAAATTGGGTAAGTAGCTTTTAAGTTTCTTGCCCTTTTAATTTTATTAAAGGAGGAGTTATATGGACAAGCCTATAAAAGCTATTTTAGTTAGCATTTTTCCGCAAGGTGGCGAAAAGGCGTGCTTAACGTCTTTGGACGAGCTTGAAAGGTTAGCTGACACGGCGGGAGCTGTGTGTATCGCAAAAATGACGCAAATGAAAAACACACCTGATACTGCCACTTGTATTGGAAGTGGCAAGCTGATTGAGCTAAAGGAGCTTCGCGAAAATAATGATATTGACACCGTAATTTTTGACTGCGAATTAACTCCTGCCCAAATAAAAAACATAGAAAAAGAAATTGGATGCGATGTAATAGATAGGAGTATGCTTATTCTTGACATTTTCGCTTTGCATGCAACAAGCGCTGAGGGTAAGGTGCAGGTAGAGCTTGCTCAGCTTAAATATACAGCCCCCCGCTTGATAGGTAAGGGACTTGAAATGTCAAGGCTTGGTGGCGGTATAGGCACACGAGGTCCCGGTGAAAGTAAGCTTGAAATTGATAGAAGAAGGCTAGCATCAAAAATTTATCTTTTGCAAAATGAGCTTGCAGAGCTTGAAAAAAATCGCCAGGTCATGCGAGCAGCGAGAGAGAGAAGCTCAATTCCCAAGGCATGTATTGTCGGATACACCAATGCAGGTAAATCAAGCCTTTTGAATTTGCTGACCGATGCAGGAATTCTTGCACAGGATAAGCTATTTGCTACTCTTGATCCAACAACGCGTAAATTTGATTTGCCCAGCGGAATTTCAATGCTTGTGACTGATACAGTTGGTTTTATAAGAAAGCTTCCTCACCATTTGGTGCACGCGTTTAAATCAACCCTTGAGGAAGCGGTTTACTGCGACTTTTTAATCAATGTAATTGATGCATCGGACGACGAATGCTGGGAGCATATGGCGGTAACTGAGTCTATTTTAGATAGTCTTGGTGCAAATGATAAGCCCATACTGTATGTTTTTAATAAAATTGACAAGTGCACACCTGAAAAGCAATATGATTTAAGGTTTTATAACGGCGGAAGAGGAAGGGTTGTGACTGTTTCTGTTAAGGAAAAAACAGGATATGAGGAGCTCATATCTCAGCTTGAGGCGTTATGCCGATTTGGTAAAACAAGAGAGCATTTTCTTTTCCCATATACAGATCAAAAGTCGTTAAACTTACTTTATAACCAAGCTGAAATTATAGAAACTGAATATACAGATGAGGGTACTCTTGTTTATGCATGGGTTGATGAAAAGGCAAAAGGAATGTTTTCGCGATATTTGAAGGAATAGTTAGGAGCTTTTATGTCCGAGAAAAAAATCAAAAGATTAAGACAAAGCGCTCAAATTGAATTTACAGAAAAAAAGTCATTATTCATCGGATTTTCTACAATTGTAAAAAATGAAGATGAAGCTTTAGCCATCATAAAGAGCAAGAAAAAAGAATATGCCGATGCAACTCACAATGTATATGCCTATATGATAGGGGATTCCATTGCAAGATATTCCGATGACAATGAGCCACAGGGGACTGCTGGTATGCCGGTGCTGAACTCTATAAGAATGTCTGGTCTTACTGATGTTTTGGTGGTAGTAACAAGGTATTTTGGCGGTATTTTGTTAGGCGCTGGGGGGCTTGTTCGCGCATATTCAACAGCTGCATCCGAGGCGCTTGAGGCGGGCGGAGTTTCCGTATTTGAGACCTATTGTGAAATGTGTGTCAAATGCTCATATTCCGATTATGGAAAGCTTAATCTTGAGCTAATGGAGTTTGAAGCTATTGTTGATAACACAAGCTTTGAGGACGAAGTTATCATTGACTTCGCAGTGAGTGCTGAAAAACAACAAAAGCTAACAGATAAGATTACTGACAGCTTTTGTGGTCGAATTGTGCCAATAATCAAAGGCACGAGAATTGATACCAAGTAATATTTTTCGATAATTATACGCAAAAAAAGTATTTTTCACTTTTTTTGCGTATTTATTATATGTATTATTTTCGGGAGGAATGTATGATGACAGTAGCAGAAATGTTTTGTGAAAGAGAAAAACAATATCTTTCAGAGTTTGCTTTTCGTACCTCTGATACAAGAGGTAGAGATAAACCGTGTGCAAAATGCTCTAACCGTACAGAATTTCAACGTGATCGCGACCGTATTATTCATTCAAAATCATTTAGGCGCTTGATGCATAAAACGCAAGTGTTTTTCTTTCCCGAGGACGAGCATTACAGAACAAGAATGACGCATACGCTTGAGGTTGCGCAGATTTCAAGAATTATTGCAAGAGCACTTCGTCTTAATGAAGATTTGTGTGAAGCTGCCGCTCTAGGCCACGATTTGGGTCATACTCCGTTCGGCCATTCTGGTGAGCAGGCTATGCAAAGCCTCTTTTCAAAGGATTTCACTCATTACGAGCAGAGCGTGCGCGTTGTTGAAAAGCTTGAAAAAAACGGCGAGGGCTTGAACCTTACTTGGGAAGTAAAAGATGCTATATTAAATCATTCCGGTAATAATGAGGCAGCTACTCTTGAGGGTCGCATTATCAAGCTTGCTGACCGCATTGCCTACATAAATCACGATATCGATGATGCTATAAGAGCTGGCATTCTTTCCATTGATGATATTCCAAAAGAGCTTTTAAAAACCCTTGGTAAGGGGCATAGCGAAAGAATTAACAACATGGTATCATCTGTTGTTAATAACAGCATGGACAAGCCGTACATAAAAATGAGTGACGAAATGGCAGAAGCAACCTTGGAGTTGAGAGCGTTTCTTTTTAGAAATGTGTATCATAATAAGGTTGTTAAGGCGGAAGAAGACAAAGCAATTGAAATGCTCAGAATTTTGTACGAATATTTCCTTAAAAACCCATTGGAAATGCCTTATATTTATTTCAAAAATATTGAAAATGAGTCTAAGGAGCGTTGTGTTTGCGACTTTATTTCAAGTATGACTGACCGTTACGCGATAGACCTTTTCAGAGGCTTGTATGTACCGAGCAAATGGAGAAATTCAATATGAATATTACTCCAGAAATAATTGAAGAAATTAAATTCAGAAATAGCATAGAATCTGTTATTTCTTCCTACGTCACTCTAAAACGTGCAGGCTCGAATTTCAATGCCAACTGTCCATTTCACAGTGAAAAGACACCGTCTTTTACTGTTTTTCCTGCAACACAATCATTTTATTGCTTCGGTTGTGGTGCGGGTGGTGACGCTATTTCATTTGTTATGCGAATGGAGAATCTTGACTATTTGACTGCTATTCGCACTCTGGCGGAGAGAAGTGGCATTAAGTTACCGGATGAGCAAGTAAGACCTGATGGTAAAAAAGAGGTTGGCCGACAAAGAGTTCTTGAAATGAACAAGGCGGCTCTGGAATTCTTTAAAAAAGCGCTATATGATGAGAGGATAGGCAAAGAGGCAAGAGAATATCTTTTAAATAAGCGTAAGCTTTCGCCTGCTTTGATTAAGCATTTTCAGCTTGGCTTTGCACCAAATAGCTTTGGTGCTTTGCACGATCATTTGAAAAAGCTTGGTTATACAGACGAAGAAATGATAGTTGCCTTTCTTTGTGGAAAAAGCAGCAAAACAGGTAATGCGTTTGACTATTTCAGAAACAGGGTAATATTTCCGATTATTGATGTTACTGGTAATGTGGTTGCGTTTGGTGGCAGAGTGCTTGACGATTCAACGCCAAAATATCTAAACACATCTGACACGCCTGCGTTTAAGAAAAGCAAAAATCTTTTTGCGCTTAATTTTGCAAAAAATCATTGCGAAAAAATGCTCATACTGTGTGAGGGCTATATGGATGTTATTGCACTTCACGCGGCAGGGTTTGAAAATGCCGTTGCCACACTTGGTACCGCCATTACAAGTGAACAGGCGCGCATTTTTTCAAGATATACAAAAAAGGTCATAATTTCATATGACAGTGATGCAGCAGGTCAAAAAGCGGCTGATAAGGCGTTCAATCTTTTACAAGAGGTTGGCATAGATGTCAAGGTTATTAAAATGGAAGGCGCAAAGGACCCTGACGAATATATCAAGAAAAATGGGGCATCCAAGTTTGCATCCTTGCTTGAGGCATCAAAGACACGATTTGAGTTTGAATGTGACAGGGTTTTTGCAAAATATGACATTAGCATAATCAATGAAAAAATTAAGGCTTCAAGGGAACTATGTTCCTTTATTGCCGCTTGCTCGTCTGACGTGGAGCGGGAATTATATTCAAGAAGGCTTTCAAAGTTGCTTGATGTTCCTGCTGACTCTATTATTAGCGATGTTAATGGTATCATACGCAAAGCGCGTGCCGGAAGCAAGAAAAACGAGGTGAGCGAATTGTACCGCAAATCAAGCGGTATAGGAGATAGAATAAATCCAGAAAGCGCATCTCACGTTAAAGCTAACAAAACAGAGGAAGCAATTTTGGGTCTTATGATGCTCAAGGAAGAGCATTTGAGGCTCTGCGTTGACAAGCTGTCTGTTGATAGCTTTGTTACACCGTTTAACAGAAAAGTTTTCGAGAAAATTTCCGAGATTTATAATCAATATAAAAAATTTGATTTAGGTTTATTGTCCGGAGATTTTACACTCGATGAAATATCGAGAATTACTAAAATGCAATCAGATAGGGGTAGGCTGACTGTAAATGACGAAAAGGTATTAAATGGATATATTGATACCTTGGTTCAGGAAAAGCAGAAAGGCGTTGATTCTGATACATTTGACAGTATTCTTGAAGCTATAAAGAACAAGAAGAAGTAAAAATTGGGGGTATAGATATGGATTCAGAGAAGGATTTTGATATTAACGAGCTTATTGAACAGGGGGGACCTGATGGAAGCATAACAGGTGATGAGCTCGATGCGTTTGATAATTATGATTTCTCAGCTATGGATGAAGAAGAGTTTTCCAAGCTGATGGAAAACATTGATAAGGGAGCTTTGGTTAACCCAGATGGATCTCCCGTTGACAAATATGCAGAGCTTGAGAGCGAAATCGAGCAAATGATGAGCTCTGAGGAAATTGAAAAGATGCAAGAGGGCTTGGCAATTGATGACCCTGTGCGTATGTACTTGAAGGAAATTGGTCAGGTGCCACTTCTTGAGGCTGAAAGAGAACATGAGCTTGCGGAAAGAATGATGAACGGCGACGAGCATGCCAAGAATATGATTGTTCAAGCAAACCTTCGCCTTGTTGTCAGCATTGCAAAGAAGCACGTTGGCAAGGGTATGGCATTTCTTGATCTTATTCAAGAGGGCAATCTTGGCTTGATGAAGGCTGTTGATAAATTTGACTATTCTAAGGGATTTAAGTTTTCTACTTATGCTACCTGGTGGATAAGACAGGCTATTACAAGAGCAATTGCTGACCAGGCAAGAACTGTTCGTATTCCTGTTCATATGGTGGAAACTATTCACAAGGTATCAAGAGTTTCAAGAAATCTTTTACAAGAGCTTGGCAGAGAGCCAACACCTGAAGAAATTGCGGCTGAAATCGGCATGACACCTGAAAAGGTACGTGATACTATGAAGTATGCACTTGAGCCGGTTTCTCTTGAAACACCTATTGGCGAGGAGGAGGATAGCCATTTGGGTGACTTTATTCCTGATGAGGATTCTCCTGCGCCGTCAGACGCCGCATCATATACATTGTTGAAGGAGCAGCTAAATGAGGTCCTTCACACTTTGACACCAAGAGAAGAGCAGGTGTTGAAGCTCAGATTTGGTTTGCTTGATGGCAAAACAAGAACCCTTGAAGAGGTTGGCAAAGAATTCGATATTACAAGAGAAAGAATACGTCAGATTGAGGCTAAGGCGTTGAGAAAGCTTCGCCACCCAAGCAGATCAAAGAGACTTCGCGATTATTTGGACTAATTATCTCAATTTTGTAAATTATGTTCAAATACCTTGACAAATTTGCTCAAATATAATAAAATTACACTATATGTTCTATTGGAGGATAAATATTAAATGAAGAAGATGCTTATGTGCTTTATCGTAGCTATGCTTATGATATTGCCATTGATTTTAACATCTTGCGGTGATGAATTGACACCGGAAGAAATTGCTAATGCTAACTTCCAGGAGGCTGACAAGGCTTTGACACTTTCTATGTGGCTCCCTGTTCCACAGGTTGACACTGACGGAGACGGTGTTAAGGACGGACTTGATTCAAACTTCTCCACAAGATTGAATGCTGTTGAGAGTGCTATCAATGATTTTCTTCGCTCTAACAACTATTGCACCGAGCTTGAAATTGTTGCAATAGACGAGAAGGAGTATTATTCAAAGCTCAATGAGCGCTTTGAGAGTGTGAAGGAAGCAGAGAAAACAAACGGAAAAGCTTACTTGACAGCTAATAAGTATGTAAATCATGCTGTTAAAAACGAAACTACAGGCATTTTTGAGATGGCTTACCCAGATGTGCTTGATACCCAGCTTGATATATTCTTTGTAGGCGACTATGAGAACTATGTGAAATACATCAATTCTGGCGATACATATGAATTGAATAGCTTCTTTACAGAGGGTCAGGTATATAATGGCTTGTTCAAAAAGATTAGAAGCTTGTTTATGGACGCTGTTAAGGTAAATAACAAGTATTATGCTATTCCTAACAACCACGTATATGCTGATAACGGTCAGTACATTCTCGTTAGCAAGGAGCTTTACGATGCTAATGCAGGTGCTGAGTGGAATGACAGCCTTGGCTTGCTTGACTTGAAGGAATATATTGAAGCAGTTGGCGCACTTGGACTTGAAAACGTTGTTCCATTTGTTGGCACAGCAAATGATATTCCAGGAGTTATTTTCCTCGACAAAGACAATCTTGTTGCATCCGCAGCATCTAAATCATATGAGCCAAATTACCTCTATGATCTTAGCGAGTACAAGACTTATATGAGCTTCTACAAGAGCTTGAGCGCACAGTCATTTGCTTATGATTCATTAGAGGAAGGTAAGACCGCTGCTGTCCAGGTTGTTTCCTGCAGCCCACTCTCCTTAGCAGACTATGCAGAGGAATATTACATTATCGAAACACTTCCACCATTTGCAAGTGTCGAAACACTTTATTCTTCTATGTTTGCTATTAGCTCTCACTCAGCTAACTTTGAAAGATCAATGCAAATTCTTTACTTGTTGCAGACCAATGAAGAGGTTAGAACACTTCTTCAGTATGGTATTGAGGGCGTAGATTATGAATTTGTCGGAAGTGGTGATGGCAAGACAGTTGTTTCCAAAAACTCCGGTTATACAATGAGCTTGCTTTATACAGGCAACTGCTATCGTACATATCCTGACAATGGCGAGTCTATGTCATATTGGGATTCTGTCAAGGATCTTAACCTTAATGTTACATTACACCCATATTTGAAGTATGAAGCTAAATTCTTGCGCGGTGAAGTTTCTGAGGAAAAAATGCAGGAGCTTGCAAATTACATTGCCTTGGTATCTTCTGACAGCCAGGCGATATACAGCGCATTTAGCAATATGACTGCCGATGAATTCCAGTACATTTTCGATTCATTCTCCTACAACCTGACTCAGGCGAATAGACAGCTCACAAGATATCAGGGCAATCTTGAAACAAGCACTAATAACTATAATGCTGCAAAGGAAGCCTACGATAATGCCACTGACGATGAAGCTAAGGCAACAGCAGAGGCAGATATGGCAAAATATGCTGCTGAAATCGAAGAAAATAAAGCTATGGTTACCCGCTGGGAAGGCATAAAGAGTTGCGTTGAAAAGTATGCTGATATTTCTACTATGATTAAGGACGATAACAGAGAAGAGCTCCTTGATTCCTACAATTCAATTTATAACTCTGCTAAATAAAACTTTTGAGCACCGAATTTTCGGTGCTCTTTTTTCATGCAAGGATTCATATATAATAATGAAAGGAGCAAATATGAACGAAAGCTTAACAGAATTAACGGAAAAGCAAGTTGTCAACCTGTGCGACGGAAAAATTTTAGGTTGCATTACAGATTTCAAGATTAACATATGTTCAGGACAGCTAACGGCAATAATTATACCAGGTGAGGGCAGTGTTTTTGGATTTAAAAAGAGTAAAGATATAATTATCCCTTGGGAAAAGATTTGCAAAATAGGAAAAGATACTATCATTGTCGACATAGGTTTTGCTCCCATTGAGGGTTGCGAATGTTCTAAGAAAAAGAAAAATTTCAACTGACCACAATTCAAATGTAAACTTTTTGTGAACTATCGAATTGCGTATTGATTTGCTAATAATATTATGTTATAATGCCGAAGCATACGTGAGAGGTATGTGAAAAATAATACACACACAAACGCCGTGATGTGCTGTCGGTGCCCTACATTTTGTTCGGTTACAGTGCCAGCGTCTGTGGTGGAAAAACCAAAGGAGGACATTAATATGTCAGTTATCTCAATTAAGCAATTGCTTGAAGCAGGTGTTCACTTCGGACACCACACAAGAAGATGGAACCCTAAGATGGCAGAGTACATCTTCACTGAAAGAAATGGTATTTACATCATTGACCTTCAGAAAACAGCTAAGAAGTTTGAGGAGGCTTACATGTTCGCTCGTGAGCTTTCTGCAAACGGTGGCAACATTCTCTTCGTTGGTACAAAGAAGCAGGCAACAGATGCTATCCGTGAGGAAGCTGCTCGTTGCGGTATGTACTACGTAAACGTTCGTTGGCTCGGCGGTATGCTCACAAACTTTAAGACAATCAAGAAGAGCATCGCACGCCTTGCTCAGCTCAAAAAGATGCAGGAAGATGGCACATTTGATCTTCTTCCTAAGAAGGAAGTTGCTGCTCTTACAAAGGAAATGGACAACCTTGAAAAGAACCTTGGCGGTATCAAGGATATGGAAAAGCTTCCAGATGCTATCTTTATCGTAGATACAAAGAAGGAGCACAATGCTGTTCTTGAAGCTAAGAGACTTGGCATTCCTGTTATCGCTATCGTTGACACAAACTGTGATCCTGACGATGCTGACCTCATTATCCCTGGTAATGATGATGCTATCAGAGCTATTAAGCTTATTTCTGCTGCTATCGCTGACGCTGTTATCGAAGGCAAGCAGGGCGAAACACCTGTTGAAGAGGCTGAGGCTGTTGAAGTAGCAGCTGAGGATGCTGAATAATTTTATAAAATTTCGGAGGATACAAAAATGGCTGCTATTACCGCAAGTATGGTAAATGATTTGAGACAGAAGACCGGCTGTGGCATGATGGAGTGCAAGAAGGCACTTACAGAGGCTAACGGCGACGTTGACGAAGCAATTAAGCTTCTCCGTGAGAAGGGTCTTGCTGTTGCTGCAAAGAAGGCTAGCAGAATTGCTGCTGAAGGTGTTGTTGATATTATGGTTGCTGACGATAAGAAGTCTGCTGCTATGATTGAAGTTAATGCTGAAACTGACTTCGTTGCAAAGAACGAGACATTCCTTGAATTCGTTAGAAATATTCTTAAGACAATTCTTGCTACAAGACCTGCAAATGTTGAAGAGCTTCTTACAAAGCAGTATGTTGACACAGACATGACTGTTGAGGCTAAGCTTAAGGACATGGTATTTACAATTGGTGAGAACATGAACATCCGCCGTTTTGTAATCGTTGACGGTGTTGTTGGTACTTACATTCACGGTAAGGGTTCAACAGGTGTTATCGTTTCTTACGAGGCTGATGATGCTGTTGTTAACAATGACAGCTTTGCAGAATTTGCAAAGAACATCGCTCTCCAGGTTGCTGGCGCTCCATCACCTGTTCTTTACTTGAACAAGGAGTCTGTTCCTGAAAAGGATCTTGAGGAAGAAAAGGCTATTATCTTGGCTCAGCTCGCTAACGATCCTAAGAACGCTAACAAGCCTGCTCAGATTCTTGAGAAGATGGTTGCTGGTAAGCTCGGCAAGTTCTACGAAAAGAACTGCTTGCTCGAACAGGAATACGTAAAGGAAGACAAGATGTCTGTTACTCAGTATGTTGAGAACACAGCTAAGGCACTTGGTGGTTCTATCAAGGTTGTTGGCTACGTTATGTTCGAAAAGGGCGAAGGCCTTGAAAAGAGAGAGGACGACTTTGCAGCTGAAATCGCAAAGATGGTTAAGGGCTAATATCAAATATAAGAATAGACCGTTAAAAAACGGTCTATTTTTTTGCGAAAATTTGAAATTTACTATTTACAAATAAATAAAAATATAGTATTATATATATGTGAAAATTTGACATAATTTAAAGGAGCTTGTTTTGGATACTAATACACCAGTTTACAAAAGGGTTTTACTTAAGCTGTCAGGCGAGGCTATCAACGGCAAGGATGGCATTTTAAATTTCGATTATATCAAGGAAATTGCTACTGTTATCAAGAAATGCATGAGCCAAGGTGTTCAGTTTGGCATCATTGTTGGCGCAGGTAACATTTGGCGCGGCAGAAGCGGTGGAGAAATGGATAGAGTAAAGGCTGACCACATGGGTATGATTGCCACATGTATCAATGCAATTGCTCTGCAGGAGTCATTTATTCGTTGTGGCATAGACGCTGTTGTTATGACTGCTGTTGAAATGAAGCAATTTGCTAAGCCATTTGTCAGAGATGATGCGCTTGAGTGCTTGAATTCAGGTAAGGTTGTTATTTTTGGTTGTGGTCTTGGCATACCGTTTGTTTCTACTGATACTGCGGCGGTTGTTCGTGCATCAGAAATCGATGCTGATATTGTTTTGATGGCAAAAAACATTGATGCAATATATACCGCTGATCCACGTAAGGACAAAAATGCTGAGAAAATTTCTAAAATTACATACAAGGAGGTTCTTGCAAGAGGCTTGCAGGCTATGGATTCTACAGCCACATCCTTTGCAATGGACAACAACATTGCAATTCACGTTTTCGGACTTGATGATTGCGAAAATATTTATAAAGTAATAATGGGTGCCGAGATGGGTACCGTAGTAAAAGGAGAATAATTATGAAACTCGACACTAAGGAATTTGAAGTAAAAATGAAAAAGTCTATCGACTCATACATTTATGAGCTTGATAGTGTAAGAGCAGGAAGAGCAAACCCAAATGTTCTCTCAAGAATTAATGTTGATTATTACGGTTCACCAACACCAATTAACCAAATTGGTTCAGTGTCTGTACCTGATGCAAGAACAATTGTTATTCAGCCTTGGGATTCAACAACACTTAAGAGCATTGAAAAGGCACTTTTAGCATCTGATATTGGTATCACACCTGCAAATGACGGTAAAGTTATCCGCCTTGTTTTCCCACAGCTTACTGAGGACCGCAGAAAAGAGCTTAAAAAGCAGGTTTCTAAGCTTGGTGAGGATGCTAAGGTTGCTATTCGTAACATTAGACGTGATGCTATGGACAAGTCTAAGGAAATGAAGAAAAATTCCGAGATGACAGAGGACGAGCAGAAAATTTCCGATAAGAATGTACAGGATTTGACAGATAAGTACATTAAGGAAATCGATGCAATTACCGCTGCTAAAGAAAAGGAAATAATGGAAATCTAAAAAAGTTAAAGAATTGAGGTTGCCATAATGGCAACCTTTATTCAAATAATTAGAGGTAACAATGTTTTTTAGAAAAAAGAAAGAATTTAAGGTAGATGAAAGACTTCGCCACATTGCGTTCATAATGGACGGTAATGGTAGATGGGCTAAATCTCGCTCCCTGCCAAGACAAGTAGGTCACAAGTATGGCGCCAAGGCATTTGAGGACACTGTTAAAAACTGTCACGAAATTGGTGTGAATATTGTTACGGTTTATGCCTTTTCGACTGAAAACTGGAACAGACCCGAAAATGAAGTAAATGCAATAATGGAGCTTCTTGGCGAGTATATCGACCGTGCCAAGGAACAAAAGGATATACGTTATGTTTTTATTGGTGATAAATCTGTATTGTCTGAGGATTTAAGAGTCAAAATGATCGATCTTGAAAAATCAACTGAAAGCTATACAAATATACTGAATATTGCCTTTAATTATGGTGGCAGAGCGGAAATTGTTGATGCGTGCAATTCGCTTATTAAGAAAAACGTAGCTTGCGTTTCAGAAAGCGATTTGAGCGCTCATATGTACACAAATCACTGTCCTGACCCTGACTTGATTGTAAGAACAGCAGGTGAGTACAGAATTTCAAATTTCTTATTATGGCAGTGTGCTTATGCCGAATTTTATTATACTGACAAATGCTGGCCGGATTTTAACAAAAAAGAATTGAACAAAGCTGTTGAAAGCTTTTACAAGAGAAAAAGAAGATTTGGCGGACTAATTAAAGGAGAAGAATAATCTATGTTAGTTAGAATTATTACAGGTGCGGTTGCAATTGGTGTATTTATACCAGTTTGCATTTTCTCGGATACAATGGTGTTTCCCGTTGTAATCGGACTTATGTGCTTGATTGGCGTTTATGAAATGGCAAAATGCTTAGGCTTTGAGAAAAAATATGCTATAACAATACCAATGTATTTGGTTGCGCTTATTTTGCCTATGCTAAGACACGATAAATATGATATTTTATTCAACCATAACAATGCATACCTTGCTTTCGCAATGATTATACTTTTTGGCATGCTCATATACGTTCTTGCATATGTAATGCTGAAGAAAAACACAATTAAGCTGTCTGAAATTCTTACATTTTACGCGCTTTTTGTTTACGTTGTTGGTTGCTTTACTTCCATGGTAGTTGTGAGATATACAAATGCTAATCTTGCTACAAACGGCGAAAGTGTTAGCGGTGCTTATGTATATTTACTTGCATTTATGGGAGCTTGGGTTTGCGATACATTTGCGTATTTTACAGGTAGATTTTTTGGAAAGCATAAGCTTATCCCTGAAATCAGCCCTAAAAAAACAGTTGAAGGCTCTATTGGCGGTATAATATTTACCGTTGGGGCATTTGCCCTCTATACTTTAATTGTGAATTCCTTCTTTGGACAGAGCCTTAGCTATTTGAAGGTTTGTATTATAGGTTTTGCTTTGTCTATAATTTCTCAAATCGGAGATTTGGTTGCTTCCAGTGTAAAAAGACAGTACAATTTGAAGGATTACGGTAATTTATTCCCAGGTCACGGCGGCGTTCTTGACAGATTTGACAGTGTAATGCTTACAGCGCCTACACTTGTAATATTAAATTTGGTTATGGGTTATTTTAATGCGTAATAAGGGTATAAACTTTGATAAATCAATTGCAATTCTTGGCTCTACAGGCTCTGTTGGTACACAGAGCATTGAGGTTGCAAGCTTTCACAAGTTAAATGTGGATTTGTTAACCGCTTCATCCTCTGTTGATGAAATGGAGCGACAGGCTCGACTTGTAAATCCTAAAGTATGTGTTCTAACGAATGAAACTGCCGCAAATGAGCTCAAAATCAAATTAGCGGACACTGATATTAAAGTGTATGGCGGCGAAAATAGTGCTATTTCTGCTATTGAAGAGAGCAAAGCCTCCGTTGCTGTAAATGCCGTTTCAGGATTTGCGGGACTTTCTCCTGCTATTGCTTGCGCAAAAAGCGGCAAAAGAATTGCAATGTCTAACAAGGAAGCGATAGTTATTGCTTATAAATTTCTCAAAGAGGAGCTTGACAAAAATAATGCTGAGCTAGTTCCTGTTGACAGTGAGCATAGTGCAATTTTTCAGTGCTTGCAAGGCAAAGCTGACAATAAAATTAAAAGAATTATCTTGACATCGTCAGGTGGACCTTTTAAAGGCAGAAATTTGAGCAATTTAAAAGGCATTAAAGCAAAGGATGCATTGGCGCATCCAACTTGGAAAATGGGTGCTAAAATTACTGTTGACAGTGCATCTTTGATGAACAAAGGCTTTGAGGTAATTGAGGCTGTTCGTTTGTTTGATGTTACACCTGAGCAAATCAAGGTTGTTGTTCATCCACAGAGCATTATGCATTCAGCAGTTGAATTTGAAGACAATAGTGTTATTGCTCAAATGGGCGCTCCCGATATGCGCACCTGCATACAATATGCTATCACGTACCCACAAAGACGAGCTTCTTTAGCGTCATCTCTTGATTTTGCCTCTTTGCGTCAATTAACATTTGATGAGCCTGACATAAAAACATTTTCCTTGCTTGATTTGGCATTTTTTGCTGCTAGAGAGGATGGAGTCATTCCTGCGGTGTTGAATGCCTCAGATGAGGTAGCGGTTAAATATTTCCTTGAGGATAAAATTGGATTTACAGATATATTCGAAATTGTTGAAAAAACGGTAAAAGGCTATTCAAATATTAAAAATCCTACACTTGATGACATAATAAATGCAGATAAAGAGGCAAGAATTATCACAACAGAGCATATAAATAAGGTGATATAAGCAAATTTTGATTTTGAGGCGAAAATGATAATTTTATACATTCTATTAGCAATATTGGTATTTGGCTTTTTAATTTTTGTTCACGAGCTTGGTCACTTCTTGTTTGCAAAGCTGTTTCACGTCACAGTTACCGAGTTTTCGCTTGGTATGGGACCTAAGCTTATCTCAAAAACAGGCAAGGATGGAGTAGCATATTCATTGCGCGCAATTCCAGTTGGTGGATTTGTGGCAATGGTGGGCGAAGACGAGGAAAGTGATGACCCAAATTCATTTGATAAAAAGCCTGCTTGGCAAAGATTTATTATTGTTGTAGCCGGTGCGGTTATGAATTTGCTTGTTGGCATTATAATTATGGTTATTATGACAATTGCCACACCGCGTTTCGGTGGCACAACAGTGGCGGAATTTTATGATACTTCAACAAGCAATCAGCTATTGCAGGTAGGTGACGAAATCGTTGAAATTAATGGTGCCAATGTCCATACAGCTAATGATTTAAGCTACGAAATTATGCGTAGTGGTTATCAGCCTGTTTCCGTTACGGTTATAAGAAACGGAAAGGAAATTACCTTGTCTGACGTTAAATTCCCTGTGGTTAGCTCACAAGGTGTTGCTTTTGGCTCAATGGACTTCAAAATTTATGAAGAGAAGAAAACCTTTGGTGTGGTTTGTAAAAATGCGTTTTATTCTTGCACTTCAACGGTTAAAATGGTTTGGGACTCTCTATATGATCTGGTAACGGGCAGATACGGAATAGAGGCTGTTTCAGGACCTATAGGTGTAACTGGCGCGATTACAGATGCGGCACAAACAAGCTCATATTCCTTTTTCTATCTTATTGTGGTTTTAGCAATGAATTTGGGCATTATGAATTTGCTGCCCATACCTGCCCTTGACGGAGGTACTTTGTTTTTCTTGCTTATTGAAATGATTTTCAGAAAGCCAATTCCCAAAAAGATTGAAAATTCACTTAAGTTTGCAGGATTTGCATTGCTTATGCTTTTGATTGTGTTCGTTTCACTTAAAGATGCAATCGGATTGTTTAAATAATAAGAGGATTTATGAAATACAACGATATAAGACGTGCGACACGTGTCGTTAATATTAAAGACAAGCAAATAGGCGGAATTAACGATATCTTGATTCAGTCTATGACAAATACAGATACACTTGACAGCGTTAGTACAGTCTCGCAAATTAAGGCGCTAGAGGCAGTTGGATGCGATATTGTTAGAATAACAGTGCCCACTGTCGAAAGTGCAAAGACGATATTAGATATTAAGAATTCGGGAGTTACTATTCCTGTAGTTGCAGACATTCATTTTGACTATAAGGTAGCTCTTGAGTGTGTGAAAAACGGTGTAGATAAAGTCAGAATCAATCCTGGCAATATCGGTGCAGAGTGGAAAATAAAAGAAGTAATTACTGCTTGTAAAAGCGAGAATATTCCAATAAGAATAGGAGTTAACGGCGGCTCTCTTGAAAAGCACATTTTAGCAAAATATGGCTCACCTACACCGGAGGCTTTAGCGGAAAGTGCTTTTTATCATGTAGAATTGTTGGAAAAATACGGATTTTACAATACTGTCATTTCAGTAAAATCCTCAAATGTTTGCAGCATGATAGAAGCCAACAAGATAATTTCATCAAAATGCGAATATCCTATCCATTTGGGCGTTACCGAGGCAGGAGATTCTTATTCAGGATTGATAAAAAGCTCGGTTGGCATTGGTTCATTGCTTTGTCAAGGAATTGGCGATACCATCAGAGTTTCGTTAACTGCAAATCCTTTGGATGAAATAAAGGCAGGTAAGGAGCTTCTTTCCTCACTCGGCTTTTACAATAAGGGAACAATACAAGTTGTGTCCTGTCCTACCTGTGGCAGAACGAAAATTGATTTGATAGATTTGTCTTCTAAGTTTAAAAAAGCAATAGAGGGCTTTGATACAAAAGGAAAAGATGTAAAGGTAGCTTTAATGGGATGTGCAGTCAACGGACCAGGAGAGGCTCGAGAATGTGATTTCGGTATCGCTGGCGGCATCAATGAGGCTGTTTTGTTCCGTCACGGAGAAATTATAGGTAAAATCCCTGAAGACGCTATCATTAGCACTTTAATTAAGGAATTAGAAAATTCTGTTTTGGAAAAATAAGGAGTAATAATGAATTTACTTGAAAGATTTCCTAAATATACACCTTCCTCGGACTTGATACCGTATATGAACGCAAGGGTGGACAAGCTGAGGATTGATAAAGAGCAGAGAATGATGGAAGTTGATGTTATCTCTTCCATCATTATTCCTAAAATGAAGCTTTATCAAATAGAAGCAGAAATTAAAACGGCGTATAGCTTGAATTTTTTCCGCATTCGCCCAAAGTATGCCCCTGAGCTCTTCAGCAGTGACTATTTGGACGAGCTTATTTTAGAGTCATATAGACAAGGTATAGTTGCAAAAGGCTTTTTTGAGGACTACAGCACTACTTTCAGCAGCGAAAAAATAGTTTTCAAGGTTCCATTTATTCAAGGCGGAATTGAATTGTTGTCAAATGGTAAGACTGGCGACATAATTTCAAAGATAATTTTCGAGGAATTTGGCTTGAATATTAAGGTGTCTATCGAGCAAAGAGAGGACTACCGCAAAAGCCAGGAATTCTTTGAAAGCGAAAAGATGAATATACTGAAAAGAGCCCTGGATGAACAAAAGCGAGCGCAGGTAGCCACACCAAAAAAGGAATCTGCATCCGACAGTGAGCAGAAGGTTTATTCAGAGTTTAAGCGCGCCAACACGTTTTTTACAAATGAAATTAAAATTGAAAGAAACGGTAATTTAATTAAAAGTGGAAATATCACCTTTGACATTTCTGCAAAAGAATATATTGTAGGTGGCGATTTTGAGCTTGAAAACCTCGTTCCGATCAGGAATTTAGAGATTGGAATGCATGGCGTATGCTTTTTAGGTAAGGTTTTTGATATATCCGAACGCCCGATCAACAGAGGCTCAACAACTCTTATAAATGTAGCAATTACCGATAATGATGCTTCAATTTACATAAAAATAAGCGTACCAACATCAAAAAAAGATGAAGAGCTTTCTTATTTTAAGAAGGGCTGCGCTTACGCAATCCGTTGCTCTGTGAAGAAAAACGATTATGACGGTGAAGCATATGTTTCATATCTTGATGTTTTCAAGGTTGGTATTGTTGACAGAATTGATAATGCTGAGGAAAAGCGCGTTGAGCTACATTTACACACGGTTATGTCAGCTCTTGATGCCACAATTGACCCGGATCGCCTTGTAGATACTATTAAGGCGTGGGGACACAAGGCAGTTGCAATTACTGACCATGGTAACGTGCAAGGATATCCGCCAATAATGTTAGCATCTGAAAAAAAGGGTGTAAAAATTATTTATGGTATGGAAGCCTATTTTGTAAATGATACTGCTGCTGACACATCAAGAGTTATTTTTGGTCCTAAAGGCATGGTGAAGCATTGCTCATTTAAGGACGAATTTTGCGTATTTGATATTGAAACCACAGGCTTATCCTTGGCTGAGGACAAAATAACAGAAATTGGCGCTGTAATCGTTAAGGATGGGGAAATTGTTGCCACATATAACTCGCTCATCAATCCTCAAAAGCCTATCCCAAAAGAAATTGTAGAGTTGACCGGTATAACAGATGAAATGGTAGCAGGCGAAAGAACGATTGATGCTGTTTTGCCTGAATTTTTGGAATTTGTTGGGGAACGTGTTCTCGTTGCGCATAACGCAAAGTTTGATACAGGCTTTATTCGCAAAAATTGTGAACAATTGGGTCTTTCCTTTAATTATACGTACATTGACACAGTTGCTTTGTCACGTTATGTAAATCCCGAATTAAAGCGACATAAGCTGAACATAATTGCGGAACATTACAAATTGGGTGATTTTAACCACCACAGAGCCTGTGATGATGCCGAAATGCTGGCTCACATTTTGACAAGAATGTTTGAAAAGCTTAGCTACGAAGAAATTAAGAGTACAGATAAGCTTGTTCAAGCAATGAATGTTAAAAATGACCCACGCGATCTTGAATATTACCATCAAATTATACTTGTTAAGAACCCAACGGGCTTAAAGAACCTATATAAGCTCGTTTCAAAGGGATTTCTTGACTATTATAAGAAATTCCCACGTGTACCAAAATCCGTGCTAATTGAGCACAGAGAAGGCTTAATTTTAGGCTCTGCCTGTGAAGCTGGCGAGCTATTTAAAGCAATTGTAGATAGAAGAAGCGATGAAGAGCTTATTGAAATTGCTAATTTTTATGATTACTTAGAAATACAGCCAATTTGCAACAATATGTTCCTAATTGACGAGGGCAAAGCTTCTTCGATTGCTGATTTACAAAACTTCAACCGCAAGGTTGTGGAGCTTGGCGAAAAGCTCGGCAAGCCTGTTGTTGCCACATGTGATGCGCATGTAATGACAAAGGAAGAGGAAATTGGCAGAAAAATTCTTGTTTCCAACAAATTTAAGGACGGAGACAGAGATATCGGCTTATTCCTTCGCACAACCGATGAAATGCTTGCCGAATTTGAGTATCTCGGCAAGGAAAAGGCGTATGAGGTTGTAGTTAAAAATACTAATCTCATTGCGGACATGATTGACTATGATGCAATAAGACCATTCCCAAAGGGCACATTTACCCCTAATATGGAAGGTGCAGAAGAAAAGCTGCAAACAATGTGCTGGGATTGTGCAAAAAGAATGTATGAGTTCGAAGGGAAGATACCCGAAATCGTTTCCGAGCGCCTTGACAAGGAGCTTACCTCAATTATAAAGCACGGCTTTGCCGTACTTTACGTCATTGCACAAATGCTTGTTTCATACAGTGAAGAGCAAGGCTATCTTGTTGGCTCTCGTGGCTCTGTTGGCTCGTCATTTGTTGCTACAATGGGCGGAATCTCTGAGGTTAACCCATTGCAGCCTCACTACAGATGTCCAAATTGCAGATATAGTGAGTTTATTACCGACGGTAGTGTTGGCTCAGGCTTTGACCTGCCAACTAAATATTGTCCTCACTGTAACACAAAGATGGCACAGGACGGACATGATATTCCGTTTGAAACCTTCCTTGGCTTCTATGGTGATAAATCACCTGATATTGACCTTAATTTCTCAGGCGAGGTACAAGGCAGAGTCCACAAATATACAGAAAAGCTTTTCGGTGCAGAAAACGTTTTCCGTGCGGGTACAATTGGCGGTATTGCTGACAAAACGGCAGTTGGTTATGTTCTCAAATATCGTGATGAGCATCAATTGAATGTGAATCAAGCGGAAATTCAGCGCTTGGCTGCCATGTGCACAGGCGTAAAACGTACAACAGGACAGCATCCAGGCGGTATAGTTGTTGTTCCAAAGGAATACGAAATATACGATTTTTGCCCTGTTCAGCACCCTGCTGATGATGTAAAATCCGATATTGTAACCACTCATTTCACATTTGAATATTTGCACGACACGCTTTTGAAGCTTGACGAGCTTGGACACGATATGCCAACAAAGTATAAAATGCTTGAGGTATATACAAATACATCAGTTCTTGATGTTCCAATGAATGACCCTGAGGTATATGAGTTATTTTTATCTACTAAGCCACTTGGCTCTGTGGATTTACTCAAAGACTTGGGATGCCAAGTTGGTACATATGGCTTGCCCGAATTCGGCACACGCTTTGTACAGCAGATGCTTGTTGATGCTAAGCCACAAAACTTCTCGGATTTGTTGCAGATTTCAGGCTTATCACACGGCACTGACGTATGGCTTGGAAATGCACAGGACCTCATTAAGGCTGGCACTTGTACAATTTCCGAGGTTGTTGGTACTCGTGACAGTATTATGGTATATTTAATCTATAATGGACTTGAAAAGGGTACTGCTTTTAAGATTATGGAGGATGTTCGTAAGGGCAGAGGCTTAAAGCCTGAATATGAACAAGCAATGATAGAGCAGAATATACCTCAGTGGTATATGGATTCATGCAAAAAAATCAAGTACATGTTCCCTAAAGCCCACGCTGCTGCGTACGTTATTTCTGCTATTCGTCTTGGCTGGTACAAGGTTCATAGACCCTTGGAATTTTATGCCGCTTATCTCAGTGTAGCGCCAGGTGGCTTTGAGTCCACCATGGTAGAGCACGGCAAGCGAGGAATTCTTGATAGAATTTCTGAAGTTGAAAAGAAGGGTAACGAGGCAACTCAAAAAGAAAAGGAAACAATTGTTGCGCTTCAAATTGCTTATGAGTGCTTGGCACGTGGCATTGAATTTTTGCCTGTGGATTTGTTTAAATCTGATTCTTTTAAGTTTTTACCTGAAAACGGTAAAATCAGAATGCCATTTTCTTCAATTGAGGGAATTGGTGAAAATGCAGCTATAAAAATTAAAGAAGCGGGCGACAGCGGAGAAATAACATCCGTTGAAGCATTTCAGCAAAAAACCATGCTTTCCAAGGCGGTTATGGAGGTTCTTGAAAGAAATCACGTCTTTGATAATCTTTCTAAAACCGACCAAATATCAATTTTTGGCATTTAAAAAGTTAAAACTGTCCGTTTTTGCGGACAGTTTTTCAATTTATGCACATATTTAATATAAAAAGTGGGGATTATTGTTAATTTATACTTGAAAAAATATCATTTTTGTAGTATAATACGTAAAAACAGTTCGCTAGGAGAAAGCAATGATTAATAAAGTAATCGAAATTATTTCACATCGTGTAGCAATACCTGTTTCCGCAATTACTGCTGATACGAATTTGTTAGAGCTTGATATTGATTCTCTTGATGTTATTAATATCGTTATGGATGTTGAATACAGCTTCAATGTAAAGTTTGAAGATGATGAAATTGTTGAATTGAGAACTCCTTCGGATGTTGTCAACATAATTATGAGTAAATTTTCAAAATAAATTTTATTAAAAACAAATACTCCTGCCGCCGTTTTTTAAACGGCGGATTTTTTGTGCAAATATTTTGTCAAATACTGTTGACAAACAAATTAGACAAGTGTATAATATAAAAGCGTCACTAAAAAGAAAGGGAAAGGACATGGACAATATAAGAAAGTTACCGGAAGCCGAGTTCGATGTGATGGTCGCGCTCTGGGACTGCCAGGTCTCACCGGTTAATACAGCTTATCTTATGGAAAATGTCGGCAAGCACAAGGGCTGGAAGGCTCCAACACTTATTTCTTTTCTTTCAAGGCTTGAGGAAAAGGGATTTATTCATTCTGAGAAAAGAGGAAAAGAGCGTCAGTATTTTGCAGATGCAAATAAAGACGATTACATAAAGTGTGTTACTCTTGATTTTATTGAAAAGTATCACTGCGGATCTTTGGTAAAAATGATTGACACGGTTTATGGTGAAGAAAAGGATTTTTCAGAGCAGCTTGATGAAATGAAAAAGTGGATTCAAAATCTTTATTAATGTGCTCCGATGTTCAGGATTTTCTTTCGGTGAGAAATATTAGGGGTATTTCTCACCGAATGGCAAATCGAAGAGAAACAGAACCGATTTTGGTTCTTTTTTTATTTTTCTATTTATTTTTAAATTTTGTTGTGATATAATATCTTGAAAAGGGGGTCTGCTTATGAAAATTGTATCAAAGCTTTTTGGAATATTTAAAAGAGTTAAGCGTGGCAAGACCTCTGCTGTAATTTTATGCGCTGGTGCTTCCACAAGATTTTCAAGTGAAGCAAAAGAAAATAAGCAAATGGCACAGGTGCTCGGACTCCCTGTAATAGTTCGCACAATTTTGGCATTTGAGCTTTGCGAGGATATCCACGAAATTATACTTGTTGTTCGAAAAGAGGATGTTAAGCGCTACGAGGCGCTTGTTGAAAGCTGTGAATTTAAAAAAGTAAAATCTATAGTAGTAGGTGGTGCAACGCGTCAAGAGTCCGCCTTGATTGGATTTGATGCTATTTCCAAAAAATCTTCCTACGTTGCAATTCACGACGGCGCGCGCTGCTTGATAACACCAGAACAGATTAGCAAAGTTATTTCAGAGGCAGGAATATGTAAGGCTGCAACCGCCGCTTCAAAGGTAACAGATACGGTTAAGCTTGCCACTAAGGATGGCTTTATTGCAAAAACTGTTGATAGAGATTATGTTTGGAATGTTCAAACACCACAGGTGTTTGAGGTAAAGCTATATATGGTTAGCGCATATACTGCAAAAAGCAAGGGCTTTGTTGCTACAGACGATTGCATGCTTGCAGAAAATGCGGGATTCAAGGTAAAGCTGGTTGACACAGGCAAGGAAAATATTAAGATTACAGTAAAAGATGATATTGTTTTAGCAGAGCATATACTGACTGCAAGAGGTGAAGAATAATGAGAATTGGTCACGGTTATGATGTTCACCGCTTCTGCGACGGTGATTATGTAATATTAGGAGGGGTTAAAATCCCATATAACAAAGGCTTGCTTGCTCATTCTGACGGAGATGTGCTTGCCCACGCAATTGCAGATTCCTTGCTAGGCGCAGCAGGTCAAAGAGATATCGGTTATTTCTTTCCGGACAATGACGAGAAGTTTAAAAATGCCAATAGCTTGGCTTTACTATCTTGCGTAAGAGATATTATTGAAAAAGCAGGCTATGAAATTGAAAATATTGATTCAACAATCGTTGCACAAGCTCCAAAAATGATGCCACATATTAATGATATGCGAATCAATCTTGCACGAGCATTATCAATTGAATTCAACCAAGTTAACGTAAAAGCGACAACCGAGGAAAAGCTTGGTTTTACAGGCAGAGGAGAAGGTATAAGCGCTAATAGTGTTTGCCTGTTAAAGAATAAGACGCAAGTATAATCGTTCACATCCGTTAGTTTAACTTCCATCTTGCGCCCTATTCTTGAGTTTTACTCAATATTATACTATTATGTCATTTTAAATTTGACACAATTTTCTAAAATTTGACAAGGAGAATATATGAAAACATTAGCGCCATCAATTTTAGCAGCAGATTTGCTGAATTTAGGCTCTGAAATTAAAAAAATTGAAAAGTCAGGTACAAAGTATGTTCATATTGACATTATGGACGGTGTTTTTGTGCCAAATATTAGCTTTGGCATGCCAATAATTTCTGCCGTTAAAAAGTGTACTGATTTGATTCTTGATGTTCACTTGATGATAGTAGAGCCTGACAGATACCTTGATGAATTTATAGCTTGTGGTGCTGATATTATTACTTTTCACATAGAATCTCTCGACCACGAACGCATTGTAAAGGCTTGTAGTTATATTCATTCTAAGGGCAAAAGAGTTGGTGTTTCCATAAAGCCAAATACTCCTGCATCATCTGTAATGCCTTATCTTGATTTGATAGATATGGTGCTTGTAATGACAGTTGAACCAGGATTTGGCGGACAAAGCTTCATGCCTGAAACTATGGAAAAAATTAAAGAGATTAGAAAAATAAACTCCAATATTGACATTCAGGTTGATGGTGGCATTAACAAGGATACAATTAAAACGGCTGACTCTGCAGGAGCTAATATTTTTGTACTTGGTACAGGATTTTTTAAATCAGAAAGCATTGTTACTCTTGAGGAGCTTCTTAATGAAAAATAAAATAATTATTATTTTTTCTTGGCTTCTTGTTCTTGCATCTATGCTTATGATTTATAACTTTTCTGCGGAAAATGCAGAAACGTCAACTGCTACCAGCGAGGGAGTAATTGTCCAAATTCTCGACATATTTATGGACAAGGAAGAAATTACTCCACCTGTCATTAAGAAATATCAATTTCCGATACGAAAAGCTGCACATTTTGGCATATATATGTTACTTGGCTTTTGTATGTTAAGTGCTTTTGAAAAAACATTTAAAATTAAAATCTGGTTAAACATTGTGTTTTCGCTGATTTCTTGTGTATTATACGCAATTTCGGATGAAATACATCAAAATTTTTCTGCTGGTAGAGGCCCGTCACCTAAAGATGTGCTTATCGACTCCGCAGGGGCGCTTTGCGGCATTCTGATTTTTACGGCACTATTAGCTATACTACATAAAATAGAAAAGCATTTAAAAAGAAGTAGGTAAAATTCCTACTTCTTTTCATTTAGTATATCATCAATTGCTTCGTAAAAAGTGTTTATTTCTTGCTTTGTGTTATAAACACTAAAGCTCACCCTTACTGCACCGCCACTTGGTACATTCAGCGTTTTATGAGCTAAGGGTGCGCAGTGATAGCCACTTCGCGTGCAAATTCCGCGCTTGTTTAGCTCCTCACTAACAAAAACTGATTGCATTCCTAGTAAGTTAAAAATCAGTGTATTTCCAAAAGAATCATCTAACTGATAAATTTCAATTTTCTCGTTATTTTTAAGCTTGTTTTTCAGGTAACAATACAAATCTTCTTCGTAATGGCGTATTTTTGCACTTTCAACCGCATTTAACCATTTTAAAGCCCCACAAAGCCCTGCAATTGCTGGAGTGGCAGGAGTTCCAGCTTCGTATCGTTCGGGGCTGATTTCAGGCATATCGAGCTCTAAGGAGTTTATCCCCGTCCCTCCCTCAATAATGCTTCGCCCAACTTGCTCGTTTGACAAAATGATAGCTCCGATTCCTTGAGGCCCATATAATGATTTATGCCCAGGTATGCACAGTGCATCAATGTTCATTTCTTTAACGTTTATTGGATATAAGCCTGCACTTTGGGCACCATCAACAATAAAAAAGATACCGTGGCTTTTGCAAAAATCACCGATTTTTTTAATTGGCATTCTTTTCGAGCAAATGTTCGACACGTGTGTGCAAATCAGCATAGATGTGTTAGGCGTTATTTTGTTTTTTATGTTTTCCAAGATTTCGTCGTCAGAGCCAATTGCAGAAAATGTATCATAGGTGCACAACTTTTTTCTTGATAGCTCATAAACAGGGCGCAAGACAGAATTATGCTCAATATTGCTAATTAAAATGTGAGAAGAAAGCTTGAAAAAGCTCTTGATTGCAATATTTAATGCATACGTGGTGTTATACGTAAATATTACATTTTCAACATCTGCTCCAAACATATCTCCCAAAAGCTGGCGAGCTTCATAAATTTTTTCAGCACTGCGCATTGATAGAGCGTGAGAGCTTCTTCCTGGGTTTCCACAATACTTTTTTATGCAATGGCTGATTTCGTCAACCACCATAGGTGGCTTGGGAAAGGTAGTGGCGGCGTTATCGAAATATATCATATGCTTCTCACAATTTCAGTGTATTTAATTGACCATTTTTTAAATGCTTCCTGAGCTGAATTTAAGTTCACACAGTTAAATTTTACACCATATGCGCATCCTTTTTTTGTCATATTAGGTTCAAGCTTTACTATTTCAGCATCAATATAATAGTCGGCTAATGCGTTTTTTGCCTTAATAGCATGTGTCATGGATTTCAATGATGCAATACACATAATATTCTCCTAAATTGTCATTTAGTATCATATTATGCCAAAAAAGAAAAAAAGACCGATAAAATCGGTCTTAATTCAGCGCTGGAATTAAAGCAGTTGCTATTCCTATGTAGATAAGCAATGAAAGAGCATCTACAATAGTAGTAATAATAGGGCTCGCCATAACGGCAGGGTCAACACCTATTCGTTTAGCCAAAATCGGAAGCATGCATCCAACTAACTTAGCAACTATTACGGTAACTATCAAAGTAAAGCTAACAACAACTGATATTTCAATAGTTACTTCGCTATTACCAAGCATAAGGTTATCAATTAAAATCATTTTGATAAAGGTTGCAATGCCGAGAACAGAGCCGCAAAGCAGAGAAACGCTAAGCTCCTTTAAAATTACTCGAAAAATGTCCCTCATTCCAATTTCTTCAATAGCTAAGCCACGAATGATGGTAACAGAGGTTTGTCCGCCGGCATTTCCACCTGAGCCCATTATCATGGGAATAAAAGCGGTTAATATGACGCACGCGCTTAATTTACTCTCAAATGAGGTGATAATCTGGCTTGTAAAGGTTGATGTTAACATGAGTAGTATCAACCACGGAATGCGATTTTTCCATATCTCAAAGGGACTGGTTGATAAATACGGCTTGTCTGAAGGAATAATCGCCGCCATTTTCTCAATATCCTCAGTTGCCTCTTCCTCAATAACGTCAATCGCGTCATCGACAGTAACAATACCAACAAGCCTGTTTTCTTTATCAACAACAGGTAGGGCAAGAAGGTCGTATTTACTCATTTCCTTAGCAACAACCTCTTTGTCTTCATGTGTGTTTACGAAAATTATGCTTGTTTCCATTATTTCGGAAATAATCATATCTTCGTTAGATAAGAGTAGACTTTTTGCTGTAACATAGCCGATTAATGTTCTGTCAGGCTTAGTAACGTAACACGTATAAATAGTTTCTTTATCAACACCTGTTCGTCTAATGCGCTTTAAGGCATCCTCAACGGTGATATCCTCGTCAAGACTCACATACTCAGTTGTCATTAGGCTGCCGGCAGAATCGTCGGGATACTTTAAAATATCATTAATTGTCTTTCTTGTTTCAGAGTCTGCGTTGTTGAGAATTCTTTTGACAACATTTGCAGGCATTTCCTCAATAATATCAACTGTATCGTCGATGTATAGCTCCTCAATAACCGCCTTCATTTCATTATCGGTGAAGGAGAGAAGAAGACGCTCTTGAGAATCACTTTCCATCTCTACAAAGGTTTCTGCCGCTAAATCCTTTGGTAGCAAGCGGAAAAGAGTAGCTATTTTCTTAGGAAATTCCTCTAAAACCAATGAAAGGTCAGCAGGTTCCATTTCTTTTAGCAATTCCTTAATGGAGTAATAGTCGTGATTTTCCAATAAAGAATCTATTTTTTCAATAATTTCTTTTAATTCTTCCATATTTACCTCCTATTTTGATAAGAGGGGAATAAATTAGGCAACACAAGCACTATAAACTGCTGGCATTTCCAAAATATTGCGCCCTCGGGGATTCATACTACTACCTGAGTCCATAATGCTTCTCCTTTGTATAATTTCTTTCTCTATTATAAAGAATTTCAAACGAAAAATCAACAGTTATCTTTGATTTGTTATGCTTTTAAGAAAATTTTTTATGTACACTAATGTAAAAGCCATTAAAATTGCATTTATACAAGCGGAAAAAATATTCAATTCGCCATTAATCGAAGTAAGAATTTCATTGTTTTTCTTTATTTCAAATATTATCGAGTAAGCATAGCAAAGAGCTCCGCAAATGGTGCCCTGTAAAAGCTTGAGCATAATAAATTTTATGTGCGACACATTATTATTGACTACCGAAAAGGTTTGAAGGCACATACACAATCCTCCAAAGCCTACAGAAAATCCTGTTAAAAAAATAGCGGTGTTAACATTATTTGTCAAAACACTTGAATTGACTCCCTCTGATATTTCCAAAATTGCAGCAAATACATTTTTGACAAGCTCACCTGAATATATGCTTGAAAATATGCCATTAATTATAGAAAATACAACGGTAAAGCCACAAATTTCCAGCATTATCAACGTGCTTTGCTTTATAGATATTGTAAGCGAGGAAATTAACGGTTTTTTTACAAATTTTATGTTATTAGGCGACGTTTTTTTGATAAAACAGAATATCAAAAGTGATGTAAGCAGTTGGATTACATATAGATAGATACCAAATGATATGCTGTTCCATAAGCATCCGCCAACTAATGAAATTGTAAAGCCGATGCTTGCATTTGATGTCAAAAAGGCATATGCCGTAATATCGTCACCATTTGATGTGTCAGAAAGCTTTTTAGGTCCTGTCACAAAGCCACTGAGCCAGGATGAAAGTGTTAACAATATTAGGCTTTGCTTGTTTTTTTTACAGTTATTTGCAATTAATACATCAGAAAATATTGACGACAATACCATTGTGGGAAATACATTGGGAATTAATTTATTTACACAAAAGCGAAGAGAATTATTGACAACTTCGTGCATATCTTTTGGATGGAAAATAACAAATCCATATAATAGAATAAAAAATGCAAGCAAAGCAATTTTTTTGAGTGCTGATGTTATTATAATCACCGTCATTTCATAAAATTTAGTAGTAAATTATATGCTTTGAGGTACGATTGAAATGCTAAAAAGAGGACTTGCACAAACAATAACTGACAAGCTTGATATTCCACTTGAAGGAATAGCATCAGTTCCGACCACACAAATTATCGGTAACACAATTATGTCCATTGACGGCTGTGTAGGTGTAAAAAAATATGAGCCCGACGAAATTGTTTTAAGAACAAAGGAATATATGCTAAAAATAGGCGGAATTGAGCTGTCTATGCTCACATTTTCGCAAGGTCGAGTTAACATTCGCGGAGAAATTAAATCCTTAAATATTGAGGCGTTATAACTATGAAAAGCTTTTTCACCAACTATGAAATTATATTATCAAGCGAAGTTAAAAATAGAGCTTTAAGTCTAATTTTGGAAAATCAGTTAACCTATAAAAAGAGCAGAATTTCACCTGAAGGCTTGATTTTGTCAGTCAATGAAAAACAAAAAAATCAAATTACCACTCTTTTTAAAAAGCATAACATAAGAGCAGAAGTAAAAGAGATTTTAGGATATTTTAGCCTACTATGTCCATTGAAGCGACGATGGGGATTATTCATAGGGGCGCTTTTTTTATTTGTAGCCTTGTTATTTTCGCAAAGAATCGTTTGGAGAATTGATATAACAGGCAACACAAAAACCTGCAAAGCAGATATTCTCAATGAGCTTGAAGACGCAGGACTTCATTTAGGTACATATATTCCGGGTATAGATTATGATAGCATCCATAACAGGCTGCTTTTGAACAGTAGCACACTCGCCTGGGTAAGTGTAAATATAAACGGTAACGTCGCTAGCGTAATGGTTAAGGAAAAAGAGGATGCCAATAAAAACCAAAACAGTGTATATACTAACGTTGTGGCAAAATATGATGGGTACATTGATTCTATAATATTAAAAAACGGAAAAAAAGCTGTCAAAATAGGTGATGTCGTTAAAAAAGGTGACATATTAATCTCGGGTGTGCTCGACTCGCAAGCAGAGGGAGTAAAATATGAGCATGCAAGCGGAGAGGTAAAGGCATATGTTAACAAAGAAATAAATATTAAAATCCCATTAAAATCGTCAAAAAAGATATACACAGGAAACACACTCAAATGCTATAAATATAAAATATATAATTTTCCACTAAAATTTTCATCAAAGTATAGCAATTTAAGTGGGTTTTATGATACAATAGAGAAAAGCGAAATGATGACAATTCTCGGGGTTGCAAATATACCCATTGAAGTAGTTACAACTGTTTACTATGAATATAAAATCGAAGATATAACTCATACGTTACAAGAAGCATCGGACCTTGCATATGCTGAACTAACTTCTCAGCTTGAAAATGCTCTTTTGAACGCCGAGCTTATTTCTAAAAGCATGTCAACTTCATATGATGATGATTATTTTTATTTGAATTGTAAAATCTATTGCTTAGAGGATATCGCTGAGGAAAAGGAATTTTATATTTCCAAATAACGGAGGGTATATGGCAGAAAAAACCTTGAATACAAAATCTCCAGGTGCTACAAGCGCGATTTTTGGCTCGTTTGATTCAAATGTAAACGCGGTTGAGAGTGCCTTCGGTGTGCGCATTGTTAATCGCCCATCAAATAATGATATTGGCGATTGCATTACAATTAGCGGTGATGCAGACGGAGTAAACGGAGCATACGAGGTTTTGATGTACCTGAATAAAATGGCGGAAATGAACAGTGTCATTACCGACCAAACGGTTGATTATGTCATTTCTATGGTTTTGGACAAAAGAACAAACGAATTGAATGAGCTCGATGACGATTGCTTCTGCGTTAGTGCAAAGGGCAGACCAATTAAGGCAAAAACCCTTGGTCAAAAGAAGTATGTGGGTTGTATCAAAAATAATACCGTTACTCTTGGTATTGGCCCTGCGGGTACAGGAAAAACATTTTTAGCTGTGGCAATGGCGGTAAAGGCTTTGAGAAACAAAGAAATCAGCCGCATTATTTTAACAAGACCCGCGGTTGAAGCGGGAGAAAGGCTTGGTTTTTTGCCAGGTGACCTTCAAAGCAAAATTGACCCTTATCTCAGACCACTATATGATGCTCTCTATGAAATGCTAGGAAACGAAACATGTATGAAGTATATGGAGCGCCAAATTATTGAAATTGCGCCTTTGGCATATATGAGAGGTCGTACACTTGACGACTCATTTATTATTCTTGATGAAGCGCAAAACACAACACAAGAGCAAATGAAGATGTTCTTGACAAGAATAGGCTTCAATTCAAAGGTTGTTGTTACAGGTGACCTTTCTCAAACCGACTTACCGGATGGCAAAAAGAGTGGACTTGCAGAAGCTGTGAAAATTTTAAAGGACATTGACGGAATTGCCATTCACTCATTTAGCGAAAAGGATGTTGTAAGGCATAAGCTTGTACAAAAAATCATAGTTGCATACGAAAAGTATGAAAGTGAAAAGAACAATATACGACAGAACAAAGGATTTAAGAAATGAATTTAAACGTAGATTTTAAAGACGACCAGGAAATATACGATGTCAGAGTAGCAATGAAGGCGGTTGTCAGAAAAGCTGTTTTTAATACCCTAGTGTATGAGGGCTTTGACTGTGACACAGAGGTTTCTGTAACCTTCGTTGACAATGCACAAATTAAAGAGCTGAATGCTCAGTACAGAAACAAGGACGCGGCAACAGACGTGCTGTCATTCCCATTATTCGACGATTTTAACAGCATACCTGAGCTCGACACTGTTCCGCTTGGAGATATTGTTATATCTCTTGAAAGAGCAGCGGTACAAGCTCACCATTTGTGCCATAGCCTGTACCACGAGGTTGCTTTTTTAACTGTACACTCAACCCTGCACCTTCTCGGCTACGACCACGAAACCTCTGAAGAGGACGAAGAGGATATGTTCAGACGACAAAAAGAAATTATGGAGATAATAGGATTCTAATGAGAAAAACTGCATTTATTGCTATTGTAGGCAGACCGAATGTCGGCAAGAGCACACTTCTAAATTCAATACTTGGTGAAAAGGTGGCAATTGTTTCATCAAAGCCACAAACTACAAGAAACAGAATAACAGGAATTTACACAAAGGGCGAAACCCAAATTGTATTCCTCGATACCCCCGGCTTTCAAAAGCCAAGAACAAAGCTTGGCGAATATATGCTTGCCGCTTCAGGCTCTTCAATCGGCAACTCTGATGCTGTTATTTTGATAGCAGATGTGTGCCATCCACTTGGTGAAATCGAAAAAGACATAATCGAAAAAATCAAGGCATCCAAATTGCCATCTGTTTTGGTTTTGAACAAAACAGATATGTCAACTCCTGAAAAAATAGCGAAAACCATTTCGGAGTATGATGCATACTACAAATTCGACGCGGTTGTTCCTACCTGTGCATCTAAAAACCAGGGCGTTGACGCGGTAATATCTGAATGTGAAAAATTCCTTTGCGAGAGTGATTGGTTTTTCCCCGAGGACATCATCACAGACCAGCCTGAGCGTAGTATCGTTTCAGAAACTATACGCGAGAAAATTTTAAGGACGCTCAGTGACGAGGTTCCTCACGGCACAGCCGTTTCCATTGAGGAATTTAAGGACGAAGGAAATATTATTCGTGTTCGCGCCGATATTTACTGTGAAAAGCCATCTCACAAGGGTATTATTATTGGAAAAAACGGTGAAACATTAAAGAGAATCGGTACATACGCAAGAGAAGACCTTGAAAGATTTTTCGGCGTTAAAATATATTTAAACCTATGGGTTAAGGTTAAAGAAAAATGGCGCGACAGCACATTAAATCTTAACAACTTAGGCTATAATCTTAAGGATTTACAATGACGGAAATCAAACAAAACGGTCTTGTTATTGCCGAAAGAGATTTAGGTGAAAACGACAAGCTACTAACTGTTCTTGTTGAAAGATTTGGCAAGCTAACAGTAGTTGCTAAGGGTGCTAAAAGTGTGCGTAACCGACACATACCGAGCACACAGCTCTTTGCATATGCTTCATTTGGGCTACGTAGAAAGGGCAATTACTACTATATAACAGACAGCGATTTGATAGAAAGCTACTATGACATAAGAAGTGATATTGTTAAGCTTTCCTTAGCGTCATATCTTTGTGATATTGCCTGTGATGTAACACAAGAGGGCAATAATGATGACGAAATATTAAGATTAACACTTAATATGCTATACGCTATTTCAAAGGATTTAAAGCCTCTTGAGGTCATTCGCGCGGTTTATGAGCTGCGAATTGCAAAGGAGCTTGGTTTTTATCCTGACTTAGATGGCTGTTGTGCTTGCTCAAGCGATAATTCAAGTGTATATTTTCTTGATATTTTGGGGGGCACTATTATTTGCGAAAAGTGTAAAAGCCAAGCAAAATTTGCACTTGAAGAAAATGCATTTACAGAAAAGGGCTTGGAAAAGCCAATGGCAATACTTTCAAATCATGTAATTTCTGCCATTCGCTACATAATTGAGGCTAAGCAGGAAAGGGTCCTATCATTTACTCTCGACAATAGTGAATGGACAAGCTTTTTTGGGGTTGCGGAAAAGTTTTTGTTGAATCATTTAGAAAGAGGATTTTATTCCCTCGACTTTTATAAATCAATGTTAATTTAGGAGAAACATGTTAAATTTAAAAAAATCAATACGGATTCTTGAATTCGATAAAATTTTAAATATGCTTTCTTCCTTTGCGCAGACGGAGGGAGCAAGAAAAAGAGCGCTATCTCTTATGCCCTCGTCTAATTTTGACACGGTTGCAAGACGGCAGGAGCTGACAGATAATGCAAAATATATGTCAGGTGTTAAGGGAGCACCTTCCTTTAACGGCATTCCCGAAATTTTGGATGTGGTGGAAAAGGCAGAGAAAAACTCTATTCTTTCGCCTCGCGAAATTTTAGACGTTGCATCAACACTGCGCGTAGCAAGAGGACTTTTAGAGTATATTCATACAGATGCTATCAAGCCGTGCTTGCTTAGTGAAATTTTTGAACGTCTTGTCCCAAACAAGCAGCTTGAAGCAAAAATTTTCAAAGCAATACTTGGAGAAGACTTGATAGCTGACGATGCAAGTCCTGCGCTTGCAGATATTAGACGCAAAATACGTTATCAAACGAACAAAATCAGAGAAACTCTCCAATCCTTTTTGGTTGGAGAGAAATCCAAGCACCTTCGTGAAGCTTTGGTAACAATGAGAAACGGCAGATATGTTTTGCCTGTTAAATCCGAAGATAAAAACGAGGTCAAGGGACTTATTCACGATACCTCAGGCACTGGCGCAACATTGTTCGTTGAGCCTTTGGCTGTTGTTGAAGCTAACAACGAGCTGCGCACGCTGATGAGCCAAGAATCTGCGGAAATCGAGAGGATTTTAGCAGAATTTTCCTCAGAAATTGCGGATTTTGGTCTTCAGCTTTCAAATAATTACCGAAATATCACTGAAATTGCATTTTGCTTTGCTTGCTCTGAGCTTTCTTACAAAATGAATGCAATAAGACCAACGTTTTCAAGTGATAAAGCAGTTTCTTATAGCAGAGCAAGACACCCCTTGCTTGATCCAAAAAAAGTAGTGCCTATTAACGTTTCCTTAGGCGAGAGCTATAATATGCTTGTTATCACAGGTCCAAACACAGGCGGTAAGACGGTAACACTCAAAACATTAGGTCTTTTTGCGCTTATGGCACAGGCGGGATTGCAGCTGCCCTGTGATAACGCAAAAATATGTGTGTTTGATGGAATTTTCCCTGACATTGGCGATGAACAAAGTATTGAGCAGTCACTCTCAACCTTTTCATCTCATATGGTTTCAATTGCAAACATTATTGAAAGTGCAACAGAGAACTCCTTAGTTCTTTTCGATGAGCTGGGAGCTGGTACGGACCCAATTGAAGGCGCAGCTCTTGCACAATCTATACTTGAAATAATTCTCAAAAAAGGCGCCCTCTGTGGCGCTACAACGCACTACGCAGAGCTGAAAGCATTTGCTCTTAACACAGATGGTGTTTCAAATGCTTCCTGTGAATTTGATGTAAATACATTAAAGCCAACATACCGCTTGGTAATTGGTGCACCAGGCAAGTCAAACGCCTTTCTTATTTCACAAAGGCTTGGAATTTCCGACGAAATAATTAACAGGGCAACCGAGTTGATTTCCGATGATTCACGTTGCTTTGAGGCTGTTATTGAGCGCTTGGAAATTACACGTATGGAGCTTGATGCAGAACGAGAGAAGGAGCAAAAATCGAGAATAGAATTTGAGAGATTCCGCCAAGCAGCAGAGAAGGAGCTCAAAGAAAAGCTGAGCACCGCGCAAGAGGAAAGTGAAAAAATGCTTGAAAAGGCGCGTCAAATGATTTCTGGTGCAAGAGCCAGTGCAGAGTTCGTTTTTGCCAAGCTTGATAAAATCCAAAAGGAAAAGGACACAAAGGATTTTTCGAGCAAGTATGCAGATGCTAAAAAGGAGCTACGCGCAAAGCTTTCTTCTGATGATAATGTTTATAATCCCATTGAGGAAATTGATGAGGATTATGAGCTTCCAAGAAGCCTTGAAAAGGGTGACCGCGTAATTTTGAGAAACTTGGGCTCAGAGGCAATTTTACTTGACAACCCCGATAAAAACGGCAATGTTTTTGTCCAATCAGGCTCTTTAAAGACTAAAACAAATATTAAAAATTTAGCTTTATGCACATCACAAGCTCCCACACAGGAAAAGAAAAAAGCACAAACACTTGCTTACAAGCAAAAGCAGTTTAAAACAAAGGAATTTTCACCTTCCTTGGACGTACGTGGAAATAACATTGAGGATGCTTGGCTTGAAATTGATAAATATCTTGACGAAGCAATAATGTTCGGTGTCAAATCTGTCACAATAGTACACGGCAAGGGCACAGGCGCACTCCGAAAGGGTCTTTGGGAGTTTTTCAGGAAGGATTATAGAATTCGCAAGTACCGTAACGGAGAATACGGTGAGGGTGACTTTGGTGTTACAGTGCTTGAGCTAAAGTAAATATATATATTTTAGAAAAAGACTTGAAATTCACTTATTACGTTGTTATAATATTAGCGGTACGCTATTGATTTCTAATTGTTTTGAAAGGAAAATGATTATGTCTAAACTTAAAATGCTTGCAATTGACCTCGGCGCTTCAAGTGGCCGCGGCATTGTTGGTTCATTCGACGGCAAGAAGTTCGAAATTAATGAAAATCACCGTTTCCCAAATGAACCTGTAAATACAAACGGTAATTTCAACTGGGATATTTTGAGAATATTCCACGAAATCAAGACATCTATTTCTAAGTGCGCTTTGTCCGAGGACAAGGATATTGCCAGCATTGGTATTGATACTTGGGGTGTTGACTACGGTTATATTGACAAAAACGGCGCTTTGATGGCAAATCCATATCACTATCGTGATGCAAGAACAGATAACATTCAGCCATATGCCTTCAAAACAATTCCTTTTGCTGAGCTTTACGGCATTACTGGAATTCAGACAATGAATTTCAACACAATATATCAGCTTGCCGCTGATTTAAGAGATAGACCATACATCGTTGAAAACGCAGAAAGGCTTTTGTTTACTCCTGACCTTCTTAACTATTTCTTGACAGGTGAAAAGTACACAGAATATACAATTGCATCAACAGGTGCAGTTTTGGATGCCAAGAAGCGTGCTATTTCTACAGAGCTTTTGAAAAAATTTGGTATCAAGGAAAGTCTGTTTTCTGAAATTGTTATGCCAGGTCACAAGATTGGCAAGCTAACACCCGCTCTTATCTCTGAGCTCGGTGACATACGTGCTAATGTTGTCAACATTGCAGCTCACGATACAGCAAGTGCTGTTATCGCTGTTCCTGCAAAGCGCGGTGATGACTTTGTTTATATCAGCAGCGGTACTTGGTCACTTATGGGTGTTGAAAATGATGAGCCTGTTATCAATGCTGAGTCTATGCGTTATAACTTCACAAACGAAGGTGGCGCAGGCGGAAAAATCAGATTTTTGAAGAATATTATGGGTCTTTGGCTCGAACAAGAGTCAAGAAGACAGTGGAAGAGAGAAGGCACAGTTTACTCCTTTGACGAGCTTACCGAGCTTGCTCTTCAGGCAAAGCCACTTGCTTGCTTTATTGACCCTAACGATACATTGTTCTCACCTGCAGGCGATATGCCTGGCAGAATCAGAGAATTCTGTAAAAAGACAGGCCAGCACGTTCCTGAAACTGTTGGCGAAATTGTTCGTTGCATATTTGAAAGCCTTGTTTTGTGCTACAGACACACAATTGAGAGCATTGAAAATATGACAGGTAAGAAATATAACTCCATCAACATCGTTGGCGGCGGCACAAAAGAAAAGATTCTTTGCCAATGGGCGGCTGATGCATCAGGTAGAACAGTTTATGCAGGTCCTGTTGAAGCAACCGCTATCGGTAACATTGTAATGCAGACAATTGCTGCCGGTGAAATTAAGGACATTGCCGAGGCAAGAGAAATAATAAGAGATTCCTTTGATGTTAAGGTATATGAGGCTAAGCATAGCGATGCTTGGGACGAAGCATACAGCAGATATTTGAATATATGCAAAGAGGTATAATATGAAGAATATAAACGAAATGTATAAATTAGCCAAAGAGGCGTATGCAGAATTTGGCATAGACACAGACAAGGTTATTGAAACATTAAAGAATATTCCTATCTCTATTCAGTGCTGGCAGGGTGACGACGTTAAAGGCTTTGAAAGCAAGGGTCCTTTGACAGGCGGCATTCAGACCACAGGTAACTATCCTGGTGCTGCACGTAACATTGAAGAGCTTCAGGCTGACTTTGATAAGGCTGCTTCCTTGATTCCTGGTAAGAAAAAGATTTGCTTGCACGCAATCTACCTTGACAACAAGGGAGAGAGTGTTCCAAGAGATCAAATTAAGCCTGAGCACTATGATGTATGGATTAAGTGGGCAAAGGAAAAGGGATACGGTGTTAACCTTGACCCAACTTGCTTCTCACATCCATATTCCGACGACGGCTTTACTCTTAGCCATCACGACGAAAAAATCCGTAAATTCTGGATTGACCACGTAATAGCTACAAGAAAGATAGCAGAGTACATAGGTCGCGAAATGGGCGAGGTTTGCGCAAGTAACTACTGGATTCCTGACGGATTTAAGGACATCCCTGTTGACAGAAACGGTTACAGAAAGAGACTTGAGGACTCACTTGATCAGATTTTTGCAGTACCTGTTGATCCTAAATACAATATCGCTTCACTTGAAGGTAAAGTATTCGGTATCGGTGCTGAAAGCTGCACAATCGGTTCTAATGACTTCTATCTTGCATATTGCGCAAAGAAAGGTCAATATGTAACCTTGGATGCAGGACATTTCCATCCAACTGAAGTAATTTCCGACAAGATTAGCACAGCGCTTCAGTTCACACCAGGCTTGCTTCTTCATGTTTCCCGTCCTGTTCGTTGGGACAGTGACCACGTTGTTATTTTTGATGACGAATTGAAGGCTATTGCCCAGGAAATCATCAGAAGCGGCGAAATTGACAGAATTTTCATTGGTCTTGACTTCTTTGACGCAAGCATTAACCGTGTTGCTGCATGGGCAATTGGCGCTCGTAACCTTGAAAAGGCGTTACTTTTTGCTTTGCTTGAGCCAACTGAGCTTCTTAAGAAATACGAGCTTGATAAGGATTACACATCACGCCTTGGCTTGCTCGAAACCTTAAAATCACTTCCATATACAGCCGTATGGCAGAAGTACTGTCTTGAGTGCGGTGTTCCAACTGGCTATGATTGGATGAAGGAAGTTAAGGACTACGAAAAAGAAGTTTTGGCAAAAAGATAAGCGAGGTTAAAATGATAAATCTTGAAAAGGAAATAAGAGAACAGCCAGAGGTTTTGTCTTCAATTAAGTCTGCTAATGCATCTGTTCTTACTTCCCTTGTTAATGAAATTAAGTCAAGAAAAATTGATAATATTTATTTTGTAGCCAGAGGTACATCAGACCACGCGTGCATTTACGCACAGTATTTATTTGGTGTTGTTCTTGGTATTCCTTGCGCACTTGGTACTCCATCAGTTGTAACACAGTATGGAACTGAAATTAAATTCGGCAACACCTTAGTTGTTGGTGTATCACAGTCCGGACGGGCAGAGGATGTTAATGCAGTTTTGGAAAGCGCAAATCGACAAGGAGTTTTGACTGTTGCAATTACTAACTACGAAACATCCTTGCTTGCAAAAACAGCTAAATACCACTTATTCTGCAATGCAGGTGAGGAAAAGAGCATAGCTGCTACAAAAACATTCACATCACAAATGTATTTGCTTGCATTGCTTTGCGCAGAGTGGAGCGGAAATGCAGATTTAAGTAGCGCTCTTGATGCGGTGCCATCCTGTGTTGCTAATGCACTTAACTACTTACCAAATAATGTTGAAAGCGTTGTTAACAACCTTTTAAATTACAAAGAGGGAGTAGTTTTAGGCAGAGGCCTTTCATATGCAATTGCTCTTGAGGGTGCTTTGAAAATATTGGAAACCAATAAAATGAAGGTTAAGGGCTACCCAATTTCCGATTTTTATCACGGTCCTGTTGCTCAGCTCCACGAGAATGATTTGGCTATTGTTTTGGCGCAAAGCGGCATTATGGAGCCTGATGCTATCAAAATGATTGACAAGCTCAAGGCGGTAAATGCTACAACGGTTGTAATTTCGGATAAACAAGAGCTTTTGAACGGAACTTACAACATTAAAATTGAAAATACAGGTTGCGAGCTCACTATTCCATTCGTTTACGCTATTGCAGTGCAATTGATTGCGCTTGAATTAGTATTGGCAAAGGGAATAGATCCCGATAAATCCGATGTTATTGCTAAAATAACCGTAACAAAATAATTTTTCAGCACTTATAGGGGGGTAAATATGAACGAGAACTTTAACGGAGAATTGAAAGTAATTGGTATGAGAGGCTGTGAGGAATTTACAGCCGAGGTTGATAACTACTTAAGACAAATTAGAGGAAGCGACAAATCCTTTGTTGCCAACGCCCAGTGCCCAAGGTTTGGATCAGGCGAGGCTAAGGCTTTAATTAACGAATCTATGAGAGGTCTTGACCTTTACATCATTTCCGACTGCTTCAATTACGGTGTTACATATAAGATGTACGGTATGCAGGTTCCTATGAGTCCTGATGACCATTTTCAGGATTTGAAGAGAGTAATTGCTGCAACTGGCGGAAAAACAAGAAGAATAAGTGTTATTATGCCTATGCTTTACGAGGGCAGACAGCACAAGCGTTCAGCAAGAGAATCCCTTGACTGTGCTTTGGCTTTACAAGAGCTTACAGCTATGGGTGTTACAAACATTATTACATTTGACGCACATGACCCAAGAGTTCAAAATGCTATTCCATTGAATGGCTTTGATAGTGTAAGACCTACTTACCAAATGCTTAAGGCGCTCGTAAAAAATATACCCGATGTTGTTCTTGACAAAGATAATATTATGGTTGTTTCCCCTGATGAAGGTGCTATTGGCCGTTCTATGTACATTGCTTCCGTTCTCGGAATAGAGCTTGGTATGTTCTATAAGAGACGTAATTATTCGATTATTGTTGATGGTAAGAACCCAATTGAAGCACACGAATATCTCGGCAAGGACCTTTCAGGCAAGGATGTTATCGTTGTTGACGATATGATTTCCTCAGGCGACTCTATGATTGATGTTGCTCTCCAGCTTAAGGAAAGAGGAGCAAAGAGAGTATTTGTTTTCGCAACATTCGCTTTGTTCTGCAACGGACTTGATAAGTTTGACAAGGCTTACGAGGAAGGCATTTTCGATAAGATTTTCGCTACCAATTTAACATACCACACAAAGGAAATTCTTTCAAGAGATTGGTACTGTGACGTTAATATGAGCAAGTATGTGTCATATATTATTGATACAATTAATAAGGATGCTTCTATTAGCGACCTCTTGAATCCCGTTCAAAAAATCCGCGCTTTACACGACAAGCATATAGAATCCCAAGCTGACTAATAAAGGAATTTAAAAATGTTTAATTTTAAAAATACTGTTGCAGTCGATTTATTGTCTCAAATCAAAAGCTTAGCTGATGGCATTGAGCTTACTAAAGAAGATGTTCTTGCAATGTTCGAATATCCACCGGACTCAAGCCTTGGCGATATTGCATTTCCTTGCTTTAAGCTTAGCAGAATATTGAGAAAAGCTCCACCTATGATAGCAAAGGAATTGTCAGAAAATTTCAGTTCCTCAGTAGTATCTAGGGTTGAGGCGGTAAACGGCTATTTAAACATATTTGTTTCTAACGAATATTTGATAGAAAACGTTTTATTTGAAATAGAGAATAAGGGCGAAAAATACGGCTCTGACGGCTCAGGTGTTGGAAAGGTTGCTGTTTTTGACTACTCATCACCAAATGTAGCAAAGCCATTCCATATCGGACACTTGGGAACAACCGTTATCGGCCATTCCCTTAAAATGCTTCACGAATTTCAAGGCTATGACTGTGTTGGCATCAACTATTTAGGTGATTGGGGCACACAGTTTGGCAAGCTTATAGTAGCTTATCACCTTTGGGGCAGCCAGGAAAAGGTCGAAGAGGGCGGTGTTGATGAGTTAGTAGCTCTTTATGTTAAGTTCCATAATGAGGCCGAAAATGACTCGACACTCAATCAAAAAGCGCGTGACGAATTCACAAAGCTTGAGCACAACGACCCTGAAAACATAAGACTTTGGAAGTGGTTCGTTGATATCAGCTTAAAGGAATATCAAAAAACATATAAGCAGCTCGGCATAGAGTTTGATAGCTACAAGGGTGAGAGCTTCTATACCGATAAAATGCCTGCACAGGTAGAAAAGCTTCGCCAAAGCGGCCTTTTGAAAATCGATGACGGCGCATCTATCGTTGATTTGTCCGAATATAATATGCCACCTTGCTTGATTTTGAAAAAGGACGGCTCAACATTGTACCCGACAAGAGATATTGCGGCAGCTGTTTATCGCAAAAATGAATATAAGTTTGACAAGTGTATCTATGTTACATCTGCAGGACAGTCCTTGCACTTTGCTCAATGGTTCAAGGTTGTTGAAATGATGGGCTACGATTGGCACGACCAGCTGGTTCACGTGCCATACGGTACAGTTAGTATCAACGGCGAAAAGCTTGCAACAAGAACAGGTAACGTTATTCTTTTGAAGGATCTTTTTGCAACCGCTATTGAAAAGGTTAGCGAAATTATCAACGAAAAGAACCCAAATCTTCCAAACAAGGAGGAGGTAAGCGAGGCTGTTGGCGTAGGTTCTGTTGTTTTCTACTATCTATACAACAACAGAATCAAGGACATCAACTTTATAATGAAGGATGCGCTTAGCTTTGAGGGAAATACAGGACCTTATGCACAGTACACCTATGCACGTACCTGTGGTATCTTAGAAAAAGCATCAGATATTGATTATAAGGGCACAAAGCCTGTTGTTACTTCCGCCGAAGAAGGAGATTTGTTAAAGATCCTTTCAAGATTTAATGAGGCGGTAACAGGTGCTATCAAGGAGTATGAGCCATCAGTTATAACAAGATACATCATTGATGTTTGCTCCGCATTTAACAAGTTCTATCACAACTGTCAGATAATCACAGCTGACGATGAAGCGGTAAGAAACTCAAGAATAAGATTGACAGAGGCTACCAAAACAGTTTTGGGTACTGCATTTGGACTTATTTGTATGAAAAAAACAGAAAAGATTTAATTAAGAGGTATTTATGTCTGGACATAGCAAATGGAAAAATATAATGCACAAAAAAGAGAAGACTGATGCTCAAAAGGCAAAAATCTTCACAAAAATCGGTAAGGAAATGGCTATTGCAGTAAAGGCAGGCGGTCCTGACCCATCAACTAACTCTAAGCTTGCACAGTTAATCGCGAAAGCAAAGGCTAATAACGTTCCAAACGATAATATCGAAAGAACTATCAAAAAGGCTAGCTCTGCTGATTCTGCCGCTCTTGAGGAAATGCGCTATGAGGGCTACGGACCTGGTGGTGTTGCTGTAATTGTTACAGCCGCAACCGATAACACCAACCGCACAACTCCTGAAATTCGTTCTTATTTCAGCAAATATAAGGGTAATCTCGGCACAACAGGCTGCGTTGGCTATCTTTTTGAGGACAAGGGCGTTATTATGATTTCCAAGGAAGAAGGCTATGACGAGGATGCTTTGATGGAAGCTTCCTTAGAGGCAGGCGCTGCTGACTTTATTTCCGACGAGGACGCATATGTTATTTACACAGAGGATGACGATCTCGAAGCTGTAGCTGAAGCTATTGAAGCAGCAGGCTTTAAGTGTGCATCTAGTGAGCATGACAAAATCCCTTCAAACTATGTAACCTTGACATCAGATGACGATATCAAGTATATGACACTTCTTATCGAGCATCTTGAAGACAACGATGATGTTACAGAGGTTTATCACAACTGGGAAAACTGCGATTAATATTAAAAGAGGTGGCAAAAGCCACCTCTTTAATTTATTTTTGATATAATAACCTCAAGATTGCCGTTTATTACATAGCCACCCATTCCAGCAGGAATGAAATAGCTGTCACCCTTGGAAAGTGGGTATGTTTTGTTATCACAAAAAATAGTGCCTTCTCCATCTAAGCAGAGAACAGAGTTAAAGCTATATTGATCGGCAGAGAAGAAGCCTGCGGAGCTGATTGTGTATTTACATACATTAAAATAATCGCAATTTGCAAGAGTAGAGCCCGCGTGCTTGCCATTGGAATATCTGATTTTTTCGATTTCACTTTCGCTTCTGTTAACAATTACATTTAATGCATCGTTTACGTGCAATTCTCTTGGCTTTCCATCCTTGCCCAAGCGGTTATAATCGTAAACGCGGTATGTAATATTGGAGTTTTGCTGAATTTCAGCTAACAAAATACCGGCACCAATAGCGTGCACAAGACCTGACGGAATGAAGAACACATCTCCCTTCTTTACAGGTACATAATTAAGCATTTCTTCAACTTTGCCCTCGTCAATGGCCTTGGCAAAATCCTCATTGGTAACGCCTTCCTTTAAGCCATATACAAGCTGAGCGCCTGGCTTTGCGTCAATGATATACCACATTTCTGTCTTTCCCAAGCTATTGGCATTTTTCAATCCATATTCGTCATCAGGATGCACCTGTACTGACAAATTGTCCTCAGCATCAATAAATTTAATAAGAAGAGGGAAGAAATCAAGCTTGTTTTTAGAAACAACCTTAAATCCATTTTCTTCTATATATTTTTCCATAGTATATCCGTCGTATTCGCCACCGCAAATAGTGTTCATACCGTCCTTTCGAACAGTAAGCTCCCAGCTTTCGGCTATATTGTTTAAATCAGATACCTTGTTATATTCATTTTTAAGCCTGTTGCCACCCCAAATAATTTCTTTGAAAATAGGGTTTAATTTAATAGGTGTAAGCATAATAAAATCTCCTTTTATACATTATTAATATAATTATATCATTTTTTACAAAAAAGTCAATCAAAAGAGAATGGATAATAAAAAAATAGGGCAAATGCCCTATTTTTTATTTGATTTCTACTGTAACCTTTTTGTCGTCAATTTTAGCGACATTTCTCATTACAGTGCGGATAGCCTTGGCAATTTTGCCACGCTTACCGATAATCATGCCCATGTCTTCTTCGGCAACACTCAAAGTCAAAAGTATTTCATTACCTTCTTCGTGTTCTGTAATAGAAACCTGTTCAGGATGGTCTACAATTGACTTAGCAATGTTGCAAAGAACCGTGCTGAGATCAATCATTTTCACACCTTGATTATCCGCAAATAATCACCTTTCCGTTTAGATTATTTAACGATGCCGCTCTTCTTCAAAAGAGATTTAACAGTTTCAGTTGGCTGAGCGCCGTTAGCGAGCCACTTCTGTGCCTTTTCAGCGTCAATCTTAACGTCAGCAGGATTTGTAAGAGGGTTGTAGTAACCGATCTCGTCGATAAACTTACCATCTCTTGGTGATCTTTCGTCTGCTACAATTACACGGTAGAAAGGAGCCTTCTTAGCGCCCATTCTTCTGAGTCTCATTTTTACTGCCATTTTTCTTTTCCTCCGAAAATTAATAATATATAAATTTTTTTATAAAAAGCCATTAAAACTTAAACGGCGTTTTCATCTTTTTACCAAACATTCCGCCAAATCCGCGGAATTTACCTGATGAAACCTGCTTCATCATTTTTCTCATTTGTTCAAATTGCTTTAAAAGCTTGTTGATTTCTTCAACAGAAGTACCGCTGCCTTGCGCAATACGTTTCTTTCGTGAAGATGTCAAAATGTCAGGGTTTTCACGTTCCTTTGGTGTCATAGACAAGATAATTGCCTCGGTGCGAATTAGCATATTTTCATCAATTTGAACGTCCTTGCCGCCCATACCAGGTATCATTGAAATCATACTTTCAAGAGAACCCATCTTTTTGAGCTGTGCAAGCTGATCCAAATAATCTGTCAAGGTGAAGGTGTTTTCCCTCATCTTTTTCTCTAATTCCTCAGCCTTTTTCTTGTCAAATGCTTCCTCAGCCTTTTCAATCAAGGAGAGAACATCACCCATTCCAAGAATTCTTGAAGCCATTCTGTCAGGGTAGAACGGTTCAATAGCATCCAGCTTTTCGCCTGTACCGATAAACTTAATTGGTTTGCCCGTTACATAACGAACAGAAAGAGCAGCACCGCCACGTGTATCACCGTCAAGCTTGGTAAGAATAACACCTGTAATTTCAAGCATTTCGTTAAATGTTTGCGCAACATTTACGGCATCTTGACCTAACATGGAGTCAATAACCAAGAGTATTTCCAGCGGATTTGTTGCTTTTTTGATTTCCTGTAGCTCCTTCATAAGAACTTCGTCAATGTGCAAACGTCCAGCAGTATCAATAAATACCATATCGTGACCGTGTTTATTTGCATATTCAATAGCATTTTTTGCAATGCTAACAGGATTTTTTGACTTTTCCTCTGCATAAACAGAGATATTTAGCTTTTCGCCAACAATTTGTAACTGCTTTATAGCTGCAGGACGGTAAATATCACAGGCAACAAGCAAAGGATTTTTGCCTTGCTTCTTATAAAGACCTGCTAATTTGCCTGCATGGGTTGTTTTACCAGCACCCTGTAAGCCCGCCATCATTATAACTGTTGGTGGCTTAGATGCAATCTCAAGCTTAGCTTGAGTTGAGCCCATAAGAGCAATCAATTCCTCGTTTACAATCTTTACAACCTGCTGAGCAGGGAGAAGACTTTCAAGAACCTCTGCGCCAACTGCGCGCTCGGTAACGTTTTTGATAAAATCCTTAACTACCTTAAAGCTAACGTCGGCCTCTAAAAGAGCAAGCTTAATTTCGCGCATACCCTCTTTAACGTCGGAAGCAGTTAATTTACCCTTATTTCTAAAGCGTTTGAAGGCATTGGCAATCTTTTCAGTTAAGCTCTGAAATCCCATAGTTACCTCCTTAATATTCAGCTAATTCCTTAATTTCAGCAATCAAAGAATCAATTTTATAAGAAATTTCGTTGTTATCAATATCTTTATTGACTAATGATAGTTTAGACGCAATCTCAGAGGATTTATCACGCATTTTAATAAATCTGGATGCAAGATGTAGCTTATTTTCCATATCAAGCAAAATCGTTTCAGATTTTTTCAATACACTGCGTACACCTTGACGAGAAATTTCAAAGCATTCTGCAATTTCCGCAAGAGAGCAATCCTCATTGTAATACATATTAATCATTTCGCTTTGACGCTCTGATAATATGTCACCGTAAAAATCAAGCAACAAAGATATACTAAGATTTTTTTCAAACATAATATACCTCCATCTGCGTGTAAACCAAATTACTTTACAAGTATATCATGCAAAATCAATTTTGTCAATAGTAAATTTAATTTATTTTAAATTATATTTTTTGTTAAATAAATATTTAACCCAATAATACATAAGATAACCATTGTTTGGATAATCCATTTTTTATTTATGGGAATTTTACGATTATTTTTTTATTTTAATACAATTCAACGTTTTAAATAAAAATAATTGCGTTTTCACGAAGGTATTAAATTTAAAATTATAAATTATATAATTTACAAAATAAATTGCACCTACAAACAAGAGCTAATTAAAAATTTTTTCTTACAGAACAAAAAATCGCCCAAACCCCTGTATTTACTGACCTTGTGCGTATTCTCTAATTTATATAAAATTTATCTTTTGTATAATTAGCCTTGTGTTAAAGGCACAGGGCTTGGCTTACTCTTTCGCTTGACCCTGCGGGTTATACTTTCATTTGTTCACCGCCACAGGGCTCGGGAAGCCAGATAGGTGTATCAGGCTTCGCCTTGTTAGTGTGCTTTTATCAATGCCGTCAATCAAGAGGTATTCATAAACTATGTCTGAAGTATGTTTATGTATTTGCTCAAACGGTTAATACGATATTCTGCACATTTCTCTTTTTTGATGTTTTCAAATTATAAATAAAAAACGTGAGGATTACAGAGCATCTTCACGCATTAATTTTATTTATGTATTTTTTTCTTGTGGCTTCGCCACCGCGTAAGTGACGTTCCGATTTATTTTTTTGCAAAATCTGCTGAACAGCCTCATAAAGCGAAAAATTAATTTTTGCTAATTTTTCGGTTATATCCTTATGTACTGTTGATTTGCTGATTTCAAATTTTTGTGCAGCATCTCGAACCGTAGTGCTATTCTCTATTATGTATCTTGCAAGCGCTACACAACGTTCATCAATAGAAAGATAATTTTCCATATGTACCCCAAAAAAGATTTTATGGTACATTATATTAAAAAGCCCGCAAAAATATGCGGGCTTTAAAAATTAATATTCAAATTTGAAAACAGTTGTATAATCGTAAATTTCACCAGGGTTCAGCTCGCAGCTTGGGAAGGTTGGCTGATTTGGAGAATCGGGGGCGTGCTGAGTTTCCATACAAACGGCACATCTCTTCTTTTGAGCAATGCCGCCCTTAAATGGTGACTCTTCCTCATTTATGCAGTTAGCAGCATAAATCTGAATGCAAGGCTGATTTGTATAAACCTTCATTTTTCTGCCTGATGCAACACCTGTCAAAGTTGCAATATGCTTAATAACACCGTTATTATTCAAAACAAAGTTATGGTCATAGCCTTGACCGTATTTCAAAATTTTGTCGTCAGCATTAATATCTTTGCCAATAAGCTTCTCTGTTCTGAAATCAAATGGGGTGTTATCTACACTAATATCATTTCCTGTTGGAATTAACTTTTCATCAATTTCAGAAACCTTATCAGCATCCAACCAAAGCAAATGGTTTTCAATGTCGTTAGCACCACAGCCATTCAAATTAAAATATGCGTGGTTGGTAAGATTTAAAACAGTTTTCTTATCAGTAGATGCTTTATAGTTAATTGAAAGTGTGTTTTCACAGTCAAATGTATAAAGAACCTTAACTGTCAAATTACCAGGGTAACCTTCTTCCATATGGCAGCTGAAATATGACATTTCCAAATAAGAGGTGCCGCCAATTTCCCAAGACTTAGCATCCCAAAGCTTCTTGTCAAAGCCTTCCTTACCGCCATGGAGATGGTTTGCTCCCTCGTTATTAAAGAGCTTATATTCTACTCCGTCAAGTGTGAAACAAGAATTTTTAATTCTATTGCCAAATCTACCGATAATAGCACCTTGATAGCCACTATTGGTAAGATAGGAATTTACATCATCATAGCCACAAATAACGTCAGCCAAGGCGCCGTCCTTATTCGGCACGTTAATTGAAACTAAAGTAGCACCAAGAGAAATCACCTTTACGCTTGCGCCTACTTTGTTTTCCATTGTATAAGAAAACACTTCTCTGCCATCAGGCATTTTTCCAAACAATTCTGTTTTTATCATAATTATTCTCCGTAACCGTCCGGGTTTTTCTTCTGCCAGTTAGCAGCATCAAGGCACATTTTATCAATGCCGTAATTTGCCTTCCAACCAAGCACCTCGTATGCCTTCTTTGGGTTTGCATAGCATTCATCAATGTCACCAGGACGTCTTTCGCAAATAACGTACTTAATTTCGCGTCCAATAGCCTTTTCAAATGCATGAATAACGTCAAGTACAGAATAGCCAACGCCTGTACCAATGTTAAAACGCTCAACTCCTGTAACCTTTGCAGCTCTATCAAGCGCTTTAAGATGTGCATTTGCCAAGTCAACAACGTGTATGTAGTCGCGCACGCCAGTTCCGTCATGTGTTGCATAGTCGTTTCCAAATACATTTACGTGGTCATATTTGCCAAAAGCAACTCTTGCAATATAAGGAAGAAGGTTATTTGGAATACCCTTAGGGTCCTCACCCATAAGACCGCTTTCATGCGCTCCAATTGGGTTAAAATATCTGAGAATAGATACGCTCCACTCCTTATCGGAAACATAAATGTCTGACAAAATTCTTTCAATCATCAATTTTGTCTCACCATAAGGATTTGTTGTTGACAATGGGAAATCCTCGTTAATCGGAACTGATTCCGGCTTACCATAAACGGTGGCAGATGAGGAAAATACTATTCTCTTACAGTTATGCTCTGACATAACCTTACAAAGATTAAGAGTACCTGTAATATTATTGTGGTAATACCACATAGGCATAGCAACACTCTCACCAACTGCCTTCAAGCCTGCAAAGTGGATAACAGAATCAATCTCGTTTTCGTTGAAAACAAGCTCAATATCTTCTATATTAAGAATATCGCCCTTATAAAACTTAGGTCTTTTGCCTGTAATCTCCTCTATTCTGTCAAGAACGCAGATTTTTGAGTTGCAGAGATTATCAAGAATTACAACCTCTCTGTTATCGTTCAAAAGCTGAACAACTGTGTGTGAGCCGATAAAACCGGTACCACCTGTTACTAAAATTGCCATAATTGGTCTCCTTTATGTTTATTCCTTTATATGATATAACATTTAGTAATAAAAATCAAGGTATTTATGAAATTTACTTGACTTTTTTGAGATAGCATGTTACAATATGTGTATCAAATGATACACTTTTGATTAACCGAGGTATCTATGGACATTAAACAATATTTAAATGAATCATTTTTCTTGTTTAAAGGTATTCCAAGCAAAGATATTGATGCTTTTCTTACCTTTGATGGGATTAGGGAAGCGCATTTTTTGAGTGGTGACACAATACTATGTAGCAACAAATGTGAAAGCATAGGAATTGTGGCAAAGGGAAAGGCCACCATAAAATCGGGAGAAAACGGTGTTATTATCAAAAAGCTTCAAAAGGGTGATATTTTCGGCGTTGCAGGATTGTTTAACAAATCTACACATTCAACAATAATCAAAGCAACTTCCGATTGCACTGTAATTACTCTTGACAAAGGCTTTGTGGAAAAATGCATATCAAAAAACCACAAATGCGCATTAAATTACATTACTCTTTTAGCTGAAAAGATCGCATTTCTTAACAAAAAAATCAATTCATACACAGCCAAAAGTGCTGAAAACAAATTGCATTCATATCTGTTGCAGCTTCCCCGTGATGGCAACACACTTGAATTAAATATAGATATGTCAACTCTTGCAAAAATGATTGGCATCGGTCGTGCCACCCTATATAGAGCCTTTGAAAAGCTTGAAGCAAACGGCGCAATAACAAAAAACGACAAATTTATTATTTTTAACGAGGTATAATATGAAAAAAATCCTATCACTTCTACTAGTTCTTATCTTCACATTCGCAATGTTAACCTCTTGCGGCGACGATGAAACACCAGATGTTCCAGCGCCTGATGCAAAAACTAACATTAAGCTCTCTGTTTTGAACGGAACAACCGGCTTCGGTATGGCTCATCTTATGGAGCAAAATGCAAACGGTAACGCACAGAACAACTATCAATTCACAGTAGAGACAGCAGCAGACAATGTAGAAAAGGCATTGATTGCTGGCTCTATTGATATGGCAGCTCTCCCAACAAACTCTGCAGCTAAGGTTTATAACAAAACAAACGGCAACGTACAAATTGTTGCTATTAACACTCTCGGAGTGCTTTACCTTGTAGATAAAACAGGCGAAATTACCGACATCAAGCAATTGGAAAACAAAACTATTTACGTTCCAGCACAAAATCCAACATTTATTACAAAGCATATTTTAGAAACAAATGGTGTTAAAAATGTCACTGTTGACTCAACAAAATATGCTAATCCTCAAGCACTTCAAGCGGCTGTAAAGGCGGGTCAGGTTGACTACGCAGTGTTGCCACAGCCTGTTGTAACTGCCGCAGTTGCGGCTGCAAAACAAGCAGGTTTTAACTACAATATAGCTCTTGACTTAACAAAAGAATGGAACGCTGTAAACAGCGAAAAGCTTGTACAGGGTTGTATCGTTGTAAGAAAAGATTTTGCTAAAGAAAATAAGGCCGCTGTTGAAAAGTTTTTGAGCGAATATGAAGCATCTATTAAATTCTTAAACGAAAACAACAAGGATGCTGCCGCATTGATTGCAAAGCACCAGATTTTTGCTAATGCCACAATAGCTGAAAAAGCTATTCCAAAATGTAACATAGTATTTATGGTTGGCTCTGAAATGAAATCTGCAATGAGCGCCTTTGTTAATGCTATGTATAATATTGATAAAGGAAGCGTGGGCGAGAAAATCCCGCTTGACGACTTCTACTACATTTCTGAATGAAAAAAGTATTAAAAATATCTTTAGTCACAATTTTTTGGATAGGGATTTGGTATTTAGCCGTTCTTGTTTACTCCTCAATTAACGGCATGAATTTAACGTACAATCCGCTATTTCCCTATCCTCACGACGTGTTAAAAAGCTTGCTTTCGCTTGTTACTGAAGGCGACTACTATTTAGCCACACTCTCTACTCTTTTAAGGACCTTGATATCTATTGTTATAGCAACAGCACTTGGCTTTGGATGCGCGGTATTATGCTCAAGATTTAATTTTATACATGCATTAGTCAAGCCTATGCTCGCTACAATCAAGTCCGTTCCTGTCACTGTATTTGTTTTTATACTTTATCTTATAATTTTTGATTTCACATCTATGTTTATTACCATTTTGATGGTTTTTCCTATTGTGTTTTCAAACATTTACGAAAGCATACAAAACATTGACAAGGAGCTGCTCGATGTTTGTCGCGTATTTAAAATTCCATTTGGAAAAAGAGTTAAATCACTTTACCTTCCAACAATTATGCCCTATTTTGTATCAGCTTTAACATCAAGCATCGGACTTGCGTGGAAAGCAGGAGTTGCTGCAGAGGCACTCTGCCCACCCAAAACATCAATGGGACACAACATTTCATTGGCAAACCAAAACCTTGATAACGAGGAGCTGTTCGCTTGGGCATTAACCCTTGTAATAATTAATATTATTTTTGAGCTTCTTTTCAATAAGCTTATCAAAATAGCATTTAAGAAATGGATTCGCGTTGAGGTTAAAAATGAAAATAAATAACTTGAACAAGTACTTTGGAGATAAAGAAATTTTCAAAAATTCAAGCTTTGAATTTGAGGATGGTAAAGTAACCTACATTCTTGGAGAAAGCGGTGTTGGCAAAACTACTCTTCTGCGCATAATTGCAGGTCTTGACAAGGACTATACAGGGGAAATCGTTGAGGGAAAGGAAAGAATATCTTACGTTTTCCAAGAGCCAAGACTTTTCCCAGCATTATCAGTTGCCGAAAACATCAGCATAGTTAACGAAAATTCACCATACACAATTGATGAGGTGCTAGAGCTTGTTGAAATGGCACCCGAAAAGGACTCGCTCCCAGACACGCTTTCAGGCGGAATGAAAATGCGAGTTGCGCTTGCAAGGGCGATTCATAATGACGCAGACTTGTTTGTGATGGATGAACCCTTCTCTGCCTTGAATGACGAATTAAAAGAGCGGATTTTGCCCAAAATTTTCACCTGTCTGAAGGGCAAATGTGTAATTATAGTATCGCACAACGTTGAAGAAGCAAAAACATATGCTGACACAATTATTACTTTGAGTTGAAGCCTATCTCTCTTTAATATAAAACGACCTCAAGCGTTATGCTGAGGTCGTTTTTCTTTTTAGTTGTTACATCCGCAGCCTCTTGGTTCTTTGTCCTTTTTAACGGCGGGACCTGAGCAGGGGCAAGCAGAATTGTTCAGTATATGAGGGGAAAATTCACTAACAGGGAATGCCATGGATTTAAAGAGTGTGCAAGGATCGTCCTCTTGTGCCGTGATACATTCCTTGTCGGGAATATTATATTCAGTTGCATTTACAATTATCTGTGTTGGGCGTTCGATTTTAACAACGGAAAAAAATCCGAGGGAAACAACAAGCGCCTTGTCATCTCTGTCGCAGAGCTTACCGTTAACGTGATTATATACAAAGTCCGGAATATCGTCGATGCAACAGCAACAACAGCATGGGAAAACACGAGGCTCAACAACCTTGACACCAAGAATTACAGGGTCAACTGTTTCCAATATCGCAATTGGCATGCTTGTGGAGTTGTCATCACAAGGGTTACAGGTGCAAAAGCCCGATGAACCAAAATTGCTCTTATAAATATTTACATTACCCTCGCTACCGTAAAGAATTACCTTCTTTTCAACTACTGCCAAGCCGTCAAATTCTTGAATATTACCCTTTGAAATGCACGCTTCAAATGTAATTTTCACATACATCTTGATATTAAGCTGATAAAATCCTCTGTTAAACGGAACATCGTTAATATCAATGTATGCAGATACAATTTTTGCACATTTTGCTCTGATTGTTGAAGTGCGATCAATAATTTCTTCTCCGAAATCTGTCAAATACACCTTAACATTTTCAAAGCAATCCTTATCACGGCAGGAATCAAGCACTCTGTATGTGTCGATGCATATATTTTCCTTCTGATAGGATGTAGAACAAAACTTATTATCCAACATAGGGTTAACCTCCTGATATTATTGAAGAGTCAGCAAGACTTCTTCCTTAATATCTTATGCAAATAATAGTTTTTTGTCAAAATATATAAAAAAAGGAATCCAACACGCGCAGTTGGATTCCCATATATTTCATATTATAATATGCACTTTATCTATATAAACCACACGAAATACACCTTAGGTTTTGGTTAAGCGTTTATTATTCAAGTGTTTCTTTTTAGCGTAAATTTTACTTTGCATTGGAAATCACCTAATTAAAACCTTGTTATATTCCTTTTTAGTTTATTATTCTATTTCAATAAAATCATACATTGGCTCGTCCCCGTTTTTCCTAAATTTCTAAAAGATAGAAACCAAACATAGGATCACCTCATTGCTTATGATATTGAATTAAAATCAAATTAGTACATTGGTTCGTCCTCTCATATCTCAGATTTCCAGCAAATGATACCTCTTTAACATAGTAACACCTCTGTTCTGACTGTTATATGATTTTGTTTGCGCTGATATGCTGCGAAACTCGAACATTACTCGGCCTAAATCACCCAAATGTTATATAAATAACGTGTGCCGTATATTACCTTTTCCGTAATCAGCTTTTAAAAGAGACTGAATAGTTCATTGGCCCATCCTCAACATTCATTTTAGTTAGTTAAAATGCTGCACACAGGACTTTTCGCTATAACTTGATTAAAGATACTTTTTAATATTCTCTGTTGCGTTTTCAGCAGGCATTGAAAGTGTCATTACCAAGTTAACGTCATTTTTAGCGGCTAAATCGTCAGCTTCTACAACAAATTTATCGAAAGCTTCCAAGTCTCTGTTACAGATTCTAAAAGTAGCATCTATAAAGAGATCGGTGATATCGTGGTTACTTGCTAACAATCCAGCAATAAAGCCATAAAGTGATTGTGCATCATTTATCATATACTCATCAGAATTGATAAGTCTACAATTGTAATTAAGAGTTAATCTAAGATTGTCGCCCTTTTCGATACACACAACGGAACCCTTTGAGGTTTCAAGTGCGGAATTTATCATCTCGATAAGCGTTTTTGTTTTGCCAGTGCCTTTCACACCGATGATAATTTTCATCATATTGTTGTCCTCCACAATATCTTTTTCTTTCTGATTTTATTATACACTACCATTTTGAAAAAATCAATAGGTTTTGTAAAAAATATCTAAGTTTTTTGAATATTTTTCGACTTTTTTAAGTATTTTGACAAAAAATTCAAAGAAAAAAGCCCACTAAACAGTGGGCCTTATATAATTACTGTATTCTTTTTGTAAGCTCTGCTCTTAATTCTTCATAGCCTTCCTTGCCAAGAAGCGCGAACATATTCTTCTTGTAGCTCTCAACACCTGGCTGATTGAATGGATTAACACCGAGTGTATAGCCGGAAATTGCACATGCAAGCTCAAAGAAATAAACGAGGTAACCAAATGAGTATTCACTTCTGTCAGCAAGCTCCAAAACAATGTTAGGAACATCACCGTCAGAGTGAGCAAACAATGTACCGAGCATAGCAGTATGATTTACATAATCCAAATCCTTGCCTGACAAGAAATTGAGCTTATCAACATTATTTGGATCAAATGGAATCAAAAGCTCGTCGTTTGACTTTTTGATGTCCAAAACAGTTTCAAACATAATTCTTGAGCCATCCTGAATGAACTGACCAAGAGAATGCAAGTCTGTTGAGAAAATTACGGAGCTTGGGTAGATACCCTTGCCATCCTTGCCTTCGCTTTCGCCGTAAAGCTGCTTCCACCATTCACAAAGCATCTGTGAAGCAGGCTCATAAGATGCAAGTATCTCAACACTCTTGCCCTGGCGGTACAAAATGTTACGGATAGCAACATACTTCAAGCAATCGTTTGTATTGATGTCAGCATTAGCATATGCAGCTCTTGCTTCCTGTGCACCCTTCATCATAGCATCAATATCAATGCCAGCAACTGCAATTGGCAAAAGACCAACAGCTGTCAAAACTGAAAATCTACCGCCAACGTCATCAGGAACAACAAATGTTTCGTAACCGTTTTCGTCAGAGAACTTTTTAAGTGTGCCCTTCTCTTTATCAGTAGTTGCAAAAATTCTTTCCTTTGCACCTTCAACACCGTACTTTTCCTCAAGCAATGCTCTGAAAACTCTGAAAGCAACAGCTGGCTCAGTTGTTGTACCGGACTTTGATACAACGTTAATGCAAACATCCTTGCCTTCACAAATTCTCAAAAGATCGTTCAAGGCAGATGCACTGATAGAATTACCTGCAAAATAAATGTCAGGTGTGTTTTTGTTTGGAATGTTATTGTAAACAGGAGACTTTACAAATTCAATAGCTGCTCTTGCGCCAAGGTAAGAGCCGCCAATACCGATAACTACAAAAATATCACAGCTATCCTGGATTTTTTTAGCAGCAGCTTTGATTCTTGCAAACTCCTCTTTGTCATAATCAACAGGCAAATCTACCCAACCAAGAAAATCATTGCCCTCACCTGTGCGTGAATCCAAAACATTCTTTGCAGCATAGATTTCTCCAGAGATTGCATTAATATCATTAGCTGATACATATTTGTCAACAAATTTACTATTTAATTTAAGTGCCATTTTTTCATACCCCTATAATATATACTATTCTATATATTACAACAAGTTATGTGAAATTTCAACACTTTTTTATAAATTTTTTTAACTTACTATGTTTTTAAGTAAATTTACAAATATTTTTGCAAAGGATAATTCACAAACATCCTCATTTGCAAGAACAGGATTTTCTCCAACAGTCTTTCCGTCAATTTTATAAACTACTTTTCCAACTGTTTGCCCCTTGGTTATTGGCGCTGTTAAGTTCTCCTCTAGTACAAGCTCGGATGTGATTTTGCTCTCATTTCCTAAGTTCTCAAGCAAAGTAAAATCGTTGCATATTGTAGTTACAGTTCTCTTTTCCCCTCTTAAAACATTAACCTCACCGCAAGCTCTGTTAATATCTTTATACAAGCCGTATGTAGCAAATCCGTAGTCGAGAAGCTTTGCCGCCGCTATATTTCGGTCATTGGAGGTTTCAGCGCCCATTATGACAGCAATTAGGTGCAAATCCCCGCGCTTTGCACTTGCACTGACACAAAAGCCTGCACCTCTTGTATAGCCTGTTTTTAAGCCTGTAGCGCCCCTGTAGTATTTTACAAGCCTGTTTGTATTGGAAAGACCAAATTCCCCGTTTCTTATTGTATCCATCCAAATAGTTGTGTACTCCATAATTTTTTCATGCTTGAGAAGCTCGCGTGACATAATTGCTATATCGTGTGCTGATGTTAAATGATTAGTTGTGTCATCATCAAGACCGGTGACATTTTCAAAGCACGTGTTGTTCATACCAAGCTCCTTAGCACGAGCATTCATTTGATGTACAAATGCTTCCTCGCTGCCCGATACAGCTTCAGCTAGGGTCACCGCCGCATCATTGGCAGAAGCAACAACCACGCACTTGATAAGCTCGTCAACGGTCATCTGCTCACCTGGCTCAAGAAAAACCTGAGAGCCGCCCATAGAAGCAGCATATTCACTCACTGTTAGCATATTGTCCATTCTCAATCTACCATCATCAATTGCTTCAAAAATAAGCAAAAGCGTCATTACCTTTGTAACAGACGCAGGTGGAAGCTTTTCATCCATATTTAAGCCATATAACACCGTGCCTGTATTTACATCCATTAAAACTGCGCTTTTTGCGTTAATCTCTAATCGCGGTTCTTTTATTTCAAGAGCGCGCGAGCTAAATGCAGAGCTGAATATAAATATAAAAAATAGAGCTAATGCTAAGGTTTTAGTAAATTTCATCGTTATCTCCTAATTAATCAGTGCTATTGCGAATGCTAAATATCCGTTGTATATAAGCCAAATCAAGTTGACTACTATACATATAGACCACAACGCATTTATTCTTATTGACGACAAAAGTGCAAAAAAGCAAAATATTTCCGAAAGTAATAAAATGATAAAGGTTATAAATGGCGCAGAAAACTTAAAGAACACACAATAAACAAGTAACGTAAGCACATATGAAAGGGCTAAAAAGGTTATCACCTTTATAGCTTCACGTCGCTTATATTTTTCGCATCCAAATGCTAGACCGCCCATTATCAAGCCAACAAAAACAAAGGAAGCTCCCCACAAAAAGTACATAAATCCCAAGGATAGTGCACAACGCGGAAACATATATAACACCATTACTCTGTGTGCTCTGCCGCCTGCCAGCCAACTGAATATTCCAAGAAGCAACGTTATCGCCCCAAATATTAATGAAGCTTTAGGGTTAAATAGCTTGATATCGTGGGTCAGTCTGTCAAAAAAACAGTTAATTTTTCTAAATAAGTTCAAAAAATCACCTCACAACAATATATGAGGTGATTTTTTTAATAATACTAAATTACATTCTTTTTCTGGACTCAATAAGGTAATCACTATCTTCTATATGAATTTCCTCGGGTACATTTCGAGTATATTCCAGTAGCGATGCACGGCGCTTGCGCCAAAACAGCAAAGGATTTTCTAATATCATTCCGTCGTATGCATCAATATACACCGATTTGTGCCGATTACATAGTTCGGTAGGCATATTATCATAGGTAAAATAACCTTTTAGTGCCCGGCTTCCGCGCAAATCCTCGTTACAGTTGTCACCTACAAGCATTCCAGAGTCAAAGCAGAAATCTCTTTCTAAAACCCCAAATGGCGCTTCGAAATCATTGCTCAAGTCTAAGCCGACATGTACCCTTTCCATAATTTTATCAAAAAGGATACAGGACGGATTTTTTGTATAATAAAGCGGAGTTGGCGTGTCATAGCCTGTCCATACACCGCATACATAGTATGGCGTATAGCCAACGAACCATTTATCCTCATTATTGCTTGATGTTCCTGTTTTGCCGGCAGTTGATATACTGTTTTTTAGATTGATAAACGAGGCAGTTCCATTGTCAACCACGCCCTCTAACATCATTGTCATAATATATGCATTTTCACGCGAAAGAATTCTTTTTTCCTCGTCATCCTTTTTTATCAAAATCTGTCCATTACTGTCTGTTAGATACAGGTACGTTTTAGCCTTTGACATTGAACCGCCGTTTGCAAATGCACAATAAGCATTCGTTATATTCAAAAGGCTTTCTCCATTTGTCAATTGCCCCAAGGCAAGGCTGGCATCACACTTGTCTTTTTCATTTAGTGTTATACCATACTTTTGTAGATAATTATATGATTTATCTATTCCCACACATCTGAGCGCCTTAACTGCCACTGTGTTAATTGAATGCTCCAATGCATAGCAAAGAGGAACAAGTCCCCTATATCTATCGGGAGAATTTTTTGGCCAAAGACTGCCGTCTTCCATTTCGAGTGGAGTATCGTCAAAAACTGTGGAATAATTGAAAATTCCCTCCTCTAGTCCTACAGAATATACAGATAAAGGCTTGATAACAGAGCCCGGTGGACGCTTGGCAGAGATAGCTCTGTTAAACAGCAAATTTCCCTTTTTAGTGCCAACGCCGCCAACTAAAGCTAAAACATCTGATGTTTTAGGATCTAATATCACACAGCTTGATTGTGGGTATGTGCCATTTTGATTTTGTATATATGCTTGATAACTGTGATATACCTTTTCAGCTTCCCTCTGAAGACGCGGATCAATCAAGCTATAAATGTCATAGCCACCCTTTAAAATCAGATTTCTTGCCACCTCTGGCTTCACGTTATATTTTTCGGCAAAATCGCGGCACACATCACTAATCAAAGCTTCAGTGTACCAAGAAAAGACACCTGAGCTTTTATTTTCTTCTATTTTTTCACTGAGAACAATTTCTTCATTCATCGAGCGATTATATTCATCTTTCCCAATCATTTGTTGCTCAAGCATTTCCTTTAAAACCAATTTTCTGCGTTGTTTATTGTTTTCAGGATGAGTAAACGGGTCATACTTAGAGGGATTTTGCACTATTGACGCAAGAGAGGCACACTCCACAAGGGAAAGCTCGCTTACATCCTTATTAAAGTAAAGCTTAGCAGCAGCGCCAACTCCATAGCACCCCTCTGACATATATACTACATTCAAATATGCTTCCAATATTTGATTCTTTCCAAGAAATTTTTCAACATTTTTGGCTCTGAATATTTCCTCAAGCTTTCTTTTTGGCGTTACCTCATTATCGCCAGTTACGTTTTTAATTAACTGCTGAGTAATTGTTGAGCCGCCATATCCACCTTTGTCAAACCTAAATAAATAGTTCATTGTCGCCTTGGCTGTTCTTAACCAATCAACGCCCTTGTGGTCATAAAATCTTTTGTCTTCAATAGCTACAAAAGCATTTTTTAAGCTTTGCGGCAAGTCATAAATAGATTTCCATTCACTTCTGCTCTGAAAAATAGCCTCGTCTTCTAATTCAACGGCATCACCTATTCTATTTTTTCTGTCTGTAAAATCATAATAAAATATTCTTGTAATTGAAGAATCCCTGCGTTTTAACAAATTAATATCAACTGTTTTATCTAAGCTTGCATAAACAAATAGCGAAAAAGCGATTGCAGCAACAATCAGCACTATCAGTGTAATCAATATAATTTTTCCAAAAATTTTTCTTTTCTTTTTCAAAATCTCACCTCTTTTTCGCATACAAAAATATTATTTGCTCAATAATATTTCATATACCATGCAAAGGAGTTTAAAAAATGGAACAATCAAATGAAAATTCCCAATATGTAAGCAAAAAGCAATATTTTTTGTCGGTTTTATTCGTATTAGTTATAATTTTCACGTTATTTTTGTCATTATACCTTCTGATCAGCAATAAGATTGATGAAATTAACGTTAAAAATAACAATATATACATTCCTACATTCGAGGAGAACAAAAACGATATAGAAATTGAAGAAACAAAGTATCTGCTCAAAAAATTCAACGATATTTTAGCGGTTTACAAAAACAATGATTTGCAATATACGATAGACATAAAAATTGACACTCTGCCTGAAAATGACAAAAAGCTCTTATCCAAAGGAATAGAAGCTTCCTCTGAAAAAGAGCTTAATGACATAATTTCAAGCTATTATTAATTTTTCAAAACCACCGCGTCATCTCCCAATATTGCCTTGAGCGCATAGATTACATCGGCGCTTGCTGAAATTGTGAGATTTGACGCTTTTACATATTTCTTTGAGGTAGAATCATAAAAAATAATCTCTGTATCACCTGAATATTCCTTTAAAAGCTCAATAATTTCTTCAACCATTGGTTCGTTAATGCTCTTTACCTTCAGGTATAGCTTTGATGAGCTCTTGGATTCAACGTTATATTCAGAATTTGGAATAACACGTTGACAGTTATTCAATATGATTTTTGGCATTTCCTCGTCCTTGATTGAAATTTGCCCCGACACATAAATAACATTGTCAACCACTAGTTCGGATGAATATGCAGCAAACGACTTTGGAAAAACGATTAGCTCAATTTCTCCATATGAGTCAGAAATTTTAATAAATGCCATATTTTCATCATTCTTGGTTTTTTTAACAACACGCGAGGTAATTAGTCCAGCGACAGAAACGCTTTCTCTATCGCGCACACTCTCACTGTTTGTGATGGTGCTGATTTCACGTCGCTTTAATGTCGATAGATGCATTTCGTACGAATCTAAAATATGACCCGAAAAGCAAAGACCTAAAACATCACGTTCGAACAGCAAAAGCTCCTTCATTGAAAATTCGGCAACATCAGGATAGTTAATTTTAGGCAATGTATTAGCCAAATCCTCACCTGACATAAGACCCGTTATATCAAGCTGTCCATTGGCAGTGGTTTTAGATATACTGTGCGCGCCGTCAATTGCCGCCTCAAATACTCTGTAAAGCTGAGCTCTTGATCTGCCAAGTGAGTCGAATGCACCCGCCTTAATTAACGATTCCACCTGTCGCTTGTTAATATCCGAATCCTTTAATCGGTATATGAAATCATCAAAGCTTTCATATTTACCGTGCTTGTTGCGCTCCTCCACAATTGTGGAAATAAAGCTTTTTCCAACATTTTTAATAGCAAGCAAGCCAAATCGAATTCCATCATTTTCAACGGAAAACATCACATCACTGTAATTAATATCAGGGGGCAAAACGCGAATACCAACCTTATTGCATTCATCAATATATGCATTAATTTTGTCGGACAATCCAAGAACTGAGGTTATTAACGAAGCATAGTATTCACGCGGATAGTTAGCCTTCAAATACGCGGTGCGATAGGAAAGAAACGCGTACGCTGCCGCGTGGGATTTATTAAATGCATATTTAGCAAAGCTTTCCATTTCGTTGAAAAGCTCAGTTGCAACATCAAGAGTAAGCCCATTTGCCATAGCTCCGTCAATGAACACCTGCTTTTCACGTGCAAGCTCATCCGCTTTCTTTTTGGACATAGCACGTCTGACTATATCGGCTCTACCGTAAGAATATCCTGCAACCTTGCTGAAAATCTGCATTACCTGCTCTTGGTAAACGATACAGCCATAGGTTGATTTCAAAATCGGCTCAACCAAAGGTGTTTTATAGCTAATTTTCGTTCTGCCGTGGCGGCATTCTATATATTGCGGTATAGAATCCATAGGACCTGGACGGTACAATGCTATTGTAGCAATAATGTCCTCTATGCTATCAGGCTGAAGCTTCATCAACACCTGCTTCATTCCTGCTGATTCAAGTTGAAAAACGCCATCTGTCTTTCCAGATGAAATGAACTTATAGGTTTTTTTATCGTTCAGTGGAACTGTTTCAATGTTGAAGTCAGGTTTAGTCTTTCTGATTATTTTTTCGGTGTCAGAAATAATGGTAAGATATCTCAGTGCCAAGAAGTCAAATTTCAAAAGACCAAGCTTAGCAACTGTGTCCATATCAAACTGAGTAACCGTGACACCGCCATTTGTAGCAAGTGGCAAATACTCAACCATTGGCTTGTCTGTAATGACAACTCCCGCGGCATGGGTGGATGCGTGCCTTGGCATACCCTCAAGCGCCATAGCGGTATCAAAAAGCTTTTTAATGTTATTATCATTGTTGTAGAGGGTGCGAAGCTCTTCTACCTCAGAAAGGGACTCCTTCAGTGTTATATTGATTCTCCTAGGTATGAGCTTGGAGATAAGGTCAATATCATTATACGGAATATCAAGCACTCTGCCAACATCCTTAATGGAAGCCTTTGCCGCCATTGTGCCAAAGGTAACGATTTGCGCAACGTGGTCGTCTCCGTACTTTTTCTTAACATATTCGATTACCTCGTCGCGACGCTCATAACAAAAGTCAGTATCAATATCGGGCATGCTTACTCTTTCAATGTTTAAAAAACGCTCAAAAAGCAAGTCAAATTTAATTGAATCAACGTCTGTTATACCAAGGAGGAAAGCAACCAGGCTTCCCGCACCTGAGCCTCTGCCAGGACCAACAGGAATAGAATTGCTTTTTGCAAAATTGATAAAATCCCAAACGATTAAGAAATAATCGTTATAGCCCATTGTGTTAATTACAGAAAGCTCGTAATTAATTCTTTCCTCATACTCACTTTGGGGATGCTCGGCTGTAAAGATGATTTTCCCATTTGCAATTCGGTCTTTAAATCCCTTGTAGGCAAGATTTTCCAAATATTCCTGAGATGTTATCCCTGTTGGCAAAATAAAGCGAGGCAATTTTGTTTGACCAAATTCAAAATCAAAATTGCATTTTTCAGCAATTTTTACTGTATTATCTATTGCTTCTGTCATTCCGTCAAATGCAAGAGTCATTTCATCTCTGCTTTTGAGATAAAACTCATTTGTCGGGAACATACTGTCATTCTTTTTGTCAAGGGTTGTGTTCATTTGAACTGCCATTAACACAGATTGCACATAGGAGTCCTCAGCTCGCAAATAATGCACATCATTGGTGCAAACAAGCTGTGTCTTTGTTTCCTTGGCTAATTCAACAAGCACCTCGTTTACATCGGTTTGCTCTTTTATACCGTGATTTTGAAGCTCAAGGTAAAAATCATCACCGAATATGCTCTTCATTTCCCAAAGATGCTTTTTTGCACCTGAAACATCGCCTGCCATAATTGCAGAAGGAATATAACCCGCCAGGCAAGCAGAAAGAGCTATCAATCCCTCTGAATGCTCCTTCAAAATGTCCATATCAATTCTTGGTTTAACATAAAATCCTTCTGTATAGCCACTTGAAACCAAGAATGACAAATTTTTATATCCAATTTCATTTTTTGCAAGCAAGACAAGATGGTAATATGAGGAATTGTTTACTCTTGCCTTCTCAAATCTGCTGGCAGGAGCCAAATAAACCTCACAACCGATAATGGGCTTTACACCCTCTTCCTTGCAAGCCTTATAGAATTCAACTACGCCGAACATATTTCCATGGTCAGTAATAGCAACTGCGCTCTGCCCAAGAGCTTTAACAGCCTTTGGTATATCCTTTATCCTGCATGCGCCGTCAAGCAAGCTATATTCAGTATGCAAATGTAAGTGAACAAAGTTCGACATAGTTTTCTCCTTTCAGCTTTAATTTTTTATCTCGTTATAAAATTCAAGAATTTTTTCCAATCTGTGATAAACTCCTGATTTCGAAATTGCAGGATTGAACAGCTTACCAAGCTCTGAAAAGCTAAGCTCCTTGTTTTCAATTCTCCTAATGGCCATTTCTTTTAAATTTTCCGGCAATAAATTGATTTTTTCACTTTCAATCAGCTCCAAAATTACAGAATTGTATTTGTTGGCTGCTTTGATTGCCTTGTTAATATTGGCAGAGTCACAGTTTGTGACTCTGTTAGCATTGTTAATAAGCTCCTTGTTGATTTTACTATTCATAATATCAAAAGCAATTGATGTCGCCCCAATGTTGGCAAAAAAGTCCTCTATTGCTTCACTGCGCTTCAAATATAGCACGTGCTTTTTGTTGCGATATGCACACAGTGCATCGATTCCATTCTCAAAAAGTCCACACTTTATTTGCTCTGCCTTGCTTTCATCACTAAACAAAAGCTCTAATCTATATGATTTTTCAGGGTCATTGACCGCTCCGCAAGCAAGGAAAATACCCTTGAAAAAACTTTCCTTACACCTTGCACATTTAAATATTTTCGATTTTATTGAGTTATAATCAAAAAACCTAACAAAATTTGAAGATATTTTCAATTTATTCTTTTCGTAAGAATAAAAAAATGACTTTTTCACGCCAAGCTGATCGCACAAATCAATAAACAAACGTGCAACATCCTTATTTAAGCAACCAAGGGTTGCATACTCGTTGTCAATTACGGAAGAGAATAAAAGTCCGTATAAAAGTGAATAGGAACAGCAAACCTTTTGCCGTTGGCTATTTATAGAAAGCTCTCTTTTGATTTTTTTAGCAAACGATAACATTTTCTTTACTCTACATATATAATTTCTTGATTTAATTTGACATTAAATTTTTCAAAAACACGTTTTTTAACAGCTTCAATTAGTTCATTTATATCACAAGACGTTGCATTACCCATATTTACAATAAATCCTGCGTGCTTAGTTGATATCTCTGCCCCGCCAACTCTGTATCCCTTCATACCGCACTCCTCAATCAACCTTGCTGAATAGCAATCCTTGGGGTTTACAAACACGCATCCTGCGCTTGGTACATTTAGCGGCTGCTTGCTTCGTCTTTTTTGGGAAAGCTCTTGCATTTTTTCAAAAATTTCAGTTTTTCCGCTTTGTTTTAACTGTAATGTACTATTTAAATGGACTAGCCTACCCATACGAAATACAGAATTTTTAACATCAAATAAATGCTCTTTTTGATTTAGCACAACTATTTTATTATTAACCAAATCGTATGCGGTGCTACGCAAAATCAGATTTGAAATTGTGCTACCATAGGCAGACGCATTCATATAAACCGCGCCACCAACAGTTGCAGGAATTCCGTATGCAAATTCCAATCCCGATAATGAGTTCTTCAATGCGATATTGCACAGGGTACACAAGCTCGCGCCGCAATCAGCACAGATTAAATCATTTTGAACCTTGATGCTGTTGATATTTTTTGTAACAACCACAACACCGTCATAGCCGTTGCTTGAAAAATAACAGTTAGTGCCGTTTCCAAGTATAAAATACCTTTGCCCCCTCAGTCGCTCCACTATATTGACAAGCTCTAGAATGCTACGAGGGTACACAGCAAGACTAACATTGCCGCCAATTTTGATAGAAACAAGTTGAGAGGCATCAACCTCTGTGCAATACTCAATTCTATTATTATTTAAATACTCCAATAGTGACAAATAACTCATATAATCCACCTCATTATATTTTATATCATAATATGGTGAATTAAATTTTTTATCACTGAAGGTATTATATAGATTTCAAAATTTCCTTAGACTGAGCGATAAGAATTTCAGCAGCATCCACCTGCTTTTCAGTTAAATCCATACCGCTAATTATACGTGCAATTTCCTGCACCTTTTCTTCTTCATTTAATAGATAAATGCTTGTTTCTGCTCTACCGTCCACTTCATTTTTCTTAATGAAATAGTGGTTTTCCGCCAAGGCGGCAATTTGTGCCGAGTGGGTAACGCAAAAGCTTTGAGTGTTTCTTGCAATCTCTGCAAGCTTTATGCCAATTTTTTGTGATGTGCTTCCCGAAACACCCGTATCAATCTCATCATAAATAATTGTTTCTGCTCCGTTTTTATCAGACATTGCGCTTTTTAGAGCAAGCATAATTCTTGCAAGCTCGCCACCCGAGGCAATTTTATTCATTGGTGTCAGCTCCTCACCCGCATTTGTGGAAATATAGAACTCCACATTATCACTGCCATGGGAGTCAAGCGCTTGCTTTCCGTTCTTTTCAAGCAAATCAACCTTAATTTTAAATTTCACCTTTGGCATATCAAGGAAAACAAGAGTTTTTTCCACAGTTTTGCTGAGTTCACAAGCGGCTTTTTCTCGCATCTTGTGAAGCTTCATAGCAAAATCGCACCCATTTGTATAAAGAGCCTTATATTCCTCTTTCAAATCATCCAGCTTAACCTCTGAGGTTTCATAGGCGGTAAGCTTTTCCTGTGCCTCCTGTCTGAAGGCTAAAATAGACTGAATATCAGCTCCGTATTTCTTTTCAAGTCTTTGTATGAGGGTGAGCCTGTCCTCAACCTTATCAAGCTGCATTTGAGGGTTGTCTATGCCGTCAAATGACAAATATTCACGAGCTCTTTCAGCCACGTCCTCAATTTCGTACTTGTAAGAAGACAGCTTTTCTGCCATTTCAGAAAATTCAGGGTCAACGTCTGACAGCCTGTTAAGCGCATCCATTGCCTTTTCAATCAAAACGATAGCGCTGATTCCGCTTTCGTTTTGCATAAGCGCCTTGTAAACAGTTGTAGCATTCTTAACTATTTTCTCTGCGCCCTTGAGCTTGTTGCGCAAGCTGACAAGCTTTTCTTCCTCGCTCGCGTCCTTTAGCTTTGCAGAATCAATTTCCTTGATTTGATATTTCAAAATATCAACCATCGTTTCCTTCTGCTTATTAGCTTCAAGAATTGCATTAATTTCCGCCTTGACGCTTTGCAGCCTTGCATATATTTTTGCATACTCCTCAAGCATAGTGTCAATGCCTGCATACTCGTCCAACAATCTTAAATGATTAGCCTTATTCATAAAGCTTTGATTTTCATTTTGTCCGTGAATGTTTATAAGCATAGGACCAACAGTTTTTAATTGAGTCAGTGTAGCAGGTGCGGTATTAATTTTAATAGTGCTCTTGCCGTCTGCGGTAATGCTTCTAAAAATAGAGAACGAATCATCTCTGTCGTATGATATTCCAAGCTCGTCACAGGCAGCATAAACGGAATTATTTACACAAGAAAAGTACGCAGAAACAACGGCACGCTCTTCACCGTGTCGTATAAAGTCCTTCGATGCCTTTGCACCGAGAAGCATATTAATAGAGTCGATTATAATTGACTTACCTGCACCTGTTTCACCTGTAAGTACATTAAATCCGTCTTTAAAATTAATATCTAATTTTTTAATGACGGCTACGTTTTCTATATGTAAGTAATCCAGCATTTTATCTCCTGAGGTTATCTTCCTGCAAATTTCAACAGCTTATTTGTAATATTTTTGCTTGCCTCTTCGTTTTTAGAAACCAAAATAATGCAGTCATCTCCCGCAACACAGCCAAGTATATCACTGTCATGCATAGAATCAATTCCTGCGGCAACCGCTTGAGCAAGTCCTGGTGTTGTCTTGATAACAACATTATTCAACGCAAACTTAATATCAATAATGGTAGTAAACAGAGCTTGATTGTATGTACCTGTCTGTTCACTGTCATTCTTTGGTGCTACATACTTGTAAACACCGTTATCAAGAACCTTAACAAGCTTTAGTTGACGAATATCTCTTGATGCGGTAGCTTGTGTTGCGTTAAATCCCTCGCTTCTGAGGGCGCTAATCAAATCCTCTTGTGTTTCGATGTTTTTTGTAGCTATGATTTCAAGTATTTTTTCCTGTCTCTTAGGCTTCATAATTAACTCCCATCATTCTAATACTATTTTTTTAATTGATTTAATATCTAATTCTCGACCGTTTCTTGTGAAAAGGCAAATATATTCCACATTTCCGTCGCCACCGTGTATAGGTGACTCTGCAAGCTCGGTGCATACAAGTGAGTTATCACGAGCGCAAGAAATTACCTTTAATACCGCATCAAGCCTTGCCTTTTTACTTTTAACAATTCCACCCTTGCCTATATTTTCACGTCCTGCCTCAAATTGCGGTTTAATTAGACTCAGGAATTTTCCGTTTTCGCTCATGACCTTGCAAATACTTGGTATAATTAATGTTTGAGAAATAAATGAAACATCAATTGTAACAATATCTGCATTCTCGCCTATATCATCCGGTGTCAAGCTTCTTGCATTGAAATTTTCCAAAGAAATAACGCGTGGATCACACCTAAGCTCATTTGCCAATTGACCAGTTCCCGAATCAATCGCATAAACGCGCTTTGCACCATTTAGTAGCAAGCAGTGGGTAAATCCACCTGTTGATGCGCCTATATCAATGCATATCTTGTCTGTAACATCGGTGCTTGTTAATCTTAATAGCTTTTCAAGCTTTAAGCCACCGCGTGAAACATAAGGACATGCGTTCAATATCTCTATATAGTGCGCATCGTTTTCGTTTATATCAAAGGCAGGCTTATTCACAACAGTACCATCAACACTGACGTTACCCTCCAAAATCAAGCTTTTGGCACTTTGCCTGCTCTTTGCATATTCCTTCTCAAATAAATATACATCTAATCTCATTATTTGCGTCTTTCAACCATATATTTAGCTAATTCCACAAGAGGCTTCATTTCACAGTCGCTGCTATAATACTTCTCAATTATTGTAATCGCCTCGTTTGTTAAGTTGTCAACTATTTCCTGTGCTTTTTCTACGCTCATAAATGATATGGATGTTTTTTTATTATTTTTTTCATCCGAGCCTGTTGGCTTGCCAAGTGTTGTTTCATCAGATATTACATCCAAAATATCATCGCGAACCTGGAATGCAATGCCAATTTTTGTAGCAAAGCTCTCAATATCAGAAACCACCTTCAAATCAGGCTCATCTGTTGCGGCATAATATCCCAAAAGCATAGCACATCTGATAAGCGCTCCTGTTTTTAATGAGTGCATAGTGCATAGTTCTTCAAATGAAGCTATATTATCACAGGATTTCAAGTCAATCATTTGCCCGCCTGCCATACCGCTGAATCCTGCGCATTTTGATAGTGCTATGGTAGCAAGCCTAATACTTTTGTCACTGACGTAACTATTTGACGCTAGCACCTCAAACGCATATGTCAAAAGTGTGTCCCCTGCCAAAAGCGCCTCAGCCTCACCATAGACAATATGATTTGTCGGCTTGCCTCTGCGCATATCGTCATTGTCCATACAAGGCAAATCGTCGTGAATTAATGAATATGTGTGTATCATTTCCAGAGCGCTGGCAAATGACAGCGGCGCTTTTAAATTAATTTTTTTTGCAAAAAGCCTATACGCCTCAATAACAATAAATGGACGTATCCGCTTGCCTCCCAAAAGAAGGCTATATGACATAGGGTCAAGCAATCCATTGTCATTCCCCACGCTCATATATTGCTTCAGCTCATTTTCAATCACATTTGCCGACTCATTAAGATATTCGATAAAGCTATTTTTCATTTACATCAAAATCCTTTTCATTAAATTCACCATTTTCGTTAACAAGAATTTTAACGGATTTTTCTACCGACTCAAGCTTTTGATTACATACCTTTACAAGAGAAACACCCTCTTGGAATAATGTCAATGATTCCTCAAGTGGGAACTCTCCACTTTCAAGCAAATCAACTATTTCCTCAAGTCTTTCGAGGCATTTTTCAAATGTCTGCTCTTTTTTCTTAGGCATCGTTTTTACTCCTATCCTTTTTCTGCACAACCGCAGAAAATTTGCCGTCCTTTAGCATTACAACGACATTATCGTTTAATTCAATATCATTTATAGATTTTATAACCTTGTTATTTTCATCCAAAACCGCTCCATATCCACGTGATAGCACAGACATGGGGTTAAGAGCTACAAGCTTTGAATTTGCATTGATAAATCTTTCCCTCACATCAGTAACGCGGCTGAGCATACAAGCCCCAAGCTTGTCCGCTAAGCTAGAAAGCCTAAGTGTAGGGATATCAAGCATCTGCAAGGGATTTCTCAAGCATCTTGATTTGGAAAGATCATTAATTTCTTCTCTTAAACCGTTAATTTTATCAAAAATAGCCTCTTTTGCACGGGAATAAAAGCTATCAAGCTTGTAAATTATCTCCGACATATTTGGAGTTGCAATTTCAGCCGCGTGTGAAGGCGTTGCAGCACGCATGTCAGATACAAAATCACAAATAGTGAAATCTATTTCGTGACCAACGGCTGATATAACAGGGATTTTTGAATTATATATTGCTCTTGCAAGTGACTCATCATTAAACGCCCACAAATCCTCAAGAGAGCCGCCACCTCTGCCGATAATGATAACATCAACATTACCGACAATATTAAAATATTCAAGACCTTTTATCAATTCCTTCGGTGCATCATTACCCTGCACCAAGGATGGAAACAACACAAGCTTAACAGATGGGCATCTTGATGTCGCAACCTTTATGATATCGCGAATTGCGGCACCTGTTGATGAGGTTATAATACCGATTGTTGATGGAAACCGCGGTATTTCCTTCTTGTGTGCGGAGTCAAACAGCCCCTCATTATCTAGCCTTGCTTTTAATTGCTCATATGCCAAGTGGAGCGAGCCAATACCGTCAGGCTGCATACTGTCGATATATAACTGATAGCTTCCATTTTGTTGATATACACCTATCCTGCCGTGAACAATGACTCTCATTCCGTCCTGTGGCTTAAATTTAACCTTAGCTGCATAGGAGCGAAACATAACAGCTCTGATTTCGCTTTTATCATCCTTCAAGGTGAGATAAAAATGTCCTGTAGCATAATGATGCTTGAAATTTGAAATTTCGCCAACCGCATACACATCCTGCAAAAGAGCCTCTTCCTCTATCAAGCCCTTAATGTATGTGTTAATTTCATATATACTTTTAGGTTGAGGGGGAAGAACATTCCCCTCATCGTCAAACCTGTAATTCATAAATTCCTTTCACAATTTCAAATGTGCTTCACAAGCAAGCAAAGCCACTCCTGCGGCATTGTCTGAGCTAAACTCAGGTGCGGAAAAATATATATATGCAAGCTTGCTTTTCAAATGCGCTTTAATAACAGAATTGCTCATAACTCCGCCAGCATATATGACGGGGATATCACCATATTGTTCTCTTACATTAACAGTGAGCTTTTCAATAGTTTTTGAAAGAAACTCTAATACATATGCCGACACTAGGCTCTTGTTGCCACTTTCAATATATAGCTTAGTTGCTAGGTTTTCAAGCCCTGACATATTGCAATATGTGCCACTCACACTGATTTTAGGAGAGGGAATTTTTTCTTGATTTGCAAGGGAAAGCTGCTCAAGCTCTCTGCCACAAGGAAATTTAAGCCCCATTTTAACACCAATTCTATCAATAGCCTGTCCTGCGTGCAAATCAGCACTACCTCCGATAATTTCCACATTATAGCCTGTCTTGTCATTTTTAGAAGCTAACAAAATTTCAGTTGTGCCGCCAGACACGTGAAAGGCAACAAAATCACCGTCAGTATCAAAGCCGCTTGAATACATAGCTGCCCTTATGTGCCCTGCTTGATGGGAAAACTGATATGCAGGGATATTATAAAGAGCGGATATCATCTGCGCAACTGCCTTACCAACAAGAAAGCACGGCATATATGAATCGACTACATCACGTGGATATGCGGAATATCCAACTGCAACAATCTCATATTCGGCGTGCTTTTCCTTAATTTGCGATGATATAATTTGAAAGTTTTTAACGTGTGCAAACACAGCGTCGCTTTGTCTTAATCCGTTTTCTCCCTCTTTGACAGGTAAAAGCTGCTTGTAGCTTTCCAAAATTCTACCGTCAAGGGAGCAAACGGCGCAAGAGGTTGTATAATTGCTTGTATCAATGCCAATAACAACCTTATTCAGCATTTTGAGAAAGCTCCTTAGCGATATTGTTCAAAACACCGTTTATGTATGATGCAGAACCATCCTCACCATATTCCTTAGCGAGCTCAACAGCCTCATTAATGGAGATAGCAGGTGGGAGCTTTGCATACATCATTTCATAAACACTCACTCTCATCAAGGAAAGTATGGTGCGAGATAAGCGAGTGATTTTCCAGCCGTTCAAATGGCTACCGATAACACTGTCAATATCACTGATATTGTCGCAAATGCCCAAGAAAACCGCTTTAACGCTCTCTTCCTCATCATCCTCGCATACAAAATTATCATATGCTGTATTGTAGTATGAAAGTGCTGACTCTTCTTTGTTAAATTCGTAACCAAATATTAATTCAAATGCATATTTTCTGACTTTTCTTTTACCAAGCATATTGTCATCCTTAAATTATAGTATTTTATAAAGTAATTATATATTTTTTCAGTTACAAAGTCAAGTAAAATATTCATTTTCGATGAATATTTTTTCTTTTTTGCATATTTTTGTAAATAATCTTGAATTTGATAACTTTTTATGTTATCTTTATTGTAGTTCAAATAGGAGCATCATATGAAAAAAGACATAAAAGAATTTAATTATCCTTTATCTATATTTACATTTGCCTGCATTGTTTACGCCGTTTCTACATTTTTCCTTAATATTTTTCTTTCACTAAAGGGCATTGCATTAGAGGTTTGGGCAAATCTTTTGATTTTTGCATTAATTTTGATCGTTTCTATCATAATAGTTTTAGTTAAAAAAATTGCTATCAAATCGTTTGTTCTAAAATCAATTGCCATAATTTACACTATTCTTTCAACGGCCCTCAACATCGCTTTGGCAATTATTGCGGAGCTTAATATGTGGCACTGGTCAACAGTTGCTTTGCTTGCCGTTTACTCAGCTGCCGTGGCGATTTTACTCAAATATCTGCATTTAAACAGCTATTTGCTTCGCTCGTTCATTTATTATTTGATTAGCATAATTTCATTTTTCTTGTTAACAAATGTAATAGGCAGATACAAGGCAGGCAACTTGAACATACTTCTTTTTGGTATTTTCACCCTTACTTACATTGTGATGTCAATCATATTTTTCTATGTTAAGCGCTCATTTCTTCAAATCGAAAATGAAGAACAAGATTACAAAAAACAATTCGACTAAAAAATGCGTCCCTAAAAAGGACGCATTTTTAATAACAAAAAAGGAATTCGAAAACCGAATTCCTTTTATTGTTGCTTAAACCATCAACGCAAATTACTTGAACTTACGTTTTCTTGCAGCTTCAGACTTCTTCTTTCTCTTAACGCTTGGTTTTTCGTAATGCTCTCTCTTACGAAGCTCCATAAGAACTCCGGATCTAGCACACTGACGCTTGAATCGACGAAGTGCACTGTCGAGTGATTCATTTTCTTTAACTCTAATTTCTGCCATTCAATATCCCTCCCCCCGCGTTTAGCAAAGGATTAAATCTCTATGATATTATAGTACAAACACACAGGGTTTGTCAATAGTGAATTTGCATTTTTTTGAAAAATTATTTAACAACTATGTTAACAATCTTTCCAGGAACGTAAATTTCCTTAACAATTGCCTTTCCGCTAATACCTTCAGCTACTTTTGCGTCTGCTTTTGCGGCATCAATAGCCTCTTCTTTAGTAGCGGATTTAGAAATTACGATTGTTGAACGAAGCTTACCGTTAATCTGTACTGCAATCTCAACAGAATTTTCAACAGTCTTAGCCTCATCATATTCAGGCCACTTTGCCAAAGACAAGAAGCCCTCACCATTCATATTGCTCCACATTTCCTCTGTCAAGTGAGGTGCAAATGGATTAAGAAGCTTAATGAAGATAACAAGCTCGTCGTTTGTAAGAGTGCCGTACTCATACACATCATTAATAAATGCCATCATTGCAGCAATTGCAGTGTTGAACTTCATTGTGTCAATATCGTTAGTTACCTTTTTGATGAGCTTATGAAGTGATGCCTCAAGCTTTTCTGTAACCCCGTTGCCCTTTGCAATTTCAGGCAATGAAGAAACTCTATCAAGGAATCTCTTGCATCCTCTGATGCTTGCAGGATTCCAAGGCGCTGCCTTTTCAAAGTCACCGATAAACATTTCGTAAAGACGAAGTGTGTCAGCACCATATTCTGCAATAACATCATCAGGATTTACAACGTTGCCACGAGATTTTGACATTTTTTCACCGTTCTCGCCAAGAATCATACCGTGAGCTGTTCTCTTCTTGTACGGCTCCTTGCAACCGATAACATCAATATCATAAAGGAACTTAGCCCAGAAACGGGAATAAAGCAAGTGAAGTGTTACGTGCTCCATACCGCCGTTATACCAGTCAACAGGCATCCAATAATCAATTGCTTCACGGGATGCAAGCTCCTTTTTATTGTCTGGATCACAGTAGCGCAAGAAGTACCATGAAGAGCCTGCCCACTGTGGCATAGTATCAGTTTCTCTCTTAGCATCGGCGCCGCAGCAAGGACACTTGGTATTTACCCACCAGTCAATCTTAGAAAGTGGAGATTCACCTGTATCAGTTGGCTCATAATGCTCTACCTCAGGCAATCTAACAGGAAGCTCTTCTTCAGGCACAGGAACCCAACCACACTTATCGCACCATACCATAGGTACAGGCTCGCCCCAATATCTCTGACGTGAGAATACCCAGTCACGAAGCTTGTAGTTAACCTTTGAGTGACCCTTTCCGTTTTCCTCAAGCCAAGCGATAATTGCCTTTTTGGCATCTGCCACCTCAAGACCGTTCAAAAATCCTGAATTGCACATAATACCTGTTGCAACGTCTGTAAATGCCGCTTCTTCAACGTTTCCGCCTGCAACCACCTCAATGATTGGCAAGCCAAATACACGGGCAAAATCCCAGTCGCGGTCATCGTGAGCAGGAACAGCCATAATAGCGCCTGTTCCATATGTTGCAAGAACATAGTCGGAAATGAAGATAGGAATTTTCTTACCATTTACAGGGTTGATTGCAGAAATTCCCTCCAAGCAAACACCTGTCTTGTCCTTGACAAGCTCTGTTCTTTCAAAATCAGACTTCTTTGCAGCCTCAGCCTTGTATGCCTCAACCGCATCATAGTTTGTGATTTTGTCCTTCCACTTTTCAACAAGTGTGTGCTCAGGTGCCATAACCATATATGTTGCACCGAAAAGTGTATCTGGACGAGTTGTATATACGATAACCTCATCACCCATAGTTGTGTTAAAGGTTACCTCTGCGCCCTCACTTCTACCAATCCAGTTGATTTCCTGTGTCTTAACTCTTTCAATAAAGTCAAGGTCGGCAAGGTCATCTATCAATCTTTGAGCATACTCGGTAATTTTGAGCATCCACTGGCTCTTAACCTTGTGAACAACCTCGCTACCGCATCTTTCACATACACCGTTAACTACCTCTTCGTTAGCTAATACGCACTTACAGGATGTACAGAAGTTAACATTCATTTCCTTCTTGTACGCAAGACCCTTTTTATAAAGCTGCAAGAAAATCCACTGTGTCCATTTGAAGTAATCAGGGTCGGTTGTATTGATTTCGCGTGACCAGTCAAAGCTATAACCGATGGATTTAAGCTGTTCCTTAAAGTGCTTGATATTCTTTTCGGTTACTATGCTTGGATGAATATGATTCTTGATAGCATAGTTTTCAGTTGGAAGACCAAAAGCGTCCCAACCCATTGGGAAAAGAACATTGTAGCCCTCCATTCTCTTTTTTCTTGAAACAATATCCATAGCGGTGTATGGACGTGGGTGTCCAATATGTAAGCCTTGACCAGATGGATATGGGAACTCAATCAAGGTGTAATATTTGGGCTTTGAATAATCAGTAGAAACCTTGAAAGCTTCCTTTTCATCCCATTTATCTTGCCATTTTTTGTCGATTTGTGTAAACTCGTACTTCATTTTATGCTCCTCTTAACCTATAATGCTATCTATATTAATTTCCTCAGCATCCGCCCAAAGCTTTTCAAGCTTGTAGAAGCTTCTTGCCTCGTCAGAAAAAATATGAACTATAACGTCGTGGCAATCAATTACCTTCCATTCGTTAGAGTCAGTACCCTCAAGTCTAACATAAGGAACCTTGCCAACGCCAAGCTGATAATCAACCTCATCTGCCAATGTTTTAATTTGTGTGCTTGAATTACCTGTACAAATTACAAAGTAATCAGCAATAATTGTCTTTTTATCAATTTTTAAGACCTTGATATCGTTTGCTTTTTTGGTATCCAAAACCTTTACAATTGCCTCTGCAATTTTCAATGAGCCTGCATTTTCAAGCTCGCCGTCTTTAACATTAAAAATTATATCCATTTATTCCTCCGTAATAGTGTGAAACGGTTTTTTATTTGAAATAAAATAGTTTCTTGCTTCAACAGTATCACTGTCAATTTGTTTTCCGTCCTCAATCAAGCCTTTTATGGTAAAGTCAAAGGACATAACCATCGTTTTTCTCAGCACCTCAAGCTTGTCCGCGTCGCTGTGCGCATCCTTTATGCTGTCATAAAAGAAATTTCGCAAAACAACGCAGTCCTCAAACGTTCTGCCAGGCTCTATATAGTCAGCCAAATAAATAATTGCTTCAAACAGTGACATATTTTTGCGGCCTGTTGTATGATAGTAGATACCACTATAAACCTCGTCGTCAACAAGCTCACTACCAAAGGTGCGCCTTGCATATTCACACCCTGTTTTGGAATGTAAAAGCTTAGGTACAATATTACCTGTATCTACAGAAATATTGTAGCTCTTGCACAGTTCCAGCTGCTTTTCAGTGTTAAAATCCTTGGTTATATCGTGCAAAAGCCCTGCAAA
>JAZQWO010000064.1:0-8818 GCA_045632405.1 Eubacteriales bacterium | reverse complement strand
GCCTTAACGGTGTATGTTGCTCCCCAATTATTCAACACCTCTACGGATGCAAATCCCGCTTCAACGAGAGCTTCAAGCTCGTGTTTCACGGTAAGCGGTGTATCATAATGGTAAAACTCGTCATCGGTAATACCTTGTTCTGTTTTTAAGGCAATCAAGTTTTGACGATGCATCTCTTCTTCGTCATCCGATAAGGAGAAATAATCCGTCAGTATAAAGTAACCGTTTTCTTTCAGTGCAGTATGAAGTTTAGCATATAGGGGAATTTTCTCCTCTTTTGTAAAATGATGCAGACTTTCAACAGACACAGCGGCATCAAACACATTTTCACCAAGCGGAACATTAAAATATGAGCCAAGAATCAAGGTTATATTCTTGCCAACGAATTTTCGTTGAAGCTCGGTTAGCATTCCTTGTGAAAGGTCTATTCCCGTAACCTTTGCCGAAGAATTAAGCTTATAATATTCTTGCAGTTCCAATCCTGTACCGCAACCCAAATCAAGTATGCAACAGTTTTCAGCGGTCGGTAATTGCTTTGCCGTAAAAGGATAGAACTCGCTTGCATATTCGATGTTAGTCATCATATGCTCATCATATCCGTCAAGTCTTGCCTCAAAGAAATCACTCATTTTTTCAAGCATACATAACCTCCGTTAAATTCTTATTTATCGGTGAGTTTATTGTATCATATTTTCAAAACCATTTCAACCATTTGAGCTTGTAAAGGCTGACAAAATTTTGTCAGCCTTTTGTTCACTCATTACTGCTTCATTTTTTCTTCAGCTTAGCTATTTCTGCTTTCATTTGCACGATTAGCTCGGAGAGCTTTTGCTCGCATTCTTCTCTTGTTTTGGCATAAACATTTTTGGAGATTCGTTTTCCGTTTAGGCAGGGTGTGTATCTGCCCTCGTAGAGGTGGTCGTTTATCATTGTGATACAGCCTGTTCCGTTCTTGCGGTGCTTGGGCTTGGACGGCTCGAATTTTTCGTTTGTGGGCATTTGCTCTACCTCTGGCTCTTTTTCCTCAAATTCGGGCACTTGTGCGCTTGTGCCACCGATTTCTCTATCTATTTTAACTGATGCCTGCACTCGCATTGTATCGGTTACATGGCTATAAATATTGAGGGTGGTTTCTGATGATACATGTCCTATCATGCTTGACAGTGTCTTTATATCAATTCCGTTTTCAAGTGCCATTGTAGCGAAGGTATGCCTTAAATCGTGAAAGCGTATATGCTTGCAATTTGCTCTTTCAAGCATTATGCGAAATTTCTTTGTTATTGATGATGGGTGTCTTGGCTCGCCATTCTTTACAGGTGATGGAAACATCCATTCGCTTTTTGTATCTTTCTTTAGTTCTATAAGAAGCTCTACCATATCTCTTGGTAGGAATATGCTCCTTATGGAGCTTTTTGTTTTTGGTGTGCTTATTCCTTTTGTTGTTAACTGTCTTACTATTTTTAATTCCCCTGTATCGGTGTTCAAATCCTGCCATTTAAGTCCAAGTAGCTCTCCACGACGCATGCCTGTTGTTAGCTCCAGAAGAAACATTTCATAGTAGCCCTCGTAGTCGGCTTGAATTAACAATCTTGTTATTTCTGCTTGGGTTAATATTTTCATTTCTGCTCCCTTTTTCGGTGGAAGCTTACAGCCAATTGACGGGTTTCTTTGAATTAGTCCTTCCTCTACTGCTTTTTCAAGTGCTGAGCGACAGGCTGCATGACAGGAACGAACACTTCTATCGGACAAGGTTGTGCCTTTTTTCTCTACATCCTTTTTTCTGCCTGTTCTCTTTATTCTTGCATAGAATTGCTGAAGGTCATTTTGCGTTAGCTTATTCAATGGTATATGACCTATTTCGGGGATTATATGAGTATAAATTCTTCCCTCATAGCAGGCTTGTGTTGTTATGCGAAGCCTTGGCTTACAAAAGTATTGATACCACAAATCCATCCAATCGCCAAAATTCATATCCGGCTTCATTCGGTCATTTCTTCTACCACACTCGGCTTTTAATCTTTCAAGCTTTTCCTCGCACTCGCCCTTGGTATGGGCAAACACACTTTTTGTCTTGGGATTGCCCTTTTCGTTATAGCCTATCATTACTCTGCCTTCCCATCTTCCGTCCTTGCGTTGGAATAGGCTTCCCTCGCCTTGCTTTCTCATTTGTCTTGGCATATTAGTTGTCCTTTCTTATAAATTTCCGCATCATTTTGCCTACTATATCTGATGCGTTCTTCTGCATATCACTTGTTACATGGGTGTAGGTGTCAAGAGTGAAGCTTGCGTTTGTGTGTCCTAAAATTCCCGATAGTGTTTTGGCATCAACTCCACCTTGCAGTGCATGGGTTGCAAAGGTGTGGCGAAGGTCGTGAAATCTTATTAGTGGTAGTCCTGCATTTTTGAGTATTGTTTTAAGCTTGCGATATGCAACCTCCGGATGCATAGGCTCACTTGGGTTTGCATAGTGTGGGAAAATCCATTCGCTTGTTGCTTCTTGCTTTTTCCTCTGTAATAGTTCTATAACGCTTGGTGGCAAGATTATTTTTCTTAACCCCGCATCAGTTTTTGTTTCTCCTATAACAATTCCGTCCTTGGTCTTTGAAACTGAACGCCTGATACACATTGTGCCCGATATAAAATCTATATCGCTCCATTTAAGTCCACACAGCTCTCCCTTGCGTAGTCCTGTCATTATTTCTACATAGAACAGGTCGCTCCAATATGGCTCTTTCTTTATGGCTTCCTTGAATATTTCAAGCTGACTGTCGCACAAAATCTGCTTTTCGGCATAGTTCTTTTTGGGAATGGTTGTTCCCTTGGTTGGATTTTTAACGATTAGTCTTTCGGTTACTGCCATTTCAAGCGCTTGGTGTAGCATCATATGAACACCTCTTACCATACTGTCGGAGAGCTTACGACCGTATATGGGATGCTCTCTTATTCGTCCTTCATTTTTTAGCTTGGTATAAAGCTTTTGAATATCTACTGTTGTTAGCGAGGTTAGCCTTTTGTTCCCTATATACGGCTTGACTTGATTGTCAACCATATTGCGATACCTTGCTAAGGTATTTTCTCGTATAGTAAAAATCATATACTCATCAAGCCATTTATCTAGCCACTCGCCAAGAGTCATTCGGCACTCCTCGCTTAAATCAACACCTTGGTATTGCTCAATTAGCTTGTGTAGCTCGGCAAGGGTTGCTTTTTGGGTTTTACCAAACACCGATTTATATATGGGCATTCCGTTGCTTTTGTGACCGATAATTATTCGCCCTTCCCATCTGCCATCAACTCGCTTGCGTATTGTTCCGTCACCTTGAGGTCGTCTTTTAGCTGACATTTGTTTCTCCTTTCGTTTTTTGGTACTCACAAGATACCACATGTTCGAGCATATATCCAGTGGTGACACAGAAAGTTATCAAAGAGTTATCAATTACCATGACATACCATGCCTTTTTGCTTGATTTTCCTTGCGTTGTTTTCTGTCTATTCCGTGGTAGCTTACTTGATGCTCTTTTGAATACATATCCTCGCATCGTTCCTCTATGATATTGCTTGCGTAATAGAACAGGTCGCACACGCCTATTACAATTTGTGCATTGATGCTTTGCTCAATAGCTTTTAATGCTTCCTTGGCAGGCGTATATCCTTGCTCGGCACTATCCTTTAATAGCTCCTTTCCGTTTTCGTAGTCCTGATATTCGTAGTAGTATAAAAGTCCTACTCTTGCTTCCGTCCACGCATCCTCTCTTGCACACTTATCAAAATACACTCTTGCTTCCTCTTTTTTGCCTTGCTCAAATAGGATTTTGCCATAGGTGTATTCGGCTTGAAAGCTTCCGTGATTTGAAGCTCTTTTAAGATATTCCATAGCTTCGCTTGGGGATTTATCCATAAGATATTTTGCATACTCGTATTCGGCATAGCCAAAGCCTGCATCTGCCGACATGCGAAGGTATTTCATTTTATCGCTTGGTGTGTCATCAAATTTGTGGTCGCGATAGGCTTTATATATGAGATAAGCAGACAAGGAATTTCCGTTATCGGCTGATAATCGTAGCCAATATTCTGCGTTTTCCATATCGTCAGTTTTTTCAAGATAATATCTGCCAAGGCGATAATAAAGGATTGGATTGTCCTCTATCATTGCCTTATGGTAGAGAAAATCGAAGTCGTCCTTTTTGCTCTCATACTGTGAATAATCGTAGTCAATTTCACGGTTTGGTTGGTCGGATATTTTCCCAAGCTCGCTTGCAACACGCACAACATTATTGCGAATAGATTTGAATTCCTCGTTTTCCTCGATTGGAATTTTCTTTGGCATTGTATCAGTATAGGTGCGAACAGTTTCGCATTTATATCCGTACCAGCTATCGTATAGCTCCTGTATCTTTTCATCTTTTCCAAGCAATTTTACTATCTCATTTACAAGATTTTTTGTGTCCTTATTAAGATATCCATACACCTTTTTGCCCTTGTGCTTGTCTAGCTTTTCGGAAAGCAACTGCATTTTCATAATAAGCTCTGGGGATATTTCGTGATTACCGTTTCGAATATCTTCTATTAGATTTTTAATTTTTATCTTGTATTTTTCCTTGATACTATCACGAGCACTAGTCTGCTTTTTGTAAATAGAGGTTAGCTCCTGACGGAATATATCGCTAGCAAATACCGCTTTTAGGTTGTGAATTCCTGTGCGTGTTAGGTAAGGCTCGCTTGGATTTTTAGACCAAACCATAATGTGAGCATGAGGATTTAGCTCCTTGTTATGGTAGGCTGCACACCAACGAAGATTGGACGGAGATATATGCATTTGACTTGCAATATCGTTTCTGCGAGAGCGAATAAGATTCATCCATTGTTCGGCTGTGTTATAGCCAAGTCTTTCTGCATCCTCACGCTTTAATGAGATAATTAAGCCCCACACATTTCCTGTATACTCATCAATTTCTTGCTTGATTTTAGATAGATTTATGCACACTCCCTCGTCAGAAAACATTCCATGAGAGCCTTGTCTTTGACCTATATATTCAGCCATACCACTACGGAGAATTTCCACGCCCTCACGCTTGGCAATATACTCGACATAGCCACCTCTTGTTGCTCCTGTATCCGTTCTATGGTTTGGCTTATAGTAGGGTGCTTTTAGAATTAATTTTGCCATTTATTTCTCCTTATTTAAAGCGCTCTTCCATACGGATAGTGCCATTAGTTTCGGACACCTCTCGTATACTTTCACGGCGATAGCTTTCAAGAACTTCTTCATCATAACCTCCACCGTTTTCATCAAGAATTATCTTTCCAAGCACAGAAAGGTCGACTGCAATTTTGAAAAGATTTCGACTAATTCTGTTCTCGCTATCACGGATTTTTGCACCGATAACCGATTCAAGTGCCGGTGTTAAAAAACTTTCGCTTTGCTCCTTTTCAAGCCAAGAGCAATAGAAATCTATTGCATCACGAATGAACGCATTTCGAGAACGATAGCCCTTTTCATTTGACAATCTTTCGCATCGCTCCCATTGATTTTTAGTAAGACTGACGCCTCGTGCTTCAAGTGTGTTATTTTCTTTCATTTTTTCTCCTTCTGGTGTTAGACATTGAAGTGTCCTTGTAACACCTTGATTTTTTGTTGTTTTAGACTTGTTTTCTTGAAATCGGCTACCACAAGACACGATTTTTCTATAGCGTAAATATCACATAACTTACCCTCACTGGGCTCAAACCAAATTGCCTTGGAACGATAAATCGCTGACCTTTTGCCCGTCCTTTGATTTGAAAGGTTTTTACCTTCCTGCACCAAAGTACGAACAAATTCTCTACCGATTTGTTCGCTCGAAGGTGCAAAGCAGTTTCAAAGGAGAAAATAGGTTGGTAGACAAGGCGAAAAGGCGAAGGCGATTAAAAAATCGGCAAGCATTTTCAACACAGAATGGCAATCTTTTTTCCCTTTAAAACCAAATTGGCTCGAGCTCAGTGAGGGTACTCGCTCGGCATTGCCGTGCGATGTGGTATGCCGAGTCAAGACACGGCTTTATCCTGCTCCAATAACAAGATATCAAATCTTGTCATATCTGGTCTTTTCATCTAGCCATTCAAGGAGTCTATCTCTTGGTATAATAGTTCTTCCTTGCACAATTTTTAGCTTTGGAAATTCCTCCTCGTTTACAAGCTCGTATGCGCTTGCTCGTGAAATTCCAAGTAGGTCAGCTAAATCCATAACTGACAAGAACATTGGTAGCTCATCCTTGCTCTTATACATTGACTTTTTCATCTTGCTTTCTCCTTTCAAATTCGATTGAATTTTTTCTTGCGTTTGCCTGTCTTAGTTGCTTTTGAAAATACATTTCTTCGATAGGCTGTATCGGATTGATGGTGTATCTTAGGCTTCCGTTATGAGCTCTGCCATCCTTGGTTATGACAGTTGTATGCTCGGTGAAGATAAGACCTCGCCTTTCCAGGCTTTCCACATATTTGCGAACAGTATTGTTGCTCATTCCTGTCGCTTTGCCTATGGTGGAATAGCTTGGGTAACACTTGTAGGTGTTTCTGTCCTCGCAGAACATAAGGTACAGATACAAGGTTATCTCGCCTGATGATAAGCCCAAGCTGAAAATGCTTTTCGGTGCTAAAAAATAGTTTCCTGATTTGTCGTTTCGTTTGTTCAATAAGGCTCCTCCTGTTTTAAATTTTTTGAGTTATGTATTCTTTGATTACAGCGATGCACCTTTTGAACAGTTATCCCTCTAATAGGTAGGCAGTGAAAACGCGAAAAATATAAGGTTTTAAGAAAAATAATTTTGTCCCCTCGATTGGTAGCCATCGAAAACACAAAAAATATGCGTGTTTTCGAAAAATATTTTTTGCTCTCTAATAGGTAGCCACCGAAAAGGCACAAAAAGGGCAACTTTTTAAAAAAATAATTTATCCCCTCAATTGGTAGCCCTTGAAAATGCGAAAAATATACGGTTTTTTGAAAAATATTTTTTACTCTCAAGTGGTAGCCATTGAAAATGGCTTTTTGTCAAGCTTTTTTAGAAAATATTTTTATCCCTCAATTGGTAGGCAGTGAAAACGGCAAAAATATTCCCCTTTTTGAAAATGTTTACAAATTGTTTACCAAACGCAAAAAAGATAGGCATCACTTCACATTCAAGCATAGCGAAAAGAACCACGCACAAAATCGTAGTTTTTACCTTTCGCTTGTTACTTAAATATGTAATGATACCTACCTTCGTAGATATTTATTTGTGCAGGCAAGCCTGCTAAGTGCTCTGCATTATCAGCAGAAAAAAGAACAGTAACAAACTATTTTACGAGCCCAACACAAGGGTGTTGCTCTATGTTTTTCTATTTTACCGGATAGTGAAAAATTTGTCAAGTCTTGCATGTCGCAATTCCAAGACACCTTAAAATTGACAAAGAAAAAACACGGTTTTTGCCGTGCTTTTCAGTCGGTTAGTGTTTCGAGCGTGAGCCTTGCTCCGAGCTTGAAGGCATATGAAAATATCGCTTTTTCTGCCTTGCTTGCGTATTCGCTCCAACAGTCGTCGAACTTCTCAAAAATCGCCTTCTGTTCGTCCGTTAGTGTTGCCATAAGTTCTTCCTGATGCCGAGCTATGTAGCTCATCAGCTCCTTCATTTCTTCTGTGTTATTTCGAGTATCATCCATTGGAGATACATTTCCATACCACAGCTCATCAATCATTGATTTCATCACTGCCCTCCACATAAACAAAGGACGACTCATTACCGACACGGGTCGGCTTTGAATCGTCCTCTATTTTTAATGCTTCATTAATTGTGTGTACTACAACAAGCTTGTCCATCCACTCTACAAGCCCCGCTGTGCTTACCTGCTTTCCACGAAGCTTTTCAAGGTCTTCCTTTACAGCTATAAGCACCTTTTCACTCGAATTTGGATATAAATTTTTTAACGCTTCTAATATCATAATGCACCTCCTTTGTTTGGTAACACCACAATATCACATAAAGTTTGAAAAGTCCAGACTTATTTTGAGATTATAATTGCTATTATGAGCAGATCGGCAAAGAAGTTAAAAACATTGATGATGAAATACCATTCGATATTCCCGATAGTTGGTGTTGGTGTCGTATCAAAGATTGTTATGATATTCGCAACGGATTTACACCTTTAAGAAGTGAAACAAAATTTTGGAGCAATGGTATAGTTCCTTGGTTTACGGTTGAAGACATTCGTAATCAAGGTAATATAATTTATTCAACTCAACAACATATTACGGAAGAAGCAATTACTGCTGATAGAATTGTTCCAGCTAATAGTTTTTTACTATGCTGTACCGCATCCGTTGGAGTTTATGCTCAAACTAAAATACCACTTACCACTAATCAGCAATTTAATGCGTTAACGGTAAAACATACGCACAGAAATTTATTAACTGATGAATATTTGTATGGTATTGGCGAGTATTTTTCTAGTCTTTTACATTCTGCCGCAGGAAAAACTACATTTGAGTTTGTTTCCGTAAAAAAACTTGGAGCATTTTTAATTCCTGTACCGCCCAAAAACGAGCAACAACGTATCATTGACACGCTTAAATGTTTTAACCCAATGATTAGTGAATACGATAGATTGGAACAGCAAGCAACTAAGTTAGACGGAGAGATTTACGAAAAACTGAAAAAATCTATTTTGCAATATGCTATTCAAGGCAAACTTGTTCCACAAGATCCTAACGATGAACCAGCATCAGTTTTGCTTGAAAGAATTAGAGCCGAAAAGAAGGCTCAACTTGGCAAAAAATATGTTGAAAGTTACATCTACAAGGGAGAT
>JAZQWO010000063.1:0-13137 GCA_045632405.1 Eubacteriales bacterium | reverse complement strand
CTTCCTCCTCCGCACCAAAAATCATCTCTAAATAGTTAGGTTTTAGGTGCGAGCATTTTAGAACGAGCCAAAAAGCTCGTGTTTAAGGCAAAATTTTGCCGATATATAAAAATATTTCAAAAAATTTTAACGCCAAAGACGGGGTTTTTGTTCGTTCCAAAACTGGTTCGTTTCACTCTCGCAAGGCATACTTTTTGTTGTGATAATGGAACGGGATATCCGTTCCTTTTGTTTTTCATTTTTGAATTATGTCAAAATTGTGAACTTGAAAAAATTGCATTTGAAAGTTTTCAAAAATGAAATTTGTAAAAAAGTGAAAAAAATTTTCAAAACCAAAGGGTTTTAAAAGCCTTGCCGAAAAGGAATTAATATATAAATATATGGCTTTTTAAAATGTTTTTTCAAATTTTGCGGAAAATATTGACAAAACACTATTTTTGTGCTAAAATCGGAATTGTGAAAGTAATTTTCATAATATTTGAAAATGATTTTCAAAATTTTCACAAAAGAGTGAAAAATATTTGAAAAAGTGAAAATAATTTTCAAAAACACTGAAAATAACAGAAAGGAGGCAAAAATTGAACAGGACTTTACTGCGGGCTCAGCTTATGTATAACGATATGGGCAGATCCGAGAAGAAAGTCGCTGACTGGTTGTTTTCTCACTCCGGTGAGGTGCTTCCATATTCCATAACCGATCTTGCCTCTAAATGTGAAAGCAGTGAGGCAACCATAGTTCGTTTTTCCAAGCGTCTTGGATGCAGGGGATATCAGGATTTGAAAATCACCCTTGCCAAGGAGCACGAAAAAAAGGTTATCGTTCCAATGATAACCAGCCAAGACGATTGCTATGCCATTTTTGAAAAGGTATGCAACGATGCATATATGTCCCTCGAGCGTACGAAAAAAACACTTTCTGCGGAGAGCATGACAAAGGCAACGGAGGTTATATCTGGCGCAAGGAGGGTAGTGCTTATCGGTCTTGGCACATCGGCACAGGTTGCAGAGGATGCAAGCAACAAGCTTCTGCGCGCAGGCTGTAATTCCAGCGCGTATGCTGACACGCATATGCAGTCAATTGCAATTTCACAGCTGAAGGCAGGGGATGTGGTTATCGGAATTTCTCAATCCGGCTCGTCCAAGGATATAGTTGAGGCAATGAAGCTGGCAAGGGCGCACGGCGCAACCACCATTTCCATCACCTCTAAGGAGCGCTCGCCAATTGCGCGGCAAAGCGACATCTTGCTCCTGACGGACACGGAAGAGACAATGCACAGCACCCTAGGACTTAATTCTCATATTTCAAGGCTCGTTGTTATCGACGCCTTGTGCTACAAAATCGTTTATCAAAACTCTGCCAGAGCTCATAGCGTTGGCGAGAGTGAAGCGGAGCTTCAATCGAAGCGTATATTCGAATAAAATCTACATTATTAATAAAGGAGAAGCAAAGGAGAGGAAAAATGAAAATTCTCGTTGTAAATGCGGGCAGCTCATCCTTGAAGTATCAGCTTTTTGATATGGATGACGGCTCTGTTCTTGCAAAGGGCTTGTGTGAGAGAATCGGTATTGACGGTATTATCACTCACAAGCGTCCGGACAAGGAAAATTACAAGGCGGAAGCAAGCCTTGGCAACCATAAGGATGCTATCGAGCTTGTCCTCAAGCTTTTGTGCGACCCCGAGCTTGGCGTTATCTCGTCAGCTGAGGAAATCGGCGCTGTGGGACACAGAGTTGCTCACGGTGGCGAAAAGCTGCGCGAGTCAAGTGTCTTGGGAGATATAGAGCTTGAGTATCTTGAAAGCATAGTTGAAATCAACCCCTTGCACGGTCCACCTGCAATTAGCGGAATTAGGGCTTGCAAGAGCGTTATGCCAAAAATCAAGCACGTGGGTGTGTTTGATACGTCCTATTATTCCACAATGGAGGAGCGCGCGTATATTTACCCAATCCCATACGAGCTTTACGAAAAGTACAAAATTCGCCGTTATGGCTTTCACGGCACATCTCATAGATATGTGTGCGGCAAGGTGATGGAAATTCTTGGCAAGGATGACGCAAAGGTAATCACCTGTCACCTTGGCAACGGCTCATCAATCACTGCCAGCGTTGGTGGACGCGCGGTTGACACATCAATGGGCTTCACTCCTCAAGAGGGTGTTCCTATGGGAACAAGAAGTGGCTCCCTTGACCCAACCGTTGTACCTTATATAATGAAAAAGGAAGGACTTTCTCCCGCTGAGGTTGAAAAGCTTCTGAATTCTAAGTCAGGACTTCTTGGCGTTTCAGGCGTGTCAAGCGACTGCCGAGATGTGCTTATAGCACAGGATAACGGAAACAAGAGAGCAGCTCTTGCAATGGAAATTCTTGTTCACTACATTAAGAAAATCATAGGCTCTTATGTAGCGGAAATGAACGGACTTGATGCCCTTGTCTTTACAGCAGGCATCGGTGAAAATGACGGTGTTGTAAGAGAAATGATTTGCCGCGATATGTCTTATCTCGGAATTGAAATCGACAACGAAATCAACTTGAATGCGAAAAGAGGCACACAGGTTGAAATCACAAAGCAGGGAGCGACGGTTCGCACCTTTGCCATCCCTACAGACGAGGAATATATGATAGCCCTCGACACATACAAGCTCATTAAATAACGCTTATAAAAAATTTATATATAATTCGAAAGGAAAACACAAAAATGAAATCAGCTTACGAAATTAAAAAGGAAATCTGCGAAGTTGGCCACGCTCTTTATCACCTCGGCTTTGTTGCTGCAAATGACGGTAACATCTCCGTAAAGGTTAGCGAAAACGAGTACTACTGCACACCTACAGGCGTATCAAAGGGCGCTCTTACCCCTGATATGATTATCAAGGTTGACAGAAACGGTAACAAGATTGAGGGCAAGCTCAACCCATCATCCGAAATCAAGATGCACATGCGCGTTTATCAGAAGCGTCCTGACGTTGGCGCAGTAGTTCACGCACATCCACCGATTGCAACAGCATTCACAATCGCAGGCATTGACCTTGACCAGTACATCTTGCCAGAGGCAGTTCTTACAATCGGTGAGGTTCCAACATGTGCTTACGGCACACCATCCACAATGGAAATTCCTGACTCACTTGAGCCATACATCGAAAACCACGATGCATTCCTTCTCCAGAACCACGGTGCTTTGACAGTAGGCTTCAATCTTCAGAAGGCTATGTTCGTTATGGAAGAGGTTGAGTTCAACGCAAAGATCTGTAAGTACGCAATGGAGCTTGGCGCAGTTCACGAAATTCCTAACGATCAGCTCAAGAAGCTTATGGATCTCCGTAAGAAGATGAACCTTCCTGGCCGTCACCCTGGTATCGATTACGGTGAAACAGAGTGCAAGTGCGAGGCAAACGAGGAGCTTGTTGCTGAAATCACACGCAGAGTAATTGCTGCTCTTGGAAAGTAATTTTCTCCAAACAGTAAAGGAGATTTGATATGGCTATAAATTGGACAGAGGCGCAAATTGAACAAATTGTTGCCTCGGTTATGAAGGGGCTTGGAAGCACATCTCCCACTACCAAATATGAATACGACGGAGCGAGCTACAATGGCAAAAGGTTTATCGGTGTTTATACTGATATGAACGAAGCCATTGATGCCGCAGAGCAGGGATACCGCGCTATTCGCGCAATGTCTCTTGACGAAAGAGAAAGGGTTATTTCAGTAATTCGTGACCTTTGCAGAAACGAAGCACCTGTAATGGCAGAGCTCGGTGTCAGCGAAACAAAAATGGGCAGAGTTGACCACAAAACAGCAAAGCATATGCTGGTTGCGGACAAAACCCCAGGTACATCTGATATTGCCGCACAGGTGAAAACAGGTGACTACGGTCTTACCCTTACCGAAATGGCTCCCTTTGGAGTAGTAGGAAGCATTACCCCAAGCACAAACCCATCAGAAACTGTTATTTGTAACAGTATAGGAATGATAGCAGCAGGAAACGGTGTTGTGTTCAACCCACATCCCAATGCTATTGCAACATCAAACTATGCGGTTGACCTTATCAACCGTGCAAGCGCTATGGCTGGTGGACCAAGAGTTCTTGTTTCATCAGTTGTAAAGCCAACACTTGACACAGCAAACATAATGTACAAGGACCCAAGAATTAAGCTTCTTGTTTGTACAGGCGGCCCCGGTGTTGTTAAATCCGTTCTTTCCAGCGGAAAAAAGGCAATCGGTGCGGGCGCGGGCAACCCACCTGTTATCGTTGACGATACCGCAGACATAAAGAAGGCGGGCAAGGATATTATCGACGGCTGTACCTTTGATAACAATTTGCCTTGTATCGCTGAAAAAGAGGTATTTGCATTTGCAAACATAGCAGACGAGCTAATCGAGGCTATGAAGGCAAGCGGCGCATACCTCATCACTAAGGAGCAGGCAGACAAGCTTGCCAAGGTTGTTCTCGTTGAGAAAACAAATCCTAAGACAGGCATAACAAACAAAATCGTAAACCGTGACTGCGTCGGCAGAGATGCCAAGGTATTGCTTGAAAAAATCGGCATTACCGTTTGCGATAAAATCCGTTGCATTATCTGTGAAACAGACTTTATGCACGACTTTGTTCAGCACGAGCTTATGATGCCTATTCTTCCTATTGTAAGAGTTAAAAACATTGACGAGGCTATTGACTTGGCTGTAAAAGCAGAGCACGGCAACCGTCATACAGCTCATATGCACTCCAAAAACATTGACAATCTTACAAGATTTGCGCGTGCTGTTGAAACCACTATCTTTGTAAAGAATGCCCCATCCTATGCAGGCATAGGCTTTGGCGGTGAGGGTCACACCACCTTTACAATAGCGGGTCCAACAGGTGAGGGTATCACAAGCGCAAAGAGCTTCACAAGACTCCGCCGTTGCGTTCTTGCAGAAAGCTTTAGAATTATCTAAGGAAAGGAAAAAGAAATGAACATTTCATCATCACAGGTAGAGAGCATAGTTCGCAAGATTCTTGGCGAAATGACCCCTGCAAAGAGCCAGACAGGCGCAGGCGTTCCAAAAACAGCTAAGGTTGCAATGCTCACCGCTCACAAGAAAATCGAGGTTAAGGAATTTCCTGTTCCTGCCGTTGGCGACAATGATATTCTCGTTAAGGTTGAGGGCTGTGGCGTTTGCGGAACTGACGTTCACGAGTGGAAGGGCGACCCCTTCGGACTTATTCCTGTAACTCTCGGACACGAGGGAACAGGCGAAATCGTTGCTCTCGGTAAAAATATTAAGGCTGACACAGCAGGCAACCCAATCAAGGTTGGCGATAAAATCGTTACATCTGTTATCAGCTGTGGCGAATGCTTTGTTTGCCGCAACAAGCCCGCAAACACTAACCTTTGCGACAAGCAGGGCGTTTTCGGACTTATCCCACACAGCGATGCTAACCCACTCACAGGCTGGTTTGCATCCCACCTTCTCATCAGTGGCAAGGGCTCTACATACTTTGTAGTTAACGACCTTGACTTGAAGGAGAGAATGCTTCTTGAGCTTGCTTGCGTTTGCGTACACGCCCTCAAGAGAGCAAACACCACAGGACTTATCAACTTCAACTCCAAGGTGCTCGTTCAGGGTCTTGGCCCTGTTGGCCTTGTTATGATAAGCGTTCTTCGTGCCGCAGGTGTTAACCACATCGTTGCTATTGACGGTACTCCAAAAAGACTTGAAATGGCAAAGAAGCTTGGCGCAAAGACAGTTATCAGCTTCAATGAGATTAAGTCTCTTGAGGAAAGAGTTAACCTTGTTAAGAGCGTTGCAAACGGTGTAGGCGTTGACTTTGCATTCCAATGCACAGGCGCACCTGCCGCTGCTAAGGATATTTACGAATATATTCGTAGAGGTGGCGGAATGTGCGAAATGGGCTTCTTCGTTAACAACGGTGAATACACCATCAACCCACACTTTGCTATGTGTAACAAGGAAATCAACGTTGTTGGCTCTTGGGATTACAGTGCTGACGACTACCCAACAACAATGGCATTCCTTCGCCAGGCAAGAGAAATGAACATTCCGATAAAGGAGCTTATTACCCACACATTCCCTCTTGACAAGCTCAATGAGGCAATGGAGGTTAACGTTTCTCAGCAGGGCATCAAGATTTGCTATGTGGCTGAATAAGGAGTTTTAAAATGGCTCTTGGAATGATTGAGGTCTATGGCTTTGCTACCGCAATAGTGGTGGCTGATGCTATGGCTAAGGCGGCTGACGTAAAGGTAGTTGCCATTGACAAGAACAAGCCTGCAGGCGGTGACTCCGCAAGAGTTCCACTTGTAATGGCTATAAAAATCGAAGGCTCTGCGGCTGCAGTTGATGCAGCTATCCTGGCAGGCAAGGCAGAGGCTGAAAAAAGAGAATTGTACATCACCCACAAGGTGATTGCAAGACAGAGCGAGGAAATTGAGTGGTTTGCTCACTTATCCGCTTTGGGCAAAGATAAATTAAGATAATAATTAAAAGGAGAATAAAACAATGATGGAAGCACTCGGAATGGTAGAAACAAGAGGTCTTGTAGCTGCAATTGAAGCGGCTGATGCTATGGTAAAGGCTGCAAATGTAGTTCTTATCGGTAGCGAAAAGATCGGTTCAGGTCTCGTTAGCGTTATGGTTCGCGGTGACGTTGGTGCGGTTAAGGCAGCAGTTGAGGCAGGCTCTGCAGCAGCTACTTCCCTTGGCGAAGTAATTGCAACACACGTAATTCCAAGACCACACGCAGACGTTGAAAAGCTTCTTCCTATTATAAAGTAATTTAAGGATTTTATAGTATGAAGGCAATAGCGTTACTTGAAGTGCAGGCTATGGTAGCTGCAATCACAGGACTTGACGCTATGGTAAAGGCGGCTGATGTAAAGCTCATTCACGTGGAAAGGCGCCTCGGCGGCAGACTGGTAACAGTAGTCGTTGAAGGCGAGGTTTCCGCGGTAAGAGCCGCACTTGAGGCAGGTGCTGCCGCGGCCGCAGAGGTTGGAAACGTCAAGTGCTGCGAGGTTATAGCTCGCCCGCACCCCGATGTTATGAGATTTTTAACAACGGGTTAAACAAAGCTTTTGAAGCCTATAAATTCGGCTTTAAAATAAAAAATGAAAAATAATTATAATCTTATAGGAGGATTTACAAATGGAAGCACTCGGAATGGTAGAAACAAGAGGTCTTGTAGCTGCAATTGAGGCGGCTGATGCAATGGTAAAGGCTGCAAACGTAGTTCTCGTTGGTAGCGAAAAGATCGGCTCCGGTCTCGTTAGCGTTATGGTTCGCGGTGACGTTGGTGCAGTTAAGGCAGCAGTTGAGGCTGGCTCTGCAGCAGCTACTTCACTTGGTGAGGTTATCGCAACACACGTAATTCCAAGACCACACGCAGACGTTGAGAAGCTTCTTCCATCTATTAAGTAATTTTGCGAATAATAGAAGGTTGAATTTTTTCAGCATCCAAAGGGCTTTATGCCCTTTGGGTACTGCAAAAGGGCTTAACATCTGTTGAGCTTTTCTGCAGTACGAGGCAATAAACAAAGCTTATTGAAAGGATACAAAAATGGATATTTCAACTGAAAAAATAGCCGAAATGGTAAAGCGCGCCCTTCTCGAAATGAACGGCACAACAAATACAGCAAAAGTAAATAAGGGTGGAATTCCAATCGGTATTTCCAACAGGCACATACATTTGTCACAGGCAGACCTGGAAACACTTTTTGGCGCGGGTTATGAGTTGACTCCTATGAAGGAGCTTTCCCAGCCTGGTCAGTATGCTTGCAAGGAGCTGCTCACCATCATAGGTCCGTCAATGCGACCAATTGAAAATGTAAGAGTTTTAGGTCCTGTGCGAAAAGCATCACAGGTTGAGATATCAGCAACAGACTCCTACGTGTTAAAGGTGAAGCCCCCTGTGCGTGAGTCAGGTAAGATAGAAGGCTCTGCCCCTATCAGAATTGTAGGTCCAAAGGGCATTGTTGAGCTTTCCGAGGGTTGTATAATCGCAAATAGACACATACATATGTCACCCTCTGAGGCAGAGGTGTTTGGACTTAGCGACGGTGACTACGTTGACATAGATGTAAACGGCGCTCGCCGCACAAGATGGTTTGACGTACAGGTAAGAGTACATAAGGACTTCCGCTTAGAAATGCACGTTGATACTGACGATGCAAATGCGGCAGGCATAGGTAACGGCTTTATGGCAGAGATTGTAAAGTGAGGTAAGGAAAAATGTTAAAGGGAATTATCAGAGGAAACATAGTTTCCACAAGAAAGCAGGACTCCTTGGTAGGCAGTAAGTTTATGGAGGTTCAGCTTATCAAAAACGGCGTTTGCACAGACGAATATATAATTGCCATTGACTCTGTTGGAGCAGGCATTGGAGAAACTGTTCTTATCACCACAGGCAGCTCCGCAAGACTTGCCTTGCACAACACAAACAGTCCGGCAGATGCAGTTATTGTAGGTATCGTTGACTAAAAAGACAGGTCGCTAACAACATTAACATACGCGAAAAACAATTGAAAGAGTGAAAAAATGCAGGAACTAAAGAATTTAATGCAAAAGCATGGCATTCTCGGCGGTGGCGGAGCAGGATTCCCCTCTTACGCAAAGCTTGCGGAGGGAGCAAATCTTCTCCTTATCAACGGTGCCGAGTGCGAGCCGCTTTTATATACAGACTACATAATTTTGAAGGACGAGCTGCCAATGGTTTTGTTGGGCATTGAAAAGGTGCTTTCCCACACAAAAATACCAAAGGCGCTAGTTGCCATCAAGGCACATACAGCAAAAAGGCTTGGTATGGTACACGGCGAGGAGCTTGCTAAGGGTATTTTCATTTCCGTGCTACCTGATGTTTACCCAATGGGTGATGAAATCAGCCTTATATACGAGGCTACCAAAAGATTGGTAAAGCCTGGCTCTCTCCCCATTACCGAGGGTGTTATTGTTTACAATGTGGAAACAATGTACAATCTTGGCGTGGTAGTAAAGTATGGCGAGCCTGTTACAAAGAAATGGCTGACAATCGGCGGAGATGTTAAAAGCTCAACTGTTATAAAGGTGCCTGTTGGTACAAGGCTTGCGGACATTTTTGACCGCCTTGGCATAACAGTAAAGGAAGGATATTCCGTAATTGACGGTGGACCTTCAATGGGTAAGGTAATCAATTATAGAACCCACGTGATTAGCAAAACCACAAAGGGGATTTTAATTCTTCCAGATTATACACAGGCAGTATCGTCAAAGCTGATTAACCGCAAAATGGCAGTCACAAGAGCGGAAACCGCTTGCTGTCAGTGCACAAGATGCACAGATATGTGTCCAAGGCACTTGCTTGGCTACCCACTTGAGCCGCACAAAATGGTAAGGACAGCTATGGGTGTGGCAGAGGTAATGCCTGAAATGGTATTGAGCGCAACCCTTTGCTGCGGATGTGGCATTTGTGAGGGCTTGGCGTGCAATCAGGGCATTTCACCAAAGGCGGTGATTGACGGCTACAAGGCACTGCTTGCAAAGAACAAGCTTAGGTTTAACATTCCAGGGGATTATAAGGTTAAGGCGGAGAGGGACTATCGAATGGTGCCATCCGACAAATGGACCAGCCTTTTGGGCATAGCTAAATTTGATAAGGTTGCGGACTTCGGCGGCGAAATGTATGATTTTGCAAGAGTTGAAATTCCGCTTTCAGGACATATAGGCGCACCAAGCGTTGTGGCTATTTCAGACGGCGCATCTGTTAACGAGGGAGATATGATAGCGGAGTGTGCACAGGGACTTTCCTTGCCACAGCACGCATCAATTTCCGGTGTTGCCTCAATAGCAAACGGAAAAATAATAATTGATAGGGTAAGATGAAATGTATAAGGCAATAGGCGTTATTGAATTAAAAAGCATACCTAAGGGTGTTGAGGCGGCAGATGCGGCGCTCAAGAGTGCAGGCATTGAAATGGTGTCAGCTCATCCATCCTGTCCGGGAAAATATGAGATTGTGCTAACAGGCTCAATTTCTAATGTAACAGTGGCGGTTGAGCATGTTGCAAGCAAATTTGACGGCTATGTTATAGATTCGTCCGTTATGGGTAGAATTGACGAGCAGGTTGTAAAGGCGCTTTTCGGCACACAGGCAGGAGAAAGAAACGGCTCCCTTGGACTTATAGAAACATTTTCCGCAGCAAGCGCAATCAAGGCGGCAGATATAGCCGTTAAGACTGCAAGGGTAGAAATATATGACATAAGAGTGTCAAGAGGTATGGGGGGCAAGGGCGTAGTAATGCTTACAGGCGATGTAGGTGATGTTACAGCGGCTGTTCAGGCAGGTGCAGAACACGCAAAGAAGTCTGCTATGCTTTCCTCATATACAGTCATAGCATCTCCACACGGGGAGCTTTGGAATCAAATGTAAAGGAGGCAACGACCTTGGAAAACATTAAGTTTCAGCTTGAAAAAAGCGCAAGAATTGAGCGTCTTGTAAATGACCTTTATGAGAAAATGCCTGAGATTGAGTCAGCAAGAGGAAAGCTTGTAACCGAAAGCTACAAACTGACTGAGGACTTGCCTATAATCAAGCGCAGAAGTGCGGCATTTGCTCATATTTTAAGAAATATACCAATTGTTATAAGAGATGGCGAGCTTATTGTGGGCAGCGCAACAGTTTCCCCTCGCGGCTGCCAGGTTTTCCCTGAATATTCTTACGAGTGGCTTTTGTCCGAGCTTGACACAGTTTCCGAAAGAGCTGCTGACCCCTTTTACATAAGCGAGCAAACAAAATCAGAGCTACGCGAAATCTATCCTTGGTGGCACGGCAAAACAACAAGCGATTTAGCAAAGGCAAATATGGCACCCGAGGCGTATGAAGCCTTTGTGGAGCATTCCGTTTTCACCCCCGGTAACTATTTTTATAACGGTATAGGCCACGTTTGCGTTGACTACGGCAAGGTTATGAAAATCGGCTATCGCGGCATTATTGCAGAGGCTGAAAATGCACTTTCCAAGCTTGATGTATCAGACGGAGATTATGTTGCAAGGAGCAATTTCCTCTTTGCAGTTATAGAAAGCTGCCAGGCGGTAATTGAATACGCACGCAGATACAGTGCCCTTGCAAAGGAAACAGCACAAAGAACAAGCGACCCACAAAGAAAAAGAGAGCTTGAGGCAATTGCGCGCAACTGTGCAAGAGTTCCCGAATTCGGTGCAACAAGCTTCTATGAGGCTTGCCAGACATTTTGGTTCATTCAGCTTCTTTTGCAGGTTGAGTCAAGCGGTCACTCTATCTCTCCGGGCAGATTTGACCAGTATATGTACCCGTATTTCAAAAAGGACATTGACAGTGGCAAAATCACCTATGAGCAGGCACAGGAGCTTCTTGATTGCCTGTGGGTAAAATTCAACGATATAAACAAGGTAAGAGATGCGGCATCCGCTGACGGCTTTGCAGGCTACGGTATGTTCCAAAATCTAATCGTAGGCGGACAGAACATTCACGGTATGGACGCAACAAACGACCTTTCATATATGTGCATCGAGGCGGCTATGCACGTGCCACTTCCACAGCCATCTATCTCTATCAGAGTATGGAACGGCTCACCCGAGCCCTTGCTCATCAAGGCGGCGGCTCTTACAAGACTTGGCACAGGCTTGCCCGCATACTATAATGACGAAATTATAATTCCGTCTATTATGGCAAGAGGACTCACCCTTGAGGATGCGCGCGACTACTGTATTATCGGTTGCGTTGAGCCGCAAAAGGCAGGAAAGACAGACGGCTGGCACGATGCGGCATTCTTCAATATGTGCCGTCCAATGGAGCTTGCCTTCTCAAACGGCTACGATAAGGGCAAGAAAATAGGCCCTGACACAGGGGACGTTGCAGGCATGAAAACCTTTGAGGAGTTTTATGATGCATATAAGGCTCAGCAAAGCTATATGATAAAGCTTCTCGTTAATGCAAATAACGCCATAGACATGGCACACGCGGTAAGATGCCCACTTCCATTCCAGTCCTGTATGGTAGAGGACTGTATCGGCAGAGGTAAATCCTTGCAGGAGGGCGGCGCTATCTACAATTTCACAGGTCCACAGGGCTTTGGTATTGCCAATAACACCGACGGTCTTGTAGCTATCAAAAAGCTTGTGTTTGAGGAAAAGAGATTTACCTTAGCAGAGCTTCGCGATGCGTTGCGCGCTAACTACGGCTACGGCGTACAGGGTGCGGCGGCAGAAAGACTCACAACCGAGATTGCCACAGAGCTTGTGAAGCAGGGCATTGAAATAAACGAGAGTGCAATCCGCACAATTTACGACGAGGTAACAAATCAAACATCCTTGAGCGCTGAATTGAAGGCAAGATATAAGGAAATCAAGCGCTTAATCGAGGATGAGGCTCCTAAATACGGCAACGATATTTACGATGTAGATATGTTTGCCCGTGATGTGGCAAACAGCTACACCAAGGAGGTTGAGAAATACAAGAACCCACGCGGTGGTATTTTCCAGGCAGGACTTTATCCTGTTTCTGCAAATGTTCCGCTGGGTGCATCAACAGGCGCAACTCCCGACGGCAGACTTGCCTACACCCCACTTGCAGACGGTATCGGACCTGCATCGGGCAGAGATATCAAGGGACCAACCGCTACTGCAAATTCAGTTGCAAAGCTGGAGCAGGGCGTTGCATCAAACGGCACACTTCTTAACCAGAAGTTCCATCCGTCAGCCCTTCAGGGTATGAGCGGACTTTCCAAGTTTGTTGCGCTCATTCGTTCATATTTCGACCAAAAGGGTATGCACGTTCAGTTCAATGTTGTAACTAAGGAAACATTGCTTGACGCGCAAAAGAACCCCGAAAAATACAAAACATTGGTAGTAAGAGTAGCAGGCTACAGCGCACTCTTTACCACACTTTCACGCTCCTTGCAGGACGATATTATTAACAGAACCGAGCAAGGTTGGTAATTATAAAAGGCTTTGTAATATAGACATGCCTTGCGAGAGTGAAACGAACCAGTTTTGGAACGGACAAAAACCCCGTCTTTGGCGTTAAAATTTTTTTAAATATTTTTATATATCGGCAAAATTTTGCCTTAAACACGAGCTTTTTGGCTCGTTCTAAAATGCCTCGCACCTAAAACCTAACTATTTAGAGATG
>JAZQWO010000062.1:0-5861 GCA_045632405.1 Eubacteriales bacterium | reverse complement strand
TTCAATCATTAAATATCTCCTTTGCATTTATCGCCAGTTTCGCCTTTGTATTACAAGGCATCGGGCAAAGCCCATACCCCTACAATGTTGAATATATTATAACACAAATCGGCAGAGAAAACAAGTCCTCTGCCGAAAATTATGTGTGTCCGTAGGGGCGATTCGTGAATCGCCCGTTTTTGTTTTGCGTATTTCAGCGGGCGATTCATGAATCGCCCCTACAAAACACAAACATCCTTATGAGAAGCTTTTTTGTTTTATAGTAGCTCAATTGTAATTGCCAAGGTGCCAAACCTGTCTATATCCTCTTTAGAATAATATTGGCTCATATCGTCGGGGTGCGCTGCTTCATTTTCGCGGTAGCCGATTTCCACCTTGCCATAGCTTGCATAAAGCTCATAGAAATCCTTGAATTTTTCCAAATTAACTACACGTGTCAGCATTTTTTCCTTAGTTTCACGGTCTGTAAACTCAATGGTATCACCAATTTTCAGCATCATTCTTTTCTCGTCACATAAACGCATTTCCACGGTTTTCCAGCCTTCCTTAATAGCGGAAAACGGCTCGTGATGCAACGTCATTTCGTGTTTTGTGCAGCCCTCTATGCTTACAACTGTCAGAATTTTGCCCTGCACCTTGAATTTAACCTCAAAGCTATCAAAGGCAAAGCCGTAAATGCGCTCACTGTCCTCAATGTATGATGGGCGAGGATCTTGCGCAAGTGCTTCCTTTAAACAGGGAACAAGATGTGGCGGCAGCTTTTCCAAAAGCTCATTTGGTATAATTACCTCTTTTGTGTAGTCCTCAATTTCCGTGCTGAAGCCGCCCTTGGCGTTAGGTATGCTGTCAATGTGTGGCAAATATGGCTTGATGTCATAAACAGGAGTGCCGTCCATCATATCAGCCCCCGACAAGTGGAGCACATATCCGTATTTTTCTGTTTTTTCTATCCCGTCAAGCTGAAGGCAGGAAAGAGCCAAAGAATTTGGGCGAAAGGACGAGCGAGTGGCAAACACACCCATGCGCGTGTTACCGCCAAGCCTTGGGGGGCGCACGGTTGGAGAAAATTTTTTGCCCTCATTTTCGGAAAAGCCCCAAATCACCCACACGTGGCTATATTCGGAAAGACCGCGCAGAGCCTCGGCAATTCTATATTCAGGCTCGAAAACCAAGGTTGCGGTAATGCTTTTGCAAATGATGCCCTGCCTTGGCAAGCCAAATTTAGTGGGAAAGGCATTTTTTATAAATCCAATAGGCTTAATTTCCATTTTATCTCCTCGCACTTTTAAAGGTTCTATCCTATTTTAACATAATAATACTAAAATTTCCATATAATGAGTTGAATTTGCTCCTTCTTTGTGATATTATTACCTTGTGATTACAAAAGAGGTATTTATATGGTAGATATAATTTTAAGTATAGTTGAATACGTTGGCGTTTTGTCCTTTGCAATTTCCGCCACGGTCATTGCCATCAAAAAGAAAACAGATGCGGTAGGCGCGTTGATATTTGCGCTTTTGACCTGCTTTGGCGGTGGTATGCTGCGAGATGTGATTTTGGGCGGAGTGCCAAAAATTCTGACAGAGAGGTCATATCATTATTTGGCGCTGACCTGTATTTGCGTTTCCCTTGTGTGCTTCGTTTTGGCATTTATACCAAAAACGGCAGACTTCATAACAAAGCATAGCCGAGATTTTGCTATTGACTTCACAGATGCTATCGGTCTTAGTGTGTTTTGCGTCTTTGGTGTTAATGTGGCGGTTGAACAGGGCGCACAAAATCCTGTTTTACTTATCTTTTGCGGTTGTATCACAGGTGTTGGCGGCGGTGTTCTGCGTGACGTTTGCTCCGCGGAAATTCCCTTTATTTTCAGGAAGCACATTTACCTAATCCCAACACTTTGCGGCTCAACCTTCTATGCCCTGACCTATAAGCACATACATCATCTGGCATCAATGCTTATTGCCATCGGCATTATTATCGTCCTTCGCGTCCTTGCCATTAAATTCAAATGGAACCTGCCCGTTCCCAAGGGTAAGGGTGAGAGCATCAAGGATGATGTTAAGGATGAGGTTAAGGATATTGACTACATAACAAAGTAAAAAAATACCGACACGTGTCGGTATTTTTTGCTTATTGAATGGGTTCGAAGTCTGAAGCTCCGTGCTTGCAGATAGGGCATACAAAATCGTCTGGTAGGGTGTCCCCCTCGTGAACATAGCCGCAAATGGTGCAAACAAAGCCCTTCTTTTTCTCGGTTTTCTTTGGCTTAACGTTTTTGTGATAATAGTCGTAGGTCATTGATGGCTCGTCGGAAATGTGCATAGCCTCGGAAACTGTGCAAATGAACAAGCCGTGTGAGCCTAAGTCTATATAATCAGTGACCTCACAGGAGAAAAATGCGTTGATAATTTCGCCTGAAAGCACAGCCAAGCCGTTTTTACCTGTCCAATGGAAAAGCCCTGCCATTTTGTCCGTATCTCTGCCACTGTGAAAGCCCAGCTTTTCAAAAACATCAAAGGGAGTGTCTGTGGTTAGGCAATTTATGTTCAATTTGCCTGTGCTTTTAATCACATCGTGGGAGTAGTTGGCTTTGCTGATGGCAACGCTCAAAACAAGAGGGTTGCTTGCCACCTGCACAACTGTATTTACAATTAATCCGTTATCCTTGTGTCCATCGTTACAGGTCACTGCATATAAGCCGTAGCTCAGCTTATGCAATGCCTTGTTATCAATATTTCCCATAAATATCTCCTTAAAATATACACCAAAAGCCTTGCATATATAAATTTATCTCTTCTTTGTGTCAATTTCTTCCTTGAGTTTAGCTACCATTTCGTCAATTGGCATAACACCACAGTCAATACCGCCACGGGCACGGAGAGAAACTGTTCCGTTTTCCTTTTCGTTTGCGCCAACTACAACAACGTAGTTAACCTTTTGGAGCTGTGCCTCACGGATGCGCTTGCCCATTGTTTCGTTACGGCAGTCAACCTCAACTCTCATGCCTTCAGAAAGCATCTTCGCTTCGATTCCACGTGCATAGTCATCAAAGTCAGAGTTAATAGGAACAATAACCGCCTGTGTTGGTGAGAGCCACAATGGAAGAGCGCCTGCATACTTTTCAAGAATGAGAGCAAGAGTTCTTTCGTAGCAGCCAAGGGATGTTCTGTGAATGATATATGGAGTTGCGAGCTGGTTGTTGGAGTCAACGTATTCCATACCGAACTTCTTTGCAAGAAGCATATCGATCTGAATTGTAACGATTGTGTCCTCCTTGCCAAATACGTTCTTGCACTGAATGTCAAGCTTAGGACCGTAGAAAGCCGCCTCGTCAATACCAATCTCGTACTTCAAGCCGATTTCGTCAAGGAGCTTGCCCATAATGTCCTGAGCCTCGTTCCACTGCTCGGGTGTACCCTCGTACTTATCTGTACGGTTTGGATCCCACTGTGAGAAACGGAATGTGCAGTCCTCCCAAAGACCAACAGTTTCAAGACAATATTTTGCAAGGTCAAGACAGCCCTTAAACTCAGCCGCAAGCTGATCTGGGCGAAGCACCAGGTGACCCTCGGAAATTGTGAACTGACGAACACGGATAAGACCGTGCATCTCGCCACTGTCCTCATTTCTGAAAAGAGTAGAGGTTTCGCCAAGACGCATAGGCAAATCTCTGTATGAGCGCTTTTTGTTCAAAAATACCTGATACTGGAATGGGCAGGTCATAGGACGGAGAGCGAAGCATTCCTTTGTGTAATCGTCAGGGTCGCCCATAACGAACATACCGTCAAGATAGTGATCCCAGTGACCGGAAATCTTGAAAAGCTCTCTCTTAGCCATCAAAGGAGTTTTTGTCAAAAGGTAGCCTCTCTTTTGCTCTGTGTCCTCAACCCAACGCTGCAAAAGCTGAATAACGCGTGAGCCCTTTGGCAAAAGGATTGGCAAGCCCTGTCCAATAGATTCAACAGTGGTGAAGAATTCAAGCTCACGGCCAATCTTATTGTGGTCGCGCTTTCTTGCTTCTTCCATAGCGGTCAAGTGTGCATTGAGCTCATCCTTAGATGGGAATGCAACACCGTAAACTCTTTGGAGCTGCTTGTTCTTTTGGTCGCCCTTCCAATAAGCACCTGGGCATTGTAGGAGCTTGAGCGCCTTAACAGCACCTGTTGCAAAAAGGTGTGGACCTGCGCAAAGGTCAACAAACTCACCCTGCTGATAGAAGCTGATAACAGAGCCCTCTGGAAGCTCGTTGATAAGCTGAACCTTGTATGGCTCGCCCTTTTCTTCCATAAATTTAACAGCCTCGCCGCGTGGAAGCTCAAAGCGTTCAATCTTCAAGTTTTCCTTAACAATCTTCTTCATTTCGTCCTCAAGCTTTTTGAGAACGTCAGGAGAGAATGCCACGTCTGAATCAAAGTCATAGTAAAATCCGTTTTCAATAGCAGGGCCGATTGTCAGCTTTGTTTCAGGGTAAAGTCTTTTAACTGCCTGTGCCAAAATGTGGGATGCAGTGTGCCAGAAAACGTGCTTTCCGTCAGCACTCTCAAAGCTCAAAAGCTCAGCCTTGTCGCCGTCGCTAACTGGTGCTGTAAGACCGGAAACAACGCCGTTGATTTTAGAAGCGATAATGCTTCTGTCAACAAGCTCTGCGCGTCTTGCGTGGTCGTAAACGCTTTCGCTGGCAACAAATTCAATTTCTTTTCCGTTAATAGTAACCATATTTTCCTCCGTAATACTAAAAAATAAAAACACCTCGACAAGCACCAAAGGGCAATTGTCGGGGTGCAGAATTTCTACACGGTTCCACCCGAGATTTAACTCATTTTATGTCGGCTGTGTCACAGATGATGGGACAGAGCCTTTTATTAAGTTAACAAAAGCAAATGGTACTCCCAACACCAATTGCGAACGTGCTTTCAGCCGTGGCACATCTCTCTGTACGCTTGATTTGCGGGAACATGTTTTGCTCGATTTTTTTACATTATAGCACCTAAGAGATGTTTTGTCAAGCATATTATCTTGACTTTATAATATAAAAATGCTACAATTCTATAAAAGAGGTGATTGTCTTGAAGAACAAATATTACATTACTGCGCTTTGCTCTCATATAACCGTATTATGCGCACTTTTGATGCCTGTCATCCGCGTGACCGAAACAAAAATGACGTCCATTTCCGATAAAACGGTGACAAGCAGCTACTTGAACGTCTTTGAATTTTTGCAGGTCAACCTTAATAGCTTGTCCTCTGCAATTATGATAATATTGATGGCGGCACACGTGGCAGGAATTGTCAACGCTACCGTGGGAACTCTGAAAAAGGGATATGTTAGTACCTGCGTCAGCCTAACCTTCGCGTGCGGTCTTGCCTCTGCCTTTATGGGCGCGCTGCAGCTTTACTCAGGCTCATACATCCTGTTTTCAATCTGCGCTATCTCATTTGTGCTAATCGCCTTTTGCTCCCTCAGGCTTATCAAAATTGAGCATTAATCACGCTTGCGGAGTATTATTCTTGGCGTACCACAAAAATGCACAATGCAAAATTAAAGCTTGTAGGGTACGACGCCCTCGGCGTACCGCTTTTGGGTTCTCGTGTATGTCAACTCCTATAAGATATGTTTGCTCGCAAACGAGATTTTATTAACCCGTAGGTACAGGGGCTGACTGTCTGTCTAATATCTCAACGTAAATACAAAACGCAAAATTAAAGCCTTCCCCTGCTGATATGCACCCCAAAAGTTAGACACTTTTGGAGGTGCATATTTTTTATGTCAAGAAAAAACAAGAAATACTCGCCAGAATTCAAAATATCTGTTATACTAGATATGCGAGAAAATCATTTGGGCTACAAAGAAACAATAC
>JAZQWO010000061.1:0-6980 GCA_045632405.1 Eubacteriales bacterium | reverse complement strand
AACGATCAGGCATCTCGTTATTCATAATCATCTTCTGAATCTCCTAAAAGAAAATTTGTGTAATTGTATTATAGCATATTTTTGAAAGAAATTCAATATATTTGTCGGATTTTGTAGGATATGTAAGGATAAAAAGCGGTGGCATCCACAAAACGCGAATAGCACCGCCAGGTTTTATTCAATTAAGGTTTCAATAGCAATTTGCATACCGAGTTTGAACGCATATTCAAAGATAGCAGCCTCAGAAAGACTCGCATACTCGCTCCAACAATCGTGGAACTTTTCGAATATTTCTTTCTGCTCGTCGGATAAAGTTTTCTCCAAATTCTCGTGATGGCGCGATATATAAGTGAGAAGTTCTTTCGTTTCCTTGGTATTGTTTCTGCTATCCTCTTGAGGAATTATGTTTCCGTGCCAAAGCTCGTTGATAATCGATCTCATTGATAGATCACCTCCTGCAAGATGATCTCTTCAACGCTTGATTTGATGTTATTCATCTCGGCCGCCCATTGAAGCAGATTGTGAGCCTTCAGAGCTTCGTCTATGCCTCGTTTTCGAGCAAGGCGAGGAATTACGATGTCGAGCGTTTCGTGAGCTTGCAGGTCGATCTCGTGGAGATATTCATTCAATAGTCCTTCGGTGAGCAGAGTGGTGTATGTTCCGCGACGGTGCTTCTTCATAAAGTCAAGGCGCAGGTTGCCATACTTGCCAATGGGGTAATTGGTCTTCTCAAGGAGTGCAAGATCGGGGTAATAAAGTCCGTTATGTTCGGTATAAGTAATCTGATTTTTCATTATAAATATCCTTTCTTAAAAATGGTTTCGTTTGGCATCAACTATCAAGGATATTTACTTAGGCGGTGCTCGGGCGTGATGCCAACAACAGCAAGTCAGCATCACGCGTCCCCGAACACAAAAAGAAATCCGAACCCTTCGCCTACCGGCTTTGGGTTCGGATTTCTACTGTTTGGTGCGGGTGACAGGAGTTGAACCTGCACGTGAAAACACTAGATCCTAAGTCTAGCGCGTCTGCCAATTCCGCCACACCCGCTTATGAGCGCTCTTACAAAGAGCGCTATTTGTAACACGATTTGTATTATACTACAACGAGGGTTGTTTGTCAAGGATTTTTTAGCTTTTTATCAAGGAAATCATAATACCCGCAATTACCAAAAGGGCACAGCATATTCGGTACAATATATTCTTTTCCTTATACATCATTCTGCCAAGGACAATGGTGACAAGAACTGACGATTGCTTAACAAGGGTCATTACCACCACTGTGCTATTAGGGTCGGAATTTGCAATAAACAAGCATCTGTCGGCTACCACGAACAAGAGGCTCAAAATCCAAATCCACGGGCATTTGATGCACTTGACCGCGTTGACTTTTTCTCGCTTAACAAGCATATAAATTCCGTAATAGCATACAAGATACAGCATATACCAGAATTGAAGCTGAGGTGTTTCTATTGTTTCGCTACCGAAAAGAAATCTATTTGGATCATCGGACATAATCCATTTATCCATAACAGAAGAAATGGAGTTCAAAAGCCCCGATATAACAATAAGAACAAGCACGGTCTTGGTTGGCTTTTGTTCGGAGCCCTGCTTTGATTTTGCATTAACAAGGGTGATGCCGCACACAACAAGAGCCATTCCGATAATTTGGTACACTCCAAGCTTTTCGCCCAAAAGCAAAACGCCCAAAAGGATGGCGGAAATGATACGCCCCATATCTATTACACTGTAAACGCTAAGGGGCAAGCGCTTGATGGAGTTCAAGGCGCAAAGCCAAGCGGCAAAAATTATACCTGACTTAAATACCAACACTAAATGGTATTTAAGACTGACGGAAAATATATCGCTTGACATAGGTATGGTCATTAAAAAGGCGAATAAAGTATAGAAAAACAGCACCTCTAAGATACTGTTTTTCTCCATTGCTTTTTTCTTAAGTGCTTCTCTTAATCCTTTAAAAATGCCATAAATCAAAATTAGAACAACCCAGAGATATTGCCACATATTAAAGCAGATGAACTCCTTTTTCAAGACACTCCGCAGTAGTTTTTTCGTCCCAATATGAGGAATGAACCTCGCCTATATGAGCCTTGCGAAGGAAGTACATACACATTCTTGATTGACCGATACCGCCACCTATTGTATATGGAAGCTCACCGTTCAAAAGCGCCTTGTGATATGCAAGCTCACGTCTTTCCTCACATCCGCGCTCCTTCAGCTGTCTTTCAAGGGCTTCCTCATCAACACGGATACCCATTGAGGAAAGCTCAAATGCAATATCAAGAACAGGGTAATAAACAACGATATCACCATTCAATTCCCAGTCGTCATAGTCGGGAGCTCGTCCATCGTGAATTCCGCCTGACTTGAGCTTGCCGCCAATCTGCATAATGAACACAGCTCCGTGCTCCTTTGCAATTGCCTTTTCTCTTTCCTTGGGAGTTAAGTCGGGATACATATCCTCAAGCTCCTGTGAGGTAACGAAGAAAATCTTTTCGGGAAGCTGCTGACCGATAAAGTCATATTCATAAATAATATAGTTTTCGGTATGCTTCAAGGAGTTATAGATAATTTTTACCATTTTTTTGAGAAACTCTACATTTCTTTGCTCCTTGGTAATTATCTTCTCCCAGTCCCACTGGTCAACGTACATTGAGTGAATATTGTCGGTTTCCTCGTCGCGACGGATTGCTATCATATCTGTATATAATCCCTCGCCAGCCTTGAAGCCGTAGTTTTTAAGAGCAACTCTTTTCCACTTAGCCAAGGAGTGAACTATTTCCAAGTCTCCCCCAGAATATGTATCAAAGGTAACCGCTCTTTCTGTACCGTTTAGATTATCGTTTAAGCCGCTCTCCGGTGACACAAACAGTGGTGCGGACACACGGGTCAGGTTCAAGCCGATTGCAAGGTCACGCTCAAAAAAGTCCTTGACCTTTTTGATTGCAAGCTCTGTTTGTCTTATATCAAGAAGGGATTCATAACCCTTTGGAATAACTAAAGCCATTTTTCACGCCTCCAAAAAATAGATACATCAAGTATAACATATAAAATCTGCTTTTTCAAGTGTTACGTATGTATTAATTATATTTTATATTTTATTATTAATATTGACAGAAATAGATTTGTATGGTAGAATGACTATGTGTATTTATACCAAAAATCATTCTTTGCAGAGAGAGGTATTTTATGAAAAGAAAATTTGGCAAAAGGGGTATTGCCTTTATTATAGCATTTATGCTGTTCGCATTGTCTGTGGTGGTTGTTTCCATTGCGGCTACATACAACGATTCCGAGGGGATTTCATGGACGTTTACTGCGAACGACACAAATATGACCGCGACCATTACAGGTGTTACTCTTTCAAAGCAGACAAAGGAATTCAACATTCCTGCAACTGTTCAAGATGGAGATAAAACATACACCGTAACTGCTATCGGTCAAAATGCCTTCAAGGACAAAAAGACAGTTTTCGGCAAGCTGACTATCCCTGAAACCGTTACATCAATTGGAAGCGGTGCGTTTGCCAACTCTTATATTTACGGTACTGTTGTTATTCCAGAAAGCGTGGACTACATTGGTAGCTCCGCATTTGAAAACTGTGACGGTATTGTTGAGGTTGTTCTTCCAAGTGCCATCACGGTGATTGAAAACAACACATTCAAGAATTGCTTTGCTCTTAGCAAAATCAACTTGGAAAACGTAAAAATATTCAAGAATAGCTGCTTCTATGATTGTATGGCTCTGCACTACATTGAGTTCGGTCCAGAAACAACTAATATTGAATCAAACGCCTTCTACAACTGCGATGCTTTGGGTGGTACAATTGACATAAGCATGGTGTCAAGCATACAGTCAAACGCATTTAACGGTTGTGACAGAATTGAGGGCATTGTTATTCCCGATGCCAAGCACGATATGAGTGCATATAGCTCCTGTCCCAACGTTGAAGCATACTACACAACAGAAAATAATAAAGACTATTTGTCCATTAACGGTGTGCTCCACTCCAAGGACGGAAAAACCTTGCTTGTTTACCCCGCAACAAGGAAGGACACTACATTAAAGATTAGTGACACTGTTACAACTATCGGCGCGCGTGCCTTCTACGGTGCAAAATACCTCGAAACTGTTGTTATCAACAATAGTGTGACAAAGCTTGAGGATGAGGCATTTGCTAACTCCTCTATTACAACAATATTTATTCCTGACAGCATCAAGCGAATTGGCTTTGATACCTTTAAGGATTGCAAGCAGCTCAAATGGGCGGTGTTTGGCGAAGGTGTTGAGGTTATCGGCTCAGGCAACTTCACAGGGGCTAGCGCTCTTGAGCTTGTTATTGTTAAAAACAGTATGGCTACATTGCCTGCCTCCAACGGTGGTAGCTATTATGCAAGCGACTATGACTGTGTAAATCACATATACGGTTATCTTGACAAAGCTCCTAACTGTAACGAATATGGCTACAACAGATGCATCATTTGTGACAGATACGAGTTTGTTCCACAGACCAACCACTCCGGTGCTGTGTTGGAGCAGTCTGCTGTTTCCTGTACCACAGACGGCTACCGAGTAGTTGAATGCTTCACCTGTAACCAGACTGTTAAGGTTGTTACCGAAAAATCCATCGGTCACGTATCAAACGGAAAGGTAACTACTGTAACCGCAGGCTTCAAGTCTCCTGCATTCCAATACTCAACCTGCTCTGTTTGCGGTGAAATGTATGTATGCAAATACGAAGCAAGCTTCAATATTATCGGCGACGTTAACTGTGATGCATCTATCAATTATCACGATTTAGCCGCTCTTATTGCTCACTGCAAGGGAGAAGCTGTTGAAATTTCCACTGCAAATGCCGACATTGTACGCGATGGCACTGTTGACCAAAAGGACATTGATTTCTTAGCTGACTATTTGCTTGGCAAGGATGTTACAATTCCTACAAACAATTTTGTATGTACAAATCACGGCAGAAAATCAACTATCGAAATTTTGAAGCCCACCTGCTACGAAAACGGCTTTAGAATCAGATACTGTGCTAACTGTGGATTGCTCACAGATGAAATCAACACCGCTAAGCTGTCACATTCATTCGAAAACACATTCACAATCAATTCAACCTGCACTATGACAGGACAAAGAATTTCCGATTGTACTGTATGTAACCAAACAATTTACGAAACAGTAGAAATGCTCCCACACGAGCGCAGCTGGTACACTGTTGCAGGACAAAGAGGCTATCAATACAGCACCTGCAAATCCTGCGGCACTCTTGAAAGCGGCACTGTTGATTACTCCGTATTTGACGCCTTAATCGCTCAGATACCTGCTTACTATGACAAGTATTTCCAGCCTGAAACATTGGCTTTGATAGCTCCTGTTTTGGAAAACTACAAGCTTTCCCTGACACAGTCAGAGGTTGACGATAATGCAAAAATCCTTTCTAATGCGTTGAAAAATGCGCAATACAAGGTTTATGACGTTCCTGTAGTGTTTATAAATGCTGACAAGCTCACATCATATTATAATCCTGCCACTATCATAGTTGCTTCAACTGACGATAAGGGTGTGACTCACATTGAGGCTATGGAATATAACGGTGAGGTTAAGATAAGAGGTAGATCCTCTTCGGGTCACTCAAAAACACCATACAACTTCAAGTTCAACACAAAGGTTGACTTGCTTGGCTTGGGTGCTGGCAAGAAGTATTGCTTGCTTAGCAACCAGAATGACTCTACTCTTTTGAAAAACGCCTTGATGTTTGAGCTTTCAAATCTTTTAGGCATTGAAAACAGCTGTAGATATGAGGTTGTTGACCTTTATACCAACGGTAATTATCGCGGCTCATATTTGCTCACAACGCCTGTTGATGTTGGTGAAAACAGAGTCGATATTGACGAGGACAAGGACTTCCTATTAGAGGTTGAGCATAGCCCAATTTCCGGAGATCTTGAAAAATCCTTCTGCTTCAAATCTCCTATCTTTGGAATTCAGTTCTTGGTAAATAGTCCTGAAATTGTTGATATGAAGGCAGAGTCACTTTCCAATCTTAGAGCTTACCTCACTCATATTGATTTTGCAATCAAGAGTGGTGACTGGGAATTGATTCAGCAATACATTGATGTCGATAGCGTGGCAAGATATTATATTTTGCACGATATGCTAAAGGAAGTCGATATTATTTGGGACTCCACAAGATTCTACATTCAAGACGGAAAGCTTTATGGCGGACCAGGCTGGGACTTCGACCTTTCAATGTTCTGGGATGGCTCCTCCATTGGCGGCGGCACAGCGGTTAACGAGCGTGCATATTATCAGAACCTCTCAGGCACTATTTGCGAGGGAGGCGAAGCAAACAAGACCTATACAGGTGTTTGGGCAAGCGTACAGTGGTTCAGACCTGACGTTAACTCAACAGATGATAAAATTTGGTTCTGCTCACTTTACAAGCACTCCCCAGAGTTTGTTAAGCTTGTTTGCGAATATGTGTTGGATTTCAATGACGAAATGTCACTTCTCTATGCTGACCAGCTTGACGATCACGGAAATGTTGTTAAGCAAAACGTTATTGACTCTATCATTCTCGATGACAGAATCGCAGGCTCACACAAGCGCAACCGTGACAACGGTATCCCAGGCACTGTAAATAAGATTACCTTCGACAAGAATGTAAAGAGCCTAAGAACCTGGCTCCAAAACAGAAACGAGTGGATGCAACAGTATTACGGTGCTAAGCTTGAGGGTTTAAAGTAAATCAAATTCAAAGAGACTGTCTTGCGACAGTCTCTTATATTATATAACAAAAAATCCCAACGAATCTCGTTGGGATTTTATTGTTGCAATTATTCAGAAACGGTTTCAGTTTCCTGTGTTGGTCTCTTAACGCCAACCTTGTTATACTCAGCAAGACCTGTACCTGCAGGAATAAGCTTACCGATAATAACGTTTTCCTTAAGACCG
>JAZQWO010000060.1:0-44659 GCA_045632405.1 Eubacteriales bacterium | reverse complement strand
AATTGACGGCGTATTTCTGTGTTGTTCCTCGATTGTGACCTTGACGTACGATATGTACGCCTGCGCCCTCAATCTGCGGTACGCCTTGAAATACTTGTCCCTTTAATCCCAAATACGAGCGAATTGATGGCTAAATAATTAACAACAAAAGACGTACTGACGACGGTTGGTGCGTCTTTTTTGCTTTGAATTGAATTAAAGTCCGCGCTTGTGCGCGAAGTAACAAAGTACGGTGCGACAAATTTCAAAAAAATTCGAAATTTTAATGCACAGAGTGCATTAATTTGCAAAAATAAAAATTTTTTCAATTTTTTCAAAAAAATGTGTAACCAAATGGCTATGTTTTCCGTCTATTATGGTGAAAGGGCAAAAAGGGCGCATAGCGTCCATTGTCCTGGCGGGCTTCTCTCCATTCGCCCGCCAAAGAATTGCAGACTAATGCTTGGATGCAATTTCTCTCCGTATACTGACAAGCAAATTCTTAATTAAGGGAGGATTTGAACGAAACACTTTAAGCTGAGGTAACACTCAAGAGTCATATTGATGCTCAAAGCCAACAGGGAATGCCATTCCAACACGCAAATTTGGGCATTTTACATAATTTTTTGCATTTCTCGACAAAAGAGGAAAATGAAAAATTGTGCAATATGACAAAAATCCAAGGCTTTGCCAAGTTGGATTTATTTAAGGTTGCAAAAACCAAAAGCGCGTGTTATAATATATAAGTAAAAAATTAGGTTAATTTAACTTTTAGGAGGTTCCATATGGGAATGAACGATTTGGTAAGACCCTATAAAAAGCGTTTAATTATAGAGTCACTTATCAGAGCATCCGCGGTAGGCTTGTTCTTCGGACTTTGCCTTACACTTACACTTGCAGTAGTTTTCAGATTTATACCTGTTAACCACTACGGTATGCAGTCAAGCTATGTGCTTATTGCAATCGGTGCCGGTGTTCTTTGCGCATTGGTGCTCGGAACAATTATCTATTTGAGACGTTACAATCACGGCATTATGACAATTGCCAAGAGAATTGATGAGCTTGGTCTTGAAGAGCGTGTTAGCACAATGGTTGAGTACCAGGCTGACCCATCTTATGTTGCTAAGCTTCAGAGAGAGGATGCAACAGCTCGTGTTTCACAGCTTAGCACCAAGGCTCTCAAAATCAGAGTTCCAAAGAGGATTTTGATGGGCTGTCTCTCAGTTCTCCTTGCAACACTTTTGGTTTTCACAGTTTACGCTAAAGAACCAAACCCACACTACAAGAAGGCACAAGAGGTTATCGAGTACATCGACGAGATTATTGATAACTCCAACTTGAGCGACAAGGACAAGGAAGCTCTTGATGAAATTTTGGATAGCTACAAGGATAGCTTGAAGGAAGATATTACTAAGGAAGAGCACTTGGAGCTTCTTGACAAAATTAAGAACGAGCTTGATGACTACATCAATCAGAAGAAGGAAATCAGAGATAAGCTGATTGAAGCTCTCAAGGACAATGAAATTACTAAGGATTTGGCTGACGCTATTGAATCTCAGGACAAGGACAAGATTGAAGAGGCTCTTGAGAACTTGAAGCAGGAAATTGAAAAGCAGCCAACAACTGAGGAAAAGAAGGAAATCATCGACCAGATTCAGGACGCATTCCAGGATGCTGTTGACAGCACTGAAGAGGATTCTGAATTGAAGGATGCTTTTGAAGAAGCTATCAAGGACTTCGAAAAGGTAAAAGAAGAGCTCGATAAGGTTGAAGAAGAGCAGGAAAAGGTTGAGGACGAGGTTCAGAAGAACGAGCAGGAGCAAGACAAGGTTCAGGAAGAGCTCGACAAGGTAGAGGAAGAGCTTGAAAAGAACGAGCAGGAGCAGGATAAGGTACAGGAAGAGCTTGACAAGAACGAGCAGGAACAGGAAAATGTTAAAGAGGATCTTGACAAGGTACAGGAAGAGCTCGACAAGGTAGAGGAAGAGCTTGACAAGCTTGAACAGGAAAAGAACGAAATCGAAAACAATCCTGAAATGAACGAGCAGGAAAAGCAAGAGGCTCTTGACAAAATAGAGCAGGAGCAGGATAAGCTCGAGCAGGACAAGGAACAGCTCGAAAACGAAAAGAGCGAGCTTGAGCAGGAGCAGGATAAGCTCGAACAGGATAAGGAACAGCTTGAGAACGAAAAGAACGAGCTTGAGCAGGACAAGGAACAGCTCGAACAGGACAAGGAACAGCTTGAAAACGAAAAGAACGAGCTTGAGCAGGAAAAGAACGAGCTTGAAACAGAGGTTGACAAGGCTGAACAGGACTATAAGGAAGAGCTTGATAAGACCTTTGACGATTTGTTCGACAACATCATGGACTCCATAGAAAGTGACAAGACTCTTGAGGATACCAAGGATGAGATCAAGGAAGAGCTTGACAAGGTAGAGGATGAGCTTCTCGGCGAAGAAAACAACGACATTCAGAACGGCTTCGAGGAAATCGAGGACATCATTGAAAACTCCAAGGCCGATGAGGAAGCTAAGGATGAAATGAGAGACGAAATGGATGACCTTAAGGATAAGCTTGAGGACATTGACAAGGACGACTCATTGACAGACGAGGAAAAGACAGAGGCTAAGGACGAGGCTATCCACGATACACAGGATAAGCTGGAAGACAAGGCTGAGCAAGAGGACGAGGCTCAGAAGGAAATTGCAGACAATATGCAAAAGGAAGAGAACAACGACCTTGTTGAAGATTTGGGCGACGCACTTGAATCTCAGGATAAGGACAAGATCGATGAAGCTCTTGATAATATAAAGGATGCAATTGACAAGGCTGAGCAGGAATCTGACAGGCTTGACGAGGAAATCAAGGATAAGCAGGATCAGATCAACGATAAGAACGAGCAGATTCAGGACAAGAACGAGCAGATGGAAGACATCAAGAACGATTCTTCTATGACAGAGCAGGAAAAGAACGATGCTCTTGAAAATCTCGAGAATGAAAAGAACCAGCTTGAAAACGAAAAGAACCAGCTTGAAAACGAAAAGAACGAGCTTGAGCAGGAAAAGGCTGAGCAGGATAGCGTAAAGGATGAAATCCTTGGCGATATCAACGATGCTATCAAGGACGCTCCTGATTCTGACATCAAGGACGCTCTTGAGGATTATGTACAGAATATGGATAAGGCAGAGAATGAGGCTGAGCGTGAGGAAGCAACTGAGAACGCAAAGCAGGACATCAACAATGCTATCCAGAAGAACGAAACAAACAAGGAAATCGCAGACACACTTGACAAGATTCGTGACGAGATAAATGATTCTCTCACAAACAAGGAAAATAACGACACAATGGAAGACCTCAAGGATGCTATCGACAAGAGCGATGCAAGCCAGGAGGACAAGGACGCTGCTAAGGATTGGCTTGATAAGAACAATCAGGAAATCAAGGACGACATCCTTAACAACGAAAATATGACCGAAAGCGAAAAGAATGATGCACTTGGCGATAAGTACCAGGATATGAAGGAACAGATCGACCAGGGTATGCAGCAGGATAAGGAACAGTTCGACAAGGACGCAGGCGCATTCGAGGAGAAGAATGAGGACGGCTCTGAGAAGAACGAAAACTTCCAGGATATCAGCGGCGCTCTCAAGGAAAACAATCAGGAAAAGCTCGACCAGGCAACTGACAACATCAAGCAGGATAACCAAGAGCAGACAGGTGAGGCTTGGCAGGAAACAATCAAAGATATGATCGGGGACCTTGAAAACATTCAGAAGAACCCTGATGTTAGCGACGAGATGAAGGACATTGTTGGCGATTACAAGGATAAGCTCGAGGATGCGCTTGAAAAGTCTGAAACAGATATGGAAGGCGCTAAGGAAGACGTAGATAAGGCAACAGACGAATTCAACCAGGCTCTTGGTCAGTTCAAGGATGAGCACTTCGGCGCTCAGGAAATGGGCAAGGATATGGTTGGCGAGCTTGACCAGGCACAGCAGGAGCTTGATAAGAACCAGAATGGTGACAAGCAGGATGGTGACCAGCAGCAGGGCGGCGACAAGCAAGAAGGCGACCAGCAACAGGGCGGCGAGCAGGAAACTGAGGACCAGGAAGGCGAAAGCAATAAGGGCGAGCAGGAAAACGATAAGCCAAGCGAAGAGCCAAGTGACAAGCCGAGCGAAGATCCAAGCGAGAATCCAAGCGAAAATCCAAGTGAGAAGCCAAGTGAGGAACCAAGCTCACCCGGCGGAGACGGTACACAGGATTCTAAGGATCAGACAACTATCTTTATTCCTGGCTACGGCGATATGACCCTTGAGGACCTTGTAGAGCAAGGCGTTTTGGATGGCGAGTTCGACAAGATGTTCGACCGTGAATTAACAGAGGAAGAGCGTCAGTGGATCGCAAATTATCTCGACTTAATTAAGAATGATAAGAAATAATTAAAATTTACAGTATACGGAGAGAAAAAGATTATGGGATTATTTAGCAAGAAAAACAACAACGAAGTGCCAGCAGAGGCACCAAAGCAGGAAGCTCCAAAGCAGGAAACACCAAAGCAGGATGCTCCAAAGGTAGTTGCACCAAAGACACCTGCTGAGCAGCCAAAGGTTGACGAAAAGACAGCGCAGGAGCTCAAGCTCTTTGCTGAAAAGTGTGAAAAGATCTTTACAGAAATCAAGAAGGATATGATCGGTCAGACTGAGGTAGTTCAGTCCACAATCATCGCCATTATCGCAGGCGGTAACGTACTCCTTGAGGGTGCTCCTGGTCTTGGTAAGACACGTCTTGTACGTTCACTTGGTAACGTATTCGATTTGCCATTCTCAAGAATTCAGTTTACACCTGACTTGATGCCTGCCGACGTAACAGGTACAAACATCATTACAAAGGATGAAAACGGCAACTCTAAGTTCGAGTTCCAGAAGGGTCCTATCTTCAGTAACATCGTACTTGCCGACGAAATTAACCGTGCTACTCCAAAGACACAGGCTGCTTTGCTTGAGGCCATGCAGGAGCACAAGGTTACAGTAATGGGTGTATCCCGTAAGCTTGACGAGCCATTCTTCGTTCTTGCTACACAGAACCCAATTGAGCAGGATGGTACATACCCATTGCCAGAGGCTCAGATGGACCGTTTCATGTTCAAGATTTTAGTCCCAAATCCATCCGCTGCTGAGCTCGGACAGATTGTAACCATGACACAGAAGACAATGGAAGAAACAGCAAAGGCTGCTTGTAACGGTGAGGAGCTTCTCAGAATGAGAGAGGTTGCTAAGACCATTCCAATCGCCTCTGAGGTTTTGGAATATGCAATGGTTATGGTTGCATCCACTCACGCAGGTAGCGAAATTGCTACAGATACAGCTAAGAAATATATTCGTGACGGCGCTTCCCCACGTGCGGCTCAGGCGCTCATCACAGCAGCAAAGGTACGTGCTCTCATCAAGGGCAGATACAACGTATCATACGAGGATATTAATACTCTTGCAATTCCTGTACTCCGTCACAGAATTAAGCTCGGCTTCGAGGCAGTTACCTCAAAGCTTTCAGCAGACGACGTAGTTAAGGCACACATTGCAGACCTTAATAATGTAAGCAAGGCATCAATCGTTAATAAGAAATAATAGGGCGGGTAAGCATGAAAAGAAGAATATTAGACGGCGATTTTCTTGACCGTCTTGATGCTGCCACTCTACTTCTGAAAACTCCTATGACAGGCTTCTTCGGCGGTAGCCGAAGAGCCAGGTCATATGGTAACACTGTTGAGTTTGCGGACTTCCGTGAGTACTTCCCGGGAGACGATATCAGACGTATTGACTGGAACGTATATGCGCGTTTCGAGAAATACTTCATCAAGCTCTTTACAGACGAAAGACAAATGCACAACCAGATTTACATTGACTGTTCAGCGTCAATGGCTTGCGGCAGACCTGAAAAGGCAGCAGCGGCATTAAGGGTTGCGGCAGCATTTGGATACCTTTCCGTGGCTTCTATGGATAGAGTTTCTTATAAATTAATGAAGGAAACTACCTTAGAGGACATTGGCTTCAAAATCACAAACAAGGACTCATTTTACAGAGCAGCCCAGGCGCTTGAGGATGTAGAATTTGAGGGTGACCTTGATTTGGAAAAAGCCATTGTCGGTGCAGAGGCTCCGGGACATGATGACGGTCTTACAATTATTATTTCGGACTTTATGACCGAAAGTAACTGGAAAAAAGCTATAGACTTTCTGTTGTACCATCGCAGAGAGGTTATGCTCATTCAGGTTATGTCACCTGATGAGTTGTATCCTGACTTCGATGGACGTGTTCATATGATGGACTCTGAGGCACTTGATATTGCCGACGGCCGTAATATGAGGGTGGTTGTCACCAAAAAAATGGTAGAAGCCTATCAAAAGGCGCTTGACGAATACGAAAAAGAAATCATTGATTTTTGCGCTGCAAGAAACGTGACCTTCTTTACAGTTTTGTCAGACGATCCTATTGAAAAGGTAATCTTTGGAAAGGGCTATGAGGCGGAAGTAATTAAATGAGTTTTATATATCCACTTGGTCTTCTGGGCTTGCTGGCTATACCGATTATCGTACTTATTTACATATTGCGTTCAAGATACAAGTCGAAGAACGTATCGAGTACGTTTATTTGGAAGCGTAGTTTAAAGTATGTAAAGCGCAGAATTCCATTGAATTTCATAATGTCATTACTGCTTATCCTTCAGATTTTAACAGTAGTTGTTGCGAGCTTTGCCATTGCCCGTCCAACTATCAAGCCATTTGAAACTGAGGAAAAGATAGTAATTTTAGATGCTTCCGCAAGTATGCTTGCTGAAAGCGAGGGCAAAACCCGCTTTGAACACGCAAAGCAGCTTATAGAGGAGGCGGCAGAGGATATTGGTCCAAACCACCAAATCACTCTTATTGTTGCCGGTGAAAAGGCAACTGTCCTTGCTTCCAGAGAAACTGACAAGGGCAAATTTTTAACAGCGCTGAAGGGTGCGGAGTGCTCATTGAACTTGGCAGACCTAAACGGCGCACTTGACCACGCAGGCGAGGTTCTTAAAGAAAACGCAGGTGCGACAATTCAGCTTTATACAGACAAGAGCTATATTGATACAGACGGTATCGAGCTTGTTGACTGTAAGAGAAAGGGCGAATGGAACGCGGCAGTTATTTCCTTTGAGGATAACGAGCTTGTTACAGGTACAGAATTTGTTGCCAATGTAGGTAACTACGGCTTGAACTCAAGCTGCACAGTTAAGCTTTATATTGACGGCAAGGTTGTTGGTCAGAGGATTGTTGAGCTTGAGGCTAATGAAATCAGACAAATCAGATTTACACACTCCTCAACCGAAAGCACAGGCACAGCCGAGGATAGAGTTAAGCTTTCAAACGCAGTTAAGGAATATAAGACTGCAGAGATCAGAATTAACACCGAGGATAACTTTGGTTATGACGATTCGTTTACCATTTATCCAAGAACAAAAGAGGCTGTGAGCATTTTGTATATCAGTAAGCACGTTGTTGAAGAGGGCGGCAGAAAATCTTGCCCATCCTCATTGCTGTACAGAGCCTTGAAGGCATCTGGCTACAACATCGACAGTGACTTTATGTACAAGGATATTGATGATGTTCCTGAATTGAAGGGCTTTGACCTTTACATTTTCGAGGGCGTTGCTCTTGAAAATTACGAAATGCCAACCGACGGTGCGGTGTGGGTGCTTGACGCAAAGGTAGCACCTAAGGAAACAGGAATTATTATTGATAACCACATTTACAATTCTTCAACAGCAGGAAATAAGGACGGCTATAACTTTGAAAAGACTCTCAGCGTGGATGTTATCTCACAGATAACAAAGAATGTTGACTTTTCAGCTCCTATGAAGATTAATCTTCCAACAGGACCTTTGTTCATTCCTGCGGCTATTACAGAGTATCGCAACATTGCTAATATGGGCACATTCAAGCCTATTTACACTGCTAAGAACGGCGAAAACTACCATGATATTTTGGTAGGCGGTACTGTGGGAAGCGTCCGTGTTATTTTGTCCACCTTTGATTTTGGTAACTCATCACTTGGTGCATTTGTAACAGACTTCCCAATTCTTGTTAAAAATATGGTTGACTATTCTATGCCAGACCCATTGCCGGAAAGAACTGCTCCTATTGGTAGCGTTATCAACTTTAATTTCCCTGCGGGCGCAAAGAGTGTCACCTTGAACTACAATGACCAGCTTATGAGCAGAATCAATGTTGAGGAATTGTCCTATGACATTGTTATTGACAAGCCAGGTAAGTATGAGGTTGTTGTAACATTCCCTGATGACGATGATGCAGATGATAAGGACGAGGAAATGAGATACACCTTGACAGGTCATATTTCCGACGAGGAATCTATGATTGTTCAAAGAGTACCAACCGAGACACTTTCATCACCTGACGTACAGGGAGCTGTAATCGTAACAGAGCCAATTGAAATATTCCCATATTTGATTGCCTTGCTGATTATTTTATTGATTATTGAATGGGGGGTATATTATCGTGAGCAATATTGATATTACGGTAGCGCGCCCACTGTTATTCTTAATCTTAATCCCTGCGCTCATTTTGGGTATTATTCCATTTTTAAGAATACAAAAAAGACGTAGAGCATCTACGAAGCATTTAATTCCGTTTATCATCCACTTGACCTTGGTTCTTGTTCTTTCCGCACTTTTGGGCGGTGTTGTTGCCACAGAGGTAACTGACGAGGAGCTTGAAACAAAGGTTGTATTTGTGGCTGACGTTTCTGATAGCAACATCGCTATGAAGGATGATATGAACGCCTTCATTAAGAGCGTTATTAAGGAAGCGGACAAGGATAAAACAAAATTCGCCCTTGTTATGTTCGCAAATAATGTTGTGAAGATTGTTGACCAGGACGAGTTCAGCACAAGCGCAAGCGATTTCTTGAAATTCGACTCCAAGGCGCAGAAAACCGACCAATCCAATATGGAAACTGCTATTAAGTTAGCGGCAGATCTCTTTACCGAGGTTAAGCAGAACAAGAAAATCATTGTTCTCTCCGACGGTATGGAAACAGTTGGTGACGGTATCTCTGCTGCAAGCCAGCTTGATAAGGGCATACAGTTAAGCGGTAAGCACTTCAGTATGGTTAAGGATGAAGAGGTAAAAGAGGTTCAGCTTGTTTCAATCAACACTAACGGAAAGGTTGCCGAGGGCGGTGACGTTACCGTAGAGGTTGTTTTGAAGGCTACACGTTTTGTCCGTACCGTTACTATCAAGATTGAGGACGGAGATATTACAAAGACACATCAAACTAAGCTTGACCCGGGTACAAGCGTGTTCAAGCTTACATACACTCCTGAGGTTGCAGGTGTTAACACCATTAAGGCAAGTGTTGAGGTTGGCGAGCGTGATGACTCACTCAGCGGCAACAACACACTTTATGCGTGGTACTCACTGGATGCACAAAAGACTATTCTTATTGTTGACGGTGATGCTAATAACTCCTCACAGCCAAGCCAGTTCGCTCAGATTAAGGCGAGCCAGGTTGTGGCAAACCTCAGCCAATACGCTGTAAGAGGACCTGTTTCTCCAAAAAACTTCCCTAAGACCTTAGAGGAAATGCTTGAGTATGACCAGATTGTTCTTATGGACGTTAACTTCGGTGAGCTTCCTGCAACAGCAGGCGCTAACCTGAAGCGTTATGTTGAAGAGGTTGGCAGAGGCTTGTTCGTATCCTTTGGTGACAATTTCTATGAAATTGGTGACAATGGATATGAATATAAGGATAGCCCAATTGCCGAAATTCTTCCTGTTGAATTGAAGCTTGAGGAAGAGCGCGAGACCGTTGCTATGGTTTTGGTTGTTGACCTTTCATCCTCTATGAAGGAAATGATGGGCTCAAAGTCAAGGTTTGAGCTTGTTGTGGAAAGCGTTAAGAAGGTTCTTATGCTTGGCGCAACCGAGGAGGAACGGGAAAACAACGAGGGCTTTAGTGATAGCGACTTTATCGGTATCATTTGCTTTGACCAGGACTCTCATGTAGCGCTTGAAATGCAGCCTCTTGGCGACAAGGCAAACAGAGAAGAAATTTGTGAAATCGTTGAGTATGAGCTAAGACATTATTACTATGCTTACTATCTTGACGAAAACAAGCAGGAATCTGACATTCCTGTTCACCCTGATGATGGTGACAAGTACTTGAAGCAGGGATATACATATCCGCTTAACTACAACAAGGGCGGAACTGACAAGCAGACAGGACAGTACATCAAGAGCTACGGTACATCATATAAGTGGGCTATTCAGTCTGCCAGTGATATGATTTCCCGTAAGAACAATGAGACACCGCTTCACATCAAGCAGGTTCTTATGATGTCTGACGGTGCGCCAAACGATAAGGGCTCAGGCTATGAGGGTATTGTCGAGCGTATGTCCAAGTCAGGTACTGTAACATCAACAATTTCTATCGGCGCATCTGACGGCTCAACTCAGCTTGAGGAACTTGGCAAGATTGCCGAGGCAGGTAAGGGTACTGTTGTACAGGTTAACTCTGCGGAAGACCTTACAAACGAGATTGTAGAAAAGGCTGAAGAGGTAACACCTGACCTTATCAACGTAAAGGATGTTTTACCACAGCAGCTTTCCCTTAATTCAAGCGTGCTCCAGGGCGTTCGTGATTACGAAATAATCGGCGGTTATTATAGCTCCGTTATCAAGCCTGAAGCAAACCTTGTTTTGTATGTTACACACTATTTGAAGCCACTTTATGCAGAATGGGAATTTGGTCTTGGCAAGGTTAGCGTATTTATGTCCGACCTTGGTAATGCCGATTGGACCAGTTCTATGTTTGGGGACTCAAACGGTATCACATTGGTGAGCAATATGCTTGAGGCTACAATGAACAGACAGGTTGACTCCTCAGGCCTTGAGTATTCCGTTTCTCGTGATGAGGAAACTGCAACAGTTATTGTTAACACTCCTGTGGATGTAAGAGAAGGCGAGCACTTGATCGCCCAGGTTAAGAATAGCGAGGGCAAGGTGCAAAGCACTGTTACCTTCGGTAAAACCGCGGTTAAGAAGTACAGAGCCGTTGTTCCTACACCTAAGACTGATGAAACCTATATAATAGAGCTTATGTTGGTTGATGATAAGACAGACACAAGGAATGATATGCGCACATTTGCGGTAACAGGCTACTATAACCAAGAGTATGATGTTTTCGCAGAGGGTGGCGAAATGTTCATCCAGGGTCTTGTTAACAACTCTAACGGAACTATGCTTGAAACCGCAAACGGCTTGTTTGACGACGTGAATAGCGAAATTAGGATTTTCGAGTACAATATTAACACACCTATGGTTATTGTCGCTTTAATTCTGTTTATTCTCGATATTTTGTTCAGAAATATCGTAGTAATACGCAAGAAGGACAAGAAGGAAATGACCGAAGAGGAGCAGATTGCTTCTATGAGAGGCAGATAAAACAGTAAAAGGCATCTTGAATTCAAGATGCCTTTTTTTATATAGCTATGCAGTCGGTTGACAATAAATAAAAGATATGATATAATTTATAAATCAAAGAAAGGGGGAGAAAAATGGCATCGCATATAAATTTGGGAAGCTTATCTATTCCCACATATTCAGTCTTTATATTTTTTGCTCTTGTTGCCTTTGCCATTACAACCCTTTTGCTCTTAGAGGTTAAGGAAAAGGGAGAGGCAAGGGTTACAAACCGCCTTTTGCTGGCTTCCTTGCTTGGCTTTGGTGCTTTGGGTGGCTTTGCATACTTATTTAATTCGCTTTTTCTTTCTATTGAAAGAGGGTATATTGTTTGGGGTGGAATTACCTGGCTGGGGGGAGTTGTTGGCGCTTTGCCGTCAATGGTTTTGTTTATCTATCTTTTGTGTCCAATGGTTCGCACACAAGTGATAAAGCACTTTAACCTTATGATACCGGGCTTTGCGTTAGCTCATGGCTTGGGCAGAGTTGGCTGCTTCTTTGCAGGCTGCTGCTACGGCAAGGTAACGGACAGTGCATTTGGAGTGTGCTTTCCTGCCGGTAGCTACGCAGCAAAGCAATATCCGGATTTGGTAAACGGAGGCAGCTTGCCCGTTTTACCCACACAGCTTTTTGAAGCGGTGTTTGAAATCCTGCTTTTTGTACTGATGCTAATACTTTATAAAAAGCTAAAGGAGCATTTTTTGGAGCTTTATTGCTTTTCCTATGGCACATTCAGATTTTTATTAGAGCTTTTGCGAGGGGACGAAAGAGGCTCGGTTGGATTTTTCCTCACCCCATCACAGCTCCTTAGCCTTGTACTAATCGGATACGGTATTTTATTATTGATATATCATAAGAAAAAAGCAGATTGAAAAATCTGCTTTTTTGTTTACATTTTATCGTGGTCGTATATTGCGCGCTCACCACCGATGAACTTAGGACGTGTGCGTGCACAGGTGAAAAGTGCATTTCCAATTTTGTTGGTGGATAGGCGCACAGGCACAGCAACGCGCTTTAAGTGCATACCAATCAAGGTAAGACCTATGTCAATGCCACAGTCAGCCTTGATTTCCTCTATTACAACAGGGTTTTTGAAGCTGTGATAAGCCACGGTTGCAAGAGAGCCGCCTGCCTTCTTTTGTGGAACAACATTCACATTCTCTGCAAAGGGAACAGCCTCGCGCTCTACAACTATGGCGCGGTTCAAATGCTCGCAGCACTGCACCGCCATATATATGCCGCGCTCATTCAAAACTGAGCTAATGCCTGCATAAATTTCCTCAGCAGTGTCGGGGTCGGAGTTTGTGCCAATTTTTGAGCCAACAACCTCACTGGTAGAGCAACCGACAACTAAAATATCTCCCTTCTTCAGCTTTGCAACATCGCAAAGCTCTGTAATAACATTTATACATTCTTGCTTAATAGACATAAAAATACCTCGTTTGTCCCCATAGGGGCATATTACTTAGATAATTTTATCATTATATTGCAAAAAAGTCAACTATTTTGTAACAGTTCAAGATTTGTTCATAATTATGCGGTATAATATATGGTGGAATTGTGCGGTAATGCACCCGTTAATTTGTAAAATTTAAGAAATGAGGAATAGATTATGTCAAAAACACTTAACAAATTGAACAATCCAATCGGTGTTACAGGTCCTGTTCTCACTATCGTTATGGACGGTGTTGGACTTGCTCCTGCAACTGAAGCCAATGCAGTTAGCTTGGCTTACACACCAACACTTGATATGCTTATGTCCAAGTACCCAACAGTAAAGCTCAAGGCACACGGCACAGCAGTTGGCTTGCCTGGTGACGACGATATGGGTAACTCCGAGGTTGGTCACAATGCTCTTGGTTCAGGTCAGGTTTTTGCGCAGGGCGCAAAGCTTGTTTCTCAGTCTATTGAAAATGGCAAGATGTTCGCATCCGAAACTTGGGGCAAGATTGTTTCCAATGTTAAGGACAATGGATCAACCCTTCACTTTATCGGTCTTTTCTCTGACGGTAATGTTCACTCTCACATTGACCACTTGAAGGCTATGATTGCACAGGCTAAGACAGAGGGCGTATCCTCTGTTAGAATTCATATTCTCATTGACGGCCGTGACGTTGGTGAAACAAGCGCCCTTGATTATATTCTCCCATTTGAAGCATATCTTGACGAGTTGAGAAGCGATAGCTTTGATATTAAGATTGCATCAGGCGGCGGACGTATGGTTATCACAATGGACAGATATGAGGCTAACTGGAAGATGGTCGAAATGGGTTGGAAGACTCACGTTCTTGGAGAAGGCCGTCAGTTTGCAAGTGCTGCTGAGGCTGTTGAAGCATACAGAGCAGAGCTTAAGGTTATTGACCAGGATTTGCCACCATTCGTTATTGCAGAAAACGGTAAGCCTGTTGGTACAATCAACGATGGCGACAGCGTAATTTTCTATAACTTCCGCGGCGACCGTGCTATTGAGATTTCCAAGGCATTTGACGATGCTAACCTTGATAAGTTTGACAGAGTTCGTTTCCCTAAGGTAGTATATGCAGGTATGCTTGAGTATGACGGTGACCTTCACATTCCTTCCAACTACCTTGTTAACCCACCTGAAATCACCAACACAATGGGCGAATATCTTGCAGGTGCAGGTGTTTCTCAGCTTGCTATTTCCGAAACACAGAAGTACGGCCACGTAACCTATTTCTGGAACGGTAACAAGAGCGGCAAGTTTGACGAGGAGCTTGAAACATATATTGAAGTTCCATCTGATGTTGTTCCATTTGAGCAAAGACCTTGGATGAAGTGCGCAGAGATTACAGACAAGCTCATTGAGTGTCTTGAAAGTGGCAAGTATGCTTGCCTGCGCGTTAACTTCCCTAACGGTGATATGGTTGGCCATACAGGTAACATTTTGGCAACACGTTGCTCAATGGAAGCTCTTGACCTTCAGCTCAAGAGAATTCTTGATGTTGTTGACAAGCTTCACGGTGTAGCTCTCATTACTGCTGACCACGGTAACGCAGACGAAATGTATGAGTGCGACAAGAAGGGTATGCCAAAGGCAGGCAAGGATGGCTCCTTCAAGGCTAAGACAAGCCACACCCTCAATCCTGTTCCATTTATCATTTATGATAATTACTACACAGACAAATACACAGTTAAAGCAGACAACGGTGAGTTCGGTCTTTCCAATGTTGCAGCAACCGCAGTTAACTTCTTGGGCTACGAAGCTCCAAGCATGTGGGATGCAAGCGTTATCGAAGTAAAATAATCAATTCGCTGGGTGATGGGGCTGCCTCATCACCCAACATTTTAAGAAGGGAGCTTATATGATAGTATATCAAGATAAGGATATAGTAGTGTGCAATAAGCCCTATGGCGTTTCGTCGCAGCTAAGCGGCGGAGCAAATATGATAGATATGCTGAAGGACAGCTGCCAATGTGAGATTTTCCCAATACACCGCCTTGACACACAGACCACAGGGCTGATAGTGTATGCGAAAAATCAAAAAAGCACCGCCGCTTTATCGTCGCAGGTGGCGGAGCATAAGCTGAAAAAGGAATACCTTTGCCTCTGCCACGGAGAGATAAGTGAGGGCGGTGAAATGGTAGATTTCTTATATCACGATAGACTGAAAAACAAATCCTTTGTGGTAAAAAACAAGCGTGCAGGTGCAAAAGAGGCAACCCTTGAATATGAGCGCATTTGCGAGAAAAACGTGAGGGAGTGTCGATTATTTTTAGTAAAAGTTAAGCTCCATACAGGCAGAACACACCAAATCAGAGTGCAATTTGCATCTCGTGGCTACCCGCTTTTTGGTGACGGTAAGTACGGCGCTCGTGACAATGCAAAAATACATTTGCATTCCTGCAGCCTTAGCTTTACCCATCCTGCAACTAAAAAGGCTCTCACATTTGAATCAACACCCGACTGGGCGAATGATTGATGAAAAATAACAAAAACAGACAAAATCCCCAGAGGAGTGTCTGTTTTTTATTTGTTCTTGACCCTTTTCGCACCTCTTGCATACAATGTAGTAATGCTGTTTGCAAGGGAGAGACCTATGGTTTTAGAGAAAGAATATTTGAGAGATAGGGCTGTGCAGTACGCCCAAAAGTATGCACTTGTGAGAAATCCATTGTTTTATACGTTTGAGGGAATTGGCGGAAATTGCACAAATTTCGCATCTCAGTGCGTGCTTGCAGGGTCGTGCGTTATGAATTTTGCACCTGTGTTCGGTTGGTTTTATCTGTCATCCAACAGGCGCGCCCCTGCCTGGACGGGTGTGGAATTTTTCTACAATTTTATGACATCTAACGAGGACGTTGGTCCCTTCGGCTCAGTTGTCCCAAGAGAGCAGGCGGAGCTTGGAGATATAATTCAACTTCAAAATGACGAGGATGTTTTTTATCATACCCTGGTAATCACTCGCATAGAGGAGGGAGAGATTTACGTTTGCGCAAATTCCGTTGACTCTCTTGACCGTCCTTTGTCATCATATACCTATAAATCCGAGCGATTTATACATATTGAGGGTGTGCGCTATGATACAAGGTATGTGATTGACTGCTTTGATAGCCTTATTAATCCGCCAATCAATGGGACAATGGATCAAGAGTCTTCGGAGGAAAATCAGTCGGATGAGCCAAACCAAGCACGGAATCAAGAGCGAAATTGATAAGCAATTTTGAACTACAAATTAACAACATTTGTGATTTTGATAAAATGTATAGATAAATTGCACAAAATTGAGTCTTGTTTGTTAAAATAGTATAAAATCACTTGACAAAATCTCCTTTTTATTGTAATATATACTTGTGTATAAATCTCTACCGATTTGATGTAGATTTGTGTACTTAAAAACTTTTTTCGGAGGAAAAGAAATGAAGAGAAAATTGCTGACATTGTTACTTATGATTTCTTTGATTGTAACATTGTCCCTATTTGCACTCAGCTCTTGCGGCGAAGAAGCTCCTGAATCTTCCGTTCCAAGCAGCACAGTTGATACCGGCAAGCCTCCTGTATCATCTAAACCAACAACAGGCTCAACAGGAGATAGCACTCCGGGCTCTTCCGAGAGCACAGGCGGTACTACTTCCGGCTCTGGTACAGGTACAGTAACTCCACCACCCCCACCACCTGAATCCGAGAATTATCCAACTGGTTACGAAAATCCTGTAATTCAGTATGTAAGAATCGGTTCTATCGGCAACGGTACTGTTACTATCAGATTCAACGCAACAGGAAAGAACCTTTCTTATGAAATCAGATATAGCCGTGATCCTATCACAGCTGAAAACTTTGGTGCAGCTACACTTGCAACAGGTGTTACAGTTACAGGCAACGGCGAGGTTAAGACAGCTACTCTTAACTTGAACGCAGGCAAGGACTCCAAGTACTATATTGCTGTACAGGCAACATCTATGGGTGTTAAGAGCACAATAGAGTCTGTTCGTGCAGGCGGTATTGAATTGGTTTACGTTGACCCTGACAGAATTACATCTGTTTACTGCGGTGAGGTTATCAAGAACCTCAACCCACTTATTGACGAATTCGACGGTATTGTTGACCCATTCGGCGGTGATGCGGGCATCCTTCCTACAAACAGACTTCCTAAGTTCTATTACCACAAGGACGATATCGACTCCCGTGGTGATAAGTACGGTGTAACACACGAAAGATACGGCACAGACTTGGCGCCTATCATCGACCTTGAGTACACTCACTATATTGAGCGTATCATGGTGTTCTATAGCCATGAAACATACGACCTTGATGTTCGTGCTTCAAAGAACTTTGCTAACTTTAACTCCCCAGATGCTTGGGACGCAAAGAATGCTACATATTTAAAGACAGACCTTAAGGCTAACTCTTGGAACACTATCGAAATCGGAAAGGAAGCAAGATTCCTTCAGCTTCAGTTCCTCGATGGCGAAGCTCCTGTTGAGGTAATCATCTACGGTTATCAGACAGGCGAAACAGTAGGCGATGAGATCGGTGAAACAAAGCACAAGCTTCCTACCATTGGCGAAATGGTTGGTATTTGCGCACTTTTGGGTGACGGTGCTGAAAGCACAATTGAGGAGCTTTCCTGCTGTACAGTAGTTCGTGAGTATCACAACCTCGGTTGGTCCTACAACTGGTCATCCTTCCCAATGAAGGCTACATCTCTCATTCGTACAAACGTTGGTAACTTCGATAAAAAGTATAGAGAACATTCACCATACAACCTTATCGTTCCATGCTTGCAGTGGAGCGAGGGTGATAACCCTGCAAGAGTATACGATAAGCTCACAGGAAAGCTTAGCGCTAACATTGCTACATTTACAGAAAAATATTTGCCAACATCCTACGTTGCATACGCAGACGTTATGTATCAGTATGCTGCACGTTACGGTAGCTCCAAGATGGGTTACCTCTACGAGAACGTAAGAGCTCACTCTGACGGCGGATCTGAAATCGGTCTCAACTACATCAAGTGGCTTGAGTTCGGTAACGAGCCAAACGGTGAGGACCAGAGAGGTACAACACCATATCAGCTCGCTGCTTTGACATCTGCTGCATATGACGGTCATATGAGAACACTTCTCGCTGACGTTTACAACCCTGAGGATTACACATACTTCTTGGGAGCTAAGAATGCTGACCCAGATATCAAGGTTGCTATGGCAGGCTTGGCAGGTATCGGTGACAAGTACATCACCGCTATGTGCTACTGGATGAGAGCAAACAGATATGACAAGTATGAAACTTGGACATCTAAGAATGACACAATCGCTATGGACGCGTTCAACGTTCATACATACTTCGGTAGATACTTCACACTCAACGGCGAGCAGATTATCGTTGGTGTTAGCCCTGAGGAATTCGGTCTTGTTGACGCTATGTCCGCTTTGGTTGAATTCAGAGATAAGTACTATCCAAATGTTGAGGTTTGGCTCACAGAGTTCGGTTGGGATACTAACGAGTCCTACGAAACTATGACATCCTCACACCGTTACGGTGAATATACATCCCGTGAGGTTCAGGCTATGTGGCTCACACGTGCTTATATCCTCTTGGCATCCTGTGGTGTTGACAAGGCTACCATGTATATGGCTAACGACCTTGGTAACGACAGACAGACAAGCGGTAAGTACGGTACTTGTGGCTTGTTCGGCTATACATTCAGATATGGCGATGATAATCCTGAATTGCTTTACAGAGCTCCTAACGGTGAGGATGCTTACCGTGGCACTGATGGCAAGTACTACTATGTTAAGGATAATGTTCAGGTATCCGGAAACTGCGAAGCAAAGGTAACACCAAAGCCATCCTACTACTACCTCTGCACACTTTACAACACTCTTTATGACTTCACATTCAGAAGAGAGCTCAAGAGCGGTAACGATGACGTTTGGGTATATCAGTTCTCTGATGACAAGGCAAACGAGGCATATGCACTCTGGTGCCCAACATCCAATATGACAAAGGTTAACGGCTACAAGCTTTATGTTGGTACAGACGCTGAAAGCGTTGTGTTGACAGAAACTGACATCGTATATGATGATGCAGGCAACGTTGCATACGGCAGCAAGACAGGTAAGCAGACAACTCTTAGCGTTGATGCTGAGGGCTTTGTATCAGTTAATGTTTCTGAAAACCCTGTTTACGTTGTAGTTAACAAGTAATTTTCAAAATCAAATCCCACTCCGCAAGGAGTGGGATTTTTTTGTTTCAAAAGGTGCGAACGGTAATTACTTCATTATTATAATAATAGGACAAGCAGGTGCTGATTTGGATGAAAAACGTGGAAAACACAGGCGAAAAAATCAAATAGCACTCAAATGTGAAGATTGCTAAAATTTTTAGAAAAGTTTTGCTAAAGGTATTGACAAAGCCTTTAAATGGTGATAATATATTCATAGAGATTAGCACTGTGGCAAAAAGAGTGCTAACTCATAAAATTACGAGGAGGGCAGTAAAATGAGCTTAGACGGATATGAGCTTAGCGACCGCAAAAGGTCAATTCTCAAGGCTATTGTGGAAGCGCACATTAAGCTCGGTGAGCCTGTTGGCTCTAAGTACTTGATGCAAGAGGGCATACCCTATTCCTCTGCCACCATTCGTAATGAAATGGCTGAGCTTGAGTCCTTGGGCTATCTTGAACAGCCACACACATCCGCGGGGCGCGTTCCCTCGGAGCTGGGATACAGATTTTATGTTGACACTCTTGTTAGTCAGTATGACAGCACATCAAAGGAAGCATCAGAGCTAAAGCAGCTTTTGACGGTGAAGCAGGCTGAAATTGATAAGATTTTGGAAAATGCCACCAAGGTTGCCTCAGCAATGACAAATTATACCGCATTGTCCCTGCGCCCACGTCCATCAAGCATTACTATTAAAAGGTATGAAACGGTTTATCTTGACCCGACCACCGTTTTGATGGTTATGATTGCTAACGGAGTGGATTCTGTAAAAACAAAGAAAATCAAGCTTCCATTTTCACTTGACGAAGCAGCGGTTAAGCACCTTTCAACCGTACTTAACGAGTATCTTGTCAATGTGTCTATAAATGAAATGAATATTTCCTTGATGATGGAAATGGAAGATGCGCTCTTTGCCCTGTGCGGCGGAGAAAAAAGCACTTGTGCAACCCTTGCATCTATCAGTGTGAAATCTATTTATGAAATTATGAATGAGTTAGGCTCGGAGATAAAGTTTGAGGGTGTTAACAGACTCCTTGAGCATCCCGAATACAAGAATCTTGATAAGCTTCAGAAAATGATTTCCGCAATTGAGAGCAAGGAGGACATTATCAAGGCAGTGTCCACCATTGACCAGAGCGACGACGAAACCAAGATTTTCATAGGCTCTGAAAATATGGTTAAGATAATGGATGATTCAACACTCATATATAAAAATCTTAAGCTTGGCGGAAAAACAATCGGCGCTATCGGTATTATCGGTCCCTGCCGTATGGACTATTCAAAGGTGCTTGCCACCATTGACCGTTTGAGTGAGGAAATTAATAATATGGCAAGCCTGGATGCTTTGCCATTACCTGACGGCAATATGACAGCCACACTATTCAAGGCGGAGGACAAATAATGGAAAACAACGAAAAAGAAATTCAAGAAGAGGAAGTAAGTCAGAGCGAAGCCCCCAAGGAGGAAGCTCCAAAGGAAGAGGCGGCAGAGGATGCAACAGTCGCACTGAAAAGACAGCTTGCAGAAACAAGTGACAAATACTTGCGTGTGCTTGCTGAGTATGATAACTTCCGCAAAAGAAGCATAAAAGAGCGCGATGGAATATATGCTGACGCATATGTTGACTGTGTTAAGAATATGCTTCCTGTGATAGACAATATAGAAAGAGTGCTGACCCTTCAGGGCGATGACTCTTTTATGGAAGGCTTAAAGCTCATTGTTAACCAAATTCACGATTCACTTTCAAAAATGGGAATTAAGGAAATTGAATGTAAAACATTTGACCCAAATCTTCACAATGCGGTTATGCATATTGAGGATGAGTCATACGGAGAGAGCGAAATTGTTGAGGTGTTCCAAAAGGGCTACACCTACGGCGAGCGCGTAATCCGATATGCAATGGTTAAGGTTGCAAATTAAAAAGTTAAAAATTTATCTTAATATAAACGGAGGAAAATTATTATGGGAAAGATTATTGGAATTGACTTAGGTACAACAAACTCTTGTGTAGCAGTTTTTGAGGGCGGCGAGCCTGTTGTAATACCAAATCCTGAAGGATCAAGAACAACACCTTCAGTTGTAGCATTCACAAAGGCGGGCGAGCGTCTTGTTGGTCAGGTTGCAAAGCGTCAGGCTATTACCAACCCAGACAGAACTGTAAGCTCAATCAAGAGAGAAATGGGTCGCGAATACAAGGTAGCAATTGATGAAAAATCATACACTCCTCAAGAGATTTCCGCTATGATTCTTCAAAAGCTGAAGGCTGACGCAGAGGCTTACCTCGGCACAACAGTAACAGAGGCAGTTATTACTGTTCCTGCTTACTTCAGCGATGCACAAAGACAGGCAACAAAGGATGCTGGTAAGATTGCTGGCCTTGAGGTAAAGAGAATTATCAACGAGCCAACAGCGGCAGCTCTCGCATTCGGCATGGATAAGGAAGAAAATCAGAAGGTTATGGTATTCGACTTGGGCGGCGGTACATTCGACGTTTCCATTCTCGAAATCTCAGATGGTGTATTTGAGGTTCTTGCTACCAACGGTAACAACCGTTTGGGCGGTGACGACTTCGACAAGGCTGTTATCGACTGGATTGCAGAGCAGTTCAAGGCTGAAAACGGCATTGATTTGAGAAATGACAAGATGGCACTCCAAAGACTCAAGGAAGCGGCTGAAAAGGCGAAGATTGAGCTTTCCGGTGTTACAACATCTAACATCAACCTTCCATTTATCACAGCTGACGCAACAGGTCCTAAGCACTTTGATGCTAACCTGACACGTGCTAAGTTTAACGAGCTCACAGCTGACTTGGTAGAGGCTACAATGATTCCTACAAGAAAGGCACTTTCTGACGCAGGTCTTAGCGTTTCTGAAATCGACAAGGTTATCTTGGTTGGCGGTTCTTCCAGAATTCCTGCAGTACAGGAGGCTCTCAAGAAGTTTATCGGCAAGGAGCCATTCAAGGGCATCAATCCTGACGAGTGCGTTGCTATCGGTGCAGCTATTCAGGGCGGCGTTCTTGGCGGTGACGTTAAGGACTTGCTCTTGCTCGACGTAACACCACTTTCCTTGGGTATTGAAACTCTTGGCGGTGTTTGCACAAAGATTATTGACAGAAATACAACTATTCCTGTAAAGAAGTCTCAAATCTTCTCAACAGCAGCAGACGGACAGACATCTGTACAGATTCACGTTCTCCAGGGCGAGCGCGAAATGGCAAGCGGCAACACAACTCTCGGTATGTTTGCTCTTGACGGCATCGCTCCTGCACCACGCGGTGTACCACAGATTGAGGTAACATTTGATATTGACGCAAACGGTATCGTTAATGTTTCCGCAACAGATAAGGGCACAGGCAAGGAACAGCACATCACAATTACTTCCTCTACAAATATGAGCAAGGAAGATATTGAAAAGGCTGTTAACGAGGCTGCTAAGTTCGCTGAAGAAGATAAGAAGGCTAAAGAGGCAGTTGAGGTTAAGAACAACGCAGAGCATATGATATTCCAGTGCGAAAAGACACTTTCCGAGCTTGGCGACAAGATTGACGCGAGCGAAAAGGCAAGCGTACAGAGCGCTATTGATAAACTGAAGGAAACAGTTAAGGGTGGCAACACAGACGCTATCAAGGCTGATACAGAGGCTTTGCAGCAGGCATTCTATGCTGTAAGCGAAAAGCTTTACAAGCAGGCAGGCGCACAGCAGGGTGATATGGGTGCAGACAACGCACAGGGCGCAGACGGCACATATTACAACACTGATTTTGAGGACAAAACAGGTAAATAAAAGCCAATTGAGGGCTGGCAATTTTGCCAGCCCGAAGGGCTTTATTTACAATGAAATCCAAGCGCGAACACTTGGAATAAATCACCTTGTGATGAAATCCTTGCAGGATGAAATCGACTGCGGTCGGTAAGGAAAAAACCAAATGCGTGAGCATTTGATTTCATCGTGCTTGCACGATTTATTCCGCTTTGCGGATTTCATTGTTTACTGGAGGTAAACTAATGGCAGATAAGCAAGATTATTATGAAACCCTGGGTCTTTCAAAGGGCGCAGGGGCAGATGAAATAAAAAAAGCATACCGCCAAATGGCAAAGAAATACCACCCCGATATGAACCCTGGCAACGCCGAGGCAGAGAAGAAGTTCAAAGAGGTTAACGAGGCATACGCGGTTCTTTCCGACCCTGACAAAAAGGCTCAGTATGACCAATACGGTCACGCGGCATTTGATCAGTCGTCGGGCTTTGGCGGCGGTGGCTTTGGTGGCTTTGGCGACTTTGACATGGGCGACATTTTCTCAACCTTTTTCGGTGGTGGCTTTGGCGGCGGCTCTCGCACACAGTCAAGAGCAAATGCACCAATAGACGGTGATGATATAGGCGTGCGCGTGATACTTTCCTTTGAGGAAGCGGTATTTGGCTGCAAAAAGGAAGTTACCTTTGCACGCGTGGAAAAGTGTGAGGACTGCTCAGGCTCAGGAGCGAAAAAGGGCACAAGCCCCGAGAAGTGTACAAAATGTGGCGGCAGCGGTACTGTTCGCGTTCAGCAGAGAACGGCATTTGGAGTTATGCAATCTACAAGAGCCTGCCCCGATTGTGGCGGCACGGGCAAGATTATAAAGACTCCTTGCGATAACTGTCGCGGCAAGGGTTATGTTCGAGTTAATAAAAAGCTTGAGGTTACAATTCCTGCAGGCATTGATGACGGACAGAGAATAGCGCTGAGAGGTCAAGGTAACGAGGGCAGAAACGGTGGCTCGGCAGGTGACCTTGTTATTCAGGTGTCAGTTCGTCCACATCCTGTTTTTGAGCGCGACGGCTATGATATTTACTGTGAGGTGCCAATCACCTTTGCAGAGGCAACACTTGGTGCGAAAATTAAGATACCAACCCTTGACGGTCAAATGGAATATGATATTCCTGAGGGCACACAAACAGGCACACAGTTTACAATCAAGCAAAAGGGAATTACAGCGGTCAACGGTCGTTCAAAGGGTAACCTATATTTCACCGTTGTGGTTGAAACACCAGAATCCTTAACCGAGGAGCAAAAGAAGCTGCTTCGTGCCTTTGCGGACTCCTGTGGAGAGAAGAATTTTACTAAGAAAAGCGGATTTTTTGCGCGCTTCAGAAAGAAGGAGCAGTAATGGATAATAAATGGATACAAATCAAGGTAACGGTTAAGACACAAGAGCTTGACTCCTTGGTTGCTATAATGAGCATGATTTCAAACGGACTCCAAATTGAAGATTATTCCGATATTGAGGATAGAATCCTTGACGGAGTGTACGGAGATTTGATTGATGAAAGCGTTTTGCAAGCAGACCGCACAATTGCATCTGTTTCCGTGTACGTGCCTGATGACAAGCCAATGAGCGACTATACAATGTTCATTGAAGAGCGCCTTGCCGCAGAAAAGATAGAAGGTAAGGTAGAGCTTATCTCCCTTTGCGAGGAGGATTGGGCAGACTCCTGGAAGCAATATTATAAGCCAATTGAAATCGGCAACAGACTTGTTGTTGTTCCAATGTGGGAAAAATATGATGCCAAGGACGGACAAGTTATTGTGAAAATGGACCCCGGCATGGCATTTGGCACAGGTACGCACGAAACAACAAGGCTTTGCGCAACACTATTGGAAGGCTACATAACAAGCGAGAGCAAAATGCTTGATGTTGGCTGTGGCAGCGGTATTCTTGCAATATGCGCATCCAAATTAGGCGCAAGGGAATGCTATGCCTATGACATTGACCCTGTGGCTGTAAAGGTGGCACAGGAAAATGTTAAGGACAATGAATGTGCAAACATTGAGTGCGGAGTTTCCGACCTTTTAAAGGGTGTAAAAGCGGGCAAATACGATGTTATCACCGCAAATATTGTGGCAGATATTATCATCCGCTTGCTTCCTGATATCGGCACATTTATGCATAAGGATACAACCCTTGTTATAAGCGGCATTATTGACGAAAGATGCGGGGACGTGTACAAATCTATTAAGGAAAACGGATTTACAATCACCGAGGAAATTCACGAAAACGGTTGGTGTGGAATTTCACTGCGCCTGCAGTGAAATTGCATCGATGCGTAGCATCGTATGGAATCACAGGCAACGCCTGTGCATGGAATTGCGCGTAAGCGCGTATGGCATCAATGCGTAGCATCGTATGGTTAACATTGCACGAAAGAAAGGGCGAAATTTTCGCCCTTTTCTTTTTTCTTGACAAAACCCTTATATAATGTTAATATATAATAACGAAATAATTTTGCATTTTGCATTACACCGGAGGTGTTGAAGTGCCACGATTTTTTATAAGACAAAACCAAATTGAGGAAATAGACGGCGCAAAGACCGTCACTATAACAGGCGACGATGCGCACCATATTTCCCGCGCCTTGCGTATGGCATCGGGAGAGGTGATAGAGGTTGTTGATATGCAAAAAAACCTTTATACGTGTGAATTAAACGGCTTTTTTGACGTCTATGTTACCGCCAAGGTTATAAGCGAGGGAAAGGCAGACACCGAGCCGAATTGCTATATTCGTTTGTACCAGGCGCTTGCCAAGGGCGACAAAATGGAAACGATTATTCAAAAGAGCATTGAGTGCGGCGCTTGCGAAATAGTTCCCTTTTCATCGGAAAGATGTATTGCAAAGGTAGAAAAGAAGGAAGAGGGAAAAAAGCTTGACCGTTGGCAAAAAATTGCCGAAAGCGCGGCTAAGCAAAGCGGCAGAGGAATGATACCGCAAATAAAGGGCGTTCTTTCCTTCAAGGAGCTTTTGGAAAATATGAGCGGCACAGTTCTTTTCTGCTATGAGGGAGAGGATACCGTGTCTATAAAAAAAGCCCTACAAAGCACCAAAATCACAGGGGAAGTGTCTGTAATTGTTGGTAGTGAGGGCGGCTTTTCACAGCGTGAGGCAGAGCTTCTAAAGGAGAAGGGAGCAATCTCCGTAGGGCTTGGTAAGCGCATTTTGCGCTGTGAGACTGCGCCTACCTTTGCATTGGCGTGCATTTGCTACGAGCTTGAGCTTTGAACCTTATTAAGCGGCGAAATACTGTGTTGCTACTCGATGACAACGTCGGTTTGCTCTTTGAAATTCATTAATGAACAACTAAGCATTTTTGTACACATTGTCAAAATAGTATACAAAATATACAAAAAAATATGCGGAAAAGTATTGAAATCTTTGTTGAAATAGTGTAAACTATATACACAATGCACAAAAAATACTTTTTGTCGGAGGAAAAAATATGTCAAACAGATTATTTCAAGGCATTATTCACCAGATGCACGATGCCATAGACCGCGTTATCGGTGTTGTGGATGATGGCGGCTATATTATCGCCTGCAGCGATTTGTCCGCTATCGGTCAGGTTCGTGAAAAGGTGAAGGATGAAATGGCATATACTACTGATAATATGGTTCTTGACGGATACACTTATCAGCATATCGGTAGTGGTGCGAAGGCAGAGTTTATGGTATTTGTTGAGGGTGAGGACAAGACCGCTGAAAAGTTTGCGTCTATCCTTTCAATCGCTCTTTCCAATATCAAGAGCCTTCACGATGAAAAGAGCGACAAGAGCTCATTCATCAAAAACATCATTATGGACAACATTTTGCCAAGTGACATCTATGCAAAGAGCAAGGAGCTTCACTTTGACTCCAACGAGCCAAGAGCGGTGTTCCTCATTCGCTTCTACTCAAGAGCGGAGATTTCTCCATTCGATATTATTCAAAATATGTTCCCCGATAAGTCAAGAGACTACGTTATCTCCACAGGCGAGCAGGACATTGTTGTGGTTAAGGGACTTGACGGTGAGCCAACAACTGTTGAGCTTGAGCAGATTGCACAGAACATCTCCGACACAGTAAGCTCCGAGTTTTACTGCAAGGTTGGTGTTGGTATCGGCAGAGTAGTTGAAAATATCAAGGACCTTGCAAATTCATACAAGGAAGCACAGATTGCCATTGAGGTTGGTAAGGTTTTTGAGAGCGAAAAGGAAATTATCAGCTACGAAAATCTTGGTATCGGCAGACTTATTTATCAGCTTCCAACAACCCTTTGTGAGATTTTCCTCGGTGAGGTGTTTAAGCACGGCTCACTTGAAACTCTTGATAAGGAAACACTTCAGACAATTCAGGTGTTCTTCGACAACAACTTGAACGTGTCCGAAACATCAAGAAAGCTCTTTGTACACAGAAACACACTTGTGTACAGACTTGAAAAGATTAGAAAGCTGACAGGTCTTGACCTTCGTCAGTTCGACCACGCTATTACATTTAAGGTAGCACTTATGGTTAAGCGTTACCTCACATCTAAGCCGATCAAATTCTGATGGATATAGAGCAAAATGAGGTAGTGGAGCAAGATGCTCCAAATAATAGCTTTGAAAAAAAGCAATATATCGCAGTTACTGTGTTGCTCGTCTTGCTTGCTATACTTATTACGTTTGTTGTCACCTACGCGGCTTTGACAACCGATTATAACGGTAAGCTTGAGGATGCAAAAAATGAATATGAGGAGAGCCTTGATTTGCTTGGTGACTTTAGAACCATAGCGGCATTGTACAGTGCCTTGCCAAAGGAGCTCCAAAATATAGAAATGCTTGAAAAGCTGGCTTATATCGACATTTATTACAGGGCTAACTACGTTGGCGAAATAAATGAGGATGAGCTGATTTACGGCATAGCCAATGGCTACATCGCAGGCATTGGCGATCCGTACGGCGGTTATTATACTGCCGACGAGTTCAAGGCAATTATGAACGACACCGCGGGAAATACCGTAGGCATCGGCGTATATGTTACAAGCGATGGAAATATGGATGCAATCCGCATATCATATGTTATGAAGGACAGCCCTGCTAATCAAGCGGGCTTGCTTCCTGGAGATGTTGTTACACACGTTGGCGGCAAAAGCGTTTTAGAGCTTGGCTACTACTCGGCAATTGAGCTAATCAAGGGCGAGGAGGGTACAGACGTTACGCTTACCTATGTTCGTGAGGGACAGAGCCATACCGTCACACTCAAAAGAGCCAAGGTTGAGGTGGAAAGCGTTATTTACACCAAGCACGAAACCGAGGCAGATACAGGCGTTGTCCGTATCATTGAGTTTAACGATGCAACAACGGAGCAGTTTATAAATGCGGTGAAAAAAGCGGTAGGCACCGACGGCTGTAAAAAGATTGTTTTCGATTTGAGAAGCAATAGCGGTGGTACCCTTGGCTCAGTGGTTGCAATGCTCGATTTCCTGTTACCTGCAGGAGAGCTTGTAACTGTCAGATATGCAGACGGAACTACAACCACTCACTATTCAGATGATGATGGCGAGGAGCTTACAAAGCTATATGGTAGCAACATTGAAATGGCAGTTTTGGTAAATGGCTATACCGCCAGCGCAGCAGAGCTTTTCACCTGTGCGCTGAAGGATTACGGTGTTGCGAAAATCGTAGGTGAAAAGACCTTCGGCAAGGGCTGTGGGCAGAATGTTATTCCGCTAAAGGACGGCGCGGGTCTTATTTTCACTACGTTTTTGTATGACCCACCTGTTAGTGAAAACTATAATGGCATTGGCATTGTGCCCGACGTTGTGGCACATTTGAGTGAGGAAGCGTCAAAGAAAAATCTTTTTGAGCTATCTCACAGTGAGGATGATCAATTAAAGGCGGCCCTTGAGGCGCTAAAATAATATTATGAGGTAATTTGAAATGGCAGAGCAGAAGACAAAATACACTAAAGAAGGCTTTCAAAAATTAATTGACGAGCTTGATTATTTAAAAACCACCAGACGTGCTGAGGTTAAGGAAATGCTCAAGGAGGCAAGAGCCTTCGGTGACTTGAGCGAAAACAGTGAATATGATGAGGCAAGAGACCAGCAGGCTAAGTGCGAGGCAAGAATCGCAGAGCTTGAATACCTTATCAAAAACGGCGTTGTAATGAGCGAGGAGGAGGCTAACAAGAATATCGTTAGCATTGGCTCAACTGTTACAATTCAGTACAAGGACGGCCGTGAGGCAACATATTATCTCGTTGGCTCAAACGAGGTTGACCCACTTAACAAAAAGATTTCTGACTTGTCCCCAATCGGCATGGCAGTTATCGGTCACACAAAGGGCGACACAGTTACAATTTCCGCACCTTCAGGCGATAAGGAAGCGGTAATCACCCACTTCGAAAGAACAAAGAAATAAGGATTTAAAAATGGCAGAAGTAGTAAATAATGAAAATGTAGCACTCGAGGAAGACTTGAGTGAGCAGATGATTATAAGAAGGGAAAAGCTCAAGGCTCTCCAGGACGAGGGCAAGAACCCCTTCTCAATTACAAAGTATGAGGTTACACATCAAAGCCTTGATGCAATCAAGTTCTTTGAGGAAAAGGAGCCAACCCTTAGCGAGGGCGAGGAAATTACAGTTCGCGTAGCGGGTAGAATGATGTCCCGCCGTATTATGGGTAAGGCATCCTTTGCACACTTGGCTGACGAGGCAGGCAAAATTCAGCTTTACGTTTCAAGAAACGACTTGGGCGAGGAAGAGTATGCAGGCTTCAAGAAATGGGACATCGGTGATATTATCGGTGTTGAAGGTGTTCTTTTCAGAACCAAGACAGGCGAGGTTTCCGTTCACGCAAAGAGCGCGGTTCTTCTTTCCAAGGCGCTCCGTCCACTTCCTGAAAAGTATCACGGCTTGACCAATCAGGAGCAGCGATACAGACAGAGATACGTTGACTTGATTGTTAACCCCGAGGTTAAGGACACATTCTATAAGAGATCACAGATCTTGAAGGAAATCAGAAACTACCTTGACTCCAAGGGATTTTTGGAGGTTGATACCCCAATTCTTATTCCTATGGAAATCGGTGCATCTGCACGTCCATTCAAGACACACCATAACACCCTTGATATTGATATGACTCTCCGTATCGAAACCGAGCTTTACTTGAAGCGTCTTATCGTTGGCGGTATGCACAAGGTTTACGAGGTTGGTAGAATTTTCAGAAACGAGGGTATGGACACAAAGCATAACCCAGAATTCACATCTATCGAGCTTTACCAGGCATTTACCGACTATTACGGTATGATGGACTTGGTAGAGGAGCTTTATAAGCTCTTGGCAGAAAAGGTTTGCGGCTCAACCGTTATCACATATCAAGGCACAGAAATTGATATGGGCAAGTGGGAAAGACTTACCATGGCAGAGTCCGTTAAGAAGTACGCAGGCGTTGATTATAACGACTGGGCAACAGACGAGGATGCACGCCAGGCAGCAAAGGCTCTCCACGTTGAGGTTGATGACGATGCAACAAAGGGCAGAGTCCTCATTGAAATTTTTGATGCGTATGTTGAGGAAAAGCTTATTCAGCCAACCTTCATTTACGATTACCCTGTCGAAAATAGCCCTCTGGCAAAGAGAAAGCCTGAAAATCCTGCATTTACAGAAAGATTTGAGTACTTTATCAACGCAACCGAGTACGGCAACGCATTTAGTGAGTTGAATGACCCAATCGACCAAAAGGGCAGATTTGAATACCAGTGCGCCTTGAAGCTCAAGGAAGAGCCAGACTCAAAGGCAGAGGTTGACTACGATTACGTCACCGCCCTCGAGTACGGTATGCCACCAACAGGCGGCCTAGGATTTGGCATCGACCGCTTGGTAATGCTCCTAACAGATAGCGCATCCATCCGCGACGTGCTCCTGTTCCCAACAATGAAACCACTCGCAGACAACTAAACCCACGAAACCTTATGGCATAAGGATTTATGGCATTTTTGAAAATTGGAAAAGTGAAATTTACACCAATTTTACACCAATTTAAGCAAAAACTAATGAGCGAATAACAGTATAAAAAATTAAGCTATAGGAACTAAATCCTGTAGCTTATTTTTTGTCCCTATACTTATTTTTCATATTTACCTTCCGCCCGAGTCTATTTTAGCACAGGTGTCGCAGATGTAAACAGAGAAAAAATATTGCTTAGAACCTTAAACGTAAAGGGGAAATGAGCAATATTTTTTCTTTTATCTGTTGACATCTGTTTTTTGATTTATAAGGGATAGGCGTATAAACTCCACCTGTGCTTTTTTGACTCTGCCGAAAGGTAAAAAATAAATATGAAAGGTAGGTAAAGTCCTATGAAAAAGCAAAAGAAAATTGAAAAAGCAATGGAATTCAAGAAGTATTATCTTTCTGAATTTCAACTCTATGATGGAGAGGTATATGTTACCTTCAATATCGTAGCCATTAACACAGATAAAAACGAGATAACCGTTGCTATTAGCAATAGAGGTAGAATAAGCGTTACAACTTACGACCTCTTAACTGATAACAACGATTCTTTTTATTTCGAGTACGGTGTTGATTACGAAAAAATTAATGTAAACGATTTTGAGGGAGGTAAATAATATGAATGACTTTGTAAGACATATTAGAAAATGTAACCTCACATTAGCAGATGAAACAATTATCACTTATGATAACGTAAAGCAATTAGGTGAATTCATAGGCGTTAGTGCCATTAGAAGAGTTATGCACTATCAAGGTGAACGAGGATATAAGCTTTACTTGGATTTAGTACACGATATTATCTATGAAAAGCAAGCTGATGAAACCTTTAGTGACGGCTACGATATAGTAAGTGAAGCAATATGCTTTTTATGTGAGCATATAGGTAAACCACTTGGAAAAGTCCTTGCTGTAAATAGTAAAGGACGAGAGCTTAATATAAGAGATATTTGCTTTAAAACAGTGTTTAGATACATATACGGAAATCAAAAATACGAAAGCAATATAGCTGACCTTGAACAACCGCATTTAATGGAAATGAGCGTACCTTTTGAAAGCGAAAGCATAGCAGATGTACATTCAACTGATGTAAACAAAATCATGCGAAAAATAGGCTTAAATGACAAGGAAAAGCTAACCATAAAACTAATAATGGGTGGTATGACTCCATATGCAGTATCAAGATATTTAAAAATGAGCAACAATGCCATCTATTGCCGAGTAAATCGAGCAAGAAAGAAATATATTCAAACCTATGGAATGCCTTATACATACGAAAGGAGCTACCAATGAAAAGCATTATTCGAGAACTCTGGAAGGATGAAATAAATCCGTCAGTTGAGGTAAATACCATAACACCTGAAACTAAAGAGCTTTATGCAAAAATGGAAATAGTTGAAGAAAAAATAACTGCTAATTTCACCAAAGAGCAAAAGAATGCGCTTGAAGAATACACAGACTTATATTGTGAATGCTCAAGTATACTACAAGAAACAGCCTTTACATACGGAATGCGTCTTGGAATAAAAATCTTGCTTGATACTCTGTTTAACAACTAATATTTCAAAGCCACTTGAAAAAAGTGGCTTTAGTTTTTGCTTTTATGTTAAATATTGAAATAAAATTTAGTGAAGTTGCAATTTTTTATTGATTTTATGCTGAATTTATGATAAAATTAGTCTGTACAATACTTGTAAAAGGAGCATTATCATGGCGATCAGTTACAAAAAACTATGGAAATTATTGATTGACAAGGACATTAAGAAAAAAGAGCTTGTTCAAATGGCAGGCTTGAGCAGTTATACACTCAACAAATTGAACAAGGGCGAAAATGTAAACGCAGAAACTCTCATGAAGATATGCGTTGCTTTAAATTGTTCTTTTGACGATATTATGGAAATAGTCAATACTAATATGACGGACGGTGAATGATTATGGAAGAACTTATACAAAAGATAGACAATCTTATAAACGCCATTAATAACAATTCTGTTCCATTGTGGCTTACTATCATAGGGATTCTTGTTCCTATTGCTATTTCTTTATTGGTGTGGTGGCAAAGCTATCAACAGAACAAAAAGAACATTGCTTTGCAAAAACAAATTACGGCAAGTGAGGAACGATTACAAAAGGAAATCTGTTCAAAAGAAATAAAGGTACAAATGCATGGCGACATTTTGAAGATATACGACGATTTTTGCCTTGCGCAAAATACAATAGGCTATGCAAAAGATAATGTACATACTATATTTTCTAATTTCAATTCTAATAATGGTGTTTCTTTTCCGTTGCAATGGATTAATAATGTTATGGCGGCAACCAATATATTGTGCCAATCTGTCAATAGAGCGAAACTATTATTACCCTCAGAGGATGAAAAATTAAGAACAATTTTAGAAAGTATTTGGAAAAAATATAAAGAACTAAAATCAAAAGTCGATGAGTATTTTTATAGTGGAACCGCTTTCACACATTCAAACAATGCTTGGCTTATTATTGGGCCGCGCTTCAATATTATTGTTGGAGATTATAATACTTTAATGAGCAATCCTATTGCCTATGATGCTTTTTTGAAACTGTGTATTAATGACACAACAAAGGAAATAAATGAAAAAATAACAGAAATTTTAGACCTTTTAACATATGATAAATTTGACGTATATTTTGAAAAATATTTACGCATGGATGCCGAGTAAGGAGATATGAAATGCCTAATCTTTCACAGTTAAAGCGTCAGCGTATGCTTGCGTTTTTAGATAAAATTAAAGAAGAACATAAAACCGATGATGAGATGCTCATTGCCCTCGGTGAGATTGCCAATGCGCTCATTTCAAAAAAGTACGGACTTGTATGGGAGCAGCACGAGGAAAATGTCGATGTTGCTATGCAAACCAACATCCCCGTATTTACAGAAGTTCCTGAACGAGAAATATCTCTCGTTCCTGATAATCGCTATAACTTTCTGCTTGAAGGCGATAATTTGCATAGCCTTTATCTTTTGGAGAAAACACACAAGGGTGCTATCGACTTAATCTATATCGATCCCCCATACAACACAGGACACGAAGATTTTGTCTACGATGACAATTATGTAGCCGAGGAGGATTCTTTCCGTCACTCTAAATGGCTTTCCTTTATGGAAAAGCGTTTATTGATTGCAAAAGAGCTTCTTTCCGAAAAAGGTGTTATCTTCATTCAAATTAGCGATATTGAGGTAGCACAGCTTAAGTGCCTTTGCGATGATATTTTTGGCGAAAGCAATTTCTTAAATATCATAAGTGTCAATATGAAAAATATTGCAGGCGCATCCGGCGGTGGCGAGGACAAGCGTTTTAAGAAAAACTGCGAATACATTCTTGTTTACGCCAAGGCTTATGACTTTTTGCCTTTATTCAACGGTGCTTATACCTATACTGAAATGAGTTCAGTTGTTGAACAGTATCGTGCAGAAGGAAAAACATGGCACTATACTTCTGTATTGGTAGAAAAAGGCGAAAAAAAATATGTAGGTTCTACCGTTGACGGTGATGGTAACGAAATTAAAATCTACACAAGAAAAAATGCCGTCATTAAATCCGTAAAGCAGATTATGGCAGATGAAGGTCTTACCGAAAAAGAAGTTTACTATAAATATGGAACTTGTATTTTTGAAGCAAAGGATGCCCAATCCTCTATCAGAACAAGAGTAATTAATGCAAAAAAAGAACTTGGGATTACCGACGATGTTGTTTCGATAGAGTATGTTCCAAAGACCGGCAAAAATAGGGGCATTTTGTACGAACAGTTCTACAAGGGCGATAAGTGCAGATTATTCGCTTGGCTCGGTGATATTAGTGAAGTTATAGATGGTGTTCTATATAAAAAATCTTTGCAAGGAACATATTGGGATTATACTTCGAGAATAAACAATCTCACTAAAGAGGGGGCTGTTGAATTTTCAAATGGTAAAAAGCCCATAGATTTGCTTAAGCAAATTATCAACCTTTATCCCGAAGACGATATAACTGTACTGGACTTCTTTGCAGGAAGTGCAACCACGGGACATGCTGTTATTACTTTGAATGCTGAAGATGGCGGAACGCGCAGATTTATTTTATGCACAAATAACGAAAACGATATTTGTGATACAAAAACCTATCCCAGACTCAAAAATGTCGCAGAAGGCTATGGTAAATATAAAGCCTTACCGTTCAATCTCAAGTATTATAAAACCGACTTTGTATCAAGAGACGAGGAATATCTGTCCGATGCTCTCTTGGAACACATGACGGAAATGATTCAGCTTGAACATGGCGTTAAAATTGACGGCAGCAATTATATTATGGTTATGAGCGATGAGGAAGCGGACGAGCTTCAAGCGAATTGGGCGAATTATCCTGATGTCAAAGCTTTATACGTTTCTAAAAACGTTCTTTTCACAACCGAGCAATGTGCCTTGTTTGCTAATACGGATATTTATATTATCCCCGACTATTACTTTAATTTTGAACTCAAGGAGGTGGGCGAATCATGGTAGGTGGAATTGCAATCAATTTATTTGATTTTCAAGAAAAAGTTGTACTCAAGCTCATAGACCTCGTTGCCGACCGCAACAGCAAGCAAACGATTACCGTAAAATCCCCCACAGGATCGGGTAAAACGATTATTCTCATTGATTTTGTCGAGGAATATCTAACCAAAATCAACAGCAATGCTGCTTTCATTTGGCTCTGTCCGGGCAAGGGCGACCTTGAGGAGCAAAGTCGCAAGAAGATGCGTAAATTTGCACCGCACCGCCATACGCAAAATCTTTTTGACGCTTTGCAAGGCGGTTTCCCTGCGGAAAGCACCACATTCATCAACTGGGAGTTGGTAACCAAAAAAGATAATACCTCGTTGCGTGATGGCGAAAAGAAGAATTTATTTGACCGCATTGCCGAGGCTCATCGTAATAATACCGAATTTATCGTTATCATCGACGAGGAGCATTCCAATAACACCGCAAAGGCGAAAACCATTATTGATGCCTTTTCCGCAAAGAACATTATTCGTGTAAGTGCTACTGCTATCGAAAATAAACGCTTTGAGTATTTTGAAATCGACGAAGTGGATGTCATAAACGCAGGGCTGATTACAAAAGCTCTTTATGTAAACGAAGGTATTACCGAAGGCATGGAGGTTGGCGACGATTACGATTGTTTGCTCGATCTTGCCGATGAAAAGCGTAAAAACATTGCAGGCCATTATACTGTGCTCGGCAAAAATATCCGTCCTCTCGTTTTAATTCAATTTCCGAACGCACAGCCCGAAACCATTGTAGCCGTTGAGAAAAAGTTGGAGTCTATGGGTTACACATACGACAACGGTATGGTATCCAAGTGGATGAGCGAAGACAAAAAGGATTTGCCCGACAATCTTACGGATAACGATGCCACTCCTGTTTTCCTTCTGATGAAGCAGGCTATCAGCACGGGTTGGGATTGTCCCAGGGCGAAAATCCTTGTCAAGCTCCGTGAAGGTATGAGCGAGAGCTTTGAAATTCAAACGATTGGTCGTATTCGCAGAATGCCCGAGGCAAAGCATTATGACGATGATTTGCTTGATTTCTGCTATGTTTATACTTTCGATGAAAAGTATAAAGCCGGTCTGCTTGCAAGTATTGACAAGGCGTATGAAACTCGCCGCCTTTTCCTGAAAGAAAAATGCAAAACCTTTACGCTTGAAAAGCAAATGCGTGACCTTGATTTTGGAGGTCTTGGCGAACGTGAGGTTTTGAATAAGCTCTACGATAGTCTTGTCGCAAAATATAAGCTCGGTAGCGATAAAAAGCAGAATCAAATGTTGCTTGCCGATGCAGGCTATGTGTTCGGTACGAATATCCGTGGACAAGTCCTTGAAGGTATGTTCGTCCGTACTGCATCCGTTGCAACGAGCGATAACTATCTGTCTACAAAGAAAGCGGTAGATACGCATAAACATGGTATCTACCTGCTTCATAGCGTTGATGCGATTAAAACTGCCATTAGTATGCAGACGGCAAAAGTCAAGACGATTTTGGAACGCCTTTTCCGTAAGGGTGGTAATATGTTCAAAAATATTGTCGCTCTCGATACAAGAGAGTTTTACGCTTTCGTTATCAATAACGAGCATAAGCTGAAGCAAGATTTCCGTGCTGTTACCACAGGTATGGCAGAACAAATGAGCTTTGTTTTGAAACCCAAGACTACCGTATTTCATATTCCTGAACAGGACTTTTTCAAATATGATCCGAACGTGAAAAATGAAGTTGAGTATCTTTCAAATGCCTATCACGACTATACCTCGGGATTTGCTACCAGCGTTGTCCGCAGCACGTCGGAAATGCTCTTTGAACAGCATTGTGAAAAGCGTGATGATATTGAATGGGTTTATAAAAACGGAGATTCCGGTCAGCAATATTTCTCCGTTGTATACATAGACGGACTTCGTCATCAATGGTTATTCTATGCCGATTATATCGTAAAAAAGAAAGACGGCACGATTTGGATTATCGAAACCAAAGGCGGAGAAAGCAAAGGCAAAAACAAAAATATCGATGATCAGATTGAAAACAAATTTAACGCTTTCAAGGACTATGCTACACAGCAAGGCATTCAATGGGGATTCGTGCGTGATAAGGACAACCAATTGTATATCAACAACACGGAGTTTTCTATTGATATGGCTGACGATGCTTGGCAACCGCTTGAAAATGTGTTTTAAAGACTAAAAAATAAAAAGGTGCTACTATGGGAAAAGAACTATTTAGCTTATACTACATAAATCTTGAAAAAGTTTACGAATTACGTATGATCCGCAATAACTTTATTCAAGAAAATCGTGTTTTAGAGAATAGGATTGAAACCAATAGCCATGATAGCGTTAATGCAGGATTATCTTCTGGAATTAAGGGCATTATTTCATCGGATATTGGTGCAAAATCAAGCTTTGATAGTTTGAAATCGGTAAAAGTTTCAGACTCTTTCACGGTAAAACAAACTAAATCCAATATTTTATCGGATATATTGGAAATGGCTGATAAAAAAACGGACCTTTCATCGGCTTCCGATGGCGACCTAATTCGATTGGATAATCTAAAATTAAAATTAGAAAATGAACAACTTATTAGATTGTTTAAGGTGCTTTCCAGAGATATTATAAAAGGGCAAGTTGCTAATGGAATAGATATCAACAAAGCATTAAATTCTCTTGCTAAAGACTATTCTTATCTACTTTCCGCAACCTTTGCAGGTAAAAATATTGTAATAAAAATTCCTATGTCCGCCGAAGGCGAATTTGAAAACAAATACTCTATCGACGATTTGTTAATTGGAAACATAGGCATTATCGGAGTTTATAAAGGAACAATTAAGGGGTCAGAAATCAATAGTACCTTTGATTTCTTTGTTAATCTTGGAAATGTAGCAGGACAAGCAAGCACCTCTGAAGAAGAAATCCAAAGCAGCAGTGATGAGATTTCTGTTCAACCCTATTCATTGTCCACTACATTGAAAGAGAGTGCCGATTATATCTTTATTGATTTGCTTGCTGTTTTTCAGCATATAAAAGTTCGAGAGCCTGATTTATCTGTAGATAAGCCCATCAAAAAAGAATGTTTTCTAAAAAGATGGTTTAGGAGAAAGAAAAAATGATTGATAGAGAATTAAAGCTATACAAATTAAAAGATTTTCGCTCAATCAAATCATTTTTCGAGGCTAATGGAAAAATCTTTACTGCTGCCATTGATTTGCAAGGAGATTTTTTGGAGGAAATAAAAAGCCACCCCGATAAATACTACATCGACATCACGCAGTGGGTAGAAAATCTTAATGTACATAGAGATCTCATCCACAATATGCAGGGATTTGTTGATCTGTTGCCTAAGGAAGTTACTTTTTTGTGCGAAGATAAACTCGGTGATATAGCTTTGGATGTTTTTAGGCATGTTTTCTCCTCAGCAGCAGATTTAGATATTCAAATACCAGAAGAGGTGTCGCAAACTTTAATTCAAGAGGATGTTAATGCGGTTAAAAAGCTTGTTGATCTAAAAAACGAAGAATTATCAGGTTTTTTGGAGTTTATTAATAAAAATCTAATTGGTCATAAGAAGTTTAAAGAAGAATTAGCTGTTAGATTGAAGAGTTTTAAGTTGTTTCATAAATTGGGTGAGCAAAAGGTTTTTTCAGTTTTTTTGATGGGAGAATCTGGTATTGGCAAAACCGAGGTGGGCAGATTAATGCATAAGGCTTTAGGAAGCCAAAAAAGTTTATGTAAAATCAGTTTCGGAAACTATAGTAGTAAGGATTCTTTAAATAGTCTGATTGGATCGCCTCGTGGATATATGGGAAGTGAAACAGGTGAACTTCCTATGAAACTCGAGCGAAGTGATATTGGAATTATTTTAATTGATGAATTTGAAAAAGCAGACAATCCGGTTTTTAATTTCTTTTTGGATTTGCTGGAGGAAGGGAAATTTACAGATTCACAATCTAACGTTTATGACTTGGACGGATACTTGATAATCTTTACATCCAATTTATCGCCTGAAAACTATAAGAAACGACTTTCGCCAGAGCTTCGTTCTCGTTTCGATTATGTTTGTCAGTTCCAACTACTGACAGATAAAGAAAAGAAAGATTATATGTATAAGCGGATTGAGGTTACTATAAAGAAGTTTGAGGAAAAATTAAACGTTAATATTTCAAAAGATGATAAGGCTATTCTTTATAGTATTGATTATTCTTCTTTGAACAATCTTCGCAAAATAAATCGTGCAATCAAAGAAAAATTTGCGGAAATATCAAAAGCATATATAACATAGCCAACTATCAAATGGAACGAGAAAATATTGATTAGTATGAGTGTAATGATAAGGAAATTTTGCAAGTGCTTGAATATTATAAGATAACAAGAAACGAAGCAGAAAAATAAGCATAAGCTATACGGAAATTCCGTGTAGCTTTTCTTTTATTTACTACATGTCATGTAGTAAATAAAAACATTTATATTGACAAAATAACATTTGATATGTTATAATGTTAAAAACAATGTTATATGGGTGGTGATAAAGTGATAGACTATATAAGAAATACATTAGGTGTAGATATAAGCAAGCAAAAATGTGATATACACGCAAGGCTTCCGTTGTATCTTAAAAACGAGTACGAATACAAGAAATATAAAATAGAGGGTGCGGAATGCTTATTTGCAAAGCCGGTTGAGTTTTCTTTGATTGCTTATAAGAAGCATTTATCTAAGTTGAAGGAATTAACTAAATTCAACGTAGTATTGGAGCTTGATAGCATAACTCCATATCAAAGAAAAGCTTTAATAGAAGAAAAAATTCCATTTATTGTTAAAGATTATCAAATGTATATGCCTTTTCTTGCGATTTGCTTAACGCAGAGGTTTGAGCAAAAATTGGTTGTGGAAAAATTTGCACCTTTAACCCAGCTTGCATTTTTATATATTTTCTACAATAATGTTAAATTGACTGCTGCTGAGCTTGCAAAGAGATTGAAGTGTACAAGCATGTCTGTGACGAGAGCATATAAAGAGCTAGTTGATAGTGGACTTTTCAAAATTGAAGCGGATGGGAGAAAGAAGTACATTGTACCAAATTACCAAGGTGGAGAACTTTTAAAAATGGCAGAGCCACATTTAATCAACCCTGTAGAAAGCATTGACTATATTAAATTTGGTAAAAGTTTTGAAAAAATGTCTATTTCGGGCATATATGCATTGGGTAAAAAAACAATGTTAGCAACTAACCATAATGACAGATGCTGTGCTATTTTTAAGAAAGAGAAAATCGGCAAGCCTGATGTTTTGCCAGAGGGAGCGTTTTATAGAAGCGATATTGTGAAAATTGAAAAATGGTGCTATAACCCTGACATTTTATCAAAAGACGGAGTAGTTGATGATATTTCGTTGATTTTATCACTTGCTGACAATAAGGATGAAAGAGTGCAATTATCAATAGATGAGCTGAAGGAGAAATATGAATGGTAAACGGAATAGAAAAATTTAAAGAAAGCTTCAAGAATTTTAAAGGGCAGTATGCTTTAATAGGTGGAGTGGCTTGCGGACTTTTAATGGACGAAAACGGTCTTGATTTTAGAGCCACACAGGATTTTGATATTGTTCTTATAATTGAAGCAATGAGTGAGGATTTTGGTAAAGCAATCTGGGATTTCATTAAAAGTGGTGGCTATAAGATAAGACAAAAAAGCAACGGAGAGCCTGAATTTTATAGATTTAAAGAGCCGACAGATTATTCATATCCAAAAGAAATTGAGTTGTTTTCAAGAAAAAGCAATGTGTTAAGCTATGATGAAAATGACAGGCTAACACCTATACATATTTCTGATGAAATATCAAGTCTTTCCGCAATTTTGCTAAATGATGAATATTATAGCTTTTTAAGAAATGGACTTGTGGAAATAGGTGGCATTCAAGCACTAAATTATACTCATATTATTCCATTTAAGGCAAAGGCTTGGCTTGATTTGAAACAGCGTCGTGACAATGGAGAAAAGTTAGATAGTAAAAATGTCACGAAGCATAAGAATGATGTTTTCCGTCTTTCTCAACTAATAGCGGAGGATGCTATAATTGAAATAAATGAGCAAGTGCAAAACGATATGAAGCTTTTTATAGACAAAATGCAGGATGACCCCATCGTTTTAAAGGACATTGGAGTGCGTGGAAATAAGGATAAAATACTTGAGCTTTTAGAAAAAATTTATATCCAAAACGCTAAAATTTTGCTACCTTCATAACCCTTTAAAAATTCACAAAAAATATAATTGACAGTTAGGCGCGTGCTTGTATATATACAAGTGGCGTTGCTGCCATTCCCCAAAGCTCGCTGACGCTCGCTTTAGGAACCCCTCTGGCGCCTCGCCAATACAAGCACACGCCTAACAAAACTGAACTGAACAAACCGAAAAACAAAATTCAAGGACAAAGGAAAAGCCCAAATTGAGTTAAAACAAAATAGGTCGGCGAGCGAAGTGGGGTTTCGCGCTAAGCCGCGTGGCGAAACACCCACTTTCTCGCTAACGCCTTATTCGTAAATTTTGTATATTTTTAAACTCCACGAAAGTGGAGTTTTCTTTTTTGCTGCTCTTTGCGAAATTCCCACCTTTTACATTTAAGTGAAAAATGTTTTTAACGCTAAGTAAACCTTGGCATCAGGCTGTTAGAATTTAATTAAATCGTAAAATAGCATTGAAAAATTTTCAACCGTGAAGTAGTTCTGCATGGTTGGTTGCTAAAATTATTTTGAAAAATTTTTTGAAATAACCGATAAACCCGGTCATTTGATTGTTAGAATTTTATCAAACATATCAAAAGCTGAAATGTTTAAATTGTAAAATTTAATAAAAAGATTTTTAATGGTGAAATAAACCTTCACCATTAAATTGTAAAATTCAATTGAATACTTTTTTATTACATAAGTGAACCTTCCGGAATGGGTTGTAAAATAATATTGAAAAAATTTCAAATGTAAAATTACCCTTTACATTTGAACTGTAAAATATTTTTAATGGCGACAGGATATGTCACCATTAGAGTTTAGAATGAAAATACAGGTTGTGTACTACTCACCTTGAAAAACACATAACAAACACTGAAAAGTGTACCACACTAGTTGCTGTTATTATGTTTTTCGGTAATGTACAATAAATCTATCGGTAATCAATAAGCAACAAATCATAAATGCTTCGCTCTAAAAAAGAAGTGGTTTGTTACAGGAATGCGAGAGGTCGTTGGAGTTAGATGGTGTGATATTGATTTGGAAGAGGGTATGATTAGCGTAAATCATACGTTGGTTTACTACAAAAAAGGCGAAAAAGAGGGTAATGTTTATGGCATTAACACTCCTAAAACCAAGGCGGGAACACGAGAAATTCCAATGATGGATTTTGTAAAGGAAGCATTTTTGCAAGAGAGGGAATATCAAAAAGAGGTTGATATTTCTTGTAGAGTTTCCATTCAAGGCTACACGGATTTCGTTTTTATAAATCGCTTTGGTGATGTTCAACATCAAGGAACTCTCAATAAGGCAATTAGACGAATAATTCGTGATTGCAATGATGAGGTTTTGTTGAATCATAAAGGAGAGGACGAGCCGATTTTATTACCACCTTTTAGTTGTCATACCTTACGACATTCATTTACAACAAGATTGTGTGAGGCTGAGGTGTACGTAAAAACAATCCAAGATATATTAGGGCATTCGGATATTTCTACTACAATGAATATCTACGCCGACGTAACAAAATCCAAGAAAAAAGAGACCTTTGCAAAGCTTGGAAATGTGTTTGATACACCGAAATAAAGTTTACGCCAATTTACGCCAATTCTTACGCCAAAATATCAGGTGTGTGAGAAAAGTGGCGTACATTCACAAATTTTCAATTTTAAATTTGCTGTCTTGGCAAATGGTTAAAAAGGTTTATGTTGGGTTGTGATTTCATTAAAGAAAAATCCCAACAATGAAGCCACAAGCGTGAACCCCCAAAGCTACTAAAGAGCGCTTCGGGGAACCCCAGCCGCAGACAACTAAAAACAAAAAAAGCCAACCGCGTGTCGGCTTTTTTTGCTTTATAAAGTCCAAAATTGTATATCAAGTACGCCAATGTGTATGCCAATTAACTACCGAAAATATGTTGCGCTTAACTGAGTATTTTCGAATCGGCTATTTACAACATTCCCTTTTGAAAATCTGTTTAATTTTTCTTATTATCTGCGTTAGACAATAAAAGAAGCCCATTCTTTTGAGGTATGATTTTAACATAAGCATCTTTTATAAATCCATAATGACGGCGCATTTCAATGGGAATGACAACTCTTCCTAAATTATCAAATTTTTTGGTGATTACAAAATCTTTCATCTTATGACTCCTTTTGGTTAAAATTTAAACTATGGGCTTATTTTATCACAAGAAAAGTGAGAAGTTTGTCGAAGTCTGCTGTTGGTAAAAAAATTATAAAAAAAGGTGCTATACTCAGCACCTTATTTTAAGTTTTTGATGAACACATCTAACAAATCAAGAGCGGCCTTTCTCTGTTTCGGGGTTAGTCTATCAAGTCGTTCTGTAAATTCATTATATATGTATGGTTTCCCAGAAGAAATATTATCTCTTAAAAGGTAATCAGCCGAAATATCAAGGGTTTCCACAATGGCAATAAATAACGGAATGCTTGGCATTTTATTTCCACGTTCGATTTCGCTCACATAAACATCGGTTATTCCGAGTGCTTCGGCTAACTGTTGTTGAGTAAGATATTTTTGTTTTCTGACTTCGCGAATGCGCTTGCCTAAAGCTTCACGTTGCATATCGCACCTCCTTAAACTTATAGTTAAGATTTATACTATAATTATAAAATATCAAAGGAATACATTTCACAAACAAATAGTTGTAAAATTAACTATCAGTTTAAATTGATTGCTATAAATTCATTAATCGAACTATTATTTAGCACAATCTAATCAAAAATCTTTTAATACTTAAAATTTTGCTTGAAAGCAAAGGAAAATAAAAACCACCCTGCGCGATTGATATGCACCCCAAAAGTTAGACACTTTTGGAGGTGCATATTTTTTATGTCAAGAAAAAACAAGAAATACTCGCCAGAATTCAAAATATCTGTTATACTAGATATGCGAGAAAATCATTTGGGCTACAAAGAAACAATA
>JAZQWO010000059.1:0-16642 GCA_045632405.1 Eubacteriales bacterium | reverse complement strand
TTGTTATCTCTATGGATATTTCCAAGGTAGAGGCAGACTCCGAAAATCTCATTAAATCCTTGAGCGGCATTTCAGGTGTTTCCCACGTTAAGCTGATTGCAATTGAATAAAACAAAAAGTAGATTTCTAATCGAAATCTGCTTTTTTTATTTATACTTGACGAGGGTGGACAGATTAGGAGCAGAAAGTTTCGTTCTCACACCACTAGGCGTACTGGCGTACGTCGGGGTGTGAGAACGAGAGTAAAAACAAAAAACTATAATTGAAAGAGGAAAAGCAACGCTTTTCGACCTTAAAAGAGTAGCAAATAAACAATATAGGAGTACTAACCGTTGTCAGTACTCCTATATTTTTGATTGTTTTTTGTTTTGGTTCTGCCCTAATATGCCACCCGACTATTCTGTTCTAAGTGCAATTACAGGGTCCTTCTTGGATGCCATTCTTGCAGGGAACAAGCCTGCAATAAAGGTAAGACCCATGCTGATAAGCACAAGAATAATTGCCGCGCCCCATGGCAATACAGCACGCAATTCTGCAATACCCGTCAAGGCGTTTAGTATAATATTGATAATGACTATGAAGAACAGCGAAACAACGATACCGATAACGCCTGCGGCAAAGCCTACAATAAGCGTTTCCGCATTGAACACGCGTGAAATATCTCGCTTTGAAGCACCGATAGCGCGCAAAATACCTATTTCCTTTGTTCTTTCAAGAACTGAAATATAGGTGATAATACCTATCATAATAGACGAAACAATAAGTGAAATTGCAACGAAGGCAACAAGCACATAGGAAATTGCATCTACAATAGTAGTAACAGAGTCCATAAGGAGCGCCACTGTGTCAGTGTAGGTTATCTTGTCCTCGTCCTTTGTCTGTGTGCCGTTGTATTCATCAATATAGCTCTTGATAACATCCTTAGCTTCAAAATCCTTAGGGTAAATAAGAATTCTTGTTGGCTTGTCAAAATCAACATAGCCAAGCTTTTTAAGGGCGTTTGAGTGCGCCTGCTCAACGGAGTAGTTTTCGTTTTCATAAAGCATAGTGTTGAGCACCTTGATAAAGTTCGCTCCTGTCGGGTCAGCGCCGACTGTGCCTGTCACATTACCCTCTGTGTCATACACAGGTGTGCCGTAAAGTGAAAGCTGATAAATCATACCTGCAAATGCCTTGATTTGTGGGTCCTTGATATTTTCCATTGCCATAAGAATAGCAGGAGTATCAGCAAGAGTGTAGCCGCCGTATGGTGCTAAGCCTGTGCCGCCCTCTGTTTTGATGGTCAAAAGCTTTGCCGCCTCGGCATCACGCATAACAGTTTCACGCAGGTACATCAAAAGCTGAGCATCTGCCATGTTTAGAAGCAGAGAAACATCGCCAAAGCCCTGATTTGCCCCTGGGTTCTGACCCATACTGCCGCTTTGACTGATAAATGCCTTGATGTATGTGCAGTCAGGAGCGAAGCCTGCAAATGGCAAGCCTGTCAAAAGGTCAGTTGTTGTATTTTTAATCTGTGTGTCAATAAGTGGGTTAGCGTTGGACTGTGCAATCACCTTTGTCATAAGAGCAGAGGTGTAGCCAATTGCACCAAGAACCGCGCCGCCTTCCTCTTTAGGTGTAACGATACCAACAATTTCAAGAGTCATAGCATCCTCGGAGTCGAGATATTCTATGATTTCCTCAGGTGCGCGCTCAACAATTTTGCCACCTTCAAGCTTGTATTTCTGTGAGTCGGGCAAAACCTTGAACTTGTAGCCGCAAATTTGCTCGAAGGAGTATGGCTCGTTTGGAATTTCATATTTTTCGCCGTTTATGCTGGCTCTGATATAATTTTCCAAGTGAGTTGTGTCCTTAATACCGAGTGTGTAAAGAACAAAGTCAGATACCTGCTGCTTGCTGTCAACAATCAACACAACCTCGTTTTCCTTGGTTGGGAATTTGCCGTAGAGCTTGTTATATTGATCTGCAATATACTCGCTGTCGCCAACAAGCTCGGTAAATGCGTTTCCGCCTATCATAGATGTGCCTGCCTGTGTCATTGGCATACTGTCACCGAAAATTTCGCCAAGCAAGCCGGAAATACCGTTGAGCGTAGGACGGTATTTTTCAATAGAGTCCATAATCTTGTAGGTGTTCAGCTTAGCAGAGTAGATATACTTGATATCCGTTGTATGCTCTTGGAAGTCACTGTTTCCGTCAATATATTTTTTAAAGTCCGTTAAGTTGTTTGTTGTAAAGCTGGATGTGACAGAGTCCATAATGGTCGCCATAACCTCGTTTGAGTAAACGGTGTTAGGCTCGGGATTTTCCACACCCTTGTTTGCCATAACTGAGGCAAGCACGCTCATTGTGTCAACAGAGCTTTCATTTATCTCCAATGGGTAAGAGGACATTGTGTTTTCCTCAACACTGGTGATATATGCGTTAACACCCGAGGACACGGAAAGAATGAGCGCAATACCGATAATACCGATACTGCCCGCAAAGGATGTTAAAAATGTTCTGCCCTTTTTGGTCAATAGGTTAGTCAAGGAGAGGGCAAGCGCGGTCAAGAAGGACATAAAGGTTTTCTTTTCCTTCTTTGGCTTGGCAGGCTCTTTCTCTGCTACATCCTCTGTTGTAGATGCACCTTTTGCCGTGTCAGTCTCGGAATTGTATGGGTCAGAGTCACTGACAACGTGACCGTCAAGGAGATTGATGATTCTTGTGGAATATTCCTTGGCAAGGTCTGGGTTGTGTGTTACCATAATAATGAGCTTGTCGTTGGAAATAGCCTTCAAAAGCTCCATGATCTGCACACTTGTTTCGGAGTCAAGCGCGCCTGTTGGCTCGTCTGCCAAAAGAATATCAGGGTCGTTAACAAGAGCGCGGGCAATAGCAACTCTTTGCATCTGACCGCCAGAGAGCTGATTTGGGCGCTTGTGGATTTGCTCCCCAAGTCCAACGGTGATAAGTGCTTCTGTGGCTCTCTTGCGGCGCTCCTCCTTGGAAACACCGGAAAGCGTCAAAGCAAGCTCAACATTGGCAAGAACGCTTTGGTGAGGAATTAAATTGTAGCTTTGAAAAACAAAGCCGACAGAGTGGTTTCTGTATGTGTCCCAGTCCCTGTCCTTAAATTGTTTAGTTGATTTGCCATTAATTATAAGGTCACCGCTTGTATATTGGTCAAGTCCGCCGATGATGTTAAGCAGGGTGGTTTTACCACATCCGCTCTGACCGAGAATAGAAACAAACTCGCTTTTGCGGAATTCAAGAGAAACTCCGCGAAGGGCATGCACACAGGAATCCCCTGTGACATAATCCTTTTTTATGTCTGTTAGCTTCAGCATAAATGGTTTCCTTTCGAAAAATGTATAGTAAAATAATTATATATTCTAATTATAGTTGTGTCAATAATTTTACAGTCTAAAAATCAAAAGTAACAAAAATTTAACAGAAGATAAATCCTTTTTGTTGATATTTTGTCGGTTTTATGGTAAAATTAAATGACTAAGACAAAGGAGTAGCATATGAGTGAAAGAGCAAATTGGCTAAAAGAAGCGGGCTATGGCATTTTTTGCCATTGGACAACTCATTCCGTACCCGAAAACGGAGAAAAAAAGAACCACGCGGACGCAATCCGCGATTTTGATATTGACACCTTTGCAAAACAAATTATAGACACAGGTGCGCGGTTTTTATTCTTTACCATAACTCACGCCGATATGTTTTTGCCCTTTCCGTCGAAGGAAATGGACGAAATTATACCAAACCACACATCAGAGCGCGATTTGGTGAGCGAGCTTTACGAAAAATTAAATCCACACGGCATTAAATTGTGTGTTTACTTTAACGGTGAGGGCTGCACAGACCCTGCCTGGAGTGAGGCAACACAGTTTTACAATAATCCAAGAGTACACGCGGAATATTGCTACAAAATCACAGAGGCAATTTCACGAAAGTTCGGTGATAAAATTTGCGGCTGGTGGATTGACTGCTGCTATGAGCCGGGAATTTGCGGTGGCAGAGGCTTGCGTTATGACTATGCAAGATATTCCGAGGCTTTGCGCGCAGGCAACCCCGATTCCATAGTTGCCTTTAATTTCCGAGGAATTGAAACTTGGGGAAGTGAATGGGGCAGAAATATTGCCGATTTCCAGGCAGGCGAGGAAAACGACCTTTCCCACCTTCCAAACGGAGCCGACTCAGGCGAGGGCGGACTCCAATGGTTTGCTCTTTGCTGGATGGATGACTTTTGGGTTCACGAAAAAACAGGAGAGCCAGCACCTGTACATTCTAACGAAAAGGTACTGAATTACATACACAGGGTCAAGGAAAATGGCGGCGCATTTGCATATAATGTTGCTCCCTATCAGGAGGGGCGCATTTCCGCAAAAACAATGGAGCAGCTGCTTTGGCTAAAGGAACAAGGAGTGTAATATGAAAAAGCTTTTATCAATTCTTATTTGCTTAATAATGGTGTTTTCTTTGTTCGCGTGCGGAGAGGAAACACCCTCGCCCGATTCAAGCACAAATGCTGATAGCTCCACACCGCAAGCAAGCGTAGGCGGAGATGATGCAACTGACGAAAGTACACCCCCAAGCAGCGGTAATACCGATGACACAGAGGATACGGAAAGCAGCAAGGGTCAAGGCACAACGGATAGCTCAACTACATCAAGCAGCTCAACTACGTCAAGCAGCACCAAGCCCGAAAGACCATTACCCTCAATCGTGCCCGACAGAACTAACTATAAGCCAACGGTAGTGGGCGATAAGGAAGCCATTTATTACATAAACGACTTAATCAAGCACCCAACATTAACACCTTACTATAACGGCTACAAGGCGGCACTTTCTATGACCTTTGATGACGGCTATGATTCAAACACAGGCACGCTCGTGTCCAACGAGTTTGAAAAGTACGGCTATCGCGGAACTATGATGCTCGGTCCTTGCTTCTTGGGCAACGACAAAATAGTTCAAGAGTGGAATGACGTTTTTGCCCGCGGATTTTTGGATGTGGGATGCCACGGCTATAACCACAAGGAGCCTACCTCTTTGAGCGCTTCTGAATATGAGCACGAAATCAAGGATGCTATTATGTTCCTGCGTGAAAAGTTCCCAGGGCAAAGAGTTTTGACCTTTGCAACCCCATATGCCCACATTAATGATGCATACGAAGATTATTTATCTCAATTTGTAATCGGTAATCGCTTGGAAGCAGGCGGCGGACGTGTTAATTTCAGTGACCTTACATATAATCCATACAGAGTGCACGCCGTTTCCTTCAATGCAAATACAGGCTCAGGCAACGTAACTGTTGAAGTGCAGAATGCGGTGAAAAACGGCAGATGGATTGTTGAGCTTTACCATTGCGTTAAGGAAAATGCAACAGGCGTTGATGTTGAATATTCCACATTTGCGTATCATTGCGAATGGCTTTACAGAAATTACAGAGATGATTTGTGGATGGCAAGCTTTGAGGATGTTTTGATTTACGGCGAGCAGTTGAAGCACACATCGGTTGATTATACCGCCTGTGACAGAGAAAGCATGACAGTTACAGTAACACCCGATGGCACACTTGATAAGGAAATATACAACATTCCAATGACAGTGCGTGTGTATTTGCCTGAGTTTGTTGACTCTGCATATGCAATGGTGGACGGTCAGTACATTCCTCTTGAAATGGAAATGATTATAGAAACCGCAGAGCAGTATGTAACAATCCGCGGCATTGACGCAACGAAAAAAACAGATATAGTTGTATATATAGGCGGCAACAAGACTATGAAGAACAACTGCGTACACAAATATTATAAGGATGAAACCGTTGAGCCAACTCACGAAACCGGCGGCTATACCGTAAATAAGTGCGCAAAGTGCGAGCATACCTATAAATCCGCATTTACAAACCCCGTTCACGAATATACAGGCGAGGTAGTTGAGGTTATCGCCCCAACTACTATGAAAAAAGGACTTTCCAAGCACTATTGCAATCAGTGCGATAAGTACATCGTAGAGGAAGTAAGATACACCCAACCATAAAAAGAGACAGACCGAGGAATAGCCTCGGTCTGTTTTTATCTCTTTTTAAATTCCTCACCGCGAATCAAATAGTCAATTGAAACATTGTAATAATCAGAAAGCTTAACAAGTGTTTCAATGTCTGGATTTCTTGCACCAGTTTCATATCTGGAAAGGGTTTCTCTACTCATATTCATTTCAAGCGCAACTTTGACTTGTGAATATTTCTTTTTCTTTCTTATTTCTCTTAACCCTTTAAGCTCCATAAATTCTCCCTAAATCAAAAAATCTCTTGATTTTAGTGTACCAAAATGATACAATTGTTATGTACCAAGTTGGTACGAAAGGAGAGGTGAACAATGAGCTATTATGAAAAAATGCAATATGATTTGAGATTTTGGCTTGCCTATCGGTATCTCTATCAAAACCCACATTTATTAAGGAATGAACGACTGTATAAATTTTTCCTTGATCTTGATTCGTATTTCACAAAAAAATATGAATGTGAAACCGAGGAAATGACACGCAAGGGAATTAAAAAGCTGTTCACCTACGAAAGCGAGCAGAGAATGATTATCAACCAAGAAACCGTCGAGGAAATGATGAAAGAATACGAAAATAAACCGTATCTTTTTAAATAAAAACAAAAAGCTCCGAAAAATCGGAGCTTTTATTGTTAAAATTACTTATTGAGTCTTTCTTCAAGAGCCTTGAGCTCGTCATACATAATAGCAGGAACGCGCTCGCCAACCTATTTTGTTTTACTCAATTTGGGCTTTTCCTTTGCCTTTGAGTTTTTAGTTTTTCCTTTCGGTTTATTCAGTTGACTTCTAATTTGTTGTCATTCATAAAATTAATTTACTGAAACTACATTTTTAAAAACGACATTCACTTTACATTCCGTTGGAATATTATCAGGAACATTTATTGTTAAATCACCTCTGTGCGGTCTTAACGATACTAAAATTAGATTTGACGAAATTTGGTGCAGATAATTCATTTCCGTTTTCTCAAATATTTCTACCGTTATAAAAATTTCTCCATTCTCGTATTTAAAATCATTAACAATAAAATCCGTTTTAATTGTTTCACTTAAATGGATTGCTATGCAAGGAGAATCTATCCAAAAATGTGCCACTGAATTTAAAATATCTAATTTTTGTTTATCTTCTTCATTGTTCAAATAATATGCTTTAACCTCTTCTGTTTTAGTATCAACTGCATAAGCACGCATATTATATTGTTCTAATTCGTTAACATTTACCTCAATAAATTTGATTTCTTCGGTGTTGGACACTTCTTCCTTTGGCACAACAATAAAATGTAATCTATAAATATCTCTTTCATCCTCAGTGGAATTATACTGATAATTATAAAATGTGTCTAATATAATTTTTTGCTCAGCATTGAAATCAGCATTATAGAAACCTACAGGTTCTCTTGCACCAATAGAAGGACCGATATAATAGTGTAATATAGCAACAATATAATTGTTATCAAAAATGTTTTCTTCTATTTCGTCATATTTTAATAATGTGAACATTTGAAGCTCCGCTTCAGAAGATATAACTTTATATTGTGATTTCTGTTTCATTTCAAAAACACCGTCAAGAAAAATTTGGTTATTTTCCCAAACAACACCATCCGTGTCAGTCGTGTAGGAAGAGTTTATTTCTCTATAGTATTTTTTCACTTGTACTATATTTGTTGGAGCATCATCTTTTTCATTGTCAATAATATTATCTGTATTATCACTTGACAATCCACTTGAAGATGTGTCTGCAACACTATGTGGTACAACATTACAGGAACAAGTTGAAAAAATTATAACAAAAACAAGTAATAAATAAATTATTTTTTTCATAAAAACACCTACCTTTAAATGCTTAATTATGATACTAATATAGGTAATATGCTTCGATATTAAGAATATTGTTTTATCACTCATCTGTTGATAAAAAGACTTCAAGCCCTCTTACTGTGACTTCTTGCGGAAGTTCGCCAAGTTCTGATTTCGGTACAAACGTTATACAAGCATTATTGTGTATCAGTAAATCTTGTATTTCACCGTTTTGTCCATAAAGATTAGTTGTGAAAAACACAGTATTGGTTACTAACTTACTATTTTGCTAATGTTATCGTGGACAAGAATATGTATCGTTGGATTTTCTATTGTTTCAACACATAGCAATTTATTTGGTATTATAATAGCAAAAACGTAATATTCTGTATTGTTTCCGTAATCCTCATTTATAATATTTCTCTCTAAGGTAATATATACATCACTTGCAGATACATTAAAATCCTTAAAACCTAAATAACAACTTTTTGCGGGAGACTCATATTTATCAACCGAAATATTTAGGCATAGCAATAATATACTTGCATCATTATAATTGTGATTAGGAATCTCATCATACCCATAACTTGTTAAGTAGCTATTAGCAGTTTTTAAATTTTTAAAATGTTTTGACTGTTCCATCACATTTCCTTTTATTTTTTGCTCAGTGCCAACAGCATAATAACTCTTGATGTTTTCATTAATACCTAAATTTCCAACTAAACAGTGATCCTCATCCATTTGAGCCTTATATTTTGGAATAACAATATAATCAAATCTAACTTTAACATCATCAGTTCCTTGCGAGATAGAAAAACTATCAAGCTCTATTTTGTGAAAGTGTGCATCATAGCTTTTAAAACCGATATCAGCAAAATATCCATCACTAACTCTCTTGACAACCAATATAAAATTTTCTTGAAATAAATCTTTATCAATTTTTTCAGGATGTTCGACAAGTGTACATAAATCGTCAAACGATAGTATCTCCTTGTAGTAATTACCAATATCATGAGGCATATCTGTGCCTAAATAATTTCCAACATAAATCATAGGATAATATTCATTACCTATACTTGTTGTATGTAACTTGATGTTTTTTGTCAAATTATCAACATTGTTTGCATTCTCCAATATTTCGTCCTTGCTATTTTTATCAGAAAGTATCGGATTAGTGTCTGTGGTTAATGAATCATTATCGCTTTCATTTGGAACGTAAAAGTTATTTTTGTCTGGCTCCAAAATGTTTTGATAGTTAGAATTATCATTTGAAGTAGGTTGATGCACATTATTGTTGCAAGAACATAAGGTGATAAATAACAAAACAATCACCACACAAATTAACGAAATTTTTCTCATAAAATTACCTCGAATATATGGTCAAGAGACCACTATGTTACTATATATGCACTACATTCTATAGTTGTATCATAAACAATTTTGATAGTATCATAAACGGTACATACATACGCACCTGTTTCTTTGTTGTAAACAGTGTATACACAAGAAATAGATTGTTGGTACCCTGTGTATTTGTATTCAGGCGCTCCTACACTATATCCAATTTCTATTCGATACAATGAGTTTTCCGTTTCATTAAACTTACAAGAATATACATTATCTATTATTACTCTTGTGTATGGATTAGTTCTAAATTTAATAGTATGAATCACTTCACCATAATCAACACCATTGTTTACTACATTTACAGTTTCATTATCATATGAAAAATTTTCACTGAATGTCGAGCCACAATTTGAACACGAATGATCATATGAATATGTTTGTGAAAAAACACTCTGAATGTTTTTATTGTCGCAACCACAAGAAACATTTAAAGATATATATATACCATTATGAGTTGAATTGTGAATCGTTGGAACAGATGTTCCTTCTATTTCTTCAAAATCTCCTTTAAAAACATAGATTCTAAATGTGTAGAAATCAGTTTCAGGAAGAGTAACTTTAAAACTTTCAACATTATCAATACCGGAAGAGCAACTTGTACAATTTTCATCGTGGTATTTGTGTAAGGTATCAAACATTATTTCGTCATTTGAGTTTAATATTTGAACATTAATATCGATTTCATACGGAGAATCTAAAATTGTATGATTTCCTTTTTCATATACCATTGTGAATTCTATGGTTTCATTTTGATAAAACCAATATCTATTGGTAGTGATTTCTGTGTTGTTATTAGAAAAATAAAATCTTTGGAAATCATTTCTTAGAGCTTGCTTAATTGCTTCGATGGAATTAACAAGACCACCACCAGCCTTATTAGTTGTATCGCATGTTGCAGTTACACCATCATGTAGTGTTCTCACAAAATGGAATGTGTCTGGATAAATATCACTTTTCGCAGAAGAAATTAATATTGATTTAATTACATCTGGTTTGCCAATTAAATCCGAATTCGCTTGCATCATTAGAGCTACTGTTCCAGCTATTTGTGGCGCAGCAAAACTTGTACCTGAATTTGAAAGATCTGATGTGCTTGTATTACCGTGCATAATTACATTAGTTCCAAATGCAACCACATCAGGTTTGTTTGCTGTTCCATTTTCTTCGTAACGGCTAGAGCTGTTTATTTTATATCTACCATCGGTTGTTTTTTCTTTAGTTAAATTACCAACGGTTATTACATTCATAGCTAAACCAGGACTAGATATGCGGTCTCCTGTATTTCCAGCCGATTTAATTATTGTTACACGATATTGAGAAACTAAACAATCAAAATATTGATCAATAAATGAATAGTAGATATTTGTGTTACCTACACTGTATCGTGCACCGCAACTCATATTTATAACAGAAACATTACAATCATTTATTAACCAATCAATAGCGGCAAACAGTCCTCCTTCTGAAACATTTGAACTCGATGGAAACTTGTTAAATGGAGCATAATAAACTGTTGCGTTAGGGGCTATACCTCTATACCCATTCACTTCATCTCCGCAAATAATGCTCACAACAAGCGTGGTGTGATTACTAACTGTTCTGTCTGCTTCATCAATGCCACAAAAACTATAGTTTTCAACGATTTTGCCACTTGAAAATTTATCTTTAAGATGTACATTATTTGTGTCTAATAAAACCTCTTGTTTTACAGAATTATCATCAAATTCTATCACACCAATCTTTATACCTGTTCCATCATATCCTAAATAGTCATTCGACAGCATTGGATGTTCATTCGTTTCTTCCGTTGTATCAGCTTGTTCATTGGAGCTTTCAATTTCGATGTTTGGATTAATATAATCTACTAGTTTTACTTCGTCATACTCAATCAGTTCATTAATGTATGAGTTTTCACAAGATAACGAAACGAAAGTTAGGAGTTCATTTGTCTCTACATCATAAACTTTTTTAGCATTTAATTTGTTTGTAAATTCTCTAACAATTGAATTGTTTATACTTTTTCTACTTTCTCTCCAATCATAAAGAAATTGAGCTTTTTCTGTTTTTTCGATAACCTCAGCTATAGTTAACGAATCGTTTATGAACTCATTTATTTGAGCCTCAGTAGTATTTTTATAAAAATCCAAACTGTTTTTATTGTTTAATGAAATGGGTTGCTCTAATAATCGTTGAGTATTTTGAATATCCATTGAAGGATTTTTTGATAACTCTTTTTCAACATATTCTTTTGTTCTTGTATCAATTTTTGATTTAATATAAATGTTTTCATTATTAGAATTTATGCCAAATCCATATTTGCTGGAAAGGTTTGAATATACGATTTCATCTCCATAATCATTAAGCCAAACGATTATTGGTATATACTCACCATCAGGCGTATTACTCATAACCTCTTTTAATTCATCCGTCAGCTTATCTTCGGGATTTATTGAGGTCGTGCTTGAATCAGGTACGGATGCAAAAACAGTTATTTGTGAAAATAACATCATAACTACGATAAATATCGCTAAAAATCTTTTCTTCATAAATAAATCTCCTTAAAATTTTAAATTTAGATTTTTCGTTAAGCTTCGATTTTTGGCAATTATATAATAATGTTATTCGGCACATAAATATTTACACTTAAAATTCCCCTTCTATACCATTAGACGGAAAATGGTGCTATTTAGTTACAAGTTTTATGTAACTAACAACATATTTATATAATCGCCACTATTTAAAGTGTCCCACCGTTATCACCTCTGTTTTTAAAATAGACAAAAATAGCATATGCATGGTAAGTTATCCGTTCATATGCTATCAACTTATATTTCTCATATATCTGATATAAGGCAACGAATGAAGTAAAATGTCTATTACGAGCATTGTCTTACCGATTTATATGTTTTATCTTGATTTTATTATACACTACTCACATAGATTTGTCAATATCAATATATGATTTTGTGCATATTTCATACAAATAGCAGTCATATGAAATTTATATACACCTTTTTTCAAAAATTCTGTCACAAAAGTTCAAATTTTCAATTATATATTTAGGACTATTTCAAATTTAGCCTTGTTTTTTATTTTTTACCGTATTGTGACAACAAAAAGGCACCGAAAATCGGTGCCTTAAATTGTTGTTATTACTTGCTGAGTCTTTCTTCAAGAGCCTTGAGCTCGTCGTACATAATAGCAGGAACGCGCTCGCCAACCTGAGCATAGAATGCTTTGATGTTTTCAACATCCTCAAGCCAGGAAGCCTTGTCAACGGAGAGAAGGTTTTCGATTGTGTCAACGGAAATGTCGTTAAGACCTTCAATGTTGATGTCCTTAGCATATGGTACATAACCGATAGCAGTTTCGCGAGCATCAACCTTGTCCTCGCAACGAGCAAGAATCCAGTCAAGAACTCTCATGTTGTCGCCAAAGCCAGGCCAAATGAAGTGACCCTCGTCATCTGTTCTGAACCAGTTAACGTGGAAAATCTTAGGAGCGTTAGGAATCTTGTGTCCCATATCGAGCCAGTGCTGGAAGTAGTCACCCATGTTGTAACCAACAAATGGTCTCATAGCCATTGGGTCACGGCGAACAACACCAACTGCGCCTGCAGCTGCAGCTGTTGTTTCGGAAGCCATGATAGAGCCAACGAATGAACCGTGCTGCCAGTTGAAGGACTGATATACAAGTGGAGCAGTCTTTGCACGACGGCCACCAAATACGATAGCAGAGATTGGAACACCTGCAGGATTGTCAAATTCCTTGGAAATGCAAGGACAGTTCTTTGCAAGTGCTGTGAAACGGGAGTTAGGATGAGCTGCGGATGTGTTAACCTTATCCTTCTTGTCATACTTAGCCTTATCCCACTTTTCGCCCTTCCAGTTAATGCAGTTGTCAGGCGCGTTGTCGTTAAGACCTTCCCACCAAACTGTATTATCATCAAGAACGTGACCAACGTTTGTAAAGATTGTATCTCTCATTGTTGTAGCAAGAGCATTAGGATTGGACTTTTCATTAGTACCCGGAGCAACGCCGAAGAAGCCGTTTTCAGGGTTGATAGCCCAAAGTCTGCCGTCCTTACCAACACGGAGCCAAGCAATATCGTCACCAACGCACCATACCTTGTAGCCCTTTTCTGTGTAAGCCTTAGGTGGAATGAGCATAGCAAGGTTTGTCTTACCGCAAGCGGATGGGAATGCAGCAGAGATGTACTTAACGTCGCCGTTAGGATACTCAACACCGAGAATGAGCATATGCTCAGCCATCCAGCCCTCTTTACGTCCGAGGTAGGAAGCAATACGGAGTGCAAAGCACTTCTTGCCGAGCAATACGTTTCCGCCGTAACCGGAGTTAACAGACCAAATTGTGTTGTCCTCTGGGAAGTGGCAGATATATCTGTCTTCTTCTACAATGTTGCATCTTGCGTGAAGACCCTTGATAAAGCCCTCACCGTCGCCCATAGCCTCAGCTACGTGCTTGCCGGCTCTTGTCATAATGAGCATGTTGAGAACAACGTAGATAGAGTCTGTAAGCTCAATACCGTACTTTGCAAAGTCAGAGCCAACCTGACCCATAGCGTAAGGAATAACGTACATTGTTCTGCCCTTGTAGGAGTTCTTGTAAAGCTTAGAAAGCTTTGCATAGCATTCCTGTGGGTCCATCCAGTTGTTGATATTACCTGCATCCTCTTTTGTTCTTGTACAGATAAATGTTCTGCCCTCTACACGAGCAACGTCGTTGATAGCAGTTCTGTGCAAGTAGCAGTTAGGAAGAATTTCCTCGTTAAGCTTTTCAAGCTCGCCAATTGCGCAAGCCTCGTCACGAAGAGCCTGTGTTTGCTCCTCAGAGCCGTCAATCCAAACAATTTTGTCTGGGTTAACCATTTCAGCCATTTCCTCAATCCAGTCAAGAATGAGCTTGGAATCGGTCAATGCCTTGTTTTCAAATTTGAGCATAATTGTACCTCTTTCTAAAAAATCATTTTTTAACATCATAAGTATATCATAAACAATGTCAATATTGCAATACCTTTTTCTAAATATTTGCAATATTTATTTGCTGATTATCCTTGCAATACGCAATGCAAGCTCCTTTTTGCTTTTTGGATGAATATCATCATTTTCACAGATATCGCGGCACACAACTGTTTTTACATTTTGTAGCTCATCCTGCGCCTTCATTTGCGCTTCCTGTACAAGATGCCAACCCTCTGTGTCGCGCTCAATATAGTCCGCTAATTGAATAATGATAAATTCCAAGCCCTCATCCATAAAGTCCTGTCTCCAAGAGGAGGTGAGCGCATCCAAAAATCTCAAATAAATTCGAGCCTCATCAACGCTTGTGTTGCTTTCACCTTGATACCACAAAACACTCGCCATTGAGTAAGGAATAATTTTTGAGAGCATATGCTCATAAAGCAAGCCGTCAATATTCCAAATTGGAAACCACTCGTGGTCTGCGAATTTGTTTTCAACCTGTAGCTCATCACGCTTCGCAACCTCTTTCTTTAGCCAGCTTTGTATAACGGAAGCGCCTTGGTAGCAGGCAATAAGACCCACCCTGTGTCCGTTTTTTGCAATTTCTTGTGCAAAATAATAGCCGATTGCGGAAAAGTCCTTCGCATTTTCCTTGGTTAGCGTTACCCAACCGTCCTTTGCACCCCAACGCTCCTCGGTGTTTTCCTCAATTCTGTCAACAGTGAACAAGCGCACGCACTCATTCCCCTCGTAAACGTCAGTTGGCTCACGCCTTTCCCACATTTTAAATTGCATATTGGATTGACCGCTCAAAAGGTATACGTCGCCAAACCAAATATCCTCAACTACTGTTTTTTCTCTGTCAAGAGTGACAATCATTTTGTAAGGTCCGCCGTAGGGCTGCGGCTCAAACTCGATAAGCCAAATTCCGTTTGCTTGCACACTCTTCGTTTGACCTAAAAACTCAATTATCACCTCGCCCTTTCCTGTGCCGAAAACGCGTACAGGCTTGTCGGCTTGCATAATCATACCGCTTGAAAAAATAGGATTTAAAGTAACCATAGTAGCACCTCGAAAAAATATTTATTATATTTTACCACAAACTATTCAAAATTCCAACAAGAAATGATAAAATAAAAAAAGAGGTGATTTTTGTGGAAATAGAAAGAAAGTTTTTAGTTAAGGAGTTGCCCGAGCTAAATGGTGTGAAGCACAGCAAAATCAAGCAGGGCTATTTCAGCATAAAGCCCGAGGGACGTGTGCGCAAAAAGGATGATGAATATTACGTTACCGAAAAGGGCGAGGGGGATTTGGTGCGCGAGGAAAAGGAATATAGAATTGACGAAAAAAGCGCCAATGTTCTTTTTGAAATGTCAAAAACCTACATTATCGAAAAAACACGATATTACATACCATATGGCGAATATACCATAGAGCTTGACGTCTATGAGGGCAGACACGAGGGGTTAGTTGTTGCTGAGGTTGAATTTCCAAGCGAACAGGCAGCTCTCGATTTTGTACCGCCTCAGTGGTTTGGGCAGGACATAACATATGATAAATCCTATAAAAATATGATGCTTGCCTTAAATAATGGTTGACAAAAGTCTGCAACTTTGCTACAATAATATATAATTTAAATTTTGAAGAGGACAGATAAAATGAAAATTTATGACGAATTAGTTGCTCGTGGACTTATCGCACAGGTAACAAACGAGGAAGAAATAAAGGAAATGGTAGATAACGGCAAGGCTGTTTTCTACATTGGCTTTGACCCAACAGCAGATAGCTTGCACGTTGGTCACTTCATGGCTTTGTGCCTTATGAAAAGACTTCAAATGGCAGGCAACAAGCCAATCGCTTTGATTGGCGGCGGTACTGCTTATATCGGTGACCCTTCAGGCAGAACAGATATGCGTTCTATGATGACAAGAGAAACAATTGAGCATAACTGTGAGTGCTTCAAGAAGCAGATGTCCCGTTTCATTGAGTTTGGCGAGGACAAGGCTATTATGGTTAACAATGCCGATTGGCTTCTTGACCTTAACTATATTGAGTTTATCCGTGACATCGGATGCTGCTTCTCAGTTAACAATATGCTCCGTGCAAAGTGCTATGAGCAAAGACTTGAAAAGGGTCTTTCATTCCTTGAATTCAACTATATGCTTATGCAATCATATGACTTCTTGGCACTTTACGAAAAGTACGGCTGCAATATGCAGTTCGGCGGTGACGACCAGTGGACAAATATGCTTGGCGGTACTGAGCTTATCAGAAAGAAGCTTGGCAAGGACGCACACGCTATGACAATCACACTTCTTTTGAACTCCGAGGGTAAGAAGATGGGTAAAACACAGTCAGGCGCTGTATGGCTTGACCCAAATAAGACCCCACCGTATGACTTCTA
>JAZQWO010000058.1:0-50029 GCA_045632405.1 Eubacteriales bacterium | reverse complement strand
AATAGTGTCAAAATTATATACCTTTGGCTTGCATAACCCATTCAGCGCCGAGTTTATTCTCAATGTGTCCTTGTCCATGGTGACAACGGTTATATGTTATTTGAGCTTTATTCCATTTGGCAGATATGACGAGAGCAAGCGCAACCTTGACTATGAGGACATTAACAGTACTTGGAAAAACCTTTCAAAAATTGTGCGCTTGGGCTTTCTCTCATTATTTGATACTTTCTGCAAGGACCAGGTAACAGCAGAGCGTAACGATGCTAAAAGACACTTGCTCGAAAACAACACCGTAATTCCCTTTGAGGAGTACAAGGAAAAATACGAGGGAATGACAAAGAAGGAACTTAAAGCCTTATATAAGCGCGGTCTGCTTTCAAAAAAAGACTTTAAGGCTCTCAAAAGGGCAAACGGCTATGGCTTATTTAACCCCACAAAAATCAAGGCTATAAACCCTGTAATCATATTGGCAGGCACAAGCAAATCAAGCCTTAATGATGCAGGCAGAAGCAATTCAAGCACAATCCCACGCAAGCTCGGTCTTAAATTGGCGCTTGTCCTGGTTGTATCAGTTGTCTTGAACTCTATCAAGACACAGTTTGTCGGCGGTGGTGAGGGTGTTATATTAGATATGATATTTTCCGTTGCTCAAATCGTAGTTGCTTCTATCGGTGGCTATTCCGTAGGCGTTGACGATTTTAAATTTACGGTTGACAAGATAAACAGCCGTGTAATATTCCTTTCCCTTTTCTGCGAGAAAAACAAAATAGAAATAAAAGAAGCTCCCTCGAAATGAGGGGGCTTTTTTCTTTATTTGCCTTTCGACAACCTTTTGACAACTTTTTTGACAACTTAAAGGTGGGGTGTAGGTAGGGTGCAGATAGGGTGTGGTTTTTGCAAAATCTCTCATAAACCAAGGCTTGACACCCTATTTAGACCCTATCTAATACCTTTCTGTTTGGTGCAGCCGATGAGACTTTATTTATAGTATAAAAAAGTGCAAAAATAGTAAATAATAATAAAAAATGTGGCAAATTTACCGTTATATATTCGAAATTTAACAATATTAAAAAAGTTTTTGTGACTAAATTTGTGACAGACAAATAGCGGTTTATTGTATGAAATTGCAGGCTTTGAAAGGGGCTTGCAATTATTTTTTTGCAAAAAAATGGGCGGTTTTTGAAAGTTTACTATCTTTTACTACTTTTTACTACTTTTTTTCTGCTATGATAAAAAGAGACGGGAGGTGAGAGTGTGTCGAGAGGAAAGAAATATTCGGACGAGGTCAAGGAAACAGTGAGGGCTATGTGTGCTGCCAATGTTCCTGTAAAAGAGATTTCTGGAAAAACAGGAGTCCCTGAGAATACCATTTACGATTGGAAAAACAATTCGTTTGAAAAAGATGACGAGTTCAAAAAAGTTCGTGACAAAAATAAAGAAAAGATAATAGATGAATCTTGGAAGGGCGTTACGGCTGCTATCAAGGTAATGAACCGAAAGATTGAGCGGGCTTTGATGGCTGAGAAGGCGGCTGAAAAAATAATTAAAAAGCTACTTGACGGTGAGCAAATGGAAGAGAGCGAGCTGAATCAAGCTAAAATCAAGCTGGAGCTTGCAAGCTCTGTCACCTTAGGCGATATAACACGCTCTTATGGCATTATGATTGACAAGATTAGTCTTTTGTCAGGCGACCCTACACAAAATTTGAATGTTACCGGGCTTAAATTTGAGGATATGTGATGCCGACGATTGCTGAAATGGTTGCTAAGCGCAAGCAAAGGTGGCAAGAGGGGCGCGGTGTTGAGTATGATGCTCAGCTGGTGGCGGTGATTGCCGATACCATACTTGACACGCCTGAGCTTGTGGCGCAGGTGAAGGAAATGCCGCACTTGTTAATTGAGGCGTGTTTCTCACTGGTTGATAAAAATAAACGAAACGTGCCGTTTTTCTTGAATGATGTACAGCGTGATTTTATTGAGCAGACAGAAAGACTTGGCAGAAGCAAGCCCTTCTTTGTCCTCAAGGGTCGTCAGCAGGGATTTACAACAATTATTACGGCAATTCAGCTCTCATATGCTATTGTGCGCAAGAATTTTGCGGGCTTTACCCTGGCGGACCGTGACGATAACACAAAGGCTATCTTTATTGACAAGGCAAAGGTAATGTATAACGCATTGCCTGAGAGGCTCAAGCCTCACGAGAAGCTTAATTCCGTTAATGAAATGTACTTTGACAAGCTTAATTCCTCCTGGCGTGTTGCATCGGCAACCGCCAATGTGGGACGAAGCAGAACCTTGTCTTTTATCCATTATTCTGAGGTGGCATTTTTCCGTTGTGCCTTGGGAGATTTGCAAAAATCTATTGCTGAGGCGGCAATATCGGATGCGCTCCAGGTGTATGAGAGCACTGCTAACGGCTTTAACGAGGCAAAGGAGCTGTGGGACGGTGGTGCTTGTCACAATCTTTTTTATGAGTGGTGGCGTACGCCTGAATATACAAGCACGGAATATGAGTACCTTGAAAATACGGATGCTTGGCTTGGTGCAAGGCTTAAGGTGCTTGAAGAAAAGGGACTCAGCCGTGAGCAGCTTGCTTGGTATGCCAAAAAATACTCAGCGTACATTGACAAGGCTGCTATACGCCAGGAATATCCGTGCTCCCCGGAGGAAGCCTTTGTTTCGAGTGGTGACTGCATCTTTGACAGGGATGCTATATCTAACTATTTAAGCTCGTTCAATGTTGCGAGCAGGCTCGGAAGGTTCGAGTACAAGAAGGTATTTAAGGAGCTTAAGGACGATTACGGTAATGTGCTTGGCGTTGAGCAGAGAATAGAGGACATTTCCTTTGTTGAGGATAAAAACGGGTTTATTTCTATTGTGGAAGAGCCATTTTACGAGAAAAAGAACGGTGCTAAGAGAGTTAAGCCTTATGTTGTCGGCGCAGATACAGCCGGCACGGGTCTTGACTACTTTACCGCAAAGGTAATTGACAACACCTGCGGGCGGTGCGTGGCAACCTTGCGCAAGCAAAAGATTGACGAGGACCTGTTTGCAGAGCAGCTGTACTGCCTTGGAAAGTACTACAATGATGCGCTCCTGGGCGTGGAGATAAACTATTCAAGGCATCCAGTAAGGGTGCTTCGCCAATTAGGTTATGAAAACCTGTATATGTCAAAGAAAATGACAACGGGTGCAGATGTGCCTGAGAATTATTACGGCTTTGTTACCTCAAGCGTGACAAGACCGATTATAATATCAAATCTTGTGTCGGTAATGCGTGAGAATATTCGTTTGGAAACTGACAGGGAAACATTAAAGGAAATGACAACCTTTATTAAGCGCACTGACGGTCGTCACGCGGCATCGGATGGCGCTCATGACGACCTTGTAATGGCTTTGGCTATTGCCCACTACATAGGTATTGACTACGAACATCAGATTAAAACGATTGAGAATGAATTTGATGCACTAAGAGAGTTTTTCAATACAGATTTTGGCGGTGGTGGGGAGTTTATGGATTGGTAATATACCAAAATTCCAAGCGATTGGAAATATAAAAATAATATTATAAAAGAGGTTAATTATGTTTGGAAAAAACAAGAAAATTGCAGAGCTTGAAAAGAGGATAGACGCCTTGGAAAGACAAGTTGAAAGCTTGCTCTGGCTCAACAGGACAAAGGAGCAAAGCGCTTCAGGTGACACGGAGAGTGAAGCGGCGACGGTTGCGCAGGTTTTGGATGAGTGGCTTAATGGCAAGAAGGAGGGCGGTAAATAATGCAATATGAGGTTCACGAGGTTACAGAAATTTGGAAGAAGTACCAGGAGGGACTTTCCTATCAGGGCAAGATAGGAATCAGAGAAGATATACCGAAAAATGTTGACTTTTTTGAGGGACGACAGTGGCCTGCACCGACAGAAGCCACAAAAAACCTGCCGCGCCCCGTTGTTAACATTGTTAAAATGATTTGCCGAAATAAAAAGGCGGCGTTACTCTCTGTGCCGGTGAGATTAGTCTACAAGGCGGATAACAAGAACGCAAATGCGAAGCTGTTTACAGATTTTGCGGAATATATTCAGGGTGAAATAAACCAAAAGCAGCTTGACAAGGAGGCTGTAACCGACGGTGTCATTAAGGGCTCATATTTTTACCATTATTATTGGGACAATGAGGCGGTTGGTCTTGACGGACAGATTGACGGTGCAGTAAGATGCGAGCTTATTGACCCATTAAACATTTTCTTTGCAAATCCCCGCGAGCTTGACGAGCAAAAGCAGCAGTGGATAATTATATCATCCCGTGAGAGCGTGGATGCGGTGCGAGCTAAGGCTGACAAGGATGTAAGCCTTGACGATATAACGCCTGATGAGGCTGACAGCAACCCGTACAAGGAGCAAGAACAGGACGGCAGCGAGCTTTGCACTGTTTTAACGAGATATTTCCGCCGTGATGGTCGTGTATATTGCGAACAGGCGACAAAGAAGGTTGTTTTTAAAAAGGCTTGGGCCATTATACCAAGTGCAGAGATGCGCAAGGAAGAGCTTGCAAGGTTGAGTGGAGAGCTTGAGGCGCCAAATAATGCGCTTCCTGATAATGAGTACAAGGATAACGAGGTGGCGGGAGCAACCAAGGTTTACGAGCTATATCCCGTGGTGTCGGGCTATTATGAGAAGCGAGAAAAGTGTATTTATGGTCTTTCTGAGGCAGAGGGACTTATTCCAAATCAAAAATCTATAAATTTTTACATAGCTATGAGCCTTTTAAACGCTCAAGAAATGGCATGGGGCAAGTATATTGCTATGCCAAATGCTTTAAAAGGGCAGAAAATATCTAATGTACCGGGACAGGTGCTTGTTGACTATTCGGGAACCGGTAACGGTATTAAAAAGATGTCGGAGCAGAGCTTACACAGTATGCCGCTTGAAATTGTCAATATGCTCACCGAGCTGACAAGAAGCACTACGGGTGCTACTGAGATTATGAGCGGAGAGCTTCCTAAGGCGGGAACAAGCGGTGTCGCCATTGCTCAGCTTCTGGCTACGGCGCAGACGCCTATTGAGGAGCTAAGAGATAGCTTTTGGCTTGTTAAGAAAAAGCAGGGCTTGGTGCTTGCGCAGTTCTTTAAACATTTTTATTACTTTGACAAAGCCTTTACATATAACGAGCTGAACAAAGAGTCAGGGAAACGAGAGGACAAGGCTGAGGTATTTAACTCGAAAAATTTCGAGGGTGTTAACTTTAGTGTAACCGTTGAGGCTACTCAAGGAACGCGCTCGTCCACGGTTTCCGATATAGCTATGCTGAATGACTTGCTTGGCAAGGGAGCTATTGATATCAAGGCGTATATTGAGATGTACCCTGAGAGTGCTATTGGAAACAAGAGCGAGATAATGAGAATTGTCGAGGCAAGAGAGCAGGCTGAAATTAATGCATTGAAGGAGCAAGTTGCACAGTATGCTTCACAGCTGGAGCAGAGTGTAAAGGTTATCGAGCAGCAGAAAAAGATTGTTGACAATATTGTGCCAACAATTCAAGAGAACAACAGGCTCAAAGCAGAGTTTGCGGCGCTCCAAAATGAATATACCAACAAGATTAATTTGCAAAACCATCAAATAAACGGCCTAAATAAGGCTTATAGGAAAGCCGAGCAGGATGCCGGGGATTTCGCAGAGGAAATTTTAAAGAGGCAAGGTGGCGGACAGACAATTCCGCCTGCATCTAATGAGGTCTAACGCGCATAAATGCAGAAAAATTGCACGTTAGAGGTTTTATTTAGTTAAAATTCGCAGGTAACGCGTATAAATCCAAAGATAAAGAGGTTTTTATGGAAAATCAAAATCAAGCCGTGAAAGTAACCAACGCTGAGGTTGATGCAACAAAGGGCACAGAGGTTGCAGTCAACTCCGAGCAGACAGACCCCGCGGCATCTGTCACACAGGAGAATGAAAATAGTGCTAACAATGGTGGCGAAGGCGGGCAAGCAAATGCACCGCAGGATGATGCCACAAACAAAAAGTTTGCCGCTCTGCGCAGAAGCTACGAAGGTAAGCTGAAGGACGCGGAGAAGAATGCGAAGAAGGCTCTCGATGATGCCGTTAAAGCTAAAGCGGTCGAGATGGTGAAGGCATTACATAAGTCTAACCCTTGGACCGGTGAGGCTATCGAGGATGAGTATGATGTTGAGGAGTATCTTGCTATGCAAGCGCTTGCAAATGAAGGCAAGGACCCTATGACAGAATATCCTAAGCAGTTGAAGGCAAACAAGAGAACAGCGGCACAGGCAGCTAAGGAAAAGGCTGATAGCGAGGCACAGAAGCAGTCAAGAGCTCAGGCGGGCTTGCAGGAATTCTCGGAAAAGTATCCAGGCGTAAATGTGCAGGAGCTGTTTGCGGATGGGGACTTTATTAAGTTCGCCATGAGTGCCCTTGAGGTGGTTTCTCTTACCAGTGTTTATGAGGCGTATTTGCCGATTAAGACAGAAAAAGAGAGGATTAAGGCAGAGAACGAAAAAGCCGCAGCTTTGGCGGCAAATTCAAGCGTGGCGGTTGGCTCGGTGACAAGTGCTACCGACCCTGCGGATAGCGAGTTCTTTACAAAGGAGCAGGTGCAAAAGATGTCACCTGAAGAGGTTAAGAAGAACTATGAAAAAATTAGAAAAAGTCAGGAGAAATGGTAAGTATGGAAAAGCTAATTACAATTCAAAAAAGAAATAATCTCAATGATGTTTACAGGGTGGATGCACCCGGTGTCGGTGGAGCCTGCCACAAATATATTGTGGTAAAATCGGCTTCACAGCCAAGTGATAAAGCGGCAGGATATCTTGGTTTTGAAAAATCTGATATCGTAGGCGAAATTGCTTTTCAGCACGGGCCGAGAAGCTTTACAGAAAGTGTGCACGGCGTGCTTGATACTGACTTGCTTGAGATAGTAAGAGATAGACTCGTAGCATTTAATAAGGGCGAATTTGCCACAAGAGAAAATGCTATTGCTATCACTAAAATTGAGGAAGCTCTTTTGTGGATGAACAAAAGAGTTGAGGACAGAGCCGAGCGAGGAGTGCTCGGCACAACAAATAAATAATTACAAGGAGAAATATTATGGCATATTCAAATTTTATTCCGTCAGTTTGGTCGGAGTCAATTAATAGAGAACTCGAAAGAGATTGCGTGTTTGTTGAGGACTGCAACAGACAGTACGAGGGTTTGGTATCTAAGAAGGGTGACAGTGTTCACATTCTTGGTGTTGGCAAGCCTACTATAAAGACTCTCGACAGAGAAAATGCAGACGGAGATATCGACGGTGCTGAAACAATCGAAGATAACGATATCATTTTGAACATCAACCAGATTCGTTATTTCAACTACAAGGTAGGCGACATTGACAAGGCACAGGCGGTAGGCGGCTTGATGGATGCGCTTTCCGGTGAAACAAGTGAGTGCTTGGCTAACGAAATGGATAAGTATATTGCGAATTTTGCAATCGACCCGAAGGTATCAAAGCTCACCTCAGCTGCAACAGTTGTAACAAAGGACAATGTGCTTGACATTCTTGATGATGCAATTTTGAAGCTTCAGGAGAATGATGTTTCAATTTCTAAAGGCGTTACTGTTACAGTGTCTCCTCGCTTCTATAAGCTCTTTAAGCAGGCTTATATCGGCAAGGATACAGCTAACTCTGAGGAGCTCAAGAACGGCAAGGTTGCAATGTACGGTAATGTTACTGTTAAGATTTCAAACAATGTTTGTAAAACTGACAGCGGCGCTACTGACAATATCATGATTAGAACCAAGAGAGCAATTGCTTTCGTAAATCCTTTGACTCACACAGAGGCGTACCGTCCTGAGAAATCCTTTGCTGATGCAGTTAAGGGCTTTATCCTTTTCGACGGTGTTGTAGCAAGAGAAAAGGAAATCGTTAACATCAACGTTAAATATGCGTAAGATTTTAATTTAGGCAGGGACTTGCGCCTGAATTAAGATAACGGCAAGGAGCGGTGGGGATTTTTTGAAACGAGCGGGGCTCGCCCCCACACGCTCCTTGTTTTTGATAAAGAGAGGTGAAAAAATGAAGCTTGGAGAAATAAAGCTTGAGGCTTTAATGATGATATTCCCCGGGGAGGCTTTGAATATTGATTTAGATAATCTTAGTGAGGCGCTGGGAGTATTAAAGGCAGATTCTAATTTCAGCGACTATTTTGCCGCTATGCCGGGTGCGATTAACAGGTGCTTTGGTACGCTTGAGAACAAGGGGGTGCTGCCGACGAAGCAGGTGACCCTAGAATCGGGAGGGCAGACCCCTCCCCTACATGTGAGGTGCGATTTGAAAAGCTTGGCAGAGGATTACGGTATTCTTGAAAGAGTAGCCTTTGAGGGAGCAAACAAAACGGGCTATACATCCGTATGCGATTACATGAGAGAAAGCGCTGATGTGATATTGTTGCCTTATTACGGTGAGGGCAAGTATATCTTGATATACACACCGCGCTTGCCGAGAGTTGGTCTTATAAGCTCAGAGAGTACAGAAGTACTAGAGGGAAGGGATGATATAGCATCGCTTATTCCGTACTTTGTAAAAAGTGAGCTTTTATACACAGAGCATCCTGATGATGCAAAGCTTGCAAGGCAGCTGTTTGAAGAGGGCTTGCACAGTCTTGTGTCGCACAAGGAAGGGCATCAGAGCAAGGTGGAAACGGTGTATAGGACATGGTAAAAAGAATTTACAATTTTGAGAAAATAAGAGGTGTAGATGTTACATCCTCGCCTATAAATGTAGCACCTAACCGCGCCAGCTATATGGTTAATATGATTAACGAGGGCGGAGTTAACAAGAAGCGCCACGGTTGGCATGATATTGCCTGGTTTGAGGACAGCCAAGGGGACAAGCTCCCTATAAACGGTATCTTTGAGTGGCAGGATGGATATATAGTTCACGCAGGCACGCATTTTTACAAGTGTGATGCATCCTTTACGGAGCAAGGTGAATTACCTGTGGCAGAGGGAACAGCTGTTACGAGCACCAAGAGCAAGGGCTATGTACAGGACGGCAAGTTATGGGTTGCGGGAGCCGGTGATTATCTTGTGTATGATGGCGAGATAATACAGCCGGTGCTCGAGAGTATGTATGCTTACATACCAACGACAAGTATAGGTATTACGGCATCCGTTGAAGGTGACAAGATAAACAGCTTTCAAGGAGTTAATTTATTTACCAAGAGGCGAATAAATAAGCTCGTTGGTGTGACAAATAAAGTGCCAGGAGCGCACACAGACGGAATATACAAGCTCGATGGTGTTATTGACAAAGAGAAACCGTTTAAGTTGACGCTTGAAGCGGTGCTTGAAGATTTTGAGGCATCCTATCCCGATGAGAACAGTCAAGACGTAACAAACAAGCTAAGCGGTAACTTACGTATTGCATTTGAAGGCAAAAGCTATACCGTCACCGGTGACGTTTACTACAAGGATAGCGGTGGCAAGAGTGTTGCGGTTGAAAATTTTAACGAGTACTACGAGTTTAAAAATTACTGTTTTGATTATTACAACAAGGAAGGGTGCGGTTATGTTAAGTTCGGTCATATGCTGTCAACTCCTGCTATCGAGGGCGAGAGCAATATAACCGTTGAGTTTACTGCCGATTATGAGAGTGATATTATGATATCACAATCGAGTGAGGTAACATTGAGCGCGGGGGTTAATGTGCTTTGCCTTACTAATAACAGCAATATGCTGTATTTTTCGGACTTTTTGTACGGGTACGGTTATTTTCCCGATAATGATTTTGTCGGGCTTGGAAAGGAAACAGAGGGCGTTACGGCGATATTGCCTCTTGATGACAACAGCATTGGTGTTTTTAAGAAAAATGAGTATTACAAGCTATTACTTAATGTGCGAACCATTGACGAAGAGTTTGTTGTGCGCCTGGAGCCCAGTGTAATAGCCTTTTATCCCGGCATCGGCTGTGATAACGGATTTTGCGGTGCAGGTGTGAACGGAGATACCTTGATATTCAATGGCACAGGCGTTCACGGTATTCTAAGCTCCGCATCAAAGCCTGTGAATATGCGCTCTACAAATGTAAACCGTGAGCTATGTGCTTACAGTAACAGTGAGCGAGAGAATGCCTTTGCGGTGAGCCACGAGGGACGGTATTATCTGTTCATTGGTGATAAGGTGTATATTGCTGATGCGCGGTATAAGACTTATGAGAGTAACCGCTTGGATTCGGGATTTGAGTACGAATGGTACATATGGACCAACTGCCCCTGCAGATGCGCTTACTCCTACGGCGATGTGCTTTACATGGGCACAGATAAGGGAGAGATACGCGCCTTTTATGATGGATATGTGGATGAGGAGATATTAAATGCCTTATCAGTACGCGGTGAAATGGTATATAACGGTGACAAATTTACCTTTAGCAACGAGCTTGGTGTCAGCGAAGGCGACACGGTACAGATCCATAATGCTTTTGAAAAGCTATGCTCGGAGCCTGTGGCGGTTGTTGCTGGTGCAGACTGCATTCAATGTACCTTTGCAAGCTTTGAAGAATTTGAAGAGCATTATCCTGCTATATTGCCGGGGGACCGTGTTATGTTGTTTTGCGAGGATAGTGGCGCCGAGATATTGTGCGAGGTGCAGGAGCTGCAGCCTGAGAGCTTAACAGTGCTGCTCAGGAGCAAAACAAGGGCAGTTATAGACGAGTCCTGCGAGTATATATTGGTTAAAGAACCGTCAAGCTACAAAGCGATAGAGGCGGAGGACGGTATCTTATTATTAGATACTGCAAACCGAATAGTACAGTTTGCGGGAATTGAGAACATACGGGCAAGAGTTGAGCGCCAAAAGGTGGTTGCTTGCGAGCTGCGGACAGGAGCTATTGACTTTTACAAGCTACATTCAAAGAGCTTATATAAGCTATCAATAACGCCATCAGAGGACACTGTGGGCGAAATAGAGATTGGTTACGAAACTAACCTTGGCAAATCAAGTAAAGCACGCCACGTTGGCAACGGCTTTGATTTTAAAAGCTTTGATTTTAAAAGCTTTGTGTTTGACGGCAATTTTGCAAAAACCTTTGTCAAACGAGTATTTGAAAGGAATTTCAACTACATAATTTTCAAATTTGCAAGCAAAGGTGACGGTCCGTTCGGCATTGAAAATGCCCAGGCGGTTTATTCCATAAATAATGAATTAAGAGGTGATTTGTAATGGGTTATCAGATAACCGAAGAAGAGAAAAATAAATTAAAGTTAAATTCGCCATTCGCTCTTCCCAACTCTCCCACCGAGAGGGGGATGAAGCCCGATGCCATAAAGGCTATGTTTTGGAAGCCATTTGAAATTCTAATTGAGCTTATTAATACTCGATTTGGGAAGATGACGGATAGCGAAGGAGTACAACACCTTATTTCAGAGCTTCAAAGTAGCATTAATGATGCGTTGAACAACAAGCAAAACCAGCTTGTCCTCGGTAAAAATCTTGACAAAATGCCAACGGAGTACAGTGAGAACTTGGTAACATCCGGGGGCACGTATAGTGCGCTCTTGGAGATAAGAAACATCATTCGTGATATAAATGTGCCTAACATATATTACGTTGGTACATTCGACGAGGCCATCAGAGCAGTTAACACGGGCATAAATATCAAGCCAAATGACATTATTATCATAACTACAATGGGCGCACCTGACCTTGTTGTGTTCCATGTGGGCTCACAGGCAGCCGATGGGGCGCTGTTAATCACGCAGGCGCAAATTGAAGCGGGAGCTGTGCCAACGCCCAAGGCAGGAGATAGATTTACAATCGAAAACGCAGGGCTTGGCGTTATTTGCCTTGAGTGTGGAATTGTTGAACCGAAAATAACGGTAGAGAAGGAGCTGTGCGATAGCGAGAACCCCATTGCCGCATTTGTTGTTAATAACGCACTCAAATCTACAGACAAAAGACTTGGTGACATAGAGAATATAGCAAATGCAGCCTTCAATTTAGCCAGCGGCAAAAGCAAGGTTTATGTAAACACCAGCTTTCAAATGGCTCTGTTTGAGCTTCAGAACGAGGAATTGCACCAGGGTGACTTCATTATGGTTATAGACAAAAGCACGCCTGATTTTGTGGTTCTTGATTATGTCGGTAGTGACACTGATGTGACCGAGGTTGATTTCGAGGATGTCATAAATAACAGCTTGCCCATCCCACAGGTGGGAGAGATGTTCCGCTTAAAGGGCTTTGACCGCGTGCTTTTAGCCATTGAAAGCGGCATTGATACAGGAGATTTTGCAACCAAGGAGCAATTTGGAGAAACAGACCAAGCTCTTGATGCTATTATCGCAATTCAAAATTCCTTGATAGGCGGTGAGATTGTATGAGCATAGCCGAAAAGCTACAAACCATAGCCGAGAACGAGCAAAAAGTTTTTGACGCAGGCTACGAAAAAGGCAAAGCAGAGGGCGGTGATAGTTATTACGATCCTTTTTGGGACAGTTTCCAAGATAACGGAAACCGCAGAAATTATATGTATGGCTTTGCTGGTACTGGATGGACGCCTACCACTTTCAAACCGAAATACCCTATTATCGTAAAAGATGACGCTTCATATATGTTTGCATATTGCGATATGTTGGGCTTGGATTTTGTCGAGAACGGAATAGAGCTTGATATTAGTGGAGCAACCACAGTCACGTATATGTTTAGATATAGTAACGGAATAACAAGGGTTGGTGTGCTTGATTTCTCAAATTGCAAAGAATTAAATCGACCATTTTATTCAACTCACATTGAGACGATTGACTGCATAATCGTACACGAAAATCTATCGTACACCAACGCTTTTGACTACTCAAACTATCTTGAAAACTTAACGGTAAGTGGTACAATCGGAAAAAGTATATCATTCGTATCTTGCCAAAAGCTAACCGCAGAAAGCGTTCAAAGCATTATTGACGCACTTATAACGATTACAGACGGAGTGACAAGGACACTAACACTTCACGCAGATGTAAAGGCAAAATTAACAGACGAGCAAAAAGCAACAATAACAGTAACGAAAGGATGGACTTTGGCATAATGAAACCTGATATTATAGCAAGTACAGGAAAATGGCTCACAAACGGTCAAGGTGTTTACACAAAAAGCGTTTATCTTGGCAAGTATGACAAAGCCGAAAATTGGCACGAAATCACCGAGGAAGAATATCAAAAAATTTTAAAGGAGCAAGAGGAAATATGAAAAAAATATTGTTTATAATGTTTGCTTTGGCGCTTTGCCTTTGCTTAGTACTCGCTTGCTTTGCAGAGGGCAACGAGGCACAAGGCGGGTCGTCGGCGACCCCTACAACGGAAACATCAAATATTGACATCAAGGCGTACATACAGGAAAAAATTGTGCCTATTGTGGTGGGCGTTGTCACCTCTATTGTGGCGCTAATTACCACACTATATAAGATTGGCGCGAGCTTAAAGGCGCTTTCCGGCACAAGGGAAACTCTTGATGCGGATGCCAAGAAAAGAGAGGCGGCTGTGGCAAGCTTGGGGGAGCAGGTGGAGCAAATCAAGGCGAGCATAAAGGATGTGCCGAGCCTTGAAAAAAGCATTGAGGAATTAAGCGCCCTTTGTAGCACAATTGCAGAAATACTTTCCCTTGGATTTTCCGCCAACGAGGAAATCATAAAAAGTGGCAAGGGAAAGAAAATGAGCATGCTGCTGGAAAATGCAAAATGCATAATGCAAAATGCAAAATCAACACCTCATCCGTCGGCAGAACCGACACCTTCCCCTCAAGGGGAAGGCAAAGGAGAATGAGCATGAGAATTAAGATTTTTCTTTTGTACGTGCTATCCTTCCTTTGCAGTATTGGACCTGTGTCAGTGTTCTTTTTGATCAATTGGGACAGGTATGTGCAAACAGTACCCGAAAAAATCAAGCTGAGCTGTGGCATTGTGTTTCTTTTGATAATTGTGCTATTGAAGGTAATGGGCAAGCTGCGCTTACCCTCACGCGCCGCCCTTTTCGGCATTATCTTTGTGATGTGCTACCTTTTAGAGGCCATAATTGACGATTTGCTTATTCTTTCCTTCTTAGCTCTTGTGGGAGAATTGCTTGATGCTATCTGTCAGCTCTTTTTAAGGCGGCTGAAAAAGAAAAAGGATATGGAAGAGGTATCCGAAACTATTGCAAATGCCATTAATGGACTTGTATAAGAGGTAGTAAAAATGAAGAAAAACAGCTTTACAGAAATGTTTTATAAAAACGCGGGTTACCTTGTGGTGGCGCTTATTTCCTTGGTTTATGTGGCGAGCTCCCTTGTCAACATTTCTCGCTCAGGCAAGAGCGTTTATGAAATTGTTGGCACAGGTGTGCTTAGCTTGATTTTGGGCGTTTTAATTAACGGCATATTTCGTTCAATGGGTGTGCAAAAGGGAGATTCTGACGAGCGCACTCTTGCCACAAATCAGCTTCACGCCAAGTCTATCGAAGAAATTCTGCCTTACATAGACCGGCTTGATGAGTTTTGCGAAGTAGAAAACGCAAGGGCATTGCGCGCGGTGCGCACAAGGATTTTGGCACGCGAGGGGATGAAATATTCGGATTATTTTGACGATGAGGGAAACCTCATAAATGAGAACGTGCCACAGGAAAAGCTAAAGAAAAAGGCATATAAGAAAGCCTTGCGCGTGCGGCTCAAGCCTCTTTTGTCATCTAATTTAACCTCTGACGGAGTAAAGGCAACAGATCCATTTGATTTTGGTAGAAGCAAAAAATCCTACACCACAAGGCGAAATGCCTCCGATATTGTTATTAAGCTTGTAACCGCTGTTATTTTCGGCTACTTTGGAGTTACGCTTTCAAGTGATGTAAACGTAGCCTCTCTGATTTGGAACAGCTTGCAGATAGTGCTTTACATAACAGGTGGCGTTATACAGATGTACTCTTCATATTCCTGGGTGGTGGATGATTATCGTTCAAGTATTATCAAAAAAATCGACTATTTGCAAAAATTTAAAATTTATGCGAAAGGATACAGTTATGAGGAAGACAATGGTTGATACATTCAAGGATTTGACCAAGGAGCCGACCTACGAGGAATGGTCGAGCAACGAGGCAAATAAGAAAAAAATAAAAATGACGGGGAGCGGAGGCACAGCGACGGCGCTTGACGAAACAGAGAACCGTGCTATGTATGAGCTTTACCTGAATGAGCTCAGGGCAGAGAATGCTAAGAATGATGCGCTTGAGGCGTTAGAAGAAAACCGAGCTACCGTTATGCGTGAGAATGCGATTATGACGGAAAGAGCCAAGGAGTATGCTGAGCGCCGTGCGGCGTTGAACGGTACAGCATCGGCAGGTGTGAGCCAAACCGCTATGATTGATTTGTACTCGCAAATGGCAGGTAATAGAGCTTCTGCGCAGGCTGCTTTTGCAGACCAGGAGAGAGGCATTATTCAAGAATATAGGAATGCGATAAATCAGGCGCAGAGCAATGCGGGCAACATTTCCTCGGCGGTAGCGGTTGAAAGAGCGGCAAAGCAAGAGGAGGATGAGAACACTCTTACGGAGCTTAGTAAGTCATACACCGATATCTCGGAGCTGAGAACCGGCGCTGAGGAGTTCAGGAACAAGTACGGATATGTTCCTGCCGATATTGAGGGAATGTTAAGCACCAATAAGGTAAGTCAATCCCAGCTCGACTCGTGGATAGAGGTAGCCAAAGGTAGCTCGTACAGTGGCAAGGCGGTAGATGCGTACGATGTAAGCGGTAATTTGTTCACACAGAACCTTGAGGATGCAGGCAAATTTGGCGGGGATAGCACCTTTGATTTACCAAACGTAGAGAATAAATACGAGAATAAAATATTGCGAATGATTAAAGGTGGCGCCATAACTGACGGCACAGTTATTCGTGATACAAAGGGCAAAAATGGAAACTTTGTTTACATTCGAGGAAAGTTCTATCGTATAGACAACGACCAGGTGGAGAGCTTTGGCAGAATTTTTGATATTGACGAGGACAGAGAGGGATTCCTTGATTTGGATGAAAAGACAGGTGCTAAGCCTAAAAATAATGCTATGGATGCGGTTATAAAATGGAACGGCGGCACAGGAGCGCATTAAAAGGAGTAATTTATGGCAAAATTTTGGGACTCCGTCGGGGATTTGTTTGGTAACGTCATAAAGGGCGCTATGAAATCCCTGGAGGGAATATACGATTTTCACGCAGGCACGGTGGGCCTTGTTGGCGGATGGTTCGATGACGAGTTTGAGAAGGATGTACGAGAGCACATTACATACGATTGGACCGGGAACAATACCAAGTTTTTAAACGGAGTAGAAAAGGACTCTGTATTTGGTGACACGGTAAGGAATATAGCCGGTGGAGTGGGCGGCATGCTCCCCTCCGTGGCGCTGTCTTTTATACCTTATGCGGGCCCGGCGCTATCCACAGGTGCGCTTATGATGGGCGCTGCCGGCAATTCAATGGAAAGCTCATTGAATGAAGGCGCAGGCTACGGTAACGCATTTATGTACGGTGTCGGCAAAGGTGTTGTTGAAGGAGCTACTGAGAAGCTTGGCGGTTATGTGCTTGGTGGCGGCACTTCAAAGGTTGGCAAGGCTATCACCGGCACGAAATTTGGAAATGCTGTATCCAAGGGCGTGGGCAAGGTTGCCTTTGATGCGGCATCAGAGGGCGCAGAGGAGGTTGTTTCCGACGTTGTAATTGACCCAGGTTTGAAATTTGTCACAGGGGTTGACAAGAATATAGGTGAAAACTATAAGCAAGCAATAAAAGATGCTCCGGAAATATTCGGTACAGGCGTGGCTGTTGGCTCCATTATGCAGGGCGGTACCACAGCTATTACAAACATTGCAAACAGCGCAAAAGGCAGGGGTGGCGCAAAAGCCACCCGTGCTGACAATGCGGTGCAGAATATCCTTGAGGTGACAAAGAATTACACCGGCGTTCGTAATACAGATTTTAAGTATGACAATGCTGTTAAGTTTAATTTGGAAACTGTATCAAGCGAGCTTGTTAAGATGTCACCTGAAGCGCGCAAGAATTATCTTGACAGTATAGGCGTTTACAAAAACGCTTTTGACCGTGAAACAGGCAGGCTGAAGGAAAACAGTATGCCTTATGCGCACAGAGAGGCTATCACGGCTAATTTGAGGACATTTAGCGGCCATTTGAGCCATAAGCCATTGAAGGGAACGGAAAGTATAACAAATGGCGCTAAAACGGCTAAAAAGACGGTTGAGCGTGTTGTTGGCAGTGGTGCGGCGGTTGTTGTTACCAACGAGCTTAGTGCAGAGGACAGAGCTATATACAATCCTGATGACGGTGTAATTTACATAAATAACAATGCTGACTTGACAGAAAAGGACGTTGCCAAGGCGGTGGCGCTCCATGAGGTGACACACTCGACCGAGGGTACAAAGGCGTACTCTAAGCTGGTTGAGCAAATTAAGGCGATTATGCAGGACAAAAATGCTCCTGCGAGCGTTAAAAAAATTCTTGGTGATGTTAATTTGCGTACTGTTAGCACAGCGCTTGGCTATGAAAAGGATATGGAGAGCATGAGCAGCAAGCAGGCGGCGTACTTGGTTGAAACTGAGGTTAATGCTGACCTTATCGGTGATTTGCTAAGTGACGATTATTTCATTGAGAAGCTTGCTGAGAGGGATATGGGCTTACTCCAAAAGCTATATAATTCCTTCAAAAACCGTGCAAACGCAAAAAAATCCGAGCTGGGCCCGGACGGTATCAAGTATTTAAAGAAGCTCGCAAGCAAATTCGGCGCCGCTATTGAGAAGCGCGCAGGAGGTGTTAAGATTTCTCAAGTCGGTGACGAGGATGAGAAGGAAGAGAAAAAGTACTCGTATGAAACATTGACAAAGAAAAAGGACCTTGTTGTCGTGAGTTTTGCGGATAAAGTTCCTAAAAAAGAAAATGGTCAGATAGATAGTAAATCAGTTTTGTCCGAGGGCAGAAAGAATGCGCGAGCCCAAGCAAATATTAGAAATACTGACACTGAAACTTATGTGCGTGTTGACGACATTAAAATTGATGTGCTCATTGGCGCTAAAGGAATGCAGCACGGCTTAGCAAGAAGCGAAGAAACCGCTATGGCGGTTATGAAAATAGGAGATATTCTCAAAAACAGCGTTGCTATAAACGAGCTGAACGGAAGTACTGAAAGACAAACTGAAATGTCTTATGTGCTTTTAGGAGCGTGCAAGGATAGCGAAAATGTTTATGCTGTGAGAACAACTGTTTCAAAACTCAACAACAATGTAACTGATATTGATATTTTTCAACTTGGTGCGGTTAAGGGCAAAAAAATAGAGACCCCTAATTCCGCTCTCAAGCGCGGCGCGGCTGTTACAGAGCTAAGCTCTCTCATATCCTCGGAGTCTCCTATCATTAGTATAGCTGATTTTTTGGAATATGTCAAGGACATTTCTTTAATCAACGAGGCTTTTTCGCAAAATGTGGCAGATAATTTGGGGGTAACGCGCTCAAAAGGAACTCTTACGAATGATTTGAGATATTCCCGCAAGCGTGCATATGACCCAAAGAACGGTCAGGACGAAACCTTTGAAGAGGTTGAGGGCGGTGTGAAAATTCACTTTAATGATTTTGAACCGCATAAAAGTAATGACAATAGTAATGACTTTGAAGCAGCGGAGAGGGCAAGGCAAGAGAGCTTGGATGCACTGCTAAAGAACGGTGAGCCTCCAAGATACAGCCCTGTATCAGCTGACAAGGATACAGAGCTTTTGCGCCGTGTGGTAAATAACACCAAGGCTAAGAAATATACCCGTGCTGATGTTAAGGCTATTGTAACGGAGCTTTTGAGTTCTGAGGGCTATTTTGGCGACAACACTGTTGTTATGAAGGGCAAGAAGCGTGCCGAACTTGAAAAAATGCTTTGGCAAGCTCTTAATACAAAGGGCAAGGGCGAGCTTGGCGGTGCGGCTTTGGATGCGGCTGAGTACATAATACAAAATGCAATAGCGGTAGAGTACCTTGAGGTAACGGACGATATACAGTTTGCGGTGCAGTTTGTGGATGCCTTGAAGCCTTACTTACACAATATGAACCTTGACTTTATCAAGGGAGATATTAAGGCTAAGTTTGACAAGGACAACACACCGTATCTTATGTGGGCGGTAAAGAAGGACGGAGATTTCAGAGGATATACAGCTGACGAGGTGGCACAGGAGCTTGAGGCTCTTGGCTTTAAGATAGACAAAACAAACGAGGCTGATATATTCCTTGAGATTAACGAGCTTTACAGGCTTGCAAAGCAGACTATTACCGACGCGGTACCTACAAGAGATACATTGCTCAATGCTCTTGGCACAGAAAAGGCTAAAAAATTAAAGCAAGCACTTGCAAAGGATATTATTAACGCTCAGGAAGAGAAGGGCACAGAAACAAGCTTCTACAAGCTCCAGCAGAAGTACATCAAGCAAATTAATGAGCTTGGGGAAAAGGTAAAGACGGCACACAAGCGCAACACTCTTGAAAATCGCATCTTGAAGGAAGCGAAAAAGATATACGATTCCAACAAGCATACATTTGCAAACGCCACAGAGGTGCAGACTGAGGCGCTAAAGAATATAAAAAGCCTGCTTACAAGAGTAAATTCAAGAGAGCAGGTGAACAGAAGCTCCTTGCGTGCCATTATGAAGGAGCTGGCTATATGGTACAGCGAGAAAAATCCTGTGCTTGATGGCTTTTATGATAGCTACATAGCGGAGCATCTTGCTTATTTTGCGGAGAGTGAGGTTGAGGAAACGATTTCTGAAGGGGAAGATAACGGACAGTCGAGGACGCCTGTCCCTACACCTGAAAAAACTGAAAATGTCAAGAGAGAAAAGCCGTTATCTATGGGCGAGCTTGAAATGGTGCAGGTGATATTACACCATATGAACCATGTTTTTGAGAATTTTGGCAAAATGTGGCGTGGTGGCAAGTATGTTGAGGCATCTGATGTTGCATCGGCGCAGTATGAGAAGCTGAAGGAGGCAGAGGCGAACCATTCAAGCTTTGAAAAGGCTATTTTGCACAACAAGGCGCTCCGTTACATAATGGACCCTATGGCGGTGCTTGCCGCTTGGGACGGCCACGACCCTGACGGTTATTTCACTACTACTTACAGAGAGTTTGCCGAGGGGCTTATCGGTCAGCGCTGGGATGAGATGCAGGCACTTGCTGAGTTTGACGAGTTCCGCAAGACCCACAAGAAATATTTCAAGACACTTACAAACGGCAATGACAAGATTAAGGTGAGCGGAAGGATAGACCCACGAAATCTCACCATTAGCGAAATAGAAATACCAAAGAATGTTGCTATTGACTTATATATGGTGTCAAAGACAGGGCAGGCTATTGTTACTCTTGAGGAGGTTGGCTACAAGGTAAGAATTGACGGTCAGCACGAGCAGGAAACAATGCAGACAATAACCAAGGCTCAGATAGAGGAGATGTACAGCAAGTTCTCAGAAGAGGACAAGGAGCTTATTTCCATTATGGAGAGGGCATACAACGGATATTGCAGGGACCTAAAGTACAATACCGATATGAAGCGCTTGGGCTTTTCCAATGTGTTTGAGGGGTACTACTACCCGATTAACAGAATCGGCGCCACCGATTTTGACACAGATAATTTCTTCCAAATGATGGAGAGGGTAAGCAACATTTCCGCAAACAAGAGCAGAGTCAAGGGCGCAAAGAATGCCATTATAGCGAGCAACGCATTAACCAAGTTTATGCGCCATGTGAATGCGGTGGCAAGGTATGCTAACTTGGCTATTCCTGTGGAGAATATGAACAGGGTATTTAACCTTGATATCTCCGGGGACAAGCATATGCCAACATCAATCAAAATGAAGCTTTCTGAAAATGCGCTTTGGGCGGGCGCAGAGGACTATATGAAGCGCTTGACTGACGATGTACAGCAGATAGGTGTTAAGCCTGACGGCGGCAGTAAGACTATATCCTGGCTTCGTGGCAATTATGCGAAATTCCAGCTTGGAGCAAATCCAAAGGTATGGTTTACTCAGCTTTCCTCTTATTTTGCCGCTTTCGGTGAGCTCAGAGCGAGCTCTCTTGCAAGGGCTGTGGCTATTGATGGCTCGGATGTAGACAAATACTGTCGTTTAGCAGCCATCAGACACTATGATAAGGCGGCAACGTCAGCGCAGACACTAACTGATAAAACAGGCAACGTGCTAACTGTACCTATTGAAGCTGTGGACCGTGGAGTAATTCGCAAGCTATTTGCGGCGTGCCAGGCAGAGGCGCAAGCAAGGTACAAGCTTGAGATTGGCACCGAGGAAAACAAAATCAAGGCGGGCGAGATACTTACTGAGGTTATTTTAAAGACCCAGCAGAACCAGCTCATAACAGAGCAGAGCGCCGCCATGCGCTCCACCTCGGAGATAATTAAGAGCTTTACAATGTTCAGCGCAGACTCAATGAAGCTGCTTAGCCGTTTTGTTCAGTATATGGGCGAGGTGGCAACTCTTAATAAGCGTATTAAGGCGGCAAATGCGAAGGGTGATACAGCTCTTGCCGAGCAGTTGACTGTGCAGAGAAACAAGGCGGTTAAGTCCCTTATAAAGAGTAGCGTGTCTATACTTGCTGTGTCCGTTTGGATGGCGGCACTTGCAAAGCTGTTTAAGCTCCTTTACAACAAGGATGATGAGGAAGAAACAGTTGCAGAATGGCTGGGAGAGGGAACACTTGGCAACATTATAGGTATGGTGCCATTTGTGCGAGATGCTTATAGCTATTTTGCGGACGGATATGACACGGATATTTTTGTAACCTCAATGGCAAATGATGTTTTAAAGTCTGTAAGCAAGACAAGGGATATTTTTACCGCTTGGGTAAGCGGCAAAGAGGTAACGAGCGAGGAGTTTTACTCCAATATTAGGAGCTTGGCGTATTCTTTCGGTCAAATATTCGGTTTACCTACAAGGAATGTATATAATTTCACCACCGGTATTATCAGGCGTATCGACGAAGGCACCGGCAAGAGCATTGATGCCTGGTTCAAAGCTCCAAGCGAGAGTGATGCAAAGGCGAGCATCCGAGAGGGCATTGAGGACAGGGACGGCAGCTTGACAGAGTATGGACTCAATCAAGTGTATAAAAAATATGAGATTGAGGCAAGCGACAAGGCTCTTAAGAGCGAGCTTGACCGTTTGATTAAGCTGAACGCAACAAAGGACGAGGATGATAATACCGATTATAGTCCTCTCGGCTTCAAAATCCCTGAGAATTTGGAAATTGACGGTGAGGATGTAGAACTTTCGGCAGAGAAAAGAAAAGTCTTTAAAAACGGGCTCAAATCAGCTGAAAAAACAAATGCAACTATGGTTAAGACATACTATTACCGTCAATTAGGTGATAAGTATAAAGCGTATGCTATGCGCAAGGTGTATGAATATTACGATTTGATGTCAAGAGAAGAGCTTGGCGCCGTGTCCGAGGCGAGGGCAAGCATGTTGTATTACGGTGAAGCGGTGGGCATTGATATGTTGGCGGTGCTGATGGCGTACAAGCAGCAGCTTAACGGAGCGTCTGATGCTGAGAAGGCAAAGCGCACCAAGAGCACGAAGGAGCTTATTACAGAGTACCTTAACAAATTCAATCTTACCCCGGTGCAGAAGTCTTTGGCGCTCAGAGCCCTTGGTTACAGCGACAAGGACAATGACAAGCTTGTCAAGGCGTTTATCGAGAGGCGCCCGGGGCTGAGCAAGGAGCAGAGGGCAGAGTTTTTGGAGATAGCGAAGGCTGGTTAAAATGTAGAGTGCAGAATGCAAAATTAGCGGTGGGAGCAAGCTCCACCCTACAAAAAAGAACCGTCACGGGTGACCGTGGCGGTTTTTGTATGAAATTGTGATTGAAAGAATTAGAGAAGTTATTGGGAGGTTTTGGATTTAATACCTTTAGTTTTCTCAAAATATGGTACACAGCGATTTTCAAAAAAACCATCAATTTTTTTGGAAAAAACAGAGAAATATAAAGCCATTCCTGCCTTGGTGAAAGTAACGTTTCCAAAATTGATAAATGAGTCTTCCATTACTGCGTACTTCTGTTCATTATAACGAATATCGCATTGATTATCGAAAGTTACTCTAAGTTGAGAACCAAATCCAAAGTCTTCTTTGAGAAGTCCTAAAGACGCCATCTCCCAAATGCTACTGTGTGTTATTCCAAGAGAGATGTAAAAATCGAAATCTTCCTGAATGATTACAGGAAAAGCTTCTTTTTTTCCATCGTCTATATACCAAACAGAAACCGATGCAATTGCCATGAATTTTTCTGCTGTTTCTTTGTCCATCAATGCTAATGTGTTTAATAGTGTTTTTGGCGTACTACCGGGATTATCGCACTCTCCGGCTAAGATTTTGCCCCAAATTATTTGAAATTCGGAATCTGAAACAAGCCTTGCTTTGTCCATAAACATAGCTAACCAATCCTCGTCCACGTTTTCGGCTTGAGATGAAGGTGATAGAAATTCTGTTGCGTATTTGACAATATTGTGTTGATTACTATACTCTTTGATTATTTTTTTAGCATTTGAAATAAGAGCAGCCTTCGTCAGTGGGTCATAATTACTGTTTTCTATGTCATTTATATATGTTTCCAAGGCTTTTTTCTCCGGGGTGTTACGAGAAAAAAACCATCCTACACCAGCAGATAATTTGTTAATTAGATTGTTTGCAACATCAAAAATATTAGTTTTATGAGGTACTAAATTATCCATAAACTCTCTTACCTTCCTTTTTATGAGCTATTACAGTATGGTTATCATAACACATTTTGTCGAAAAAGTCAACTTGATACATATTTGAGTTTAAAATAGTAAAAAACCGTCACGGGTGACCGTGGCGGTTTTTGTGTTATTTTAGTTTGTCGAGTATTGCGGAAAGATGCTTGGTGATAGAGGATTTGCAGTAGTTTGTTTTTGTGGCTACTTGCTTTTGGGTGAGTCCTTGGCGGTAATAGAGGGTGAATATAAGGCTTTCCTCTGGGGAGAGGGCGTTTATTCTTTCGTGGTATTTTTCAAGGATTTTGTCACGCTTGGCTTGAAGCTTAGACAGTTGCTCCGGCAGAGGATACCCGCCACCGTCAACGAGAGCCGCTTCAAAAAGGCGAATACTCCTGTACAGCTTGCGCAGGTGGTTAAGGTCTGTGCGGACTATGTTTTTTGAGGGCATATCAATTCTCCTTTTTGAATTGTTCTAACCAATTTTGCGCCTCTTGATTGAGGCGTTTTTTTCTTCGACGGCCCAAAATTAGACCAAATATGAGGGTGAAGGAGTGGAATGCACTCCAAAACGCCATAAGCGCTATGCCGAGAGAGTTTTTGGTGATTATAGAATATACCAAACCAGTTAAGGTTATTGCTATAAGGGTTAAGTAGAAGATAATAGTGGCTTTGTTCATGCTATCAGTCCTCCCAAATGCGTTTATAGCGCTCAAAGGCGGCGCCGAGGAGAAAAGCGAAGCGAACAGATGTGAAGTCATCGTCAGAACCCAGTAAAATATCAGGAAGGTCGCACCGAATGGCATATTCTATGAAATCCTTAACGAAATAACATTCGTCCACTTGGTTTCTATACTGTATGAGTGCATCCAAGCAATCGCGCATCAGACGGTATTGGCAGGTGGTTTGTGGTAGTGACACCTCATCCACCGCATGCGGTCCCCCTTCCCCCGCTGGGGAAGGCTCAGGGTTGTATGGGCAGGGGTCACAATGGGCGGGGTCTGTGCGAGGGGATAGGTGAAGCTCAAGAGCTTCAATAAGCTCGGTGATTGACGGTTTTCTTTCGGTGGTCATAGTTGCTCCTTCCTTTTGAAAAGCGGTATATATCCGTTTGGCATGCGATACCAGGCGCAGACTGTTTCGGTATCAATTTCGACTCTTGCTCTCATAGCTCTTGTGACGGAGTAGAGCTCGTCCTTCTCAATTTTGCTCCAGTCGTTCTTTGTGTACATTGGCAAGCCGGATTTACGGCACCAGGCAGCTTTGTATTGTTTGTAGTATGAGTTGTAGCTTTCCTTGGTCTTTTCTAAGTAGTTCATTCTGTAACCTCCGTTATTCGTATTTTGTGTATCCACAGCATAAGCTTGCGCTTGATAGTATAATCGGGCGTTATTACGCCCTTGGTGTCCTCTACAACGGTGTTGCCTTGCTTGTCTTTATAGACAAAGTCGGCTATGTAGCAAACTGCGCGCTCGATAACCTTGCCTTTCTTAATGCCACCGCGTGGACCCACGGTGTCGGGTTCTCTTTGAGAGGGAATGAGCTCGTATTCTACCTGGCGGCGAAGCTCGGAGATTTCCCCGGCACGCTGCATCAGAACAAGCTCACCGTATCTGTTAGCCTCAAGCTGAGAGTCAAACTCGATGCCCATATACAGTACCTTTTGGTTTTTGTATTTATTGCCGGGAGACGAGAGGGCAGACCCAAGTGGGAGGGCGGACCCCTCCCCTACGGGTTTTGCTTTGCCGTTTTGTACAAGGCCGTATTTATTCCCCAAGCCTACTAAAGAGCGGCTTGGGGACCCCGTGAAGGGACGGCGCCGAGATTTTTTAAGGAGCCCGGCGAGCTCCTTTTCTGTTAAAACGAGGGGCATTAGTAGTCAAATCCTACATCAACGGTTTCTTTTAATTCGTAACCGTCAATCTCAATTTTGATGTATTGATTTTCAATAGCCCATAGGTACAGGATAAAATCAGGGCAGTGCCTTAAGTCTGCCAAGCGCATTTCTCGAAAATCGCTTGAGATGTGAAGCTCGGTGTTGTTATAGTTCCAATATAGCCTAAATCGAACGTCAACGGATAAGTCGTCGCATCCTGTTCCACAAGCAAATTCTACCTCGTAGCCTGGCTTTGTGTAAAAATACCGCTTACTTTCCTCGTTAACGGTACAGTAACAGTCAAATTCCATAGATTTCTGCCCATCCTCGTCCACATAAAATTGGTCCTCGGCAAAATAATGGTCTGCGTTGCTTAGCTCATGGCGAACATAATCTTGATACTTTTTAAACAGAGTAGAGAGCGGAATGCTCTTGACATCCTTAAGCGTGCTGACACAGGTGTTACCACCGAATAGGTTATGAAGGTCATTTAAAAGGCGAGAATATCTGTCGAGGGCGGTTTCCTTCAAGCCTTCATTTATGATAGCTGCGAGCTTGAGGGTCATTTTTTCAAAATTACTTTGCTCGAATGCTTGAAGCATAATAGGCTCAAGCCTGCTCTTTGCTTGCTTTCTTAAATCGCTACTTCGGTCGGTGAGGTCGTAGCAAACGCTACTTATCATATCCTCAAGCTTTTTACTTATGATGCTCTCGAACGAGCCATCGGACATTTTGTCGTTAAAAACCTTTTCTATTAAATCTTTCATTTTTTCGCTCCTTGTAGTTAATTAAGTGCACCCTTGAACAGAGCGGCAACGGCTGATTTTAGCTTGTCACCTGTGGCTTTATCGGATGAGCTTATCTTATCGAGCACAGCAAGCATTGCCTTTATATCCTTCTGAACAAGGTCGAAGAGGGTTTTAAACTCCACCACATCGGGATTTGACATTTTTATTTGCTTTTCCGTATCTAAGAGCTTAGCCTTCAGCTCGTTAATTTCGGCTTCTGCATCAGCCTTTTCCTTAAGGGCGGCATCTAAGGCTGCTTTGTTGGCGGAAATTTGTTCCTCAATTTCCTTTTTTGCCTCTGCTTGGAGTTCTTTTTTGATGTTATCGACCACTGTATCGGGCACCACAGGATTGTTTTTCAAATCGTCGATTTCTTCGGCTTGATTTTGGTTGACAGCATTTGCTTTTTCAAGCTTTCTTTGCAATGATAGGGACTCGCCTGCAAGCGAATCTGCTTTGCTTTGAAGCTCGCGCACCTTGTCTTGGCTTTCACGCAGTTGACGTTGCAGGTCCTCGGCTCGCCTTGCCTTCTTAAGGGCTTCGTCACGCTCCTTTATTGCCTTGTCGAGCTCACGAGAGGACATATTTTCCACATCGTTATTTTGAACAAATGCTTCTCGCTCTTCCGCAGGTAATGTCAAGAGTCTTACGGTCTTTGTATAACCCAAATTTCCAATCGCTTGGAGGTTTGGAGAATTTCCGTATTCCTCGTAAATTTTCATAAGGTTATTGGCGGTGGATTTTTCAAACTCAACCTTTTCTTCGAGCCATTTTCCCCACTCACCGTGGGGTACGAGCGATTTTGCTTCGGTAAGCCTTTTGCCAATCTCAATGTAGTAGAGCATAGCAGAGTTAACCGCCTGATTCTTGAGGCTTATGATTTCAAATTCGATAGTGCCGATGTCACGCACCTGCAGCTGTGGTGCTTCTTGCTGAATTAATGCGTTTTTGTTTTCCATTTTCTTTCTCCTTTAGTTTTTTAACATAGTCCAGCCACTTTTCCTCAAATTGAGTAACGGCTGGGTCTTTCGGTGTTTTGATGTTGTTTTTGTAGCCTCTGTTTTGCCGTATCTTAATACCCTTTTCGTCGAATTCAAGAGTGTAATATGGTGTGTTCGGCGATTTAGCCTTGCGGACAAAAAATATAGCCGTTTCGCCCTCACAATGCCTTGTGGCATAGGTGTAAACACAGTGCTCAAGCACCTTGCCCTCGTTAAAGAGCTCGCTGTCAGTTTGGCAGGGGCGTATTATTAAGCCATCTGACTCGAAGGTGAACTTACTTAGTAAATCATACCGCTGACGGTACTGCTTGCACTTCTTTTTAGTTTTATTCTCCTTAATGCGCCGAGCCAGGGAGTCGTGGGCGTTATGTAGCTTGTGAGGGAATTTGTTATGCTCGGTTATTTTTATTTTCAAATCCTCAAGCATTTTCCAATAATCGCGCAAATACGAGTAGTCAACAATAGAGCAGTAGGTTCTCTGTTTAACTATATAACGGGCAATTTTCAGTGCTTTTTCCTTTTGCTCTTTGATTTTGTGTAGGTCGTAAGTGTTAAAAACTTTGCTCAGAAAAGCGACATCCGAGAGGCTATACTGTTCTTTGTTCTCTTTGTAGAAGCAAAGAAATTGATAGCTGATAGGTGAGGCAATAAATTCCCTTATTTCGTCCTTGGTTAAGCCGAGCATTTTAGAGGGCTTTACCTCTGAAAAGTCAATGCCGGTAATTAACTCTGCGGAATAGCCGTAATATGAGGAATAAACAGCTCTTTGCCTTTCGTTAAGATAAAAGGATAAGCCGCTCGTTACTAAATTTTCAACCTGAGGATATTTTCTGTAAAGCTGAGCATAGAGAGAGGGATATGCTTCGCCACTGAAAAAATACTTTTCGAGCTTTGCATTTTCAAAGTCGGTGCCGATTAAGAGCTCGTCCTTGAAGGGATAAATGTTTGATGAAGAAACCCTGCCGATCGCTGTGCGGTGTTTGTGCAACACGTGCCAATTAGAATATGGAATGATAACTTTTTTGTTTTTCTTGGTATAAATGTTGCTTTCAGTGGCTGTTACGAAATTTTTGATGGTTCCGTCTTTGTTAATATAGCGCGAAGCACACCAAACAAGCAAGCAAAGTGCCCCATCCAAAACCTCTACGGTTAGAAAAGGCTCATAGGCTATTTGAATACGAGCAGCGTGTTTGCCAAAGTCACTAATATGATAAACATTAACTCCGCTCCCACAGCATGGACACATCGTTATACTTTTTCCGCATACAGCCTCATTCGTTAAGCCGTTTCTAAAACCAAAGGTGCAGTTTGAATAGGTTTGCGGGCAAAGCTCGTTTGGCAGCCACTCTTGAGAAAACTCCTTACCGCAAGCTGTACATTTGCACATAGCAACCTTTCTGCCGTTTTCGTATCCGACGCGATAAATCAAGCATTGGATGTTGAATTTTGGTTTTGCATTAACAAAGTCAATAAGCTCTTGGGAAGGGGAGAGAGGGAGTCTTTTGCAAAATTCGTCGTCTATCTTCATATGAAATCGGACAAGTCAATATAGCCGTCCGCCTCCTTGGTGGGTGGTTGAATGGTGTCTTGGGCAACGGCAGAGTCAATTTCAATGCCGTAAAACTTGCAAATAATGCCTTCGGCAACGCTTGGCGGTACAAAGCCGAGGTTACCTTTTTTGTGCTTGTCCGCATATTCTTTGATTTTCTTTTCACAATGCACGATTGACATTTCTTTTATATCGAGGTCGGCCAAGACAATTTCGTGGCAAGATGCAGGGCAACGCTTAAGGATATCCTTTAAGTGCGAGCCCACGAAATATGCCGGTGTTCCTTCTATGCCTTTTTGCTGAGCTTCGATTTTTTTAAATACTTTTTCTAACATCAGAATCCTCCAAATAAATGTAAATTATTTTCTTGCATAAATGTGTAGGTGCTCCATGCGATATAGCCGAGCACGGCGCACCAAATGAGTATGTTACGTAGCTTTTTGAGCATTTTACGCTCCTTTCAGGTCGATATCTCGCATAGATATTGTGATTGATTGGTTAATGGTCGGGAAACCTTTGTAGCTTACAGGGTAGAGCTTGTACAAGTAACCTTTCCGAGAGGGATAGGCAGAGGCGACCTGCGAGATTAAGCCGCCAGAGTTGCGCCTGTAAACGATAAGCTCTCCTGGGCGGGTGCCATAGGCTAAGAATTTCCATTCGGGCATGTTAAATCCTCCTTTACTTTAGACAACCTTTCACGCATCTCTCTTTCTGAACGCTCTAAAGCTGCTTGAAAAAATTCGTCCGTATCGAATGAAGAATTTGGATTGTGCGGTTTGTTTAAATATTCCTCGAATTTATCTCCAAACAGCGTGCTGGGGCGCAAATAACGGGCGTATTCGGTGGTTAACCAGTCATTTACCTTATTTTTAATGACGGTTATAAAATCCTCTACAGAGAAGCCTTGTTTCAATTTGTCAACGATCAAATCGACGGTTTTTTTAGTGGTTGTTTTGTAATGTGTGTTACACTTTTCATTCAAAAACTCGACAATATACTTTACTACACTATTGATATAATCTGTACTGTTAGTATCAATAGAGTTGTTAGTATTAATATCATTTAATGTTAGTTCTTTATCTTCATTATCAATTTCATTTTCATAAGAAGAAAAAGAATTATCACAAGAAAAAGAAGAAAAACCTACTGAAAACCTATCGGTTTTTTCTTGTTCTTGCTCAATCTCCGAAAGTTCCTTATTTTTCGGGGGTCTGCCGCCTTTTTGCCCGTTTTCTTGGCGACTTTTTACGAATTTTTTTCTTTTAGCAATTTCTTTTTCTAAACGGACATTGTAATAAAGACCGTTTTCGTCTTGTACGAATTTTGCAAGAACCTTAGGGTCGCCTTTGCAGATTTTATTCAAATCCTCGAAAGTAAAATGACCTTTTTGGTGCTGTAAAGACAGAGCAGTTATGTAGCGGCCTCTTTGAGTATCGTTCATAAGCACTGTACCGGTGAGAAAATCCGAACTGTAAAAAAGAAATGCCGGGTCTTTTTCTTTTTCATCCATAAATCACCTTGACATTGGGTATAAATTTTGTTACAATAATAGTGGACCAATTAACAATGCCAGTTGACAAGTCCACCGCCTTCTCGAAATCGCTACTTTCGAGAGGGCATTTTTCATATGTTTATGTAGTATCCGAAAAAAGCGTATATTTTAACCTTGAGGTTAAATAGCTTTTGTTTTAGCTTTTGCATAATATCACCACCTTTCGTTACACCGTTAGGTGGCTATATTTTTATTTGCACGGCGTTCATCCAGGCTTCAAGCTCGGTGACGAGAATTTTCCCTGCGATGCCGAGCATATTGCCGGTACAATACTTAACTGAATCGAGGATGTTGTAAGCCTTAGGTCGGCTGCATCCAAATACTTTCATAATGTCATGGACGTCCAAGTACATTTTTTCTTTTTTGAGTGCTTCCAAGGTCATTGGTTGGTTCTTTAGTTGTGTTGCCATAGGCACCTCCTAAACATTTACAAATTCGCTTAAGTCGCAGTCAAGAGCTGCGGCTATCTTTTTTCTTGACTCGAGAGAGGGAACGCAGTGTCCCTTTTCAATCTTGCAAATTGATGTGGCTGTTATGCCTGTCTTGATTGCAAGCTGGAATTGTGACATTCCCGCCTCCTCACGCTTGGTTTTTACGAGCTCAGCAATGGTCATAAATTACTCCTTTCAAGTATTGATTTTTAGTGTTAATTGTGGTAAACTGTGTTTAGATGTTTAATCACAGTTACATTTTATTCCTAAAATAGGAAAATGTCAAGATGTTTTAGGAAATTTTTGTTCCTAAAATAGGAAAATTGGCATTTTGCACAAAAACATTTTAGGAAAATTGTGCATTTTGTTGAAAAGAAAGGTAATGTGATATGGTTAACAAAGAAAAATTGATAGCTCGAATTGAAGAGCTTTGTAAGGAAAAAGAAATTTCTGCAAATATTGCTTTTTGTGAAAGTGGTGTAGGAAAGAATTTTAAATCGAATTTGAATTATGCAGAGCCTACTTTAGGAAAGTTGTCTTTGCTATCAAATTATTTTGGCGTTTCTGTTGAGTATCTATTAGGCGAAACGGACGAGAGGGCACCAAAAGAAAAAAGCCCTGCCGGAGCAGAGCTGAGTGAGAAGGACAGGAAGCTTGTGGATGCTTACCATAAGAGCGAGCCTGTCATTCAGGCAACGGTTGACAGAATTCTAGGTATAGAGGAAAAGGTTTATACCGTAAAGGTTGCCGCGCGTAACGGTGGCGCCGTAACAGAAAAAACATTGACTGAGGAAGAGTACAAGCGTTTGATGAGCCTTCCTGACGTTGAGGATATTTAAGGAGAGGGAAAGTGGATTTCGGGGCTATTATAGGCTTTGCGTTCTTAGGAGTCATTGTATTGGCAATATTATATTTTGTTGTCAGCGGAATTTGTGAAAATATGGCTGAGCCGCACCGCGCAAAAGTCAGAGCCGTCGAAAAAGAAGAAAACAACCAAATAGAGGAACTGAAGAAAAAACAGGAAGAGCTTGATAAATTAATCAAGAATAACGATGTTGTAGTGAAAAAGGCTATCGAAGCGGAACAGAAACGATATGCGGAGTTGCTTCAGGAGCTGGCTACAAAGGAAAAACGATTGAAAGAGGATGCCGAGAAACATTTGCAGAAAAGAGAGCGGGAGCTCAAAAGCGAGGTTTGGAATAGGTTTCTTGCAAGAACATTTGAAACGATAGAAAAGGAATACAATCTTGAAGGGCTATATTCAAGTGTTGAAGCAGGAAGATGGGCAAATGCTTATGAAAGTGAATTGTTTTTAACAAATCTGTCAGTATCATCAGTTGTTGTGTCTAACGAAAACGAGTATAACACCACTTTGAAAAGTTGTACTTGTACGGATTTTCAAACGCGGCACATGCCTTGCAAGCATATGCTACATTTAGCTTGTTCGCTCGGTGTTCTTTTGCTAAACAACGAGAGGGCAAAAAAATCTGAATCGAATTTAGAAGAAACGATTATATCTTTAAGCAAGGAAAAACAAAATTTACAAAACAGCGTAAATAGACTTAACAAGAAACAAGAGAATGCTGAAAAGGTATTGAGGGAAACAGAAGCGCTTATCAGAGAGAGGGCGGAGCGGTATCCTATTATTGCTGGAGTTATAGCCGATTTGTACGGAATATATTATGATAAAATCGCTAAGCATCTTGATTCTAAATCCCGACCGGCTCACGGGGCAGCTGAGACGGTTAGAAACCTAAAACGAGAGGGAAAAGCGCTTGCTAAAGCAAAAAAAGAGCTTGAATTTAAGTTAGCATACATACAGGAGCTATTTCCAAATATTAACGATATTTTTGAAAGCGGGTTCAATGACGAGGAATTTGAACTTGAAACAGATGAAACCACGGATAGAGTTCGCTTGTACTTGTCTGATGAAGAATACCGTGAGCTTTCTGTCACAGAGAGAAACCAACGAGCTTTGGACAATTATGTTGCCAACAGAAAAAGCAAATGGCAGGTTGGCCGTGATTATGAAATGTATATAGGCTATTTGTGCGAACAAAAGGGCTATAAGGTGGAATATACGGGGATAATACAAAAGCTTGAAGATATGGGCCGAGATTTGGTTGCAACAAAGGGCAATGAAGTTTTGATTATTCAATGCAAGAATTGGGCGCAGGAAAAGACTATACACGAAAAACACATATTCCAACTTTACGGAACGGTTATTATGTATAGTTTGAATTCGATGCTCAAGGTGAGAGGAGTGTTTATCACAACGACAAAACTTTCACCTACTGCAAAGCAGGTTGCGGAATATCTTGGCATAATTGTAATGGAGCAAGAGCCTTTGGGTGAATTTCCGCGCATTAAATGTAACATTAACAGAGCAGACGGAGAAAGAATTTACCATTTGCCATTCGACCAGCAATATGATAAGACGGTTATTGATGCGGGAAATGGTGAGTGCTATGCCCTGACTGTGGCAGAAGCTGAAAGCAAGGGGTATAGGCGTGCATTTAAACATCACGTTTAGAAAGTAAATACCTCAATATAAAATGCTTGAATTGCTTATACACTTTCTTTTCGAGAGGGCTTGTTAGGAATTTATTGCGTTCGTAGAGAACCTTCATACGATTATAGCGGAACTGTGCAGCTTGGTGGCTAATGTCACAGAGCTGCATTATTTCTTCCGGGGAACTAACACGGCATCCCCACAGAACACAAGCGGGCGCCAAAAGACGGCTGGCGAAAATGTTAGCTTGCTGCTCTATTTCGTTATCATAGGGAGATGGCTCGCGATTGACAAGCTCATACACTCCCACGTGGCCGAGCATGATATGACCAAGCTCATGAGCTACGGTGAAGCGCATCCTGGCGGCATTGCCTCGCTTGAGAGAGTTAATAACAATGATTGGTTGACCGTCTACCATTACAGTGTAGCCGTCCTGTTCGGCGCCAAGGTCGGAAAATTTTACAGGAATGCCGATGCGGCGGCAAAGGTCTGTAATTTTGATTGGAAGCTCTTTGATACCAAGGTCGAGGAGCAAATGCCAGGTGGAATTTCTTGAATTTTGATAGTTTTTGTAGTTCATTTCGATACCTCACAAGTGTTTTTTACACCATTATGAAGTATTTTGTCGATTAATTGTTAAAATATGTGTAATCAGAGAGGGCTATAGTATGCCAAATTTTGAACAAAATCCAAATAATAAGAAATGGTCAGTGCGCTTTAGGACCATAATAGACGGTGAACTAAAGCAAAAGCGCCTCTCCGGATTCAAGACCAAAAAAGAGGCGCAGTCAGCTTATATTGATTTTGTAAAAGAGCAGGAGCAGAAGGAGAAACTACGAGAAGTAGAGGCAACTCCGCCTGAGATGCTTTTTTCAGAGATGGTGGAGAAATTTCTTGTTTACTCCAAATCAAGAGTTAAGGAGAGCACATATGTGACGAACCTTGACAGGATAAACATAAATATATTACCATTCTTCGGTGATATGAAGATGAAAGAAATCACTCCGTTAAATGTGCTTGAATGGCAACAGGGGCTTGGACACTTTTCGTACAAGTATCAAATGTCGATACGACAGAAGCTTGTATCTATCTTTAAATTTGCAGAGCGATATTATGATATCAAAAATGTGATGCAGAGAGTAGAACCGCCTCGAAATACACAACACAAAAAGGAAATTCAGTATTGGACGCTTGAAGAATTTAAGGCTTTTATTGCGGTGTGCGAAGAGGAGCGATTCAAGTTGGTTTATGAATTTTTGTACATCACAGGTTGCAGAAAAGGTGAAACGTTGGCGCTCAAGTGGGAGGATATCGATTTTGAAAAGAAACTCGTAAAAATTGATAAAACGCTCACGAGAAGGACAATGGATGGAAAGCACAAGCTTAGTAGCACAAAGAACGAAACAAGTGACAGATCTGTGACACTGCCCGCAAATTATTGTGAGAGACTAAGTAAATATAGGGACGCGAACAAGGATTGTTTGTATATATTCGGCGCCGGAGATAAGCCGATGCACGAAAATATGCTAATGCGGTATTTCAAAGCCTACGCTAAAAAAGCCGGTGTTAAGGAAATCAGGATACACGATTTGAGGCATTCGTGCGCGTCCTTGCTAATTTCGCAAGGAATATCAATAGTGGCTGTGTCCAACAGGCTTGGTCACAAAAATATAACACAAACTTTGAATACTTACTCTCATTTGATGCCAAATGAGGCAAAAAGGATAGTGGATATTTTTGAAAGTTTGTGACTTTTCCGTGACCGAAAGGTCTTGAAACACGACATATTGTGCCAAAAACGAAAAACACCACAAAATGTTGTGGTGTTTTTTTGTTGGTGCAGTCGATGAGACTTGAACTCACAAGGATTGCTCCATTGGCTTCTGAGACCAACGCGTATGCCAATTCCGCCACGACTGCGTATAAAAAACTCTCGGTAAAAATATACCGAGAGATATTTTATCATAAAAACAAGGCTAAGTCAAGATAAAAATCACTTATTTTTATACTTTTTGCTGTATGCGGATTTACATTTTTCGATAGCATCAACGGCTTCCTGCCTGCCACAAATATTATCAACGCGAGTTGTCTTGTTTTCCAAGTATTTGTAAATTTCAAAAAAGTGCTTGATTTCCTGGAATTGGTGTTGTGGAAGCTCGGAAATGTCATTGTAGCTGTTCAAAAACGGGTCGTTTAGCGGAATGGCAATAATTTTTTCGTCCTCTTCGTTGTCGTCAATCATAGTTATCATACCGATAGGGTAACATTCGACAATAGAAAGAGGCTCCAAGGTTTCCTGGCAAAGCACCAAAACGTCAAGAGGGTCCCCATCCTCGGAAAGAGTGCGAGGAATAAAGCCATAGTTGGCAGGGTAGTGGGTTGATGTGTACAAAATCCTATCAAGGCGGAGAAGTCCGCTTTCCTTGTCAAGCTCGTACTTGTTTTTGCTTCCCTTGGGAATTTCTATTACGGAAATAAAATTGTTTGAGTTAATTCTTTCGTCACTAAAGTCGTGCCACGGATTCATAATTCCACCTCCAAATGCTGATAAGGTAATTATAAATCCAAAATGTTCAAATGTCAATCAAAAAAATTTTCCTTTTCCGTATATTTTACGACAGTTCTTTGCGCAGGGTGGCGAAGATTTTCTTTTCCTCGCGGGAGACCTTGACTTGGGTTATGCCGAGGATTTTGGCGGTTGCTTGCTGAGAAAAGTCCTTTAAGTAGCGCAGGGTGACAATTTGCCGCCAAAGGGGTGGCAGGGCAGAGATTGCCTGTGTCAAGGCGATATGCTCGATTTTGGCATCAATTTCGTTTCTTTCCTCGCAGAGAGTGCTTTCCAGGGTGAAGCCCTCGTCGTCACCGTTTAAGGATGCGGAAAGAGAGTTGACATTTGCGGTTGCATCAATGGCAATTGACGCATCCTGCGGTGTCATACCGCAAAGCGCTGCAAGCTCGTCGATGTGTGGCTCGCGCCCCTGCTCGCTTATAAATTTTTCTCGCTCCTTCATTAGCTTTGCCCCCTGCTGCTTATACACACGGCTCACCTTAATCAGTCCGTCGTCACGCAGAAAGCGCCTAATTTCACCGATAATCAGCGGTACGGCATAGGTTGAAAATACAGTTCCCTTGCTCAAATCAAAGCTGCGAATCGCCTTTAGCATACCTATTGCACCAATTTGAATAAGGTCCTCGTATTCCACACCTCTGTCGCGGAATTTTAATGCTATTGAACGCACAAGCCCCAGGTTGTTCGTCATTAGCTCCTCGGTTGCTCGCTCGTCACCGCCTACCGCACGTTCAAGCAATGCTTGGTTGTTATTGTAATCCATTTATTTGAGCTTTTTCTCCATAAGGATGCGCACGCCCTTTTGGGGGCTTGACCTAACCTCCAGCTTGTCCATAAAGGTTTGCATAACTGCAAAGCCCATACCGCTGCGCTCGCCTGTTTTATCGGTTGTAAATAAGGGAGTCATTGCCAATTTTACATCCTCAATTCCGCATCCCTTGTCGGTTATCTCAATCACCACCGTTCTGTCGTGATAGTATTTGACTCCTATGTAGATAACGCCCATTTCAAATTTGTAGCCGTGGACTATGGAATTTGTTACCGCCTCGGACACCGCGCATTTTATGTCCGAAATTTCCTCAATGGTGGGATTGAGCTGTGCCACAAAAACTGCCACGGCGCTTCTTGCTACGCTCTCGTTAACAGAAAGAGAAGGCAAGTAAAGCTTCATTTGGTTTTCTGCTCGTTTCATATTTTTATTTCTCCTTCTATTTTGATAATTCGTTCTATGCCTGCCAGCTCAAGGATTTTTTGTACACTTCTTGATGGGGAGAAAATGATAAATTCACTTCCCACCTCGCAGGCGGTGTTATATCTGCCGAGAATTAAGCCGAGTCCTGAGGAATCCATAAAGTCCACGGCGCTCAAATCAAGCCAAACGGAGCTTGGTCTGTAATCGAAAATACAGGCATCAATCCGCTGGCGAATGTGCTTTGCACGGTGATGGTCAATATCGCAGGTTATTTTGGCGGTCAACACTCCGTTTTGGTAGTTGACATCAAGAGCATCACTATTCATTTGTCTTCACCTTCCTTTTTTTGTAGGCTATGTCACCTCACCTAACTGATTTTTAGCGGGAAAATACTGTGAAATACTGCGTGTTATTGCTCAGTTACAGACATGCTTCGAGTATGCGCCGACGCTGAACACTTGTCTTTCTTGTATTTTCCTCGCTAAATCACGCTGTGCGTTCATCAGTTATTCTCTTTAACATAGCCTTCTGATATTATAAAATTGCGCAAGCGAAAAAAAGGTCGAAAAAGGTCCTTAAATTATAGTTTTTTCTTGACGAAATTCGATAATTATTGACATTGGTTGTACTTTATGATAATATTACCTTGTAATAACATTTAAGAGGTTTTTGCGGTGGAAATGCTACAAATCAAAAAGACAGAAATATGCGCAGGTCTTGGGCGCGAATACAAGCTTTTTCAAATCAGTGATATGCATATGGCTTGTCTTGATAACGAAAGCTCGGAGCTTGACAAGGCGGACCGTGTTCGCGCAGGTCGTTGGATTGAAATGAAGAGGGAATTTGCAGATAGCGCAGGGGAGCTATGCGATGAAAGATATGACGTTGAGGCGGACAAAATTTTCCCCTTGCTGACTCAGTACGCCCTTGATATTAAAGCTGATGCGCTTATTCTAAGCGGTGATATTTTTGACCGAATAACCGAGTCTAATTTACGGTATTTGAAGCGCTTTCTTGCGGAATACCCTTTGCCTGTCATTTATTGCTTCGGCAACCACGATTCAATGAACGAGGCGGGCGAATATGTGAACCAATATGAACGATTTGAGGGTATTGTTGATAGCCCAGAATGTGATGCCATTTGCCTTGACGGCTTGAAGGTGGTAACAATTGACAACGGTACAAAGAAAATAACAGACAAGCAAATAGCGTTCCTTGAGGAGCAGCTGAAGGGAGAACAAAAATTTTTGTTGGTTTTGCACGCGCCACTCAACGTAGGTGAGTTTGGTAAGGGCATTTCCGAAAAGCTTTCCCCGTACTTTTTGCAGGGTGTGACCGGGGACTGTGAAAATGCGTTTAAATTCAATGAGATAGTGAAAAACAACAGTGACAAAATAATAGCGGTTCTGGCAGGACACATCCACCGTTTTTACGAGGGTCGTATAGACGGAGATTTATGGCAGCTAACATGCTCCAGCGGATTGATAGGCGCAGGACGTGAAATTATAATTAAATGAGGTGCATTATGAAGCTAATTCCGGAAGTAAAAGAAAAGATAAACGGCGAAAGAGTAGAAATCAAGGGCTGTAAATTTGTATTGCCAAATGGCGTTGACCAAAGAATTGTGAAGCTTGTGGAAAAGGTGCCATCGGGAAAGACCGAGGTGCGCATTTCCATTGGAGAAAAGGGTGGAGATAGCTACAAAATCACATTTGACAAGTCAATTCTTGTTGAGGCGGACAGTACAAAGGGTGCGTTTTACGCAATTCAGACAATCAGACAGATTGTGAAAAACGGCTACTATGACGTTAAAGAAATCAAGGATGCTCCAGACTTTGAGGTAAGAGGCTTCTACTACGATATAACAAGAGGCAGAATTCCAACTCTTGAAAGCTTGAAAAAGCTTGTTGACATTCTTGCTTACCACAAAATCAATATGCTTCAGCTTTACGTTGAGCACGTTTTCCCATTCAAGGAGTATGACGGAATTTATCAAAGAACAGGCTATATGACTGCCGAGGAAACAAAGGAGCTTGACAAATACTGCCAGGAAAACTTTGTGGAGCTTGTTCCGTCCCTTTCCTGCTTTGGCCATCTTTATGAGCTTTTGCAAACAGAGAAGTACAAGCATCTTTGCGAGCTTGCCGACTACGAGCCACAGACTGTTTATTGGCAGCAGAGAATGGCGCATCATACAATTGACCCAACAAATCCTGAAAGCTTTGAGATTATCAAGAGCCTTATCGACCAATATATGCCTCTGTTCACAAGCGACAAGTTTAACATCTGCTGTGACGAAACCTTTGACTTGGGCAAGGGCAGAAACGCAGGCAAGAATTCGGGCGAGCTTTACGTTGGCTTTGTTAAAAAGGTGCTTGACTACGTTCGCTCCAAGGGTAAGCTCCCTATGATGTGGGGCGATGTTATCAACGCTCACACAGAGCTTATTGACGAGCTTGGTGAAACTGTATTTCTCAGCTGGGGCTATGGTGCAAATGAGAAGCCCGATACAATTAACAAGATCCGTGATGCAGGCAAGGTGCAGTACGTTTGCCCGGGATGTAACAACTGGACAAGCCTCATTGAAATGGTTGGTACATCTGTGCCAAACATCTACAAAATGACCAAGTACGGCTACGAGGCGGGAGCAAAGGGCGTTTTGAACACCTGTTGGGGTGACTACGGTCACATTTCTCCTATCTATGCTTGTATGTACAGCATTATTTACGGCGCGGCAAGGTCCTGGAACGCTACCTGCGAGTACGAGGAGTTTGACGGCTGTATGGATTTGCTCTACTATGGCTATGAGGGAGCTTCAAATATTGTCAAAACCATTGCGGGCTCATATAAGACCTGCTATTGGTACGAGCTTGTTTGCGACTATTCAAACAGACTTTTCGGAAATGACCTTATGAGGTGCTGGCGCGCATCAACTCCTGACGATCTGAACGCTGCATTTGGCGAGGTTGAGTCTGTTATTCCTTACCTTATGGCTACCAAGTGGGAAAACGAGGATGCAAGAGAGGCGCTTTTGTGCGTGGCTAAGGGCACGGAGTGTATGATTGCTATGCTTATGTCCTTGAAGTCAGGCGAGAAAATGGGAGTTTGTGAGGCTGACGTTGAGGAGTGGCTCAAGGAATTTACAAAAATATATCTAAAGGAAAGCAAGATGGGCGAGCTCAAGGACTTTGTAAAGGTATTTTACGAGCTTGGTGCACAGCATTTGAAGTAATATGGAAAAGGAAATGGACTTAAGCTATAAAAGCTTTAAGGAAATATTAATCAGCATTATTGTAGGCGCATCCATTGGCTTGTCCGTTATTGTGCCGGGTATTAGCGGTTCTACTATTGCTATCGTTATGAAGGTTTACGACAAAATGATGTATGCCTTTTCAAATTTGTTCAAGAAATTCAAGGCTTGCTTTTTGTTCCTAATTCCAATAGGAATTGGCGTGCTTGCAGGCTTTGGTGTGGGACTTGTGGCGGTGAGATTTTTGCTTGAGCATATCCCATTTATCACTATTTGCTTTTTTGTAGGCTTGATGGTTGGCACTTATCCTATTTTGACAAAGGAAATTAAGGGCGAAAAGCCAACAATCAACAGGCGCATTTTGTTTGTGGCAGGCATGCTTGTTCCACTTCTTGTTACACTTGTTTCTATGTTTGTGGGCGGCGGCAGAGATTTGAATAGCATCGGTATTTTGGAGTATCTTTTGTTCCTCATTATCGGCGTTTTGATTTCCCTGACTCAAATTGTGCCGGGGCTTAGCGCCACTGTGCTTTTGATGATATTCGGCTATTACGCATTTTTGCTTGATAACATAGGCTTTGAGCTGCTTGGCAATTTTAAGCTTCTGATGGTTTACGTCACTATGGTTATCGGCTTTGTTATTGGTATTTTGCTGTTTTCCAAGGTTATCAACAGGCTGCTTGACAGGCATAATACACCGTTTTTCTTTGCCATTTGCGGCTTGTCCCTCGGCTCTATGATTGCGGTATTTTTCGGCAACGAGTGCCTTGATATTTATGCGGAGTGGACTGTGCAGTCTATGGCGAAGGAAATTATATTCGGTGTGATTTCCTTTGCATTTGCCTTTGCAGGCACGTTTCTTTTGTATATCTATGACAAAAAGAAAAGCGAAAAAGCAATAGAAAATGAAAAAATAGAAGAAAATTGAAAAAACTATTGAAAATTGAAAAAGTATGTGATATACTTACAACGCAAAAATTCTTATCAAGAGTAACGGAGGGACAGGCCCTGAGAAGTTACGGCAACCTATCGTAAGACAAGGTGCCAATTCCGAGAGATGAGACTATTTAAAGGTATCAGCCCGCGGAACGCTTGTCCGCGGGCTTTTGATTTACATTAAACCAAAGGAGTATGTTATGAGAAAGTTTTTTACCTCTGAGTCGGTGACAGAAGGACATCCCGACAAAATTTGTGACCAGATTTCCGATGCGATTTTGGACGCTATGCTTGCACAGGATCCAAATTCAAGAGTTGCTTGCGAAACATTTTGCACAACAGGTCTTGTGACCATTATGGGCGAGATTACAACAAAGGCAGACGTTGACGTTACAAGAATTGCAAGACAGACAATTAAGGAAATTGGCTATGACAGAGCAAAGTACGGCTTTGATGCTGATACCTGCGGTGTTATGACCGCTATCCACGAGCAGAGCGCAGACATTGCCTTGGGCGTTGACAACTCCGCTGAGGCAAAGAATGGCGAGAGCGAAAATGACCACGGTGCAGGCGACCAGGGCTTGATGTTCGGTTATGCTTGTAACGAAACAAAGGAGCTTATGCCTCTTCCTATTTCCTTGGCGCACAAGCTTGCTATGAAGCTGACCGCAGTGAGAAAGGACGGTGCTTTGCCTTACCTTCGTCCTGACGGAAAGACACAGATTACAATTGAGTATGTTGACGGCAAGCCTGTAAGAGTTGAGGCTATTGTTGTTTCCTCTCAGCACAGCGCAGATGTTACACTTGACACAATCAGAAAAGACATAATTGAAAAGGTTATCCTTCCAATCGTTCCTAACGAAATGATTGATGACAACACAAAGATTTTCGTTAACCCCACAGGCAGATTTGTTATCGGCGGTCCTAATGGCGATACAGGCTTGACAGGTAGAAAGATAATTGTTGATACATACGGTGGATATTCTCGTCACGGTGGCGGTGCATTCTCTGGTAAGGACCCAACAAAGGTTGACAGAAGTGCTTCTTATGCGGCAAGATACGTGGCTAAGAACATTGTTGCATCAGGCGTTGCTGACAAGTGCGAGGTGCAGATTGCTTATGCTATCGGTGTTGCTAAGCCTGTTTCTGTTCTTATTGATACCTTTGGTACAGCTAAGGTTGACGAGGACAAGATTTCCGAGTATGTATATAAGAACATTGATTTAAGACCAAGCGCTATTATCAGCAGGTTCGACCTTCGCCGTCCTATTTACCGTCAGCTTGCATCTTACGGTCACGTGGGCAGAGAGGACCTTGACATTCCTTGGGAAAAGACTGATATTGCAGAGGATATCAAGAAGGCTCTTCTTTAATATTATCAACAAATCACGCAGCTAGAAGGAGTTTTTTTACTCCTTCTTTTTGTTCCTTGCTTCAGACTGATGAAAAACTACTTGATTTGTGTTAATTAATGTGATAAAATTACATTGGAATATTTTACGATAAAAATATTTCAAAAAATTTTAACGCCAAAGACGGGTTTTTTGTCCGTTCCAAAACTGGTTCGTTTCACTCCCGCAAGGCATAGAAAGGGAAATTTATGAAAAAGAAAATTCTTTTAATTCTTGCAGTTATGGCAATGCTTTGCATTGTATTTGCTATTTCTGTTAGCGCTGTAACAGGCTCTTCATCAAACGAATATGGTGAGGTTACATATGTTGATGGAATGAACACTGTTAATGGCTATGACACCACATCTTTGGCTGTGCTTAAAAATGCAGACGGCACATACACAACATATCCTGCATATTACATTTACAATGGCTCAACAGGAAGTAATATGCGTCTTAGCTTTGATGCTTTGAACGAAAAAACTGGCGAAAGCTACACAAATGCATCTCTTATCAGAATTCAGGTGTTTGCAAATGCAAGTCTTAACCATACTTATTCCGGTTGCACATCCTTGATAGATGCTTATTTGCCAGAGGGCGTTTGGCTACATTATGCTTCTTTTAATGGCTGTAGCTCATTAACCTCAATTTCTTTGCCTGAGAGCTGTACTTCAATACCAAACAGCACATTTAAGGGATGTACATCACTAACATCAATTAAGCTTTCAAGCAAAACTAACTCACTTAGTCAGGGTTGCTTCCAAAACTGCAAAGCTCTTGTTCGTATAGAGCTTCCGGAAACTGTTACCTTAATACCTCAGGACGGCTTCCATGGTTGCTCCGCTCTTGAATATATAAATATACCAAGAGATTGTAAATCTATAGGAAATTATGCATTTAACGGCTGTGACAAGGTTGTTATTGACTTATCAAACGCAGAAAAGCTTGAAAGCATAGGCTCAAATAATAGCTGGGGCAACACTACCTCAATCGTTTTTCCTGAGGGCTTTAAAACCTGCAGTGGTATTAACAGTGGCAAGGTAACAAGCATTGTTTTCCCAAATTCTACTACATCTGTGGGCGTTATCAAATGCACCGCGCTTGAGGAAATTGTTATGCCAGCTGGTATAACCTCACTTTGCAGTAAGCAATTTGATTATTGCTCTAATCTTAAAAAGGTTACAATTCCAATGGGTGTTGCATCTATTGTTACAGGCAGCAATCCAAGCTTCTTTGGTACAACAACTACTAACCTTAAAACCATCGTGTTTACAGGTAAAGAGGACGCTGCGGTGCTTGAAAGCATAAAAACAGCCGTTCCAAAAGCAACTATTGAATTTGCAAATCACTGTGACGTTTACTATGGCGGTGAGCACACAGGAGAGTATAGTCCTTGCGTGATTAACTGTGATAGATGTAAGACATACGGAGCTATGAAGGCAAATCCTGACCACAATATTGCAGAATCTGTTTCATATGAATCCTTTGGTGCGATGGGTGAAAAAATTCTTACCTGCACTAATGATGGCTGTACCTATACAGCAACCGAGGAATTACCTGCGCTATTTATCTGTAAGGGCTATTCAACATCTACCAACAGTGACGGCATTACACTTGGCTTTTACGTTAATAATGAAGCGGTTGATACATATACGGGTATTTCTGGCAAATCCTTAAAATACGGTGTATTTGCAGCATCACAGGCTAAGCTTAATGCAGACAGTATTTTTGACGAAAATGGTAACGCACATGAAAGCGCAATTGTTGCTGAAATTACGACAACTGAATTTTCAGCCTTTGATATCAAGGTTGTAGGCTTTGCAACACAGGTGCAAAAGGATGCTCTTCTTGCTTTAGGTGCGTATGTAGCTGTAACGGATGAGGAAACAACCACTTATTCATATATTCAGGAAAGTGCTCCAGCAGCAGGTGCTAAATACTACTTTACAAGCTTTAGTGAAATAACATCTAAATAATATACGAAAGCAAGGTGTCAGCACCTTGCTTTTTTATTTAATCAGCGAAGCTATGCCACAATGGGCTCAAACCAATGTGGTTTTATGTGGTAAATATTCCGCCTATCTTCAAAATCTCACTTGCCAATATACCTATATAGTCTGCGCTCGCTTTTTCGTTATGCAAAATATTTTCTCACCTAAAACTGCTGCGCACATTCAAAATTAAATGGGCGAGATAGTTTCTTAGGTTTTGAAGGCAGGCTTACTGACGTAAGGCAACTGAGAAAGCTATGAAAATAGCCGGTCATTTAGTTTTCAATGCACAATGGTTCGAGCCCATTGTGGCATGCTCATCATATGTTGAACATATGTCTAACATATGGGAAATGGAAATGGAATTATAAATGGAATTAGATATGGAATTGGATATGAAAATGAGTAAGCTGTAAAAACAGAAAAGAGGGTCACGCAGTAGCACTTTTTTTGTAGTAAGATATAGGTGTAAAGAAAAAGCAAAGGAGAGACGAAAATGGGAAAGGACCCGGCGGTACTGTTTTATACAACGGATTTTTTGGCTAACACCTATCATTTGACTGACAAGCAGGTGGGAATGTTTGTAAGACTGCTTTGTATGCAGCATATTCACGGCAGAATATGCCCTGATGATATGCCTGACTCAAGCGACAGGGAAAGCAAACGAGTGATTGATATGTTTCTTTGTGACGAGGGAGGCTATTACAACGAGCAAATGGAGGAGGAAATCCAAAAAAGACAAAGCTTTTGCAAGAGCAGACAGGTAAACAGAACAAAATCAGCATCAAAAAAGAAGGATGACTTGGCACAGGAGGCTGAGCAGGAAATTATACAAGAAGCTGAGCAAGAAATTGTGCAAGAAGCTGTACAGGAAGCTATGCAAGAAACCGTGAAGGCGCCTGAGCTTGACATAGATTCCACGGCAGAGAAAAGCGCACCCAAGCCCAAAAAACAGTTGAGTAGCGCACAAAAGGAAATGGAGCTGCGCGCGGAATTTGAGCGGTTTTGGAAAGCATATCCCAAAAAGGTGGCAAAATCCTATTGCGAGAGAATATTTTTGAAGTTGAAGCCAACGCCTGAGCTTTGCAAGCGGATTTTTGAGGCGGTGGAAAAGCAAAAAAGGGGGGATGCTTGGCATCAAGATGGGGGAAAGTACATACCAAACCCATCCACTTGGCTAAACCAGGAAAGGTGGCTTGACGATTTTGGGGAAATATCTCTTGAGCGGAACAAAAATATTAAAAGAATAGGGGTTTACATATGAACGGTCTTGAATTACAGGTTAAATATGCCAACGCTGCCATGGGTAATTTGCATATTTCAGACGGATATTACTGTCATGAGTGCAACAACAAGGGATTGATGTTCAAGTCCCGTGGGGACGAGCTTGTTTCTTATGTGTGCAAATGTCGTGAAATACGCAAAAGTCTGCGGATTTTGAGGGAAAGTGGGCTTGAGGCGGTAATTGAGAAAAAGACCTTTGATAGCTTTATAGCAGAGGAAGTCTGGCAGAAAAATATGAAGGAAATGTGCCGGAAATTTATTGACCAATCAAGCAGAAGTGCCTTTTTTGTTGGTGGACAGTGCGGCTGCGGAAAGACGCATTTGTGCACCGCCATGTGCGCCCATTACATAAAACAGGGAGAGCGCACCCGCTATTTTGTGTGGCCAAGGGAGATAAAGACGCTGAAGGCTCTTTCAAACACCGCAGAGTACGAGAATTATTTAAGCGCATTTGTTGACGCCAGAGTTTTGTATATTGACGATTTTTTCAAGCAAAGACAGGGGAGCGAGCCAACCTCGGCGGACATAAATATTGCCTTTGAAATCTTGAATGGGCGCTTGCACGACCCCAAAAAAATCACCATTATTTCCAGCGAGCTCACCATTGATAAGCTCCTTTCGTATGACGAGGGCACTATATCAAGAATTGTTGAAATGGCAGGGGGGTTTATGCTCAACATTTGCAGCGATGAATCTAAGAATTATAGGCTAAAAATGATTTTGTAAAAATACGGAATTTTTATCACTTTCTTATTGATTTAATTTTAAATATATGATAAAATTAATTCAATATAGCAGGGAGGGGATACGATGCCGCTAAGCTTGGAAAAAATCAGTGGTACGGTTGAAAAGGTTATATACCAAAGCAACGACAGCTGGTACAGTGTTTGTGACGTTTTCACAGACGACGGTAAATCTATAACGGTGGTCGGCATTATGCCCTATGTTTCGGTTGGCGAGGCTGTTGAGGCTGAGGGTAGCTGGGTGACAAACAAGGATTACGGCAAGCAATTCAAGGTTGAAGCCTATAAAAAGACGTTGCCGCAGCAGAAAAACAGTATTCTTCGTTACTTGTCCTCGGGTGCTATCAAGGGCATTGGTGCTAAGATAGCGCAAAAAATTGTCAATCTATACGGCGAGGAGAGCTTTGATGTTATTGCCAATCACCCTGAATGGCTGATGGAAATCAACGGCATTTCACGCAAAAAGGCGTATGACATCAGTAACGACTTTAAGGAAAAGGCAGATGTGCGCGAGCTGACAACCCTTTCGGGCGGAGCAATCAGCCCCGGTGCGGCGGTGAAGGTTTGCAAAAAATGGGGCAGAAATGCCTTGGGCATCATTAAGGAAAACCCTTATCTTTTATGCGCAGGGGATTGTGGCATCAGCTTCAAGCGAGCTGACGAAATTGCAATCGGTATGGGCATTGCGTCAAACAGTGCCTTCAGGATTGAAAGCGGTATCAGATACGCCTTGCGTATTTTTGCATCTCGTGACGGACACACCTATGTGAGCAAGGATAAGCTCACCGAGGCGGTGACACTTCTTTTGGGGGTTGACAGGGCAGAGGTGTTGGCAATTCTTGATGGTGACGGTCTTCGTGGCATTAGCCAAATGCTGATTAAAAATGTGCCCTCGGTTGCCTTGAACGAGCTTTATTTTGCGGAAATGAATATTGCAAAAAAGCTTTTGCAGATAAACAAAAGCGCATATAGCTTAACTGATGCCAATGTTGATATTATGATAACGGAGCTTGAGGAAAGCTTGGGTATCCGTTATGCCTTGATGCAAAGGAAGGCTATTTTAGAGGCGCTGAACAATGGTGTCACCATTTTGACAGGTGGTCCCGGTACGGGTAAAACCACTATTATCAAGGCGCTTTTGCAGATTTTTAGCCGCTTTGGTGTTTCCTGCGCTCTTTGTGCTCCAACAGGACGTGCGTCCAAGAGGATGAGTGAGTCCACGAGCGTCGAAGCGAAGACTATACATAGGCTTCTTGAGGTTAGCTCAGGGGGCGAATTTGAGGAGTCTGTTCGGTTTATGAGGGACAGCTCCAACCCGCTGGAGGAGGATGTTATCATTGTTGACGAGGCATCTATGATAGATGTGCCTCTTATGAACTCCTTTTTGATGGCTATCAAGCCAGGCACGCGACTGATTTTGATTGGTGATACAAATCAGCTTCCGTCAGTGGGCGAGGGTAATGTGCTTAACGATATTATTATGTCGGAGAGATTTGTTACCATTTGCTTGAATGAAATTTTCCGGCAGTCCGTTAACAGCGGCATTGTTGTGAATGCGCATAAAATGAACAACGGCATCCACCCCGATTTGTCGGAGCGGTACGAGGACTTTTTCTTCATTCAAAACGACAGTGAAAATATGCCTGAGTATATTGCGGATTTGTGCAAGAACAGGCTACCCAAAAAATATGGAATTACAGACGGAATACAGGTCATAGCGCCAACCAAAAAGGGTTTGTGCGGCACTCAAAGCCTGAACTTCGTTTTGCAAAATGAGTTGAATCCGCCAAACGGCGCGGCAAATGAATATAATATGGCATCGGGCAAGACCTTCCGCCTTGGCGACAGGGTAATGCAGACCAAGAACAACTACGAAAAGGAATGGATGCAAGAGGGCGAGCTTGGTAAGAGCCGCGGCTTGGGTGTTTTCAACGGAGATGTGGGCAGGATTTGCTCTTTAGATGCTCATGAGGAGCTTGTCACCGTTGACTATAACGGCAGGCTTGTGGAATATGAGCTCTCGGAGCTTGACGAGGTGGATTTGTCCTACGCGGTGACGGTGCATAAGAGCCAGGGCAGTGAATATCCCATTGTTATTATTCCTGTGCCAAGCAGCTGTCCGCCTATGCTTTTGACGAGAAATCTCATTTATACAGCCGTGACACGAGCTGAAAAAATAGTAATCATTGTTGGCGACAGAGAAACATTTTTCAAAATGATTGACAATGATTTTCAACAGAAAAGAAACACAAATCTTGAGCTGCTTTTGAGAAGGTACGGATGTGAAAATTCTTGATGTAATAAAGCGCATTTTCATAGAAAAGCACTGTCTTGCCTGCGGTAGTCCCGTATCTTACGATGTGGATGAGCCTTTTTGTGAGCAATGTGCTGACAGCTGGCGCCGCTTCAAAAATGCCAGATGTCATATGTGCGGCAGAGAACGGGAGCTGTGCGCCTGCTTGCCAAAATATGCAAGGCAGGTGAACCATTCCATCGTTGGATGGTGTGTGTTTTACAATGCTTTTGAAAACGGCATTATAAATTTGATGTTCAAGTATTTGAAAAGCGTTTATGACAAGCAGGTGATAGATTTTTGCACCGATTGGATGATGCGGTCGGTTTTGGTAACGGCAAAGACCAGAGGTATTGACCTGAGCGCTTACACGGTTACATATGCACCGCGGAGCTTAACGGGTGTTAAAAAATGCGGCTTTGACCAATCTCGGTTGCTTGCTCTTTCTCTTGCCAAGAAGCTGGGCTTACCCTTCAGGGTGACACTGAAAAATATTGGCAAATGTGAGCAAAAGGGACTAAACAAGCGCCAGCGCGCCCAAAATGCCGCTTGCTCCTACGAATACGTGGGAGGTGAAGCATCAAGGGGCGAGAGATTTTTGCTTGTTGACGATATTATGACAACAGGCGCTACTGTGCATGCCTGTGCGATGCAGCTTTATAAAAACGGGGCGCAAAGCGTTGTGCCACTTGTTTTTGCAAAAGATAATTATGCCACAATGGGCTCGAACCATTGTGCATTGAAAACTAAATGAGCGGCTATTTTCATAGCTTTCTCAGTTGTCTTACGTCAGTAAGCCTGCCTTCAAAACCTAAGAAACTATCTCGCCCATTTAATTTTGAATGTGCGCAGCAGTTTTAGGTGAGAAAATATTTTGCATAGCGAAAAAGCGAGCG
>JAZQWO010000057.1:0-80753 GCA_045632405.1 Eubacteriales bacterium | reverse complement strand
GCAGTTAACTCGATCATTCACTCCAAGACCTTCGATAACGGTATGATCTGCGCGTCCGAGCAGTCGGTTATCGTTCTTGAGTCTATCTACGATGCAGTAAAGAGTGAGTTTGCGGCACGCGGATGCTACTTCCTTGATCCTGTGGAAACCGAAAAGGTTCGTAAGACTATCATCATAAACGGTGGGCTTAACGCGAAAATCGTTGGTCAGAAGGCGGCTAAGATCGCTGAGCTCGCAGGTGTAACCGTTCCTGCCGGCACCAAGATCCTCATCGGTGAGGTTGAGAGTGTTGAGCTTTCTGAGGAATTTGCTCACGAGAAGCTCTCGCCCGTACTTGCTATGTATAAGGCTAAGACCTTCGCAGAAGCGCTTGACAAGGCAGATAAGCTTGTCGAGGACGGCGGCTTTGGTCATACTTCCTCTCTTTACATCAACGAGATCACCGAGAAGGAAAAGCTTGCCGCTTATGAGGCAAGAATGAGAACCTGCCGTATTCTTGTGAACACTCCCTCCGCTCACGGCGGTATCGGCGACCTTTACAACTTCAAGCTCGCTCCCTCGCTCACACTTGGATGCGGCTCTTGGGGCGGTAACAGTGTATCCGAGAACGTAGGTGTTAAGCACCTGCTCAACATTAAAACAGTAGCCGAGAGGAGAGAAAATATGCTTTGGTTCAGAACACCTGAGAAGGTTTATATTAAGAAGGGTTGCCTCCCCGTTGCTCTCGATGAGCTCAGAACCGTAAGAGGCGCAAAGAAGGCGTTCGTCGTAACCGACAGCTTCCTTTATCAGAACGGCTATACCAAGCCGATCACCGACAAACTGGACGAGATGGGCATTCAGCACACCACATTCTTTAACGTTCAGCCTGATCCTACACTCGCAAACGCAACCGAGGGAGCAGCCCTTATGAGAGCATTCCAGCCCGATACCATCATCGCGCTCGGCGGCGGTTCCGCTATGGACGCTGCAAAGATCATGTGGGTACTCTACGAGCATCCCGAGGCAGACTTCATGGATATGGCAATGAGATTCATCGATATCCGTAAGAGAGTTTATACCTTCCCGAAGATGGGCGAAAAGGCATATTTTATCGCAATTCCTACTTCTGCAGGTACGGGATCTGAGGTAACACCTTTCGCAGTTATTACCGATGAAAAGACCGGTGTTAAGTATCCTCTTGCTGACTACGAACTCCTTCCTAACATGGCGATCATCGATACCGACTTCCATATGTCCGCACCTCGTGGACTGACTGCAGCTTCGGGTATCGACGCTGTTACTCACGCAGTTGAGGCTTATGCCGCAATGCTCGCAACCGACTATACCGACGGTCTTGCACTCCGTGCTCTCAAGGTGATCTTCGAGTACCTCCCGAGAGCATATGACAACGGTCAGACCGACGTTGAGGCAAGAGAGAAGATGGCAAACGCCGCTACGATGGCAGGTATGGCATTCGCAAACGCATTCCTTGGCGTATGTCACTCCATGGCGCACAAGCTCGGTGCTTTCCACCACCTCCCTCACGGCGTTGCAAATGCTCTGATGATCGAAGAGGTTCTCCGCTTCAATGCGGCTGAGGCTCCTGCAAAGATGGGTACCTTCTCGCAGTACGATCATCCTCACACGCTCGCAAGATATGCAGAGATAGCTGATTACCTCGGACTTGGCGGTAAGAATGATACCGAAAAGCTTGAAAATCTTATCAAGGCAATAGGCGACCTCAAGGCTCGCGTAGGAATCAAGGAGACCATCAAGGACTACGGCATCGATGAAAAGGACTTCCTTGCACGTCTTGACGATATGGTAGAGCAGGCATTCGACGACCAGTGCACCGGTGCGAACCCCCGTTATCCTCTTATGAGCGAGATCAAGCAGATGTACCTCAATGCTTACTACGGCAAGCACTTTGTTGAGCAGGATATGCCCGCTCGTGATCTCGATGAGGAAAAGGTTGTTCCCATCAAGGCTCCCTATCGCAAGGGCAAAAAGGCGTAATTTAAGGAGGAAAAACACATGAAACTTGATAGAGTAATTGCAGTAAGAAATAATAAGACGATCTACCGTGACGGCGACAGAGCCATCAAGGTTTTTGGTGCAGACTATTCCAAGGCTGACGTGCTTAATGAGGCACTGAATCAGGCGAGAATCGAAGAGACCGGATTGAATATTCCCAAGGTACTTGAGGTTACTATGATCGACGGTAAATGGGCAATCGTTTCCGAGTTCATCAAGGGCAAAACGCTTTCACAGCTTATGGAAGAAAATCCCGAGAAGAAGGCTGAATACATCGAGCTTCTCGTGGATCTTCAGATGGGTGTTCATGCAAAGACTTCTCCTCTCCTTAACAAGTTGAAGGATAAGATGAGCCGCAAGATCGCAGCAACCGAGCTTGACGCTACCACCCGTTACGATCTTCACACTCGCCTTGAAGGTATGCCTAAGCATAACAAGGTGTGCCACGGAGACTTCAATCCATCCAACATCATCATCACGGAGGATGGAACTCCCTATATCCTTGACTGGTCTCACGCAACGCAGGGCAACGCTTCCGCTGATGTTGCACGCACCTATCTTCTGTTCTGGTTGAATGGTGATATTTCCGGTGCGGAGCTTTACCTTGATACCTTCTGCAAAAAGAGCGATACAGCAAAGCAGTACGTTCAGAAGTGGATGCCTATCGTAGCCGCTTCTCAGTCGGTTAAGGGCAATGAAAAGGAGCGCGAGTTCCTTATGAGCGGGGTCGGCGTTGTCGATTATCAGTAATTGAAAGATCATAGTCGTAGGGCGGGGGCTTGCTCCCGCCGCTACCCCAAAAAAATGAAATAAATATTGTGAGGTAAAATATTATGCTTAAAATTACAGTTTGTATTGGAAGCTCCTGCCACATCAAGGGTTCTCGTCAGGTAGTAGAGCAGCTTCAGTATTTGATCGCTGAAAACAATCTCGGCGATAAGGTAGAGCTTGGCGGCACCTTCTGCATGGGCAAGTGTCAGCAGGGCGTATGTGTAACGGTAAATGACTCCTTCCATTCCGTTACTCCCGAAACCGTAGAAGAGTTCTTCGCTAAAGAAGTTCTCGCAAAGGTATAAGCATATGTTGTTCGTTCAGGTTTGTGTTGGCTCATCATGCCATCTGAAAGGCTCCGCTGATATTGTAGAGCTTTTTGAAAAAGCCGTGAAGGATCATAATATTGAGGATGAGGTCGTACTTTCCGGTAGCTTCTGTGTCGGAAAGTGCAACCGTGTCGGTGTTACCGTACAGGTGAACGATGATATTCACGTCGGTATCACCAGGGAGAATTTCAAAGAATTCTTTACGGAACATATTTTGAAGGTTATTGAAGAAGAAGGGAAGTGACGAAAATGGCTAACTGCTTAACACTGAAAAAATCCAACTGCAAAAACTGCTATAAGTGTATCCGTCACTGTCCTGTAAAGGCTATCCGCTTTTCGGGTAACCAAGCACATATTATCGGCAATGAGTGCATTTTGTGCGGTCATTGTTTTGTTGTTTGTCCTCAAAATGCTAAGGAGATCGTTGACGGCACCGAGAAGGCGAGAGTTCTGCTTCAAAGCGGAGAGCCCGTCGTTGTCAGCCTTGCGCCCTCGTTTATTGCGAACTACGAAGGCGTAGGAATCGAGTCTATGCGCCGAGCTCTGCGCAAGCTTGGCTTTTTCGACGTTGAGGAAACAGCAATCGGTGCAACTATTGTTAAGACAGAATACGAGCGTATGCTGCGTGAGGAAGAAAGAGATATTATCATTACCTCATGCTGTCATTCTGTAAATTTGCTGATTCAAAAGCATTTTCCGTCTGCACTTGAATATCTCGCAGATGTTATGTCGCCTATGCAGGCTCACTGCGCGGATATCAAGAGAAGAATGCCGAATGCCAAGACCGTTTTTATTGGTCCTTGTGTAGCAAAGAAAGACGAAGCCGAGTACTATAAAGGACTCGTTGATGCCGTTCTCACCTTTGAAGAGCTCACCAATTGGCTGAAATCTGAGAAAATTGATCTTGAAAAGGATGTTGATAATACGCCAGAGAGCCGTGCCCGTTTCTTCCCGACAACGGGTGGTGTGCTGAAAACAATGGCGCAGAATGCTCCCGGTTATACTTATATAGCGCTCGACGGAGTTGAAAACTGTATTGCCGCACTCAAGGAAATCGAGAGTGGAAAGATCCATAAGTGCTTTATTGAAATGTCTGCCTGCGTTGGTAGCTGTATTGGCGGTCCGGTTATGGAGAAATATCACCATTCTCCCGTTCACGATTATGTGTCGGTTGCACAGTACGCGGGCACGCGTGACTTTAAAGTTGTACAGCCCGAAGCCTTAGCACTGAAAAAGCACTTCACAGTAATAGATAATAAGGCAATGCAGCCCGCAGAATATGAAATCACCACTGTTCTGCATCAGATGGGTAAATTCAAGCCCGCAGACGAGCTGAACTGCGGCTCTTGTGGCTATAATTCCTGCCGTGAAAAAGCAATCGCTATTATTCAGGGCAAGGCTGAGATCTCTATGTGTCTCCCGTTCCTTAAGGATAAGGCGGAAAGCTTCTCGGATACGATTGTCAGAAATACCCCGAACGGTCTTATCGTTCTCAACGAAAATTTTGAGGTTCAGCAAATCAACGCAGCGGCAAGAAAGATAATGAATATCCGTTACGAGTCTGATGTGCTTGGAGAACCCGTAGTTCGCATACTGGATCCCGCTGTATTTATGAGCGTAAAGAATTCCGGACGAAGCATAAGAGACCAGAAGGTTTATCTTGCAGAATATAAAAAGTACATTGAGCAAACAGTTGTATACGACCGCGATTCCCATATGCTCATTGGCATTATGCGTGACATAACCGACGAGGAAGCCGAGAGAGAGAAAAAGACAAGAATAAATCAGCAGACCGTTGAGGTTGCCGATACAGTTGTAGAAAAGCAAATGCGAATCGTTCAGGAAATTGCTTCCTTGCTCGGAGAAACCGCCGCAGAGACAAAGATTGCTCTAACGAAGTTAAAGGAGTCTATCGGTGATGAATGATTTGTGTGCAGATATTGGATACAAAAGCATCAATCATATCGGTGAAGAGCTTTGCGGTGACCATGTAGACATTGTAGAGGAAAACGACAATTCAACTGTCATCGTGCTTGCAGACGGTCTTGGCTCAGGAGTTAAGGCAAGTATTCTTTCGACTCTTACATCCAAGATCATCTCTACGATGATGGCAGCTGGACTTCCAATTGAGGAGTGTGTGTCTACGATTGCCGGAACGCTTCCCGTTTGCTCGGTGCGTGGCGTGGCATATTCCACCTTTACCATTATTCATATTCAAAACAACGACACGGCAGAGATCATCCAGTATGACAACCCTCACGTGATCGCTTACAGAAACTTTGAGATATACGATTATCCAAAGACCGAGTTAAATATAGGCGGTAAAAAAATCTACAAATCCACCATTAAGATCCAAGAGGATGACGTCTTTATCGCTATGAGCGACGGATGTCCCCATGCCGGACTTGGTGGAAAATACAACTTTGGTTGGAAGCGAGAGGATATTGCTGATTATATGTACGCACTGATCTGCGGCGGATACACAGCCAAGAACCTCTCCACTATGCTCGTTGACGAATGCGACAGGCTTTACGGACACAAGCCCGGAGATGATACGACTGCCTGCGTCGTTAAAATTAGAAAGAGAGAGCCGATGAATATTCTCTTCGGACCTCCCTCAAACCGAGACGATTGCGACAGAATGATGTCCCTTTTCTTCTCGAAGGAAGGAAAGCATATAATCTGCGGTGGAACGACATCGTCCATTGCTGCTAAATTTCTTGGAAAAACCGTAAAGGCAAGCCTAAAATTCGAGCGTTCGGAGATTCCTCCAATTGCTGAGATCGAGGGAGTTGATCTTGTTACCGAGGGTGTTATTACGATGAACCGCGTCATTGAATACGCTAAGGATTATCTTGGAGAAAATGAGTTGTATGAAGCTTGGAACTTCAAAAAAGACGGTGCATCTCTCATAAGCCGACTTCTGTTTGAAGAAGCAACGGATATTAATTTCTACGTGGGAAGAGCGGTAAACCCCGCCCATCAGAATCCCGACCTTCCCATCAACTTCAATATCAAAATGAACTTGGTAGAGGAGTTGTCTGCTTGTCTTAAGAAGATGGGAAAGCGCATCAAGGTAAGTTATTTCTAATGGAGGTGTAAAATGCGTAAATTTGATACCAAAGTACAGCATTTGAAATATAAGGTTTTACGCGAAGTCGCACGTCTTGCGTGGGAGGATAAGCTACTTGAGAATATTATGGATATTCCTAAGCATCTCGTTCCCGGAAATGAGCCTACAATGCGTTGCTGTGTATATAAGGAGCGCGCGATCCTCGGAGAGCGCGTAAAGCTTGCTATGGGTGGAGATAAAAACAACCCTAATGTTATCGAGGTCATTGATATTGCCTGCGACGAGTGTCCCGTTGGTGGATATGAGGTCACCAACGCTTGTCGTGGTTGTCTCGCTCACCGTTGCGAGGACGTTTGTAAATTCGGTGCCATCTCATTTGATCATCAGCACGTAGCTCATATTGACAAATCCAAGTGTAAAGAGTGCGGCGCGTGTGCAAAGGTTTGCCCCTATACCGCAATCGTCAGTCGCAAGCGTCCTTGTCAGAATGCTTGCAAGGTAAAAGCTATCTCTATGAATGAGGAGAAGGCTGCTAAGATCGATAACTCCAAGTGCATACAGTGTGGTGCGTGTGTATATCAGTGTCCCTTTGGCGCAATCATGGATAAATCCTATATGGTCAACGCCATTGATATTCTCAAAAAGAGCGAGCGTAATACTCGCGGCGGAAATTACAGAGTTTATGCCGTAGTCGCTCCTTCAATTTCGAGCCAATTCTCTTACGCTAAGCTCGGTCAGGTCGTAACAGGACTGAAAAAGCTCGGTTTCCACGATGTTGTTGAGGCAGCTCTCGGCGCAGATATGGTTGCTATGGCAGAGGCAAAGGAGCTTTCCGAAAAGGGACTTCTTACAAGCTCCTGCTGTCCTGCATTCGTGCAGTATATTAAATCGCAGTTCCCGAATCTCGTTGAGCATATTTCTCACAATATGTCGCCTATGGCAGTTCTTGCAAAGTACATCAAAGAAACCACACCGAACGCAAAGGTGATCTTCATCGGTCCGTGTACCGCAAAGAAAGCGGAAGCGCAGCTCGAGGAGGTTAAACCTTGGGTTGATACCGTCCTCACCTTCGAGGAGCTTCAGGCACTCTTTGACAGTCGAGACATTGAGATCGCAACACTTGAAGAGGGCGTTCTTGATAACGCATCCTACTTCGGCCGTATCTTCGCAAGAAGCGGAGGTCTTACTGATGCAGCGGCACAGGCTATGAAAGAACAGAATATCGACTTTGAGATCAAGCCTGTTGTATGTGACGGTATTGAAGCCTGCCGTATGGCACTCCTCAAGCTGAACAAGGGAATTCTAGACGGAAACTTTATTGAGGGTATGGCGTGTATCGGTGGTTGTATCGGCGGTGCAGGATGCCTTACCCACGGAGAAAAGAACAAAGCCGAGGTTGATAAATACGGTCGAGAGGCACATGAAAAAAATATCAGCGATGCAATTTCGCTGTTGAAGTAAAGACAAATTCTAAAGGGCTTGCCGCTTGTGTAGGCGGTAAGCCCTATTTTTAAACAAGGGTAAAATATTATGAGAAAAACTAAAATCGTGTGTACGCTTGGACCCGCAAGCGAAACAAAAGAAGTTATAGAGGGACTTTGCAAAGCAGGTATGAACGTGGCGAGATTAAATTTCTCACACAATACGCACGCAGATCATCAAAGACGAATCGATCTTGTAAAAGAAGTGAGAGATGAATTGCAGCTTCCTATTGCAATCATGCTCGACACAAAAGGCCCCGAATACCGCATCAAGACTTTTGAAGGCGGTAAGATATTGCTCTGTGACGGAGATCGCTTTACGTTCACCGCCGACGATATCGTTGGTAATAGAGAGCGTGTTTCTGTAAGCTATGCAAAGCTTCCCGAGGAGCTTTCTGTTGGAGATACCATTCTTCTGAATAACGGACTTTTAACGTTCTTAGTCGAGAAGATCGACGGTACTGACATTGAGTGTAAGGTGCTTTGCGGCGGAGAGCTTTCCGACCGTAAGAGCATGAGCTTCCCGGGCAAGGTGATGAAGCAACCGTATCTTTCCGAACAAGATAAGAAGGATATTAAATGGGGTGTGGAAAACTCTGTGGATTATGTGGCTTGTTCGTTTGTTTCTTGTAAACAAGATCTGATCGATGTTCGTAATTATATGCACGAGATCGGTGCAGAGGATATCGAACTGATTGCCAAGATTGAAAATCAATCGGGTGTTGATAACATTGAGGAAATCTGCGAATACTGTGACGGCATTATGGTTGCACGCGGAGATATGGGCGTTGAAATTCCCTTTGAACACCTTCCTGCGATACAGAAGAAGCTGATCACAAAATGCCGTATGCTCGGCAAGCGAGTCATCACGGCAACTGAAATGCTTGAATCTATGATAACCAATTCCCGTCCTACAAGAGCAGAAATCTCTGATATAGCGAATGCTGTTTACGACGGAACGAGTGCTATTATGCTTTCGGGTGAAACAGCGGCAGGTAAATATCCCATCCAAGCAGTTGAAACAATGGCAAAAATCGCTGAGACAACGGAAGGAAACATCAACTACAAAAAGCGTTTTTATAACGCAGACTTCCAGATTCGCAACATGACAGATGCCATCTCACACTCAACTTGCGGTATGGCAATCGACATTGATGCGAAAGCGATCGTAGCATGCTCGCTTTCGGGAATGACCGCACGAATGGTGTCGCGCTTCCGCTCTCCCGTTGCAATCATAGGTCTTACGACCAATGAGAATACTTGGAGAAAGCTCGCGCTCTCTTGGGGTGTTATCCCTGCCATGTGTGAAAAATTCACATCTACCGACGTATTGTTCTATACAGCAAAGAAGATCGCATCAAAGGAACTCGGATTGTCGAAAAAGGATCGTATTGTTATCACCGGTGGAGATACTACGGGACATTCCGGAAATACCAATTTGATCAAGATTGATGAGATATAATATTATTTACATCTAACAAGTTGCGTTTTAATAACTATTTTAACCGTTAAGCTCTCGTTTCGAAATGAAACAAGGGCTTAACGGTTTTTACTGTATATTTATCCTATACCTACACACCCCAAAGCTCTGCTTTTCACGTGTCATAATGGCATCGGGTATTTTTACAAGCCACTTGTGGCTGAAATTCGTACTGCCAAAGTAGGCGTCAAAGCTTGCAACGGGCAGGACTACCCAATCGGAGGTCTCGGGCTTGTTGGCGCGGTAGTAGGCTATGAGGGTGTGAATGACCTCGTTTGGAATATCCTTGGGTGTGAGCGCGGCAAAGAGTATTTGGATGAAAATATTGATTTCTTTTCCACTCCAGATATATTCAGCATGGGAAATGTTTCTTCATATACAATAGTTTCCAATCGTGTTTACACAGTTTTAAAAAACGCTAAATTAACACGGAATTTAAATTTCAAACCTGTTATTACCATATGATGAATTTTCTATAAAATGGTACTGTGGTGTGTGCGTAAAAATATGAAACTAGACGAGTGCAAATTGCACTCGTTTTTTTTGCGTCGCAGTAATCAAAGAAAAGGCGATTCGAACTTAGGGGAGAGGGAGTGTGCGAAGTGAGCGAAAGTGATGGTGGTAGGAAAGGACAAAATTAAAACTCGTAGAATTTTATTCGCAAAAGTCTTTTCCTCTGTGTTTAACATGGGTTCAAATTTTGAAAAATAAAAAATACTTGTAAAGCCTTTGCTTACAAGGGTTTGGCGCAAGCGACAAGATGCTTTTCCTCTGAAAAAGAACTTCGGCGAGTTTCTGCCAAGCGAGCTTGCGATAACTCTTGCCTTGTTTACGCACTCAATTTGCATTTGCCGAGCAAATACAAAGGTGAGTCCTCATCATCACCACTTATGCAAAAAATAAAGGGGCACAAAATGTGTCCCTTTTTGGCGCAAGCGGTGAGATTCGAACTCACGTGCCTTTATGGCAAACTGATTTCGAGTCAGCCCCGTTATGACCACTTCGATACGCTTGCGTATTTAATTGTGATTTATTACAATTTAATACGCAACAAAGAGAAGTGGCTCGAAAAACAAAGTTTTGCGAATCCACTGCGCATGCAAGGTCGAATCAAATGTGAGCTTGCTCACAGGAGATGGACCGAAGCACAAACCAAGGGTTTGCTACGCTTGCGTATTAAATTGTATTTAGTTAGATTGGGAGAAAATCCGTTAGATTTTCCGTTAGATAAGGTTTTGAAAACTGAACGGCAAGATTCGATGAAACCAGATGGCAAAAGGGTTTGTCAAAATGCGGTTTCTGATATTAGCGCACGATTTCGAGTCACGCCTCTTAAACCACTTGAGTAATCCTGCAAATTATTAAATTGCTTAGTTAGTATATCACATAAAATAGAGAATTGCAAGACAAAAATAAAAACAAAACCGATATGGCATCATATCCATATCGGTTTTGTTTTATATTGTTTCTGGAAGGGTATATTTTTTTGAATATTCGTCGAAAAGGGCGAGGTAAGAGCCTTGGCTCTTTTTCATTTCTCGCACAGACTGGTGCAGGTTCAAATTGTCTGCGGCGGTATCAATAATGCAAGCAGCAATGTTTGAGCAATGGTCAGATGTTCTTTCAAGATTGGTAAGAATATCAGACCAAACGAATCCTGCAGATATAGAGCAGTCACCACCCTGCAAGCGGTAAATGTGTCTTGTACGAAGCTGCTCCTTCAGGTTGTCTATAACCTCTTCAAGAGGTTCAATTAATTGTGATTTTGAAAGGTCATTATCTACAAATGCGCTAAGAGCAAGGCTTGCAATTTCAGTAGCACTTTGAGTAAGCACACTGAGCTCTGCCTGCGCATCAGGTGAGAAGGCAAGACCCTTGTCGCGAAGCTCTTCAACTGACTCGATTATATTAACCGCGTGGTCGGAGATACGCTCGAAATCACCTATTAGCTTTAATAGCATTGTTGCTTTTTCACTTGCCTTGTCGCCTGTTTGGTGGCTGCTCAGCTTTACAAGATAAGTGCCGATTGCGTCCTCGTACCTGTCGGTTTTGTCCTCAATTCGCCTGATTTCAGTTGCCTTTTCGTCGGTGAAATCGGTAATAGCCGAAAGACTAAGATTGAAAGCGTGCATAGCATCCTTTGCCATTGTCACGGTTGCATCGTGGCATATCGCCAAGGCAACTGACGGAGTCTTTAGCAATATTTCGTCAAGATGTGGACCGTCGTCCTCGCTGACATTGTCCTTGATAAGCTTATATGCAAGCTTTTCAAGAAGTGATGAAGCAGGTAACAGCATAGCCGTGCAGGCTACATTAAACAAAGAGTGCATAACGGCAATTTGGAATCCGTCCGTCGGGTTGGAAAGGATTGGTAAGAAGCTCTTTACAACATAGAATAAAGCAAGAACAACAACTGTACCTATAATGTTAAAGAACAAATGTACAAGAGCAGCGCGCTTGCCGTTTTTGTTAGCTCCTGCTGAGGATAGCAGTGCCGTTACACAGGTGCCGATATTCTGACCCATAATGATTGGAAATGCCGCACCGTTTGTGATAGCGCCTGTTGTGGAAAGTGCTTGCAAAATACCAACAGATGCAGAGCTTGACTGAATAATAGCGGTAAGAACTGCGCCCGCCAAAACACCAAGAATAGGACCGAAAAAGCCAAGCTGTTCTCCTGTGAAAAATGTGAAAAGATTTGTAAATCCGGGCACGTTTTTAAGTCCTGCAACAGAGTCTGACATAGTGCTCATGCCGAACATAAGAGTTGCAAAGCCCAAAAGAATAGTGCCGACATCCTTTTTTCTGCTTGACTTGCACATCATATAGAGTATAAGTCCAAGCAGCGCAAGTATAGGGGTGAAGGAATCGGGCTTTAGTATCTTTATATACCATGCGTTGCCCTCAATACCGCTTAAGCTGAGAATCCAAGCGGTAACGGTAGTGCCCACGTTTGCGCCCATAATTACGTTAATGGCTTGGCGCAAATTCATAAGCCCTGAGTTAACAAAGCCAACAACCATAACAGTCGTGGCGGACGAGCTTTGAATAATCGCGGTAACACCCAAGCCTGTCAAAAAGCCTGTGATTTTGCTTGATGTGAACTTGCCAAGCAAGGACTGAAGCTTGCCACCTGCGGATCTTTCGAGAGCCTCACCCATTAAGCTCATACCGAACATGAAAAGACATAACCCACCTATTAAGGTGAGTACATTAAAAATGTCCATAAAATCCTCCGATATATTTTTAGCGGCTATATTTTATCACAAAAGGCGTTCTTGAAAATATCATATCAAGGTAAAAGAAAGGTAAAGTTTATGTAAAGGGGCGTCGCATTAAGCGGCGCCCCTTCAAGCTACTTTTTAAATTGTATGGTAATAGATGTTCCTGCTCCCAGCTCGCTTTCAATGCCCAAGGTAGCACCGTAAAGCGCGCAAATATGCTTGACAATAGCAAGACCCAAGCCCGTACCGCCTGTCTTTTTTGAGTGAGATTTATCAACCCTGTAAAAGCGTTGGCACAGATGCGGAATGTGCTTTTCCTCAATGCCGATGCCTGTGTCGCTAACTTTTAGAACAACCGTATCACCCGTGTCGCTGATATCAACGGTGATACTGCCGTTTTCTTTGTTATAGTTAACTGCATTGGAGCATAGGTTTTGAGCGATTTCGTATATTTTCTTGGGGTCAGCACTTATCTCACCGTCACCGTTGATTTGATAAGTAAGCCCCTTTTCCTTGATTTTTTCGTTCAGCTCCTCAATAGCTTCCTCAACGCAACCGCGCACGTTGACACAGGTGTATGTTAGCTCCTCGGCTTCTCCGTTTTCAAGCCTGCTGAGCTTTAACATATCGGAAATCAAGGACGCTAAGCGCACGCTTTCCTTGTGTATGCGCTCGGTGCGCGCGGCGGCTGTGCTATCAAGGCTTGGGTCGGCAAGCATAAGCTCGGACAAGCCCTGCATAACAGTTACGGGTGTTTTTAACTCGTGGGATGCATTTGCAAAAAACTCGCTTTTTTGCTTAGCAATCGCCTTTTCGGGAGTGATGTCTGTGATGATAATAATGGATGAAATCTTCAAATCATCCTTTGCGACCTCGTGTATTACAACAGACAAATATTTGTTGTTCCGTTCGATTTCAAATGCGCTGTTTTCAAAAATGCGTTCGGAGATTTTTTTGTATAACGAGGAATCACTTACCAAGCAGCGAAGCTCCCTGCCAACCAAATTGCCTTTAGCCTCGAAAATCGCCAATGCGCTTTTGTTGACAAAAATAATTTCCCGTTTATCATTTACTGCTATAATTCCCTGTGATATTCCTTCCAAAACTCGCTCCAGCTTTTTATGCTCTCGCTCTACCTCTGTAATGTGAGAGTGTATGCTTTCGTTAAGCTCATTTATTTCTTCAAGGACGGAAACAAGCTCAGGCTCACTTTCGTCTGCCTTGATAGGGGTATATTTACCGTCGTTCAAGCTTTTCAGACTAACGCCCACATTATCAATTTTTGAAGAAATATTGAGAGAAATAAAGTGGGAAATAATTATTGACAAAACAAGGGCGATAATCAACACAAGAACAAAAAGCGGCAAGGTTAGGTGCAAATAAGATGAAACCTCACTGCTTCGTATGGCAAGGCGCAAAACGATAACGCTACCGTCCTCTAACGTCACCTTCATTGCGTAATATGTCATCTCGCACTTAAAGGTTTCGGAATATCGCTTGACTGTCTCAGGCGTGCCTGCTAAAGCCTTTTGTACCTCAATTCTGTCGGCGTGGTTGCCAAGAGCCTCAGATGTGTCGCTTTCCAGAATAACATTAGCATTTGTATCAAAAATAGTTATGCGGAATTTATCGTTTCCCTCATATGCTTTGAATTTTTCAAAGTCCTCGGAGCCGTCAAGGACCAAGGCGACAATTTTTGTTTCCTCAATCAGTCGCTCATTTACCACCGTTTCCGCATTATTGGAAACGGCAATGAAGCCGAAAATGAACATAAGCAACGTGGATGCCAATGTAACCAAAAAAAATCTTAAAAATATATTTCTTTTCATTTGCACTCGTAACGGTATCCGATGCTACGCACTGTAACAATGTTGTCCGTTCCTCCTGCCTGCTTGATTTTCTCACGCAGGGATGCGATGTGCATATCAATTGTGCGACTCTCTCCAATGTAGCTCTCTCCCCAAACCTCGCGGAATAGGGTTTCACGCTCAACAGTCATTCCTGCACGGCTTATAAGGAGCTTTAACAGGTTGAATTCCTTCATGGTAAGACCAAGGTCACAGCCGTTATAAAAAATTTTGTAAACATTGTTGTCAATGGTAAATCCGTCAGCCTTTGAAACAAACAGGTTAGCACGGCGAAGGTTGGTATTTACTCTGGCAATCAGCTCCATTATGGAAAACGGCTTTGCCATATAGTCGTCTGCACCCTTGTTAAGCCCCTTAACAAAGCTAATTTCATCACTCTTTGCACTGACAATAATTACGGGCACGCGCTCGTCAAGCTGTCTGATTTTTGAAAGGATGGTATATCCGTCCATATCAGGCAGCATAATGTCTAATATTACAATATCGGGGCGCTTCATTTCAAATTCAGCAAGGAAAGCAGAGCCACTTTCAAAGGCCCTTACATCATATCTGCCCTCAAAAGCACCCTCGTAAACCTCGCATACGCCCTCGTCATCCTCAACAATATAAATAAGCGGATTCATTGTCTACTCCCAGTCAATATTATTACATTGTATATTATATCACGTGGAGAAAATCAAATCAATAACTGCTATGTCAAGTCTTTGTAAAATTCCCTTGACAAGAGGGGATGGCTGTGATACAATAATTGCGAAATAGAGCTGCCACCGGGTAGGGTGCGTTTTCGTTAGGTCTTTGAAGAAACGCGCATCTCGGTGTTTTTGTTTGCTAAAAACAAGATTGGAGAAATTATGAAACTGAAAAATCCGTTTAAGGATCTGACACGGTTTGAGCTTTGCCTGTGGTTAATCTCGTCTGTTGTTGTGGTCATTTCCTTTGTTTTTTCACCTGATAAAAATGTGCTTACTCTTGTCGCGTCCTTGTTTGGAGTAACGGCGCTCATTTTTATTGCCAAGGGATATGTTATCGGTCAAGTGCTTATTATCATTTTTGCCTTGCTTTATGGAGCGGTTTCCTTTGCACAGGAATATTATGGCGAGGTTATCACTTATGTTTGTATGTCCGCGCCAATGGCGGTTATGTCCTTGATTTCTTGGGCGACTCATCGCTATAAGGATACAAAAGAGGTTACCGTCAACAAGCTCAGCAAATGGCAGGTTGTGGTTATGCTTGCCCTAACGGCAGCTGTTACAGTGGGCTTTTATTTTATACTTGATTTGCTTGGCACAGCTAATCTGATTGTCAGCACCTTGTCGGTTGCCACATCCTTTGCCGCAGTATATCTGACCTTTATGCGCAGCCCCTATTATGCAATAGGCTACAGCTTAAACGACTTGGTTCTCATAACCCTTTGGGTTATGGCATCAATTGAAAATCCTGCTTACATACCAATGATTTTGTGCTTTATTATGTTCTTAATCAACGATTTATACGGGTTTATCAGCTGGTATAAAAGAGGCAAAAAACAGCATAATATTTAAATATGCAAATATTTGCATATAATAATATGTGGAATAAAACAAAGGGCAGACCGCACAGTCTGTCCTTTGTTTTATTAGCAACCAATAGAGTTGATAACTTCATAAATGCGCTCAAAATATTCGTGTCTTTCAGCGCAAAGAGCCTTCATTTCTTCAACCTGCTCAGGTGTGAATGCATCAAGGTCGCCATCCTTCAGCTTGCCCTTATACATTCTGTCAACGATAAGTGCCCAACGGATGTCGATAGGAACAATCTCGTCACGTCTTTGGCAGATAACAAGGTCGCTCTTGCCCTCAAGCAAAAGCTCAACAGCCTTGTAGCCGCACTTGGAAGCGAAGGAACGGTCAGCCAATGTAGGAATACCGCCGCGAACAATGTGTGCAGGACGGATAAATCTTGACTCGATGCCTGTTTCCTTTTCGATTTCCTTTGTGAGCGCCTCAGCATATGGAGCGCCCATACCCTCAGCTACAACAACCATAAAGCTACGCTGACCAAGCTCTCTCATTTTCTTCATCTTAGCAAACATAGCAGCCTTGTCAAATGGCATTTCCTGGAGAACAACGCCAATTGCATTGAGAGCCAAGCCTGTTTCAGCTGCGATGTAGCCTGCATTTCTACCCATAACCTCAATTACGCAGCAGCGCGCGTGGGACTCTGATGTGTCGCGAAGCGCATCTGCTAAGGAAAGAACAGTGTTCATAGCAGTGTCAAAGCCAACAGTTGTATCTGTTGCAGTAATATCGTTATCAATAGTACCGGAAACGCCGATACAAGGAATACCTCTGATAGATAAGTCAGTAGCGCCGCGGAATGTACCGTCACCGCCGATTGCGATAATACCGTCAATGTTGTGCTTCTTGCAGGTAGCAATAGCCTTCTGCATACCCTCCTCAGTCTTGAACTCGTCGCAACGGTCGGAGTAAAGCATTGTGCCGCCTCTTGAAATAATATCGGAAACGTCAAGGGCAGACAAGCTTCTTGTTCTATCATTGATAAGACCTGAGTAACCGCCCAAAATACCAATAACCTCAACACCCTTTTCAAGTGCCGCGCATGTAACGCTCTTAATAACCGCGTTCATACCGGGAGCATCGCCACCGGATGTAAGAACGCCAATTCTCTTAAATTTCTTTTCCATAATATATACCTCTGAATATTTTAAAATTCCTTGCATATTCTAACATATCAAATATATAAAATCAATAGATTTGGCAAATTTTCTCAATAGTGCGCCTGATTATCTCGGAAACAGTTTCGTTTCTGATTTCATCACGTGAGTGGGTGGGGTCAAGGGTGAGCAGCTCGCTTTCCACGCGCTCGCCGTAGGCAAAGCCGATATAAACAGTGCCCACAGGCTTTTCGGGTGTGCCACCGCCAGGACCCGCAATTCCTGTTGTGGAAATGCCGATATCTGTTTTCATAATGCGCCTCACCCCACTTGCCATTTGACAGGCGACAGGCGCGCTGACTGCTCCAAGGTTGTTTAAGATGTCCTTGTTAACAGACAAAACATTTTCCTTTACCGAATTATCGTATGAAACAACGCCACCGTAAAAAACGGCTGATGCGCCACTTACATCAGTTATACATTTTGCAATTAGTCCCCCCGTGCAGGATTCCGCCGTGGAAATGGTGAGTCCCTTTTCCAAAAGCAACCGCACAAGAGCAGTGCTCAATTCCATTATAATCCCTCCAAGCATTTCGCATAAGTAAATTTTACCACATTTGCACAAATTATTCAATATGTAATTTCAGTGCATAAACCAAATAAAACAGGGAAGAATTAAAACAAAACGGAGGGCATAAAATGAAATTGATATCAACAATACTTATTTCAGCCGCAGTGTTTTTCACACTGAATCATATATTGCCAACAAACGAAGAATTTGAAATTTATGAAAACACAGTAAGATTACACGTTTTGGCAAATTCGGACAGTGAGAGTGACCAAAGCGTAAAGCTCAAGGTGCGCGATGCCTTGCTGGAAAAAATCAGCGGGTATGAAGCAACAAGCAAGGAAACAGCTTTGCAAATGATAGAAAACAACAGAGAAGAGCTATGCGACGTTGCAGAAGCGGTTCTGAAAAACGAGGGCATGACACATGATGTGCAAATAGAAATAGGAGAGGAGCACTACCCCACAAGGTACTATGAGGATTTTGCCCTGCCGGCAGGAAAATACACCTCTGTCCGAGTAATAATCGGAGAAGGGGAGGGGCAAAACTGGTGGTGCGTGCTTTATCCGCCGCTTTGCACAGCCTCGGCTATCAAGTACGACGAGGACTATTGCATAGAGGCAGGGTTAACCAAGGGACAGTATAACCTCATAACCGAAAATGAAAGCGGAGAGTATAGAATTAAGTTCCGCCTTTTGGAAATTGCCTCTGAGGTCTTTGGCTTCCAATACGATTAATGCGGGCAAGTCCCGCATTTTTTAAATAAGACTTGCAAAAATTCCCAAATAGTAGTAAAATAGAAAAAATTACTATTACAAGGAGGTCTTATGTTCGGATACGTCAAGCCTAATATTCCCGAATTGAAGGTGAAGGACAATGAGCTATACAAGGCAACATATTGTGGTCTTTGCAGAGCGATGGGTAAATGCACAGGCTGTGCATCCAGGTTCACCCTCAGCTATGATTTTGCATTTTTTGCATTAGTTCGTATGGCTATGGAGAAAACAAAGGCGGAGATAAAAATGCGCCGTTGCATGGCACATCCACTGAAAAAAAGACCTATGCTTGAGATAAATCCCGTTCTTGAATATTCCGCAAAATCAAGTGTTATTCTAACAAGAATGAAGCTCCGTGATAACATTAACGATTCACACGGATTTAGTAGGTTAATTGCAAAAATAGTGGGACTAGTGTCGGTCTTTTTCAAAAAAACGCCTAAAGACCTGCTTCCGTTAGAGGAGAAAATCAAGAGCTGCATTGAGGAGCTGACTTGCTTGGAGCATGAGGAGTGCGAGTCCATAGATGCAACCGCAAACACCTTTGGCAAGCTGCTCGGCTCAGTTGCCGCCTTTGGTCTTGAGGGCGCAGATAATGCGATAGCCTACGAGATTGGCTTCCACCTTGGAAAATGGATTTATGTAATTGATGCCTGTGACGATTTTGAAAAGGACAAGAAAAAGTGCTCATACAATGTGCTTCGCCTAGCCTTCGGTGATGAAATTGATGATTCGGCAAAAGAGCTTTTAAAGCAGGCAATGTACCTGGAGCTTGATAAAATGGGCAAGGCAATTGAGCTTATTGACTTTTCTGGATGCCGCGACGTGGAAGCAATTATTAAAAACGTGGCATATGACGGCTTGATTATGGAAACAAAGAGGGTTTTGAAGCTAAAAGAGGAATAAAATCTCTGATTTGACTAAAAATCACACCCTTTTCACATAATTTGCCTTTACTTTTTAATGAATTTATGATACAATATCAAAAACGGCTCTGCCACATTACCTAACTGATTTTTAACGGAAAAATACGGCGAAATACTGCGCGTTATTGCTCAGTTACAGACATGCTTCGAGTATGCGCCTTCGCAAAACACTTGTCTTTCTTGTATTTTTCTCGTTAAATCACGCGGCGCATTAATCAGTTATTCTCTGTGACATAGCCTCAAAAATAACTCAAAAAAGGAGAAATTTTTAATGAAAAATCCTTATGAGGTTTTGGGCATTTCGCCATCCGCTACTAACGAAGAGGTTAAGAGCGCGTATAAGACCTTAGCTAAAAAGTATCATCCTGACAACTATGTTGATAGCCCCTTGGCAGAGATGGCTGAGGAAAAAATGAAGGAAATAAATGAGGCGTATGATGAGATTTTGAGAGAAAGAACATCAGGCGCTAAAAATGACGGAAATACCTCAAATTCGCACACGTCCGGCGGTTTTTCCGGAAATAATGACCCGATTTACAACCAAATCAGAGCAATTATCAACAGAGGTGACTTCAAAACCGCCGAGAGCATGCTCAACGGCATTGAGCAAACAAACCGCGGTGCAGAGTGGTTCTTTTTGAAGGGCTGTATCCTTGTGCATAAGGGCTACTATTTTGATGCTCTTCGCTATATTGACAGAGCCTGTGAGCTTGACCCTGCAAATCAGGAATATGCAACTCTGCGCGACAATTTGCGCGTACAGTCACAGTCATACGGTAACGCGTCATCGCGTCCTGCAGGCGGATGCTCTATGTGTGATGTTTGCTCATTCCTTATCTGTCTTGACTGTCTTTGCAGATAAGACAAGATTGAAATGAGAAAGACGAAATATATCACCTTCGGTGCAATGATGGCATCGCTTAGCGTTGTTGTTTTGCTCCTGGGTGCTGTCTTGGAAATCCTTGACCTTACCGCCGTTATTGTCGCATCAATTTTCTTGATGGTTGCAAGAGAGGAAATGGGATATAAAGCATTTGGCGTTTACCTCGCCACTGTCCTTATTTCCCTGTTTATTCCGTACACCTTTGTCATTGCCATCGAGTATGCGATTATAGCGATTTACCCGATAATCAAGCCATTTATTGACAATCGCGTATTGGTTTTGAAGTGGCTTTTGAAAATCGGTTACATTATAATCGGCTCTCTTGGTATTTTCCTGGTTTCCAGGCTTTTGTTGGCGGAAGCACCGCTTTATATGGACATTTTGCTTGCTGTGGGCTGCCTGCTTGTGTTTGTCCTTTATGATGTTTTGCTTTACCGTTTTTCAATGTACTACGGCTTCAAGCTGAGAAACAAGCTGAAAATAGACAGATTCTTTAATCAAAAGTAACTAAAACCGCAACGCAAACCGTTGCGGTTTTGTTTATTCATACAATAATTTAACAAAAAAGTTGACAAAACTATATAATATAAGTTAAAATATTAGTATAATTAATATTAACGCACAGGAAGTGAAAATATGTTTAGAAGTATGACTGCCTTTGGCAGAGCAAGAGAAACTGTGGGCGGCAAGGACATTACCGCTGAAATCAAGTCTGTCAACAACAGATATTTTGATTGCACAGTTAAAATTTCAAGGCTTTATAGCTTTTTAGAGGACAAGATTAAGCAGTATTTGCAGACAAAGGGAATTTCAAGAGGTAAGGTTGAGGTTTTTGTGTCTGTTGATTTGCTTGAGCAGGACGGGATTGAAATTAATCTTGATACCGCATATGCAAAATCCTATATCGATGCTCTTTACAAGCTCCGTGATACCTTTGATTTGAAGGATGATATCACAGTTTCAAGAGTGGCGGCTAACAAGGACATCTTCAATGTTAAAAAGCCTGAGGACGATATTGAAAAGGATTGGGCAGATATCAAGGCTGTGCTGGACAAGGCACTTGACACCTTTATCGAGCGCCGCGAGACAGAGGGCGAAAACCTTTACAGGAATATTGTTGAAAAGATTGACAACATCAAGGGCTATCTTGTTAAAATTGAGGAAAACTCCAAGTCCGATATAAATGGCTATGCAAAGAAGCTTGAGGAAAGAATTTTGAAGTTCTTGAACGACAATTCCATACAGATAGACGAGCAAAGGATTTTGACAGAGGTTGCCGTTTTTGCGGACAAGGTTGCAATTGACGAGGAGCTTGTTCGCTTGAACAGTCACTTTGACGCATTTGAGGACATTGTTAAGGCAAATGAGCCCGCAGGCAGAAAGCTTGACTTCCTGCTCCAGGAAATGAACAGAGAAACAAACACCATAGGCTCTAAGGCTTCCAACTCCGATACCGCACATTTGGTGGTTAACATAAAAAATGAGCTGGAAAAAATCAGAGAGCAGATACAGAATATCGAGTAAGCTATGAGATTTATAAATTTAGGCTTCAATAATATGGTTCTTGATGAAAGAATCGTGGCTATCGTCTCTCCCGACTCTGCCCCTGCAAAGAGAACAGTTGCTGAGGCTAAGGAAAACGGTAGAATTATCGACTGCACAGGCGGACGTAAGACAAAATGCGTTATTATTACCGACTCCGACCACGTTGTGCTATCTGCCTTATCTGCAGATGTTATCGGTAACAGACTTAATAAGGAGGCTGAGGAATAAAAAATGGGAAAAGGACTTTTATTCATCATATCAGGCCCTGCAGGCAGCGGCAAGGGCACAGTTGTTAAGAAGATTTTGGAAAAGCACCCTGAGGTTAAGCTTTCTATTTCTATGACAACAAGAAATCCGCGCCCAATTGAAACACCCGATGTTGAATATTACTTTGTAACAAAGGAATATTTTAAGGAGTGTATTGAGAACGATAAAATGCTTGAGTACGCGGAGTACAACGGCAATTTTTACGGCACACCAAGAACCCGTGTTGAGGAAAATCTTGATAAGGGTCACGATGTTATTTTGGAAATTGAGGTTGAGGGCGCTATGCAGGTTAAGGCAAAATATCCAGATGCCGTTACCATTATGCTGACTCCCCCAAACGGCGAAATCCTTGAAGCAAGGCTTCGCGGAAGAGGCACCGAAACTGAAGAAAATATTCTTAAAAGACTTGCTAAGGCAAAGATAGAGATTAAGATTTTGCCACAGTATGATTATTCCGTTGTCAATGAGGACGGCGGAGTTGAAAAGTGCGCTGACCTTGTATATTCAATTATGCAGGCGGAGCATGTAAGAACAATTCGCACACAAGAAATCATTAGTAAATTTGAATAATTAAAAAGGAGATACAAAATGCTTTATCCATCAATTCAGGAATTATTGACAGCAACAGCAAAGGACGGCGAGGAAAGACTCAACAAGTACTCTGTTACTATGGCAACCGCTAAGTGCGCGCGCATCATCACAAACGAGTATATCGAGCAGCGCCACAATGCAGAAAAGAAGGGCGCAAAGGACGAAAAGGACAGCGCATACCAGGTTAACAAGGATTACAGAGACGAAAAGGCAGTTAAGAACGCTCTTCGCGAAATGAAGGACGGTAAGTTCGAGGTTTATCTTCCAGAGGAAGATGGCTATGAAAACGCAGTAGTTGACGTTGTTGACTATGTTGAGCCTAAGGAAGAATTCAAGCCATTCAAGGTAACTGTTGAAGCAAAGACAGAGGAAGATTACGACGATTTCGATAGCCAGGAGCTTATGGACGCTGATGAAGTGTTTACAAATGACGAGGGCTTTGAAATCTCCGAGGGCGACGAGGAATAATTTTTAGCGAGCAATAACTATTGCTTGATTCATGAAACGAGGTGTTGATATGTGCGGTGAATATATAAATGTTTATATGCTCGACGTGCCATATCACGCCGACCTTGAATATACCTACTATGTACCCGTGGGTATGCGCGCAGAAATAGAAAGAGGCACGGCGGTAGTTGTGCCCTTTGGCATATCTGACAGGAGAAGGAGCGCTATTGTTGTATGTGCCGATGCATCTCCGTCATCAAACGCGGGCATAAAGAGCGTTTGCTCTGTGCTTTCAGGCTATTTCAAGCTTGACGAGGATATGCTATCCCTTTGCGCCTTTATGAAGGCGCAGACTCTTTGCACCTTTGGTGAGGCGGTACGGTGCATTATTCCCTCTGCCGCTATTGCTAAAACCAAGGAATCCTTTGTTGTCAAGGAAGATGCTAAAGACACCAGCGACATTTTTGCTTACATTTTGTCACATCCCTATGTTGATATTAAAAAGCTAGATAGCTTATTTGAAAACAGCCGCGCTGAGCTGCGCCGTTTGATTGGCAAGGGCTTGGTGCAAAAAATAACATCCGTTGAGGATGAGGACAAAAATAAATATGAAACAAGGGTTTTTCTTTGCGTTGATAAGGAAGAAGCCCTGCAAATTGCAGAAGGACAAGGCAAAATTAAGTTAAGGGGCAAAAAGCAAGCAGAGCTTTTGCGCGTGCTTTGTGAGTACGGTGAGCTTACCGACAAGGATGCTTACGAAATGGCAAAGGCAACAAAGTCCACCCTTGATACCCTTTGCGAAAAGGGGCTTTTGTCCACACGCAAAATAGAGGTTTTCCGTAGCCCATACAAATCTATAAAGGGCGAAAAAAGGGAAATTATATTAAGCGAGGAGCAGGAAAGCGCCCTTGCTACATTAAAGGAGCTTTTTTATGACGCCTCTCCCCGCGCCGCTCTCCTTTACGGAGTGACAGGTAGCGGAAAAACAAGCGTTATTCAAAAAATGATAGACGAAGCAATAGCCTCACATAAGGGCGTTATTGTTTTAGTGCCGGAAATTTCCTTGACCCCACAAACGGTTGGGATTTTTTGCGGCTATTACGGTGAGCGAGTTGCCGTTATACATTCAAACCTTTCCTGCGGAGAAAGATTTGATACATATAAGAGAATTGCAGACGGAGAGGCTGATATTGTTATCGGCACGCGCTCTGCTATATTCGCTCCTGTTAAAAATTTAGGTATGATAGTAATTGATGAGGAGCAGGAGCATACCTATAAATCGGACACAAGTCCAAAATATCTTGCTCACGATATTGCCAGATTCAGATGCTCGCGCACAGGCGCACTTATGCTGCTTGCCTCAGCCACACCTTCTCTCAATTCTTATTACAAGGCAATGGGCGGCACTTATACACTTGTTAAAATGACAAAGCGTTATGGCGAGGCGGTGCTACCTGACGTTATCATTTCCGATATGCGCAAGGAAAGATTGCGCGGCAATATGAGTGCCTTTGGCATTAAGCTGACAGAATATCTTAGTCGCACTGTGGACGACCAAAAGCAATCTATCTTGTTTTTGAACAGGCGCGGCTACCACTCCTCAATCAGCTGCTCCGAATGTGGAACGGCCCTTGAGTGTCCCAATTGCTCGGTGGCTCTTACCTACCATTCATACAGGAAAATCGGTGATGTCGATGCGGAAAATGCACATAGCATCATTGAAAAAAGCGGAGTTTTGAAGTGCCACTACTGTGGCTATAGAGCACACGTGCCTGCAAAATGTAAATCCTGCGGTGGCGAGCATTTTAACTATATCGGCTTTGGCACACAAAAGACCAAGGAGGATTTAGAGGAGCTTTTCCCAAGTGTGCGCACCCTTCGTCTTGATGCGGATACCACTACAACCAAAACCTCGTACGAGGAGATTTTGGGTGCATTTCGCAAAAAGGAAGCAGACGTTATGATAGGCACACAAATGGTAACAAAGGGTCACGACTTCCCGTCTGTTACCTTGGTTGGTGTCGTAATGGCAGATACTATGCTTTATACCAGCGACTACCGTGCCGCCGAAAAGGCATTTTCTATGCTGACACAGGTTATCGGCAGGGCAGGCAGAGCCAAGGACAGAGGAGTTGCCATTATACAAACAAATTCACCAAATGACCAAACAATCCTTTTGGCAGCCAAGCAGGATTATGAGGGCTTTTACGAAAACGAAATTAAAATAAGGCGCGCATATGAGTTTCCGCCATTTTGCGATTTGGCAGTGCTTACCTTGACCTCGGCACGTGAGGATTTGCTTGACAAATTCTCAGACGGGCTCTTGAGTAGGTTGAAGGAAGAAATAGAGGCTCTTTCCGTTCCTGCCAAGGCATACGGCCCATTTGAAGCGCCGATATATAAATCAGGCGGGAAATACCGCAAGCGCATAATTGTCAAGTGCAAGCTGACAAATAAGCTAAGAGAGGTGTTTTCCAAAATATACACGGAAGCATTACGCACATATGATAAGTGCTTTTTGTCAATAGATTTCAATCCATCCAGCATATAGATTAGGAGAAAATTATGGCTTTATTAAAGATAGTTAAGGAAAGTGACGATTTAGAGTTTTTGAGAAGAAAAAGCGCTCCTGTAACGGAAATTACACCAAGAATATTAACCCTGCTTGATGATATGGTAGAAACAATGCGCCACGCAAACGGATGCGGCTTGGCGGCTGTGCAGGTTGGTGTGCTACGCAGAGTAGTTGTTATTGAAACGGAGGAAGGTCTTTTCGAGTTTATCAATCCTGTTATCATTAAAAAATCAGGTGAGCAGGAGGGCTTGGAGGGTTGCCTTTCCTTGCCTGGAAAATGGGGCATCACAAAGCGTCCTCAGTGCGTTACCGTGCGTGCGCTTGACCGAGAGGGCAAGGAGTTTGAGCTGACCGGCTATGACCTTTTGGCAAAGGCAATCTGCCACGAGCTTGACCATCTGGACGGAACTATATATACAGATAAGACAATAAGAATGTTGACCCCCGAAGAGGTAGAGGAATATTAAAATGAAAATACTTTTTATGGGCACTCCGGAGTTTGCCGCGTGCACTCTTAGGGCTATTTATGAAAGCGGCGAGGAAATTGTTGGCGTTGTTACAACTGAGGACAAGCCAAGGGGCAGAGGCATGGTTTTGACACCAAGTGATGTTAAAAAGTATGCTGTGTCCGTTGATTTGCCTGTTTATCAGCCTGCTACCTTAAAGAACGAAGCATTTTTGGACACGTTGAAGGAGCTTGACCCTGAGCTTATCGTAGTTGTGGCATACGGCAAAATTTTGCCTAAATATGTTCTTGATTACCCTAAATACGGCTGCATTAACGGTCATGCATCTGTTTTGCCAAAGTACAGAGGGGCAGCCCCCATTCAAAGGGCAATTATTGACGGTGAAGAAAAAACTGGTGTCAGCGTTATGAAAATGGATGTTGGACTTGACACAGGCGATGTGATGCTTGTAGAGGGAGTTGACATTTTGGAAAATGACAACTTTGAGTCAGTTCACGACAAGCTGGCAGTGGCGGGAGCTACGGGTATATTAAAGGCTATTGACCTGTTTAAAAACGGTAAGGCAGAGTTTACAAAGCAGGGTGAGAAATTTACCTATGCTGAAAAAATAACAAAGGCTGACTGCGTAATCGACTTTAATAAGAGCGCTGAAGAGGTGCACAATCAGATAAGAGGCTTGTCACCTGTGCCTTATGCCTTTACAAAAACAGTTGATGGGAAGATTTTAAAGGTGGCACGCGCTCACGTTGCAAGCAAGAGCTTTGCGGGAGAAAACGGTGAGGTTTGCCTGATTGATAACGGAATTTACGTTAAGTGCGCAGCTGGTGCTATATGCTTTGACGAGGTTATTCCCGAGGGCAAGAGCAGAATGAGCGCAGGCGCTTATATCAACGGTCGCAAGGTTAGTGTTGGCGACGTTTTAGGAAAACAATAATTAAAATAAGGGGGGGACGTGTATGAATAATCCAAGAGAGCTTGCTCTTTGCTCGCTTGTTAAGAGCGACACACAGGAGTGCTTTTCCAATATAGAAATAGGCACAGTCCTGTCACGCGCAAGTCTTGGCAAAAGTGACGCCGCCCTTTACACACTTTTATATTTAGGCGTTTTGGAAAAAAAGCTTTACCTTGACAAGATAATAGAGGAGTATTCCTCCATACCCCTTGCCAAGATAGACGTGGAAACTCAAAATATTATAAGGCTTGGACTTTACCAGCTTGTTTTTACAGACAGAATTCCCGACTATTCTGCCGTTGACTCCAGTGTTGAGCTAGCGCCGAGAAAATCTAAGGGCTTTGTCAATGCGGTGCTCCGTAGCTTTTTAAGAGGAAATAAGCACGTTAGCTTGCCGAGTGACCCTTGGGAAAAAGCATCCGTTGTTGGCTCAATGCCAAAGGAGCTGATGAGCATTTTTGACGAGTCCTACGGTAAAGATACCACCCTTGAATTGGCTACATATGAAAACAAGGACTTTGCCCTGTCTTTAAGAGTTAATACTCTTTTGGCAAGCGTTGATGAAATTCTTGATGATTTAAAGAAGCGGGGATATGAGCCGTGCTTGTCAAAATACGCACCCGATATTATCAAATGCTCCGTTGCGGTTTCCGAAATCAAGGATTTAATCGACACAGGTCGCGTCTTTATACAGGATGAGTCCTCAAGAATATGCTCGCTTGCTGTTGGAGCTTTGCCAAATGAAAAAGTAGGAGATATGTGCGCTTGCCCAGGTGGCAAGACCTTTTCCATGGCTATTGATATGGAAAACAAGGGCGAGATAAAAGCATCTGACCTGCACAAAAACAAGCTTGGACTTGTTGAAAAGGGTGCGGGGCGCTTGGGAATTGAAATCATATCTGTGAAAGCACAAAATGCTAAGGAATATGTAGCGGAATATGATGCTTACTTTGATAGAGTTTTGTGTGATGTGCCCTGTTCGGGCTTGGGTGTAATTTATAAAAAGCCGGAAATAAAATACAAGTCGGTAGATAATATCAAAGCTCTGCCGCAAATACAATACGATATACTTAAAAATTGCTCGCACTATGTTAAGGTGGGTGGCTATCTGATATATTCAACCTGTACCTTGAACAGATGGGAGAACGAAGAAAATGTGCTCCGCTTCCTTCGTGAAAATGACGGGTTTGAGCCTTGTGATTTTGATGTAGGGGAAATTTCCTCAAAGGACGGAATGTACACATTCTTCCCACATAAAACAGGAACAGACGGATTTTTTATAGCTAAGATGAGAAGGGTGAAATGATGGAAAACAAATACGATATTCTTTCACTAAGTCTTAGTGAGATTGAAAAAATTATAATTGAAATAGGCGAGCCGAAATTCCGCGCCAAGCAGATTTTCGGTTGGATCAACAAGGGTATGTGGGGAGCGGAAATGAGAAACATCCCCGCCGCCTTGCAAAAAAAACTTGAGGACGTGTTTGAATTTAGGCTTCCACGTGTGAAAAGGCGCCTCGTTTCACAAATAGACGGCACTGTCAAATACTTGTTTGGGTTGATTGACGGTGAATGTATCGAGTCTGTATTTATGAAATACGAGCACGGCAACACCCTTTGTATATCCTCACAGGTGGGATGCCGTATGGGATGTAAGTTCTGCGCTTCAACCTTGCTTGGCAAGGTGCGTGACCTTTGCCCTTCCGAAATGCTCGGGCAAATTATTGCCGCTGAAAAGGACACAGGGGAGCGCATTTCCAATGTGGTTATGATGGGCATTGGTGAGCCACTTGATAATTACGATAATACAATTCGCTTTTTGAAGCTTGTCAGCAGTGATGAGGGCTTGAATATCGGCTTGCGCCACATTTCCCTTTCTACCTGCGGACTTGTGAACAAAATAGAGCGCTTGTGGGACGAGGGATTACCCATAACCCTTTCCGTTTCCCTGCACGCATATGACAACGAGGTGCGTAGCGGAATTATGCCGATTAACAACAAGTACCCAATCGAAGAGCTTTTGCGCGCCTGCGACAAATATTTTCAAAAAACAGGCAGACGTATCTCCTTTGAGTACACACTGATTGGCGGAAAGAACGATACCGAGGAGGGTGCCGCTCGCTTAGCCGCAATACTCAAAAAATATATACACGGCCCTTGCCACGTTAATCTTATTCCCTTGAATGAGGTTAAGGAAACAAGGCTTGAAACATCGAAAAATGTAAACAAATTCAAAAATAAGCTGTTGTCGCTTGGCATAAATGCAACCGTGCGCAGAAGACTTGGATCTGATATTGATGCATCCTGCGGTCAGCTGAGAAGACAGGCTAAAGAGGAAGACTTGAGCGAATGATTTGTGTGGGAAATACAGATATAGGAATGGTGCGTAACACCAACCAGGACAGCTATATCTTAACTAAATATTCTGAAAAAACCTGCCTGTGCGTTGTTTGTGACGGTATGGGCGGCACTAAGGGTGGCGAGGAGGCTTCGCGAATTGCTTCCGAGGCGTTCACTCGCGTAATGAGCGAGTTTTTGGTTCCCTTTGTGGGTCAAAGCAAAAAAGGCTTTAGCGTAAATGACGTTAAAAAGACAATGAAGAAGGCTTTGATGGTTGCTAACGAAGAGGTGTACAATACAGCAAGAGAAAACCCACGCCTAAAGGGTATGGGAACAACCCTTGTTGCTGCACTTGTTATTGGCAACAGTGTGTTTTGCTTGAATGTTGGGGACAGCAGAATGTATTTTATGAAGGGTAGCAAAATCAAGCAAATCACCAAGGACCACTCCTATGTTCAGCACTTGATTGACATAGGCAGGCTCACCAAGGATGATATGGAATATACCCTCAACAAAAATATTATAACTCGCGCAGTGGGCACTGAAATCACAGTTGACCCCGATATATACAAGTCATCGGTCAGCGACGGCACGTTTATTCTTCTTTGCTCCGATGGACTTTGCAACTATGTAAATGATGAAACCATATGCGACATTGTGTCAAATGACTATATGGCTAAGCAAATGGACGAAATCAGTCTTACAATCAAGACAAAAAAGCTGATAGATACAGCAAATAATAATGGCGGCGGTGACAATATCACCGTGGCTATAATAAAGGTTTAAAGGGGGCTCGGCGTTGGAAAATAAGAATGATAAAAATGAAAAATACAAGGCGTATGAGGGCTACCTTTTAGACAAAAGGTACGTGCTGGAGCGCTTGATTGGCGTTGGCGGTATGGCAGTTGTTTTCAGAGCCAAGGACTTGGTGCTCAACAATATGACCGTTGCCGTTAAAATGCTCAAGGAGGAAGCCGCGTGCGACGAGGTGGTAGTAAAGAGATTTAAAAACGAGGGCAAGGCGCAGTCCGCTCTTGACCACCCAAATATCGTTAAGGTGTTTGACGTTTCTGTTAAGGGAGAGGTCAAATATATGGTTATGGAGTTTGTTTACGGAATTACTCTGAAAAACTACCTTATAGGCAAAAAAGGTCCTCTTAGCTTTGAGGAAATAATGAGCTACGGCATACAGATTTTGAGTGCCTTGTCGCAAGCGCACGAAAATTTGATAATTCACCGTGACATTAAGCCACAAAACATAATGGTTCTTAAAAACGGTCAGATTAAAATGATGGACTTCGGTATTGCCAAGCTTCCAAACACGGAAACAGTAACGGTGACAGACAAGGCTATTGGCACAGTTTACTATATGTCACCTGAGCAGGCAAGAGGAAAGAAGGTTGACACAAGAACCGATATTTACTCATTTGGTGCTATGCTTTACGAGCTCTGCACAGGCAAAACTCCGTTTAACGGAGACAGCCCTTGTGAGATTTTGGTTAAGCATATAACAGAAAAGCCCATTCCTCCAAGAAGCATAAATTTTGATGTTCCTGTTGGTCTTGAGCAAATCATCCTTCACGCTATGCGCAAGTCTGCCGATGACAGATTTGGCACAGCCAAGGAGCTTTTGGTTTATATGAAGCGACTCCAAAAGGACAGAAAAATCAAGTTTAAGGAGCTTCCCACAGAGGGCTTCTTCACAAGGCTTTTCGGTGAAGTTAAGAGAATTTTCTCTGGTAAAAAGGGTAAGAAATGATAAACGGTATTGTTTTAAAGGGTGTTGGCGGACTTTACACGGTTCGACTCGATACGGAATATGAAGGGTCAAGCATAATAACGGTGAGGGGCAGAGGCTCGTTCCGTCACGATAAGCTTGTCCTTTTGACAGGTGACAGGGTGAGCATAGAGCCGCAGAGCGACGGCAGCTTTTTCTGCAAAAGCATTCTTGAACGCAAAAACTCTCTTATTCGCCCACCCCTTGCTAACCTTGATATTATTTTTGTGGTTATTCCCTGCAAAAAGCCAATGCCGTCATTTGAGATTATCGACAAGCTAATAGCCATAGCGGAGCATAATAAAATAGAGCCTGTTATTCTTGTAACAAAGGCAGACCTTGATAAAGAGTTTGCCGCTGAAATGCAGCGCATATACAGTCATTGCGGCTTTGATACCATAGTTACCTCGTCAGAGAATAACGAGGGTGTTTCTGAGGTTTGTGAGTATCTTAGAAAAAGAACAGAGCAGGAATGTCCAATTTGCGCCTTTGCAGGAGCTTCGGGCGCAGGCAAAAGCACTCTCTTAAATGCCATTTTCCCCACCCTGTGTTTGGAAACGGGCGCTCTTAGTGAAAAAATTGAGCGCGGCAAGAATACAACTCGCCACACAGAGCTTTTCCCATTGCAGGAGCTTTTGGGAAACGGCTATAACGGTTATTTGGCGGATACTCCCGGCTTTTCCTTACTTGATTTTGAACGCTTTGACTTCTTTGGCTTGGAGGATTTGTTTGGTTGCTTCCGCGAGTTTTCCGACCACAGCGGTATGTGCAAATACACTAAATGCTCGCACACTAAGGAAGAAGGATGTCACATCTTGGAGCTTGTGAAAAAGGGAGAAATAGAAAAAACAAGACACCAAAGCTATGTTGCACTTTACGAAATTTTAAAGAAAAAGCCTGCTTGGAAAAAGTAGCATCTATGCGTCAAAGCACATATTATGTAGTAGGCGCACAACTACAAATAGGGGGCTTTTATTATGAAAATTGTACTTATAAAATCGCCTAAAATATTAGCGCCGATTTTGCGCAAGATATTTAAGGTGAAGAAATGAAGCAAGAGCGCCTTCACTAATAAGGGGCACACTCCTGCTTACGCTATAAACATCAAAAAAATCACCGTTTCTTAACCAAGAACGGTGATTTTATTTTGAATTAGTATTGCTTGTTAAGCTCGTAATTTCCGCTTTTCAGAATTTCTATAAGCTGATCCATAGAGGTGATTTCACACTCGGTGAGGATGCCACCGTTGGCAGGAGAATCGTTATAGTGGAAATCTGTGCCTGCGGTTTTGATAAGGTTGTATTTTTCTGCCCAAAGCTCCGCAATATCGTTTCTTGAATCGTGACCAAAATGGCCGTTAAATACCTCAACTCCGTCAAGACAGCTCGGCGGCTTGATTTTCATATGGTTTCTGAATGGGTGCGCTTGAATGAAAAGACATCCGTTTTCGCTTGCAAGACTGTGAAAATCCTCGGGCCACAAGTCAAAAACATTTGGAATACTGCGCAAAAATTCCTCAGTTGCGCCAAATACCAGGTAGTCATTGTCGCTATCCTTCAAGCGAAGCTCTAAGCCGAAAAGAATATTCAATTTGCCCTTTGCTTCTTCCTTTAGCTTTTCGTAAGCACTCACAAACCTGTCAATCCACTCGTCCCAGGTGGTAGCACCCACGTGCTTTACTGTATAATCATTGAAATGGTTTGTCAAAACAAGTGTGGAGTAGCCGGCTGAATAGAACTTGTTTATAATGTCCTGTGTGCTAACTCTTGCACAGGCGCTGATATCGTTTGAATGGCAGTGTAATTCGGTTTTAAACATTGTATCGCCTCTTTTTAATATTGATATAGAAATTATATATCTAAAATGCAAAATAGTCAATAATAACAGTAAAAAATCTCGCTAAATTGCGAGATTTTTTACGTTTATAATATGTTTGCAATCAGTTCTTCTGCAAGAGGCTGCTGGTCACTTGTAATAACAGCATCATCAAGCTCTCGCTCTGCCACGTCAAAAGCGTTTTTGTCAGAATACAGTGTGGCAATTGTGTCGCCCGCATGCACATAGTCGCCGTAGCTCTTTTCAAAAATGATGCCTGCGTTGTAGTCGATTTGATCATCTAATTTAACTCTGCCTGCACCTAAAAGAGCAGAGGCAATGCCGATTTTGTCAGCTTGAAGCTTGGAAATATAGCCGTCCTTTTTAGCAATATATGCTTTTTTGTATTTTGCGCCCAAGAGGGTGTCGGGGCTTTCAAGATAGCTGACATCGCCGCCTTGACATTTAATCCACTCCTTCATTTTTTCAAATGCAAGTCCGTTGGAAATTGCGTTTTCAACCATAGCTTTTGCCGATGGAGTGTCGATATTTTGCGCCAAAGCCACAATATTTGAGGCAAGAGATATGCAAATTTCGCGCAGCCTTGGCTCACCTCTGCCCTGTAAAATCTGTATAGCTTCCCAAACCTCTATTCTGTTGCCCACAGCAAAGCCTAAGGGCACATCCATGTTAGTAACAAGAGCGCGCACTCGTCTGCCAAAGCTCTCTCCTATCTTTATCATAGCCTGAGCCAAAGCGGAAGCACCTTCCTTTGTTTTCATAAAAGCGCCACTTCCATATTTTACATCCAAAACGATGTTGTGTGAGCCCGAGGCTAGCTTCTTTGACATAATGCTTGAAGCTATTAATGGAATTGAATCAATAGTGGCGGTAACATCGCGCAGGGCGTATAGCTTTTTGTCAGCAGGCACTAAATTGCCGCTTTGACCTACAACCGCAACACCTGTTTTTTCAACCAAGTCTAAAAAATCTGATGAGTTCAAGGCGGCATTGTAGCCGCTAAGAGATTCAAGCTTGTCAACTGTGCCGCCTGTAAAGCCAAGTCCGCGACCTGACATTTTTGCTACCTTGCATCCAAGGGAAGCAACGATAGGCGCAACAATCAAGGTGGTTTTGTCACCTACACCTCCTGTGCTGTGCTTGTCAACGGAAAATGTGCCGAAACGGGAAAGGTCAACAGTATCTCCACTTTCCAGCATGGTTTTTGTCAACTGATATGTTTCCTTGTCTGTCATACCCTTTAGGCAAATGGCCATTAAAAGTGCGGACATTTGGTAGTCTGCAACATCACCCTGCACATAGCCGTTTACGGCAAATGCAATTTCCTCGGCGGAAAGCTCGTAGCCTTCCTTTTTCTTAGTAATAATATCGTAAATTCTCAATTTATTCACCTGTTATTTCAAACTGTCGGATTTAAAGCTGAGTGGGAAAACCTGACCCAGTGTATGAATTTCTGTGCTTTTGCCATCAAAAAGAACAATTTTAAAGTCTTTGTCGCAAAACTCGCTCATGACCTGTCTGCAAGAGCCACAGGGAAAGGCAAATGAGCAAAGCTCATCCTTGCCGCCAACAATAGCAATGGCGGAAAAATCGCGCTTTCCGTCAAAAACCGCTTTGAATATAGCAACTCTTTCGGCACAAATTGTGTCACCATATGCGGCATTTTCTATGTTGCATCCCTTATAGATTGTTCCGTCGCCACAAAGGAGCGCCGCCCCCACCTTGTAGGTGGAATATGGGGAATATGAGCTCGTTCTTGCCTCAATAGCAGCTTCTATCAAGTCTTTATATTCCTTCAAATTCATACACTCCCCTCGGTTTTTATATATTTTGTAAGGCTTTCACCATTAAAACTGTGTGGGACGCCCAAAATCTCAGCGACAGTTGTCGCAATTGTGTCAAAGCCTGTCAGCACTCCAAGATTTTTTGGAGCTATGCTTTTACCTAAAATAAACAACGGTACATATTCACGTGTGTGGTCAGTGCTGATATCCCCTGGGTCGCAGCCGTGGTCAGCGGTTATTATTAACAAATCATCATCATTTAAGCCGCTAATAATCTGTGGTAAAGCCATATCAAATTCGGTGAGCGCGTTTGCATAGCCGTCAACATCGTTACGGTGACCGTAAAGCATATCAAAATCAACAAGATTGATAAATGCAAGACCGCAAAAGTCCTTTTTCAAAAGCTCAAGAGTTGTTTCAATTCCTTCACTGTTGGAGTGTGTTGGGAAGTGGCTTGTAACACCTCTGGCTGCAAAAATATCCTTGATTTTGCCAACCGCCAAAACATCCTTGCCGTTTTGTGACAGTACATCAAGCAGAGTAGTGCCGTGTGGCTCAAGAGAAAAGTCGTGCCTGTTAGCTGTTCTTACAAATGCTCCGTCTTTAGTTGTGAATGGACGGGCAATAACTCTGCCAACACCGTGCTTTCCCACAAGAATTTCACGGGCGATTCTGCAATATTCGTAAAGCTGCTCGATTGGCACAATGTCCTCGTGAGCGGCAATTTGGAAAACACTGTCCGCTGAGGTATATACAATCAAGCTACCTGTTTTTACATGCTCGTCACCGTAGTCCTTGATTACCTCTGTGCCTGAATACGGCAAATTGCAAAGAACATCTCTGCCTGTTCGCTTTTTGAACTCGTCAAGCACATCTTGGGGGAATCCGTTAGGGTAAGTCGGCAGAGGCTGCTCTGAAATAACACCTGCAATTTCCCAGTGACCCACAGTTGTGTCCTTTCCGTTGGACTTTTCCTGTATTTTTGCAAAAACAGCGGAAGGAGTGTCTGTTTTTTCAAGATAATCAATGCCGTCAATGTTGCCAAGGCCGCATTTTATCAAATTTGGCACGTTAAATTTATTTGATTTGGAAATGCTTTTGAGTGTGCTCACACCCTCATCCCCAAACCTTTTAGCGTCAGGAAGTGCGCCGACGCCAAAGCTATCAAGTACAATTAAAAAAATTCTTTTCATAATGCGATAGTTTTCTCCTTGAATTCCTTCTTAATTATATTGGCTTTGTCACCTCACCTAACTGATTTTTAGCGGTAAACTACGGCGAAATTCGTCGTGCTTTGCTCAGTTACAGACATGCTTCGAGTATGCGCCTTCGCAAAACACTTGTCTTTCTTGTATTTTCCTCGCTAAATTACGCGGTGCGTTAATCAGTTATTCTCTGTGACGTAGCCATTATATTTTACCATAAAATTGTCGCTAATGCAATAGCGCGCCAAACCAAAAAACCGACGCGAGGTCGGTTTTTTGTATGGTAACAATAATTTTATCCTAAACCGTTACATTTCGGGAACAATCAAACCGTAGCCGCTTGCATATCTTTTATAAACAACACAGGTTTCAAGAGTATCCGCATCCTTGAAAACAAAGAAATCGTGACCCACAAGGTTCATTTGCAAAATAGCCTCTTCAACATTCATTGGCTTGAAGGGGAAGGTTTTCACCTTGATATCTCCGTAAAGCTCTTCTTCAATATCGGGCATTTCCTCGGCTAAAAGCTCAATGCCCTCACCGCGGATTTTCTTTTGCAGCCTTGTTTTGTTCTTTCTTATCTGACGCTCAAGGGCATCAATTGCTCTGTCAACGGATGTAGCAAAGGAATCACTCGCTTCCTCTGCTCTGAAAACATAGCCCTGTGTGCGAATAGTTATCTCAACCTTTTCGGTTTCCTTCGGCATAGAGAAGGTAATGTCCATTTCAGTCTCGTCAGTAAAATATCTGTCAAACTTGGCAAGCTTCTTTTGTGCCATTTCCTTTACTGAGTCATAAACCTTCATTTGTCTTGCTGTGAAATTCATCTTCATAGTAACACCTCGCCTTGAGTGATTCAAAGGATTATCCTTTGTAATCTTATTATACCACATAATATTGTGAAAATAAATAGTTTTTTGAAGAAAATTTAAAAATGTTTGTGTAAAGTATCTAAAGATTGTATGAAAACTTATAAGTTGCTAAAAAATTCTGTTTTCGGACAAAATATTGAAAAAATAAGATAAAAATAGATTAATTTATTTGACTTTTTTATAAAAATATGTTATACTTTATTTTGTGAAATATGGAGAATTTGATGGCTAATTATAAGGTCAATGCGGTGGTCGGGCAGTCAGGCGGTCCTACCTCTGCTATAAATGCAACTCTTTGCGGCGTTATTTTGGGCGTTTGTGCTTGCCAGGAAATTGACACGCTTTACGGTATGGAAAACGGAATTACAGGGCTGATAGAAAACAGGCTTTTGAGCCTTAATTATCTTTTCCGTCAAAACAAAGCGCTTTCCCGCCTTGCTCTGACACCTGCTTGCGCTCTTGGCTCAGCAAGGTATCGGCTACCGTCTGATTTTGGTAGTCCTGTTTATGAGTGCATTTTTGATAGCCTTTTAAAAAAGCGCATCAAATATTTCTTTTATATCGGCGGCAATGATTCTATGGATACCGTGTCTAAGCTTAGCAGCTATGCGCGGAAAAATGGTATAGATATTTCCTTTGTCGGCATACCAAAAACAATCGATAACGACTTGGTTTTGACAGATCACTCGCCCGGTTACGGCTCTTGCGCTAAATACGTTGCCACAGTTACCTGTGAGCTTGCTTCGGACATTGCGGTGTATCGTGAGCCAAGCGTTACCTTTTTAGAGGTGATGGGGCGGCAATCAGGCTGGCTCGGCTGTGCCTGTGCCTTACCAAAGCACTATTTTGACAGGGGCGCGGATCTTATATACGTGCCTGAAGGGGATTTTTCAAATGATCGTATGCTTTGCGACATTGAAAATATGCTTTCGCGAAAAAATAATTTGCTCGTTGCTATAAGTGAGGGCGTGCAAGCATCAGACGCTTCGGACACAGATGCCTTCGGCCACGGCAAAAACGGCGGAGTGGCAAAAGAGCTATCAAAGCTTGTCAAGGATAAGCTGGGGTGCAAGAGCCGCGGCATAGAATTGAACACTCCACAGCGATGCGCAGGGCATTTGGTGTCCGCCACGGACATTTCGGAGAGCTTGCGAATTGGTAAGCAGGCGGTTTTCCTTGCAAGACAGGGGATGACTGGCAAAATGGTATCGTTTGCGCGCAAAAGCGGAGCATACGGAGTTGAGGTTGTGGGAGTGGATGTTGACTCTGTTGCCAACAGAACAAAAAGTGTTCCTGCGGATTTTTTGAATGGCGCAGGAAATTTCGTTTCTAGAAAATGTATAGAGTATATTTCGCCTCTTGTCAAGGGGGAAATAGGCTTGGAATATTATGGGGGATTGCCCAATTATTATTTTAGGGGAGAGTAGCAAAAGATGTATAAGGTAGGCTTTGATAATAACCAATATTTGAAGCTTCAATCTGAAAAAATTAAGGAAAGAATTGCTAAGTTTGGCGGCAAGCTTTATTTGGAGTTTGGCGGCAAGCTTTTTGACGATTTTCACGCATCAAGGGTTTTGCCGGGCTTTGAGCCTGACAGTAAAATCAGGATGCTCACCGAGCTTAAAGATCAGGCAGAAATTATCATAGCAGTTAATTCCGCTGATATAGAAAAAAACAAGGTCAGAGGTGACCTTGGAATTACATATGATTTGGACGTGCTAAGACTTATTGACGCATTCCGCGGCAACGGCTTGTACGTTGGCAGTGTGGTTCTCACAAGATATGCTTGCTCGCAAAGCGTTGAGCTTTTCAAAAATAAGCTTGAAAAGCTGGGCATCAAGGTGTATAAGCACTACGATATTAAAAACTACCCATACGATATTGAGTATATTGTAAGTGACGAGGGCTACGGCAATAATGATTATATCGAAACCGAACGCTCCTTGGTTGTTGTAACCGCCCCCGGTCCCGGTAGCGGAAAGATGGCTACCTGCTTGTCACAGATATATCACGAATATAAAAGAGGTGTCAAGGCAGGCTATGCTAAGTTTGAGACCTTCCCGATTTGGAACATTCCGCTCTCCCATCCTGTAAATGTTGCATACGAGGCGGCAACCGCAGACTTGAACGACATCAATATGATTGACCCGTTCCATTTGGAGGCGTACGGTACAACCTCTGTCAACTATAACCGCGATGTGGAAATTTACCCTGTTCTTCGCGCTATGTTTGAGAGCATTATGGGCGAGTGCCCTTATAAATCCCCAACAGATATGGGCGTTAATATGGTTGGCAACTGTATCGTTGATGATGAGGCTGTTCGCGAAGCCGCAAATAATGAAATTATAAGAAGATACTATAATGCTCTTTGTCAGCAGAGAAAGGGCACACCCTGTGACGAGGAAATCAACAAGATCAAGCTTTTGATGAACCAAAGCGCAATTAACATAAAGCAGAGGAAATGCATCCAGGCAGCTCTTGACAGAGCCGCAGAAACAGAAGGACCTGCCACAGCAATCGAGCTTTGCGACGGCAGAATGGTAACAGGCAAAACGTCTGCGCTTTTAGGTGCTTCCAGCTCTGTTCTTATAAATGCCATTAAGGTTTTAGCAGGCATTGACCAAGAGCTTGACATTATTTCTCACGATGTGTTAGAGCCTGTTCAAAAGCTGAAAATTGAAAACCTTGGAAACCATAACCCAAGGCTTCACACCGACGAAGTGTTAATTGCCTTGGCAATTACAGCGGCAAGCAGCGATCCTGCAAAGCGCGCAATGGATTGCCTAAAGGACTTGAAGGGCGCGGAGCTACATTCGTCAGTAATTTTGTCCCCGATAGATGTAGCAACCTTCAGAAAGCTTGGTATTAACCTGACCTGCGAGCCTGTATATCAGACCAAAAAGCTATTCCACGGCTGATTTTGAAGCTGATAAGCTTCGCGTTTCTGTGTTCCTTCTCAAAATGCGACCTCGACTATCGCAAGATAGCCATCGTCCGCATTTTTCCAAGCGCCTTGAAACGCTTGCTTCTAAGCTCCAAAATCTGTGCGGTTGAATGATATACTGCGTTATACTGTGTTTAAAAATCACCTGCGACCTTGACGTACGGAAAGTACGCCAGCGTCCGCAGGTGATTTTTTGCCTTGTCTAACTTGCTTCTTGCCTCCGAAATCCGTGCGAACCAATAACGAATGGCGAAATTCTTTGTTCTTTTTGTTTCTACAACCTCGACTATCGTAAGATAGCCTTCGTCTGTACAAACAAAAACGCCTTGAATTTCTTGCTTCTTGCCTCCGAAATCCGTGCGTACCAATTTAATACTGTATTCAAAAAATCACCTACGTTAGTATACGCAGGTGATTTTTTGCTTTAACTTGTTTTATGCGTGTTGAAAAGTTACAATAAACGTGCTATACTGTAATTGGCAGAGGTCAAATTTATGATACGAGGTGATGATTTATGACATGGAGAGTGAAGGCACCGTTAATTGCTTGTATTGTTTGTACTGTAATTCTAATAGCATTTGCTTTGTTTCTTATCGTACATGCACATTTAGGCTATGGTTTATTTGGCTATAAAGCGGTTGAAAATTGCGTAGAATACGACGTTGACCCACTTATGAGAGAAGCGAATGTTGCAACCATCATACTTAAAGAAGGCTCTTTAGTGTCTGAAGTTGTTATCCCCGATAGGCTTGAAAATGGTATATCTGTGAAAAACATAGGATATATAACGAAGGGGGAAACGTGGCTAAACTTTGAACTTGAGGGAAAATGGTGGAGCAGTATTCCGGGTAAGACTTTGGATGAAGATGCGTTGTCCGATAAAATTACAGACTACTATATTACTATCGTGCTTGGAGAAAAGATAAAAGAAGCGACTTGTTTGACACGGGAGTGGGATGAACAACGCATATATAAACGCATATATGAGGTTAAGGATACAGGAGAATATATTCGTTTGAATATTAGTTATGAGGTTTCTCCGGAAAACAAGGATTATTACAGTCAAGACGGCAAAATATACCGTAAATAAATCAAAAGGCTGGGGCAATTTGCCTCAGCCTTCAATTTATAGTGCTTGACCTTTCGTCAAGTGCTTTGTTCAGTTCTTCTTTTAGAGCGCTATGCTTTCCCTCTGACAAGTCGGGGTCAGCAAGAAGGAGCGCGTGGGCACTTTCGAAGGCTTGGTGGAGCAGACTCATATCTTGACAGCTCTTTGAAATGGAAAGTCCGGAGTCACCTGACTGGCGGATTGAGGAGTCAGAGGAGAAGAAATCACCGGGGCCACGCATTTGCAAATCGCGCTCGGCAATGGAGTAGCCGTCGTAGATGGTTTTCATAATGGTTAGTCGTTCCTGTGCTTTTTCACCCTTGCTATCGGAAACCAAAACACAGTAGGACTGGGCATTTCCTCTGCCAACTCGACCTCTTAGCTGATGGAGCTGCGAAAGACCAAAGCGCTCCGCGTTTTCCACAATCATAAGGGTGGCATTTGGCACATTGACACCAACCTCAATAACAGTAGTGGAAACAAGGATATTGATATCCCCGTTTGCAAAATCCATCATAATTTTGTCCTTTTCCTTTGGCTTCAGCTTGCCGTGAATAAAGGCAACATTAAGGTCGGGAAAGATGCTTTCCTGCAAATCCGCTGCGTAATCAACCGCCGCCTTTAGCGGTGGTTGGTTGTCCTCAAGAGCCAAGGTGAATGGGTCATAGTCGGACACGTTGTCCGAGTCATCCCGCTTTTCCTCTACACTGGGGCAGACAATATATACCTGGTGACCCTCGTCAACCTGTTTTCTTATGAAGGTGTTCAAGCGGCTTCTGTACCCTTCGTCAACAACGTAGGTTGACACCTTTTTTCTGCCCGGTGGCATTTCGTCAATCAAGGAAATATCAAGGTCACCGTAAATCATAAATGAAAGAGTTCTCGGAATAGGGGTTGCACTCATAACAAGGGAGTGGGCGCTCATACCCTTTTCGTTAAGGGAAGCGCGTTGCTTAGCGCCAAAGCGGTGCTGCTCATCCGTTATGGAAAGGGCTAAATTGTTAAAAACAACCTTGTCCTGAATTAATGCGTGTGTTCCGATAATCAGCTTGGTTTTTCCTGCTTTTAATCGACCCAGTGTCTCGTTTTTGGCTTTTGTAGGGGTTGATCCTGTTAAAAGCTCGCACTCGATTCCTAAGCTCGAAAATAACGGATAAAGAGATTCAAAGTGTTGAAAAGCCAATATTTCCGTAGGTGCCATAAGAGCGCACTGATAACCGTTTTTACACACCATGTAGGCGGCAGCGGCGGCGCAAAGTGTCTTGCCACAGCCAACGTCACCAACCACAATTCTGTTCATAGGTGTACAATAGTCTTGCGCCCCCTTGGGATTCATATCGCTCGCTATTTCACAAATTGCCTTTGTTTGCGCACCTGTTGGCGCGTAGCTTAGCAGGGACAGCAATGGTGAAATATCTGTGTCCTCAATAACGGGTGCTTTTTTGGTGCTTTGCGTGCTTTTGATTTTTGCAAGAGAAAGGGCAAAAATGAATAGCTCGTCAAAGGTTAATCTTTTGATGGCGCAGTTTAGTGCTTCCTCACTGTCTGGCTGGTGTATGTTTTTTAAAGCATAGCCAAGGGTGCAAATTTCATTTTTAATTCTTATATCGTTTGGCAGGTAGTCAACCAAAAATGACGGCAAGTGAGAAATTGCATCACCAATAAGACGCGCTAAGAGCTTTTGGTTCATTCCTGCGAAAAGCGGATAAACGGGGTATAGAGGCTGGAGCATTTTTGTTTGCAAAACAGGCTCGTAGGATGGGGAACTCATACACAGGGTGCGCTTTTCTTTGGTGATTTTGCCCCAAAATCTGAAGGTTGAGCCAACAGTGAATACATCCTTCAAATAATTCTGATTGAAGTAGGTTATATGGACAACTCCCGTTTCGTCAAAGGCACGCACCTTCATTATGTTCATGCCACGACGTATCATAGCCGCCTTTGGCTCTGCGGCTATTGTCAGTATATATGAATGAAATTCGCCGTACGATAGCTCATCATTTACGCATCTGATATCAGCGCGGTTTTGATATGCTCTCGGCAGGTGATAAAGCATGTCTTTTACAGTAAAAAGTCCGCCGGAGTGTAGATATTTCGCTATTTTGTCACCTACACCGTATAGCTCCTTGACCGAGGAATTGAAATCCATTGTATGCTCCTTTTCCAAAATTTTGATTGAAAATAAAGCCGTGGGCTTGCCACGGCTTTTTCTATTAGAGTCCTAAAACGGCTGCACCAACAATGCCTGCGTCGTTGCCAAGCTCGGCAATCTTTATTTCGCATTGAGGGGAAACGCCTGTTTTTGTGTATGTCTGTCCGAAAACCTGCTCGATAAGTGGCTTCAAAAGGTAATCCTTTTCGCCGCATACTCCGCCGCCGATGGAAAGAACGTTTGGCTGGAATATGTTAATGATGCTTGCAATACCGCTTGCAAGGTAAGAGATATACTCGTCAACAATTGCCTTGCCGACCTCGTCGCCCTGCTTCATAGCCGCAAAGGAAACTCTTGCGTTGCAGTTGTCAAGGTTGCCGCCAATCATATCTTCAATGATAGACTTCTTTCCCTCTGCTCTTGCTTTGATAAGATGCTCTCTTGTCATATTAGCAAGACCTGTTGCAGAGCTGTATGTTTCCCAGCATCCACGTCTGCCGCAGGAGCACTGCTTGCCATCCTTTTGAATAACAATGTGTCCAAGCTCAGCGCCTGCATGGTTGAAGCCTGAATAAACCTTGCCGTCAAGAACAATACCGCCGCCAAGACCTGTGCCGAGAGTAATCATAACGGAATATTTAGTGCCCTTGGCTGCGCCTGCTATTGCTTCAGCCTTTGCTGCAGCATTTGCGTCATTTTCAATATACACCTTCTCAACGCCGAGATATTCCTTGAGCAAGTCAGCGATTGGGAAGTTTTTGAATGGAAGATTGTTTGCGTATTCAACCACACCTGTTTCTGAGTTGGCAGTACCTGGGGTAGCGATGCCTGCATATGCAATATCCTTCAATGTCAAGCCACAATCAGCAATAAGGGAGCGACAAAGCTCTGCCATATCCTTGATAATGAGCTTGCCGTCGCGGTTAGCAAGAGTGGGTGTGCTTTTCTTTTTAACAATTTCAAATTTTTCGTTTACAATACCGGCAGCGATGTTTGTGCCGCCTAAGTCAATGCCTAAGTAATACATCAACAAATCCTCCTTGGAAATTACTGCTTTTATTATAACCGCAAAGCGTTCTGTTTGTCAAGTACATAAGTACCAAAAAATGGGCAAAACAAGAACAAAATAAACTTTGGGTGTGCCAAAAAAACGATGCGATTTTTGTGCAACTTGCACAATATGTAGAAAATTATATTTATTTGTAAACCACTTGAAATGTGAGTGTGCGTCAATGGTTGCCTGATTTTGAGGCGCTTATGCTGAGAAATTCGAATTTTTTTTGGTGAATTTTTGAGAGGCTTTCCCAAGCCTTCTGCTCTTTGGCAAAAATGTAGTACAATTTGTGCAAAAAATCAACTTGACAATGCACCTTTTATATGATAAAATTATTGAACTAAAGTTATTATATATAACTATGCCTCGTCGCTTCCGAGGCAGAATGAATTAAAACGGAGGATTTCTTATGAAACAGACGGCGAAAAAATTGTTAGCTCTGTTGCTTGCTTTGATGATGCTTATGCCATTTTCATCGGTAGTAGCGGCAGCTGGCAATACCTCGGGGTCATCCACCTCGAGTCCCTCTATTTCGGATGTTAGTGAGATTTTGAATGCACTCTCCTATGCCGAGTATAGAGAAAAGTATGCAAGCGTCGGTCGCGGTGAAGGTACCGTTTCCATCGACATTGCAAACAACAAATACGTGGTTGGCGATGAGGAGAAGAAAATAGACCTCTCCTACAACCATATCAAGGGAGACGATACAACAGGCGGTGTCCTTGTTCCTTCAGCAGGCACAATCACCTGGAGCTTCAACCTTGATAAGGCGGCAAACTACGTAATTGAGATTGAATATTGTCAGACAGGCAATAACACAAACTCTATTGAGCGTATCTTCTACATCAACGGTTCAGTTCCGTTTGCTGAAGCCCGCTCTATCGTACTTTCCAAGGTTTGGACATACGATTATAAGATTGACGAAAACGGCAACAAGGTGTTCCAGCAGGAGGAGCTTGACGACGGCACACTCGGTAACGACATCCGTCCTAACGTTATTCAAAGCCCACGTTGGATTACATATACTGTTTCCGATTCCAACGGCTTCTATGCTGCTCCATTTGAATTTTACTTCCAAAAGGGTGAAAACACTATTTCCTTGGAGAGCCAGAGAGAGCCTATTGTTATCAAGGCTATAACCTTGCGTCCTGCAGAGGAGCTTCCTACATATCAGGATTATCTTGATAAGCTTGCAGCACAGGGCAAGACCCCTGAAAACAGCAAGCCATCAGCAGGCTCATCCATTATTATTGAAGCAGAAAAGCCTGACTACGTTTCCGCAGTTACTATGTACCCTATTAATGATAGAACTTCACCTATCACAACAGGTATTACAGGAACAGGCGAGCAGTCACACTTGTACACACTTCTCAACACTGCCGGCAAGGAAAAGTGGCAGACTGTTGGCGAATGGATGGAATATACTATCACTCCTACCGAAAGCGGCTTCTACTCACTTGCGGTGAGATATAAGCAGGCGCTCCTTTCCGGTATGTACGTTTCAAGAAGAGTGTATATCAATGGCGAGGTGCTCTTCGACGAGGCTAATAACTGTCGCTTCCCATATGCGGATGACTGGGCAACAATCTATTTGAATGACGGCTCTGAAAAGCCATTTGAATTTTACCTTGAAGCAAACAAGACCTACACAATCAGACTTGAGGCTTCCCTTGGTGAAATGGCAGAGGTTGTTCAAGAGGTTAGCACAGCACTTGCAAATATCAACGCTTGCTATCTTGAAATTTTGAAGCTTACAGGCTCAACACCTGACGCAAACCGTAACTACGGCTTTGCAAGAGTTATGCCTGATGTTCTTAACACAATGATGCTTGAGTCAATCAGACTTAAGGGCGTTTATGACAAGCTTGTTGCTGAGAGCGGTAAGGGTGAAAAGACCTCTACCATCGAGCAGGTTTACCTTTTGCTTGAAAAAATGGCGAGAGATGAAAACGAGATTGCGGCTAACTTGGGCTCGCTCAAGTCTCACATCGGTTCTCTCGGTACATGGATCAATAGCGTAAAGACACAGCCATTACAGGTTGATAAATATGTATTGCAAAATGGCAATGAAGAGCTGCCTGAAGCGGACGCAGGCTTCTTTGCTTCACTTTGGTTTGAAATCAAGCTTTTCTTTGCAAGCTTTGTTACAGACTACAGTGCAATCGGTAACACAGACGGAGAAGGCGGAGAGGACCGCATTCAGGTTTGGGTTGTTACCGGTCGTGACCAGGCGCAGATCATAAGAAATCTCATAAATAACGAATTTACACCAAATTACGATATTCACGTTGATTTGAAGCTCGTATCGGGCGGTACGCTCTTGCCATCAGTTCTTGCAGGCGTTGGTCCTGACGTTTCCTTGATGGAAAGCAGCACTATGATTATCGACTATGCACTTCGTAACGCGGTTATTCCTTTGAACCAGTTTATCTCCACACAGGAAAATCCTGCGGATAATGTTCAGCTGACTGAGGAGGAAAAGGAAAATAGCATCCTTTCAGCATTCCCCGATGCAGCTATAGTTCCATTGACACTTTATGATTACAAGTCAAGCACAGGAAAGACAGACGAGATTATCTACGGCTTGCCGGACTCTCTCACATTCTCAATGATGTTCTACCGTAAGGACGTTTTGGCATCCTTGGGTGAGGAGGTTCCAAAGACTTGGGATGACCTTTTGTCAATTCTCCCTGTACTTCAGTACAACCATATGGAAATCGGTATTCAGAACGATATCTATATGTTCATTTATCAGAACGGACTTTCCCCATACAAGAATGGTGGTATGAACATCAACTTTGATGACCCTGCCGTTTTGAACGCATTTACAACACTTTGTAATATGTACACACAATACTCATTGCCATACCAGTTCGACTTCGCAAACCGTTTCAGAACAGGTGAAATGCCAATCGGTATTGCAGCATACACCACATGTAACCAGCTCGAAATCTTCGCATCTGAGCTTTCAGGTCTTTGGAGCTTCGTTCCATTGCCAGGCGTTAAGAATGCGGATGGTACTATCAACAACACATCTATCGCAACTGTAACAGGATGCGTTATGCTTGACGGTTGTCCTGAAGCAAGACAGGAAAATGCTTGGTCATTTATGGAGTGGTACGTTGGTGCTGACTTCCAGGAAAAATATTCTGACGAAATCGTATCTATCGTTGGTATAGCGGCAAGACCTGCTACTGCTAACATGGAAGCGCTTTATCAGTTGCCTTGGACAACAGAGGAGGCTAACAACATCAGAGCTCAGTTTGAGAGCTTGGATGCAGTTCCTAACTATCCGGGTAGCTACTACCTTGCACGTTACATTAACTTCGCATTCTTGGCGGCATACAACGAGGGTAAGGACCCTGCGGACTCACTTTACAGCTACGTTCCGTTAATCAACGAAGAGATTACAAGAAAACGTACAGAGTTCGGTATGGAAGTTGCTAAGAAGGAAGAAGACTAATGCTTCATTACTATACTATATAAAGGAGAGATTTGTAAATGGAAGAACGTAACGATTTGTTCGAAAACGAAGAAGTTAATCAGGATTTACAACAGAATAGTATCGGTAATGAACCAGTAAATGAGGAAACAGAGGTTTCCGACGATACTCAGAGTGTAAACACTGAAAATCAGACACAAAACGACAGCGAGGAGTTTGTAGATAATGACACTGCAAGCTCCGAGGTGTCTCAAACTGAGGAAGCACCAAAGAAAAAGAAGCCCATTGCAAGAAAGGATATGACCTGGAGACAGTGGACCTGGCACGAGATGAAGAGAAATAAGGTAGCGTACCTTATGATTGCGCCATTTATGTTCGTATTCATTCTTTTCACCGTATTCCCCGTTGTGCTTTCCTTGATTCTCAGCTTCACAAACTTTAATATGCTTGAGCTTAACTGGGATATTTTCATCGGACTTGACAACTATACAAGATTGTTCTTTGACGACGATATATTCCTGCTAGCCTGCAAGAACACACTTGTGTTCGCTATGATTACAGGACCTGTATCATACATACTTTCATTCTTGGTTGCTTGGTTTATTAATGAGCTACCACCAAGAGTCAGAGCAATTATCACACTTATTTTCTATGCACCGTCAATTTCCGGCTCTGTATACCTCATTTGGGCAACACTTTTCTCAGATGACGCATACGGATGGGTAAACGGTGTGCTTCTGGACCTTGGCTTGATAGATAGCGCTATTCTGTGGTTCCACGATGAGAATTACGCAATGACACTTTGTATTGTCGTAGCTCTTTGGATGTCACTGGGTACCGCCTTCCTTTCCTTCATTGCCGGCTTGCAGACAATCAACAAGAGCTTGTTTGAGGCAGCGGCGGTTGACGGTATCAAGAACAGGTGGCAGGAGCTTTGGTACATAACCTTGCCAATGATGAAGCCACAGCTTATGTTCGGTGCGGTTATGGCTATCACAGGCTCATTTGGCTTTGGTGGCGTTGTTACCGCTCTTTGCGGCTTCCCATCAGTTAACTATTCATGTCATACAATTATGCACTGTCTTGAGGACTACGGTTCTACAAGGTGGGAGGTTGGATATGCTTCGGCTATCGCCTTTGTCTTGTTCTTGATTATGATTGGTGCCAATATGCTTGTAAATAAAATGCTATCGAAGGTGGGACAGTAATTATGCAAAAAATGCGAGTAAGAAATCATCAAGTTGTCCTCAACCGTTCGGTAGGAGGCGATGCAGGAATAGCATTCTTCCTTATTATAATGGGTGTGTTTATGTTCCTGCCAATGTACTATGTTATTATTCAGTCCTTAAAGCCACTTGACGAGCTTTGGGTGTTCCCTCCAAGATTTTATGTTCAGCATCCTACAGGAAAGAACTTCTCAGACTTGTTCATTCTTTTGAGTGACTCTTGGGTACCATTCTCAAGATACATATTTAACACAGTATTTATTACAGCAGCGGGTACATTTGGTAACCTGTTGTTCTCATCAATTGCGGCATATGCAATTGCTAAAATCCCATTCCCCGGCAGAAAGGGTGTGTTCTGGATTCTTCAGAAATCACTTATGTTCACATCCACAGTTACTGCAATTGCAAACTTCTTGACACTGTCAACCCTTGGGCTGATGGACAACCTGTTTGCCATTATCATTCCTGCGTGGGGCTCAACAATGGGTCTGTACCTTATGAAGCAGTTTATGGACTCCTCAATTTCCGATGACGTGCTTGAAAGTGCCCGTCTTGACGGATGCAGCGAGTTCAGAACCTTCTGGACTATTGCAATGCCAATGGTTAAGCCTGCTTGGCTTACACTTATCATTTACTCATTCCAGGGACTTTGGAATACAGGCTCATCACAGTATATCTTCAGTGAGCAGCTAAAGACACTTAACTATGCTATCAGCCAGATTACCGCTGGCGGTATTGCCCGTGCAGGTGCATCTGCTGCTGCAACAGTTATTATGATGATTGTGCCAATTCTTGTATTTATCATTTCCCAGAGTAACATCATCGAAACAATGGCATCCAGTGGTATGAAGGATTAAGGAGGGCATATGAAGAATAAAATAGTAAGAATATTTGTGCTTGTATGCGCTCTTATGATGCTTCTTCCTATGGTTGCATCTGCGGCAATTCCGTATTCCACATACACATACTCCATCGACGGCTTGGTTCTTGATTCCCCTGATGCGTATGTACCAAGTGGTAGCGGCGCGTACAACTTTACCGCTATTGGTATGGATAGCGACCTTAATGCTCCATCTGACATTGAAGCAGACAGTGAGGGTAACATTTACATCACAGACAAGGGTAACAACAGAATCGTTGTTTTGGATAAGTTTTATGCCTTCAAGGGTTATATCGACAAGTTTATCAACTCCGACGGCGTTGAGGATAGCTTTGATATCCCTATGAGCACATTTGTTGCAGAATATGAGGGACGTGACGACATTAACGGACTTTATGTCAGCGACAGAGGAAACAAAAGACTTGTTGTGTTCGATAAGGACACACTTGAGTACATAAGAACAATTGAGCAGCCAAGATCTGAGCTTATAGATAGCTATGACCCGGTTAGCACAGTTGTTGACAAGTACGGTAGAATTTACGTAGCAGCAGGTATGACAAAGAACGGTATCTTGGTTATGACCTCTCAGGGTGAATTCATTAACTATATCGGTGCTCCAAAGGTTGCGGTTAAGGGTCTTGCAGCGCTCGTTGCCCTTATTGCTCCTGCGGCAGTTCAGCAGGGTAACACCCCAACAACATACACAAGCCTTGAGCTTGATACAACAACAGGCGAGTTTGTTTACGGTACAATCATTTTCTCAAGCGATTATGAGCAAAATCAGATTGACGGTATCACAAGCAAGGCAAGTGACTACTCACCTGTAAGACTTTTGAACGCAAACGGTACAGATATTATGAAGCGTAACGGCTTCTTTGCTCCTGCGGGCGAGGTTGCGGTTGAGCTTAACACAAGAGTTACCGCATCTAATGAGGGTGCGCCAACAGGTGTTTCTCAGATTAGAGACATCACAAGCGGACCTGACGGCGTTTGGTCTATTATTGACAGTAAGCGTTCTAAGGTTTACACATACGACAGTGACGGAACACTTTTGTACATCTTCGGTGATAAGGGTAGTCAGTTCGGTAACATCGAAAAGGCTTGCTCCATCACATATCAGATGGTTGACGGCAAGGCAAACATTCTCGTTCTTGACGAAACAAACAGATCCTTTACCGTTTACAGAAGAACCGAATATGCTGACCTTCTCAGCACTGCTATCCAGCTCCAGAACTCAAGAGATTTCGGTAAGGCTGCTGAGGCGTGGAAGGATGTTTTGGCAAGAAACAATAACTTCGATACCGCCTATGTTGCCATCGGTAAGAATGAATACCGTATGGAAAACTACAAGGAGGCTATGGAATGCTTTGAGAATGCCTTCGATACAGAAAACTATGCAACTGCATTTAAGAGCAGACGTGCCGAGGTTATGTCAAATGAATGGGTATTCATTGGCTTGATTGTTGGTGTTATTGCATTGTTTATCGTAGTATCTTGGATTTTCGGCTTGATGGGCAAGGTTAACAAGAAAGCAGTTGCCAAGGGCGGACAACGCACCTTTATGGAAGAATTCTGCTACGGTATGCACCTGATTTTCCACCCATTTGACGGCTTCTGGGATTTGAAGCACGAAAAACGCGGCTCAGTAAGAGCATCACTTTCATTTGTTGCACTTACAATTATCGCATTCTATTATCAGTCCATCGGTCAGGGTTACTACTATAATCCTAAGGGACAGTATGGCACTATCTTCTCACAGATGTTCTCAGTATTGATTCCATTTGTTCTCTTTATCGTTGCTAACTGGTGCTTCACCACCTTGTTCGACGGTGAGGGTAGCTTGAAGGATATCTTTATTGCAGGCTCATATTCATTGTACCCACTTCCATTGTTTATTGTAATTTCAACAGTTTTGACAAACGTGCTTGTTGGTACAGAAGCGCAAATCACTACAATGCTTATCGTAATTGCCGCATTGTGGATGGCTTTGCTTGTTATTATCGGTATGCAGGTAACACATGACTATTCAATGGGTAAGAACATTCTTACAATCATTGCAACAATAGTTGGTATGGTATTTATCATGTTTATTGTGTTGCTGTTTACATCACTCATTTCTAAGATGACTGCCTTCGTTTCTACGATTGTCAGTGAATTAAGCTACAGGTAAGGAGGACGTAAAATAATGAAAAACAGAATATTATCGGCCATTCTTGCCTTGCTTATGTTGATTCCTATGGTTCTTCCGGTATTTGCTGAGGAAGAGAAAAAGATTGACTATGTCAATGCCAACTGGAAGAGCAAAGAGGAAAGACTTGAGGCAATGAAGGATACAGCTATGACCGTTACTAGCCCTGACGGAAATATGGTCCTTTATGTTGACAAGAATTCCGGTGAAATGATAATTCAAAACCAAAAAACCGGTGATATTGTCTTGTCAAACCCATACGATATCGGTCAAAGCGGACTTTTGAAGAGAGAAAAGCCATACGCACTTTCTCAGCTCGATTTGACATATACAACAATCACTACCGGCACTGCAAGAACAATGCACAGCTATAGTGACTGCTTCAAAGTTGGTCAGGCGACAATTCAGGAGCTTGCCCACGGCATCAAGGTTAATTATGTCCTTGGTGAGCAGGAAGCAAGAGTTCTTGTGCCAAATAAAATAAGCGTTGATGATTTGGAAGCGCTTTTGGCGGCCTTCCCTGAGGGTGAAACCGATAAGGATAAGGTTATAATGAATGACATTAAAGCCAAAATACGCGGCGCTTACGTTTTGTATGCTTCCAACAATGCAAACCTTGAGGCTAAGTACCCTTGGCTTAAAACACCAAGTGCAGGTATGGCGGCTGTTGCTGTAAAGGAATATCCAATTTGTGCAACAACTCCTATTTACGTTATTAACGATATAGGCGCGGCTAACAAATGGATGGAAAACTACCTGAAGCAGTACTCAGGCATGACCGACGAGGAATTGATTGCCTACATCGACCAAACCTACAAAAAGGTTGAGGAAAAGGGCATTGACGATTTCTCCTCAGGAGAAAAGCCAAAGTTTGAAATCAGCGCAACATACGAGATCACAAACAGCGGTCTTGTTGCAACTGTTGATACAAACTCACTTACTTATGACACAACAAAGTATATCGTAAACACAATTTCCATTCTTCCTTACTTCAATGCTGCAAGCGCATCAAAGAAGGTGCAGGATGCAGACGGAAAGACTGTTAACGTATGCGACTACGGTTACACATTTATTCCTGACGGTAGCGGCGCTCTCGTTCGTTTTGAGGATTTGTTTGCCGACAACGGTAAGCAGGTTAAGTTCGAAAACGATATGTATGGCAACGACTATGCTTTGTATCAGGTTAAATCAAGAAATACCGAAAATATGACAATGCCTGTGTTTGGCTTGTCCAATCACACTGACAAAACAGGCTTCTTTGCAGTAATCGAGGATGGCGATGCTCACGGCATTATTACATCTAACCACTCAGTTGCATACCACTCCATTTATACTGCATTCAAGATCACTCCAACTGACGTTTATGACTTGGCAGATGCTTTCTCTGGTGGTTCATCATCTTCAAACAAGATAGGCATCACAGCTGAGAAGATTTACAGAGGCATTTGCAAGGTTAACTACACATTGTTGGTTGATGATGAGGTTGCTGCTAACGCAGGACTTGACAGCTATTATGAAAACACATACGTTGGTATGGCTAATTGCTACCGTGATTATCTTGAAGGCAAAGACTTGCTTTCTAAAATTCCTGATAGCCAGATAAACAAGGAATTCACACAGATTTTCTTCGAAACATTCGGCTCTATTGAGGTTGATGACAAGGTGCTCACATTCCCTGTTAGAAAGAATAAGGCTCTTACCACCTTTGGTGACATCAAGAACATATATGCAACACTTCGCGATAAGGGTGTTGGCAATATGTCATTTATCTTGAAGGGCTTTGCAAACGGCGGCTTGCTTTCCGAGTATCCAACATCCTTGGATTGGGAAAAATCCGTTGGCGGTGAAGAGGGCTTCATTGATATTCTTGAGCATTCAAAGGAAAACGGCTATGAAATCATTCCTGATGCAGAGTTTGGTTACTCCTACGGCGCAGGATGGTTCAGCGGATATTCCAACAAGAAGCACGGCACAAGAACACTCGATAACAGATATTCCACAAAGAGAACATATTATGCGGCTACACAGACCTTCGAAAGAACAGGCGGCGTTGCAGTTTCAACAGCTTCCTTTGAATATTTGTATGGCTTGTTCTACAAGTCAGTAGCAGAGTATGATATTTCTGCACTTTCCGTTCGTAGCTTGGGCTCTGATTTGAACTCCGACTTCGATAAGGAAGATTACTATGACAGAGAAGCCTCCAAGGACAACATAGTTACTATGTTGAAGCTCTTGAAGGGCAAGGAAAACGGAAATAAGAGCTACAAGCTTTTGGTTGACGCAGGTAACTCCTTTGCTATGCCATATGCAGATGTTGTTCTTTCAGTATCCTTGGACAGCAGCCGTCGTAGCGAAATGAGCGAGGCAGTTCCATTCTTCGGTATTGTATATCACGGCTCCAAGATATTTGCAGGTAATGCATTTAACATGGAGGGTGACACAGACTTTGCTTTCTTAAAGGCTATTGAAAACGGCGCAGTTCTTTACTTCACAATCGCTAAGCAAAATGTTGAACTTTTGAAGTTCGATCCAATATACAACAAATACTATTCTGTAAGCTATGATAAGCTTGAGGATACTATTGTTGACACTTATACAAGATACAACGAATTGATGAAGGACGTACAGGATATGTACATCGTTGATCACGAGTTTATTGAGGCAACACGTACAGAGGATGGCGGTAAGGCTGATAAGTCCCAGGTTGTTTCAGTTGAGTACGGCTATAAGGAAAATGGTAAGTATGAAAGCAAGGTTGGATTTATTCTTAACTATACCGCATACGAGATTGAGGTTACAACTCCTGCAGGTACAGTTGAAAAGATACCTTCCTTTGGCTACGTAAAATACTATAAATAATGAAGGAGGAGAATAAATGATTATTTCTGAAAATCGTTTTGAAACAAGCGATATTAAAACAAGAAAAAGACATGAAGTAATACTTATTGCTGATTCTCCTGCTTCCGAAGGCAACGAAATAGCTCTTTCTGTTAAAACAGTTGTACATACAAACCCAACAGAAAAGGCATTCGAGGCTAAGAAAAACAGAACAAATGCTGCAAATGAGGTTGTCACCGAGGAGGTAGCTCCTGTTGTAGCCGAGGCTCAGGAAGAGCCTGTTGCAGTGGCAGCGTGTGAGGTGGCTCCTGCTTTGGAAGAGGTAACTGAGGACGCACCTGTTGCAGTAGAAGCTGCAGAGGAAATCACCGAAGAAGTAACAGAGGAAGAAGCGGCTCCTGTGGTTGCAGACGAGCCAGAGGAATTTGTAAACAATGACACCAAGGAAGAGCCTGTAAAGGAAGAGCCAAGAAAGAAGAAGAGACGCTTCAGACTTTCCTTGACAACAAAGAAGGCGCTTTCCGGTTGGTTGTTCGTTCTTCCGTTTGTGCTCGGCATTATACTTGTATATGCACCTATTGTATGGAACTCATTGCGTATTTCTCTCTCAACATATACCCCAATTCCTGGCGGTATGCAGCTTGAGTGGAACAATTTCGCAAACTATGCGTACATTTTCGCAGAGGACGGAGACCCGTACTTCTCAATTACAATCATTGACGGTATTAAGGACTTGCTTTTGCAGATTCCTGCCATAGTAATCTTTGCATTGTTCATGGCAATTATCCTTAACCAGAAGATGACAGGCCGTGCGGTTTTCCGTGCAATATTCTTCTTGCCTGTTATTCTTTCCACAGGTATCATTGACTCTATCGACACTAACTCCAAGTTTATGGAGGCTGTTAGCAACTCACAGGGCGGTGTTGACGATAACACAGGTGCAGAATCAGGCGGACTCTTGTCCGCTATGGACCTTCAGCAGCTCCTTGGTGGAATTAAGATAGGTACAGAGCTTGTTGACTACGTTGTTACTCTTGTAAATAACATTTTCGACATAGTTAGCCGTTCAGGTGTACAGATGCTTATCTTCTTGTCAGGTCTTCAGTCCATTTCACCATCTATTTATGAGTCCTGCGAGGTTGAGGGCGCATCCGCTTGGGAAACATTCTGGAAGATTACACTTCCAATGATCAGCCCAATGATTCTCGTAAATGCTATTTACACAGTTATTGACGCGTTCACAGCGGCAGACAACAGAGTTATGATTTACATTAAGAAGATATACGACTATGCACAGTATGCAAACTCCAGCGCTATGTCATGGGTATATGTAGGCGTAGTTCTTGTATTTATCTTGCTTGTTGCATTGATTATGAAGACGGTAGTATTCTACCAAAAGAGAGACTAAGGAGGGGATGAGATGGATACCACAGTAAAGGTTAAAAAAGAAACCAAAAACAAAATCTGTGTCGAATTCGACAGAGCCCCGCTTAGCGAAAGACTCAAGGCAAAGTTCTTAAACACATTCTTTCTTAAAAAGGTAATTTTCTTTATCTTTAAGATAATTTTGTTGGTTGGTGTATCATACGTTATCTTGTATCCTTATATTACAAAGATTTTCGGCTCATTTATGACCGCCAGCGACTTTAAGGACGTTACAGTTATTCTTATTTCCAAAAACCCAACATTTGACCAATATAAGTACATTATTACTGAAAACGGTTATCTGTCAGCATTGTTGAACACATTTTTGGTGTCACTCAGCGTTGCTTTGATACAAACCGTTGTTTGTGCGCTTATCGCTTACGGCTTGGCTAAGTTCAAGTTCAAGGGTAATGCTATTGTTTTCGGTCTTGTTGTGTTCACAATGATGGTTCCACAGGAAAGCTTGAGATTCTCAATGAAGATGTTCTTTAAGCTTTTCGGTTCAAGCAATCCTATCGGTATGTTCCTTGAGAACATCGGTGTTATGGAGGGTGGCTTTATCAACTCACTCATTCCTGTTTACATCCTTGCTATAACAGGCTTAGGATTTAAGAACGGTCTTTATATCTTCTTGCTTCGTCAGTTCTTCAGAGGCGTACCTGATGAGCTTGAAGAGAGTGCATATGTTGATGGCTCAAGCACATTCAGAACATTCTTTACCATCATTATTCCATTGGCTATTCCAATGCTCGTTACTGTATTTATCTTCTCCTTTGCTTGGCAGTGGACAGATGACTTCTATACATCTATCTTCTTTGAGCCTGGCTATTGGGATCAAGAGGGTGCAATTCAGTTTATGAGTAGTATCACAGGTGTACCGGATTCCTTGAAGCTTGCAACAAAGAATTTGGATACCTATGCATCAGCCATCACAGGAACTGCTACAATTTTGATAGCGCTTCCACTTATCATTGCTTACCTCTTTGTTCAGAACTTTATCGTTCAGGGTATTGAGCGTAGCGGTATCGTTGGCTAAGCCTCGGAATTTACTGTAAAATTAAAACAGCGTGATTTTTATCACGCTGTTTTTTTGAGCAAAAAAACAGGCTTTGTCAAGCCTGTTTTAAATATTCAACAATAGTGTTTGTTGCTTCCTCAATTTGCTTTTTATCGGAAATAATCGACACTCCATCCCCTTTTTGCTCGCCGTATGAGCCAAACTGTGCGTGATTACCGCCATTAATTATATGCTCTGTAAAATCACTTGGTAGGTTGACCTTGGAGCTTTCATATTTCTCCTTGTCTAAAACCTTATCCTCGGAGCCATATATGGAAAGGACACGCAAATCGGTCTTCGAAAGGTCTGCGGCAGAATATGATGCCAAGAGAATGATACCGTCAAATGCGTCCGCATTGTCAAGGGCATATTCACAAGCCATAGAGCCGCCCAAGGAGTGCCCCGCCATATACCAATGCTCAACATTTTCAAAGCTATTTTGAATTCCGTCTGCCGCATCAATATCAAACACCGCTAAATTGAATGGCATTTTCACAAGAACAGTCAAAATGCCGCGGGATGCTAAGCTTTTCATAAGAGGTATATATGATGTGTGCTCAACCTTGCCACCCGGATAAAATATGATGCCTGTTTTATAGTCTATGTTAGGTACAAATGCTATTGATTCGCCATCAAGCTCCTGTGTTTCGAACCCATCATAGTTGAAGGCGCTGATAGCATTACCGTCAGCATGGTAATAGCTACCAACATAAATAAAAAATGCGGCAAACAAAAGGATTAGAGTGCCTAAAATTGTGCAAAAAGTAATTAACAGCTTTTTGTTTTTCATAAAATTGATAGCCCTCCGAAGATTTTATATTATTATATCATATAATTTACTAATATTTTCTCAATTGTATTGATTTTACAAATAATTTAAGATATACTGTATTTGATGCTATTATAGCACAATTTATGAGAGGTATTATTATGATTATTTCAACAACAGAAAATGCAAGATGGCAAAAGGGTATCGAAACCGATAAAAAGGGTATTTTATTGACACTGGGTGAGGAAAAACAGACTGTACGTGGCTTTGGCACTTGCTTTAGTGAGCTTTCTGCGCTAGCGCTCAATGACTTATCTGAGGAAGATAAGCGCGCTTGCCTTGACGAGCTTTTTGATGCTGACAAGTGTAATTTTAACTATTGCCGCACCCCTATCGGTGCTAGTGACTTTGCCACAAGCTTTTATAGCTATAATGAAACTGAGGGCGACTATGAAATGAAGAACTTTTCAATTGAAAGAGATGAAAAGCTTCTTTTGCCGCTTATTTTAGAGGGTGTGAAAAGACAAAAGGAAATGCAAACGTTCGCATCTCCCTGGTGTCCACCTCTTTGGTTTAAGACAAAGAGAGCGTATAGCTTCGGTGTGTTCGACAGAACCCCTGAAAATTTAAGTGCCTATGCCCTTTATTTCAAAAAATATGTACAGGCATATCACGAAAAGGGCGTGCCCCTTATTCATATTCATCCACAAAATGAGCCTTGCAGCAACCAAGTTTTCCCATCCTGTGTATGGCGCGGCAGTGAGCTTGCTGAGTTTATCGGCGGATATCTTGGTCCTGCTCTTGAGGGTGAGGGAGTTGATATTTTCTTCGGCACTATCAATGGTCCTGAGGGTGATGACCGCCTTTGGTGGACAAGATATTGCGACTATCTTGGCTATGCGATGCAGACAGATGCAAGAAAGTACATAAAGGGCGTTGGTTATCAGTGGGCAGGTAAATTTGCGTTGCCTCAGACAATGGACGATTACCCCGAGCTTGAGCTTATTCAAACAGAGAGCGAATGTGGTGACGGACAAAACACCTGGGATCATATGATGATGATTTACGGTCTTGCAAGACATTATTTCAGATTTGGTGCAACCGCATATGTTTATTGGAACCTGGCACTTAAAAAGGGTCAACCAAGCACTTGGGGATGGCATCAAAATTCCCTTATTAGCGTTGACGGTGACAAGGCAACCTTCACTCCCGAATATTATTTGATGAAGCACTTCTCACACTTCGTTAAGCGCGGAGCAAAGTATGTTACAATGAAGGGCGAATACGCATCAAGCTGTACATGCTTCAAAAATCCAGATGGCTCACACGTGCTCGTTGTAGATAACCCATACAGAGAAGCAAAGGTAATTACTGTTGAGGGCAAATCCTACGAGCTTCCACCTCGTTCTGTCAATACAATCACATTCTAAGTAAAAATGCGATTTCCCAAAACAGGAAATCGCATTTTTATTTAAAGAAGATTTGAAACATCAACAAAATTATGCTCAACCGTGATGACGCCTTGACTATTAACAGACAAGGATGTTCCGCCGTTCATTTCAGGTGTCCAATAGCAGCCTGCGCCTGTTTTAACCGCGAAGGTCAAGCGCACTCCCTTATATGGAATGGAGAAGCAATTCTTGTGGTCGTGACCAACAAGAACAGTCTTGGTGTGATTGCACTCTGAAATTGCATCAAATTCGCCCTCGTCTGCAGGGTAGGAGCAAATGCCCTCGTATTTCACACCGAAAGCACCCTGCGCATCCTCGGTCCAATACTCACTCTTGTAGCTATCTGCAATTGTGATGCTTGTTGTTTCGCCCTTGAAGGATGCATTAAATGCGGTGTTGTAGGCATAGCAAGGAATGTGCATAATAATGGTGGATTCAGGGTAGCCTGCCGCCTTCAGCTGTTCAATTTGTTCCTTGTACCATACAAGCTGCTCAGGGTATAGCTTGCCCCAGGCAGGTGTTGTACCCCAGGCGAAAATTTCTTTGCCGTCCTTGTCATAATAGTGTGCGTGGTCGTGGCTATCCATCATAATAAGAGCATGTACAGGCTTGTCACCCTCGTTAATTGCAATGATATAGTTGCCAAAGCCTAACTCACGTGGTCCCGACTCGTAAAGGAAAAGCGGATGCTTTTTAAGTGTATTTTCAGCACCAATTACCTTGTCGGCACCGCCCTCCTGGTCGTGGTTGCCCCATACAAGAGCATACGGAACACCGTACCCGTCAAGACAGCAGGCAAGAGCCTCTAATGAATCATAGTCGCCACACCAAGCCTGGTCGCCCGAAAGAGTTACCAGGTCAGGCTTTATCTTTTCGAAAAGCGCGTCAAGAGTTGTGTCGAGAATGGCGCGGAACTTATGTCCTATTTGCCACTCGTTATTGCCCATTTGTACGTCTGCTAAATTGAGTATTTTAAAATCTTTGTTGGGTGATTTTTGTAAAGTAATCATTTGCCAAATCTCCTTTGCATCTTCTAATTAAATTTTAGCACAAAATTCTTGACAATACAAGTAAAAAGCATTGATAAATTTGATAAATTATAGTATAATTAAAAAAATGAAGGTAGGAGGTATTTATGTATCTTCCTTATGTAAATATAAAAATGGGAACGGACTCAGTTATGCGTTATTCGCGGGGCAATACGTTGCCGCTGACTCAGCTTCCCTTTGCTATGGCTTCCTTTTGCCCACAAACTGAAAGGCTGAAGGGACAGGAGTCTTGGTTTTATAAGCCGAATGCACCATATCTTGAGGGCATTAGGCTTACCCATCAGCCAAGCCCCTGGATTGATGACTATGGCACGCTTTTGTTAACACCGCAAAATGATGTTATAGCAAGCAACCCCGATATGGCATCAAGCAGCTTCAGGCTCTCTGACTCTGTGCTTGCTCCCCACTATTTGAAGGTTCATTTCCTGCGCTCAAATTGTATTTTTGAGCTTTCACCCACAGAATATGGCGGAGCTGTGAGATTGAGCTTTTTGGACAAGCGGAAAAGCTACCTGTCTATTCTGCCTATTTTGGGTGACTATACCTACGAGCTTGATAAAGAAAAATGCGTGCTTTTTGGCACAACAAACGGGCAATCAAAATCCAAGGCAAAGGACTTTAAAATGTACTTTGCTATAAAAATACCGCAGGACGTGGTTGATTTTGACAGTACATACGAGAAAAATGGCGCTATGCATATAGCTCTGAATATCCAAACGGTTGACTTGCAAATAGGCATTTCATATATTAGCCATCAAATGGCGCTTGAGTCCATTGAGCGCGACTTGATGGGCAAATCCTTTGATGATATAAAGGCACAGGGGGCAGCTATATGGGAAGAAAGGCTATCTCGCATAGAAATAGACACAGATAATGAAGCGCAGAAAAGGACCTTTTATTCCTGCCTTTATAGATGCTTCTTGTTCCCACACAAGGCGCATGAAATCAAAAAGTATGGCACACGTGTCCATTATTCTGCGTGTGACGGAACAGTAAAGGAAGGCGCTTTATATACGGACACGGGCTTTTGGGATACAAGCCGCACAGAGTTCCCCTTACTTGCCTTGATTGCAAAAGAGGAATACGCAGAAATGCTCGAGGGCTTTGTCAATATATACAAGGAAAGTGGCTACTTGCCAAGATGGCACTCTCTTGGTGAGGTTGGATGTATGCCAAGCACCTTGATTGACCCTGTTATTCTTGACGCGGTGTATAACGGCATCGGCAGCCGCGAGCTTTGGGAAACTGCTCTTGATGGGATGATACATCACGCAAATGTAAAGGGAAATGAGTCTCGCTTTGGTAGAAACGGTGTGGAGGAATATCTGAAATACGGATACGTCCCCTGTGATTTATACAAGGAAAGTGTTAATTTGACACTTGATGCCGCATATGGAGATTGGTGTATTGCCGAGATTGCTAAGCGCTTGGGCAAGGATGAATTGTGCGATACCTATATGGCTCGCTCAAAGAACTATAAGCACATTTTCTGCACCGAAACAGGCTTTATGCGTGGCAAGGACACAGAGGGTAAATTTGCTCCGAATTTCGACCCCACAAGCTGGGGCGGAAATTATACAGAGGGCTCAGCATATCAAAATTCTCACTTTGTTCCCCACGATATAGAGGGACTTTGTGAGCTTTACGGCGGCAGGGACAAGCTGCTTGAAAAAATTGACGAAATTTTCAATACCCCACCCACATTCCGCGTGTTTGGCTATGGGGGCGAAATACACGAAATGTCAGAGATGGCACAGGTTGACTTTGGTCAATGTGCAATTTCAAATCAGCCATCCTTCCATATCCCTTATATCTATGCATACTTGGGAGAAACGGGCAAGGCGGAATATTGGATACACAAAATGTGCAAGGAGCTGTTTTCGTCTGAGATGGGTTATCCGGGTGACGAGGACAACGGCAGTATGTCCGCGTGGTATATTTTATCCACTCTCGGTATGTACCCGCTTTGTGTAGGGCGTGAAATGGTAAAGATAAAGCCGCTTATTAAGGGCGCAAAAATATTGAATAAAAAATTATTTTGACGGAGGACACGGAAATGTCAAGCTATGTAACAAGAAAAACACCGGGAGATACAGAGTGGTTTAAGAAGGACCGCTTTGGTATGTTCATCCACTGGGGACTTTATGCAATGCCCGCAAGAAACGAGTGGATCAAGCACATTGAATGCATTAAGGATGAGGCATACGATAAATACTTCAAGTATTTTGATCCTGACCTTTATGACCCAAAGGATTGGGCAAGACAGGCAAAGGCGGCAGGAATGAAGTATGCGGTATTGACAACAAAGCACCACGAGGGCTTTTGTATGTTCGATACAAAGTACACTGACTACAAATGCACAAACACCAAGGCAGGCAGAGACCTTGTAAAGGAATATGTTGACGCCTTCAGAGCAGAGGGAATTAAGGTAGGCTTCTACTATTCCTTGATTGACTGGCATCACCCCGATTTTACAATTGACGCTATTCACCCGCGCCGCTATGATGCAGATGCAGAGCAGCAGAATGAAGGCAGAGATATGAAGAGATACGCAGAATATATGCGTAATCAGGTAACAGAGCTTCTTACCAACTATGGTAAGATTGATATTTTGTGGTTTGATTTCTCATACCCCAATGCAGACCCTAAGTTCCCTGCGTGGATGAAGGGTAAGGGCAAGGATGATTGGGAATCCGAAAAGCTTATTGCATTGGCAAGAGAGCTTCAGCCGGGCATCATTATTGACAACCGCTCCGACCTTGAGCAGGATTTGTGGACACCTGAGCAGTATCAGGTGCTTGAGTGGGTTAAGCACTCCGAGTCTGGCGAGCTTGTAACATGGGAGGCTTGTCAGACATTCTCAGGCTCTTGGGGTTATTTCCGTGACGAAACATCCTGGAAGTCACCAAAGATGCTTATTGAAATGCTTGTTAACACCGTTTGCTGTGGCGGTAACCTTCTTATGAACGTAGGACCAACTGCGCGCGGCTATTTCGATTACCGTGCAGAAAAGGCACTGAAGGTTTATGCAGATTGGATGAGAGTGAACGGTCGTTCCATTTACAATTGTACAATGGCAGAGCCTGAATTCAAGGCTCCCCGTGGCACACGCCTGACACAGAGCGAGGATGGAAAGAGACTTTACATTCACTTGGTAGAATACCCATACGCATTCCTTGAATTTGAAGGCTTGGGTGACAAGATTGATTATGCTCAATTCTTGCACGACGGTAGCGAAATCCTCTATACAATCGGCTCAGTTGACCACTTCAGCGAAGCGCGCACACATAAGGACGGCTTGGTAGCATTTAAGATTCCACAGCAGATTCCTGATATGGTAGTGCCTGTTATCGAGGTGTTCTTGAAATAAGTAAAAATGCACAAATAGGCTACTCCTTTTCGAGGAGTGGCCTATTTATTTTTTATGCAAAATGTAGAAAAAAACAACTCAAAGACATTGTGCGTTGAAAAAAACTCGCGTATGTGATAAAATATATAATACCACAAAATATAGGAGAAGTTTGTTATGAAAAGAAAAATTTATCTATTCTTGTTGACAGTAGCAATTTTATCATTGCTTGTTGTCGCATTTGCATTTACTGCTTCTGCAGAAGAGATAAAGGTTACTTACAACTGGATTGGCGGATATCAGTACGATGTAGCAAAGCCAAATGAGGATGGCAGTTATACCTTGCGTACAAATAAGCAATCTTCAGATGCTACCTCTGCTTTGGCTGATGGTACTGTTGTTGACAGAGAATTTTACGGTTGGTTTGATGAGGCAGGTAACCTCTATGCCCCCGGTGAAACTGTATATTTCACAGAGTCGACAATGCTCTATGAGGCATATGGTATAACAGTTTATAACGCAGCGGACTTTGTTAAAAATAGTGGTCATTGCTACGTAAAGCTTGGCGCAGACATCACTTTGACAGCGGCACTTGAACAGGAATGGCGCGCTCATACGACTAATTTGAACGGCCATACGCTTACTTCAACCGCAGGCTCGATTGCTACCATAAAGCGAGGCTCCTTCATAGTTCATGGCCCAGGTAAAATTGTCCACGCACCTGCTACTGTTAAGACAGGAATTGACGAAAGTGCTGTGTATATTTGGGGTCACGGATATGGAGACGATGATGCGCCTCAGCAGTTCTGGATTGGTAAGGGTGTTGAGCTTACAACACCGTATAGCGCATTCCGTTGCGGAGGTGTAGCGCGCGAAAAGCACCCAAAAATTGCCATTGCAGGCACTATTAATGCAAGAGCCTTGGCTCGTATTAATGCTGTAACAACAGAGGCAACATGCAGAATTTATGATACTGCAAATATTACAACAAGCGTGAGCTTTATTGAATTTGCAAATCAGACAGGTTCTAGCAAATATATGTATATGACCCTTGACGGCACAATCAATGTGGCAAACGGCGAGGGCTCTATCTTGACAGAATTTGTTCTTCAAAAGGTAGATGTTGCCGTTAACGGCGGTAAGTTCTGTGTATCTCAAAGTGACAAGGAAAAAATTGCACTCTATCTTACCGACGCTGTAATGACACAGGAAAAGGTAGAGGGCGAGATAACTTGGATGGAAATAGTACCAAGCGACTGCGAGCATTCTTGGATTAAGGATGAGGAGAGAAGCGTTGTCCCAACATTGGGCTCATTCGGCTTGGATGTGTTCAAGTGTGAAAAGTGCCAAAGAGAAAAGTCCGTTGTAACAGTTTACGACCCATCTGAGACAGAAATCACAATTACTGTAAGAGATGCTGATGGCAACGATACAGAAATGACCGTAAAAGCGGGTGACGTTTTGTGGCTTGCCACAACAGGTGTTGGAGAAAATACAAGCTTTACATTGGTTGGTATTAAAGGAACTGATGAAATTGCTGCAGAAAGCGTAATTGCAGTTGAGGTTCCTGTGGGTGTTGGCGTTATCAATATGATAAATGCAAACTCCACTCTTGAAGTGATTAATATCGTGGACGGCGCAAAGCTTGAAATCACATCATTGGCAGGTCTTACAGGTATTAAGACTATCAATGTGGGCGCGGCAACAGTGGACGTTACCTCTATTGGTGCCAACAATACCTTGGAGGCATTTTACTCAAACGTTGCAGGCGCAACAGTTACATTTAAAAATACTTGCTTTAACAACAAGAGTAACCTTAAGTATTTGACTATGGCAAATGGAAGCTCATATTCCTTCGGTACAAACAGCTTCCAGAAGACAGGCGTTGAAAGCGTTGTTTTCCCTGATGAAGCAACAGTTGTATTTACAGGTGATGCGGCATTCTATAATGCAGCAGTTAAGTACGTATATTTCGGTGATAGCATTACAAGAATTGACAGAAAGCCATTTGACTGTGCAGAGTATCTTGAGGTTGTTGTAATCAAGGCGGCAACCTACATTGACCAGTATTGCTTCTGTGTAGCAGGCGCAAACAATTCTAAAGCAGTGATAAGCGTATATTGCCACTCCGCTGATGTTTCAATTAACTCAAATGCGTTTGTCAACAGACAAAACAACGGTGTAGTGTTCTATACAATCGACCCAGACATTAAGTCCTTGTCAGGCTGTAAGTACACGGTTTATAATGGAATTCCTCACGCTTATGCAGAGGGCATTATCAAGGCTCCAACTTGTATTGAAACAGGTATTGCAGGCTCTACAACAGACTGTGTATGCGGTGTGAATGAAATCGCAACATATACAATTTATACAGCAGAAGGCTCAACCGAAGGCTCTACTGCTCAAAGAGAGCTCCCGTTGTCCGATATCCACGTGCTTGGCACAACTCTTGCAGGCATCGATTATAAGGATGGCTACATTGCACTTGGCACAAAATTATATTTCTGCGCTCTTTGTAACGAGGCTACCGTGGAGGAAGCGGAACCAACAGCGGATAAGATTCTTACAAGCTATGGCTATTCCGTTAGCACATACGGTGCATTCAGTGTAGTACAGAGCTATGGCATTGACCACGAAGCATACAATGAATACATTTCATTTAACCCTGACTTCAGAATCGGCACAGTTGCTTCAGGTAATTTGGCAGGCGAGCTTATTCAACCATTGAAGGTTGAAAACGGCGCGGTTGTTGGAGCAAGCGACAAGGTTATCGTTGGTGACTTTAATGTTATGACACACGAGTATTTTGAAATCAGAGTAAGAGGTATTAGCGAGAGCACTATGGATGTAAGCATTGTTTTCTGCGCATATATCTATGACGGTGAAAAGATAGTATATATCGAAAACGGTGAAACCGTGGACAGTGTAAAGGGCTGTACCTACAATTCACTTGTGACACAGGCATAATTTAAATATAATGGCGCTTTGGTGTTATATTCTTTGCGGAATGTAGTGCTAAAGCGCTATTTTTGCATCAAAAATGCTTAAAATTAATATTGAGAAAACAAGAGATAAAAAGAGAAAACGAGAGAAAAAACGAGAACAGTGTGTAAAAACCCAAAATGAACAAAATTTTTTCAAAAAATCTATTGACAACCGCGGTTAAGGGTGTTATAATAGTCAAGCAATAAAGAAAGGGCAAACCGCCCAACTACTATAATTTATTGGAGGAAACTAAAATGTCAACATTTATGGCTAACAACACCATTGAACGTAAATGGTATGTTATCGACGCTGCTAACAAGCCACTCGGTAAGACAGCTGTTGCTGCTGCTAACATTTTGAGAGGTAAGCACCGTCCTGAATTCACACCACACGCTGACTGTGGCGAATTCGTTATCATCATCAACGCTTCCAAGGCTATTCTTACAGGTAAGAAGCTTGAGCAGAAGTACTACCGCCGTCACTCCGGTTACATCGGTGGTCTTAAGGAAGTTCAGTACAAGACACTTATGGCTACTCGACCAGAGCTTGCTATGCAGCTCGCAGTTAAGGGTATGCTCCCACACAACCACATTGGCGACAAGTCTATCACAAGACTTAAGGTTTATGCAGGTGCTACACACAACCAGCAGGCTCAGCAGCCAATCGCATACGAAGTAAAGTAATTGGGAAAGGAAGGACAGAATAATGTATACAAGTGCTAAACCATATTTCTACGGTACAGGTAGAAGAAAGAAGTCTGTTGCTCGTGTTCGTCTTTATCCCGGTACAGGCGCTATCACAATCAACGGCAGAGACATCGACCAATATTTCGGTCTTGAAACATTGAAGCTCATCATCAACCAGCCTTTCGGCGTAACAGAAACACTTGGCAAGTACGACGTTGTTGCTAACGTTGTTGGCGGTGGTATCTCCGGTCAGGCAGGCGCAATCCGTCACGGTATTGCAAGAGCACTCCTCACAGCTGACGAAGCTGCAAGAGGCGCACTCAAGGCTGCAGGTCTCCTCACACGTGACCCACGTATGAAGGAAAGAAAGAAGTACGGCTTGAAGGCTGCTCGTCGTGCTCCACAGTTCTCAAAGAGATAATTATTATTGTCTTATATTCAAAAGGTACACCTTGTGTGTGCCTTTTGTTTTTCTGTGGAGCACTCCTCGCGCTCGTCGAGACTCCTCCACCGTCGCATAGTCGATTAACATCGCCTCGATACACTCGGCTCGTCACTCTACTTGCTTTGGGCGGTTTCACTCGGTAAAAACAATACTTAATTGTTTTTACCTTCGCTACCACAGTTCTCAAAGAGATAATTACCCATTTAGGATTATTTCGATACAAAACAGCACTCATTCGTGGGTGCTGTTTTTCTTTTTCGTAGGGGAGACCTGTGGTCTCCCGCGGGCGAACGCAGTTCGCCCCTACGGTAAAGGGCGTTTCAATTTGTAAAAACTCTGCCGTCATATTTACTTTCGGCGAGATTTAGGGTATAATATATTTGTTAGATAAACTTGATTTAATAAAGGATGGGAAAATATGTTCAATGAAATTAAAACAAACGATGATATAAAGTTATTTCTTGAGAGAAGCAATTCGTTACACGATGGGTATATTATTGGCGTTCGGTATACAAATTGCGGTATATCGAGAGTGGAAAACGGTCATAGCTTCAATCCGGAACAAACTAAGTTGGTATTACAAATATTAGTTACGAGCATTTGTGATGCTGTTGTAGAAATCGAATTTGAAAATTTGTTAGAGTGGCAGATAAAAGATAACCAATGGGATATAACAGATACAAGTGTTATATTTAATGAACAGAATTGGATTGTTTGGTCAGACGATTTTTTTGTAAATATGGAACAAACTAAAAAGGGTTCATACGCAATCGCTCAATCTATGAAATGGCGAATTATAGAGTGAATTTTGCCCATTTGCATTTTTTGAAAATATATGCTACAATTAAATTGAAGCATGGCAAACTCGCATTATAGAATTATTAATTGTATGTAAAAGGAGGAGAGTCACTGTATGAAAAAAATATTTGCAATTATATTGATAACTGTGGCATTATTGGCAATTGTGTCGTGCAATTTAGGCGCTGATAGCGAACCTAAGCACAAACTCGAAATTGTATGTGCTAATGGCACACAGATTTATAGCGACTTGGAGGACTCCTATGCGGCAGGAGAAATAGTCACCATTAAATTAGAATCTTTTACAGAGCAATATTATAGAGTTTTTGTAAATGGCAAGGAGCAAGCTGTTTCTTCTTCAAATGGTGAGTTTGTCTATTATTATTTCAAAATGCCGAGCGAGGATGTTACAGTTAAGATTGAGGAGCATTGGGAGAAAATTCATTCGTCATTGAGTACATATTTTTCCGAATATCTTGATAGCATAAATTTTATTGAAAGATTGTCCCAATCTGATTTGCTGAATATTTTGGAAAAATACAGCTATAATGGAAAAGCTATAACTGATGATATGAATATTGCGCATGATGATGGACTACTTGGAGGCGGAATGTTTGGTGGCACGAAGCTTTTCGGATTCGAGAACAATTATGCTGAAACAGAGGATAGTCAATATGCGAATTACACAAATGAATTTTACACAAGAGTAAAGCTTGAGGGATTTTCCTTGCCATATAGCGTAAAATTTGAATATACTCTTGAGAATATTTTACAAAATTTCAAGCCTTACATGGATATACCCGATGATTTGAACAAAGAAAGCATAATTTTATACGAGGATGCTACATCCATAATTGAACTGCTAAATTATGAAGCCGCATCCAAAAACGGAGCGAATGTTAAATATAGCTACGAAATAAAATATACAGAAACCTATAAAACAACCCTTGTTGACGGACGAGAAGATACTGTGACGCGGTGTATCAGTATGTTGTTTGCAAGTGGAAGTAATAAGCTTGATCTGCTTACAGTATCCGTTAATGAGAAATATATGACTAATTAAAGTCCGAGGATCGAATTATGAAAAAATTAGGCTACTTGTTTGCCATAATTGCATTACTTTTATCTCATATAATGTGCGCAGTTGTTGCTTATAATTATGCACATATGCGTTGTGCCATTGAGCATAGTGGTAACAGTGCCCCTGCAGGAGTTGCTTTTTTATATGTCATTCCTTTCGCTGCGGGAATAGCGATATGCGTTATTTTGTCTGTTTACTTTTTTAGAAAGCAAAGATAATTAAATCTTGTTTGTTGACATTGGTGGCGTGTTGTGATATAATGTTGATATCAAATTTTTATTCAACAAATTGGTATTCATTACCAATAAGGAGAGAACTATGGGAAAAACTATGAAAAAGGGTGTGGCACTGCTTTTAGTTGCTCTTTTGGCGACAATAGTGCTTTGCTTGGCTTCCTGCTCCCTTGAGAGCACAGTTGAGGACTTTTTGTCATCCGACAACTATACTGTTGAAGCGGAAGATGTTGTTTTAAAGGTTAGCGGCTCTACTGTACAGTACACAGTAGTGGGCGAAAAGGATATTTACCTTTACTACGACAAAAATGACGGTAAATACTATTACGCTGTTGATGTTTTGAACGACACTGAAAATGATATAAAATTGTTTATCGACTCTGAGGAATATATTTCCTATTACACAGAGCTTGTGTCTCCCGGCACTATCATGGCATCTATGTTAAACTCCTTTGTTCGCGTATGTGATGCCTTAGAGCCTAAAGAGGACGGCTCTTATGAAATGCAGTTTGACGAGGACGAAACTCTTGTGATAAGCGAAGCGGATGGAAAAATCACGCTTACTGTAACAGAAGAGGAAGAGGTTGATGTTTCTTACGTTTATGCAATTGGCGACACAGAAGTTACAATACCTCAGGAAATTCTTGACAAGGTTGCAGAAGAGAAATAAGGGGGATAGAATATGAGAAATACATTTAAAAGAATAATCGCCCTTACCTTTGCATTGATGCTACTTTTGTCAGTATTATTTATGACATCCTGTGCAATCGACTTCAGAAACGGTATGGAAAGAAGACTTGATAAGGTGCTATCAGCAGACAGCTATACAGTTTCCGCATCAAATGATGATGGTTCAAGCTATGAGTTCAAGGTTATGGACGGAGCAGTGTATGCGCTTACCGACTATGACGGAATAAAAACTACTATATATTTGTTCTTTGACGAAGCACAGGGCAAATATTTTGAATATTCCGTAGCGGATGACGGAGAGAACAAGACAAAGGAAAAGAAAGAGCTTACCGCTTCTGAGTATATAGCAGCCTTTATTTCTATGGAATCAACAATGGGCTTTAGCGCAAACGCATTCACATACCGCCACATATTGGATATGGCAGAGAAAAAGGGAGATGCATATAAGTATTCAACCGTTTCCCAAATGGGCTCACTGTCCTACAGAAATATCTATACCTTGGAGTCAACTGACGACGGTATCATGTATACATATGAAATGACAGGCAAGGGCGTTGAAGTAGAGAACACTATTGAAGTGACCGCTATTAACGACACAGAGTTCACCATTCCCGAAGAAGCATATACTATGGCTGTTACAGAACAATAAAACGAAAAGAGTTGTCGACCTGGCAACTCTTTCATTTCGCTTGAATAACAAAAAAGCTCCGCACTTTCGTGTGGAGCTTTATGTTTATAGACTATTGAAAATTAGTCGATCTTTGCGCTGTTAACCTTGATACCAGGGCCCATTGTAGAAGCTACTGTGCAGCTCTTAATGTACTGACCCTTAGCAGCAGCTGGCTTAGCCTTGATGATAGCACCAAGCAATGTAGCAAAGTTCTCCTCGAGCTTTTCAGCACCGAAGGAAGCCTTACCGATTGGACAGTGAATGATGTTTGTCTTGTCAAGACGGTATTCAATCTTACCTGCCTTAGCTTCTGTAACAGCCTTAGCAGTATCCATTGTAACTGTACCAGCCTTTGGGTTTGGCATAAGACCCTTAGGACCGAGAACCTTACCGAGACGACCGATAACACCCATCATGTCAGGTGTTGCGATAACAACGTCGAACTCGAACCAGTTTTCCTTTGTAATCTTTTCAACGTAATCAACGTCACCAACATAGTCAGCGCCTGCATCCTGAGCAGCCTTAGCCTTGTCGCCCTTAGCGAATACAAGTGTACGAACTGTCTTACCTGTACCGTGTGGAAGAACAACTGCGCCTCTTACCTGCTGGTCAGCGTGACGGGAGTCAACGCCAAGACGAACGTGAACTTCGATTGTTTCATCAAATTTAGCCTTAGATGTTTCGCATGCAAGCTTCATAGCCTCAGCTGGATCATAGAGTTTGGAAGCTTCGATAAGCTCAGCACTTGCGATGTATTTCTTTCCCATTTTCATCTCAAATATCCTCCTCTATTATTCCTCAACAGTAACGCCCATAGAACGAGCAGTACCCTTGATCATGCTGATAGCAGCTTCCAAAGAACCTGCGTTCAAGTCAGGCATCTTTGTTTCAGCAATCTTTGTAACCTGTTCCTTTGTGAGCTTTGCAACCTTTGTCTTGTTAGGTGTTGCAGAAGCAGTCTCGATACCTGCAGCCTTCTTGATAAGAACTGGAGCTGGTGGAGTCTTTGTGATGAATGTGAATGAACGGTCAGCATAAACTGTAATTACAACAGGGATGATGTAACCGATATCATTCTTTGTTCTTTCATTGAATTCCTTTGTGAAGTTAGGAATTGAAACACCGTACTGACCAAGAGCTGGACCGATAGGTGGTTGTGGTGTTGCCTTGCCGGCAGGAATCTGAAGCTTGATATAGCCTTGAATTTTCTTTGCCATAATAAATAATCCTCCTTAGTGGTACTATACGAAAGAATTGAAAAGTATTTTTCTTTCTCCCACTGATTTGGCGACCTTGTTAAGCCGTCGCCCAAGCAATGTTATTTTTTCTTAACGCACTTTGCGTCAAGGCTAACAGGCATCTCACGTCCGATAGTGGTAACGATAACAGTAACCTCGCTATCATTAATTTCACCGATCTTGCCGCTGTGACCTGTAAGGAATCCGTCGATGATTTCAACCTCATCGCCAATTTGGAAGGTATCCATTTCAACCTTAGCCTCAACCTCGATTGACATAGCCTCCTCATCTGAAAGTGGAACAGGACGAGATCCGGGACCTACGAAGCCTGTAACACCTGTAATGTTTCGAACGATATGCCAACTTTCGTCGTTCATAATCATCTTAACAAAAACATATGCGGGAAAAATCTTTTCTTCAACGATTTTCTCTCTACCCTTGGAATCGATCTCAACAGATGTAGTAACAGGGATTTTAACATCAAAAATAAGATGTGAAAGATTTCTGTTTTCTACAGCTCTTTCGATAGCAGCCTTAACCTTATTCTCGTAACCGGTGTAGGTGTGTGCTACATACCATTTAGGACCGACATTAAGCTCGTTAAAATCACTCATTATTGCACCTCAATTACAAACTGATAACTTCAAGTAAGAAATTGAAAAATGCACCTAAGCCGATATCGACAATGCCGATAACTACAGCTGAAGCGATAACGATGGAGAGAACAATGCCGAAGTTTTTGAATGTACTTCTGCGAGAAGCCCAAGTAACCTTCTTGAACTCACTCTTTAAGCCCTTGAACCAGTTGCCGATTTTCTTGAAAAAGCCCGGCTTCTTTTCAGTGGCCTTGTTCTTGTTTTCTTTCTCAGCCATGATTTTACTCCTTACTTTGATTCTTTGTGCAAGGTGTGCTTACGACAGAAGCGACAGAACTTATTCATTTCGAGTCGATCTGGGTCGTTTTTCTTGTTTTTCTTTGTGTCGTAGTTACGCTGCTTGCATTCTGTGCAAACGAGAGTAACCTTAACTCTTGCCTCATTTTTAGCCATTATCGCGGCACCTCCTAATTATAATTTGGGCAAAGCCCATAAATGTGTGCGTGGTAACGCACCGTACCTCCCTCGCATGAAGCCAAGGGGAAATTTGCAAGCGCAAAAAAAGAACCCCCATACACGAGGTGAAAGCATTATATCACACTATTTTCCCTTTGTCAATACTTTTTTTATTTTTTATTCTCTATATAATAATTATATAATATTAGTCTTGATATTTCTGATAATTTATGTTACAATATACAGTGGAATTTTGTATTTAGAAAAGAGTATGACTATATGATTAACGAATACTTGGAATGTGGGCAGATCACAAGGGCGCACGGCATCAACGGTGCTATGGTGGTTAACCCGTTTTGTGATAGCTACGAGGTTTTTGCTGGTATCAAAACCTTGTATTTGAAAAATGGTGAGGAGTATGTTCCACTCAAGGTGAAAAAATGCTCACCGTATAAAAATTCTGCCATAGTTACGGTTGACAGCATTAGCACACCTGAAGAGGTTACGAAGCTTAGAATGCAAAGCGTTTATGCGCATAGAAGCGATATTGCCAAGGATGAGGGCGACTTTTTCATAGTTGACTTGATTGGCTTGGATGTTCTTGATTACGCCACAGGGGAAAAGTACGGCACTTTAAAGGATGTGGTAAATCAAGGCGCGCAGGACTTGTATGTGGTGTCAAGAAATGGCAAGGCAGATGCATACATACCTGCAATTGGCGAGTTTGTAAAGGAGATTTCCTTGGAAAAGGGCATTTTCATTGCTCCTATCGAGGGCATGCTTGACTGATGAGATTTGATATTATGACGCTTTTTCCTGACGTTGTCAGATGCGTTTTAGATAGTAGCATAATCGGCAGAGCGCAGGCGTGCGGCATTATTTCTGTGGCTACTCACGACATTCGTGATTACACAACTAACAAGCATAAAAAAACTGATGATACTCCATATGGCGGCGGCAAGGGTATGCTTATGGCAACTCAGCCGATATGCGATTGCTTTGATGCGGTTTGCAAAAATTATCAAGAGGGCGAAAAAACTCACGTGATTTACGCATCTCCGCGAGGCAGGGTCTTCAATCATGAAATTGCCAAGGAGCTTGCACAGTACGACAATATTGTGATTCTTTGCGGTCACTATGAGGGCGTTGACCAACGCGTAATTGATGAAATTGTGGATGAGGAAATTTCCATTGGCGACTATGTTTTGACAGGCGGAGAAATCCCCGCTTGCATTATGGTCGATGCGGTTGCTCGCTTAATCCCTGGTGTTTTGTCAGACAAGGAATGCTATGAAAAGGAAAGCATAGCATCAGGTCTTTTGGAATATCCGCAATACACGCGCCCCCCTGTGTTCAGAGGCAAAGAGGTGCCCGAGGTGCTTTTGTCAGGTCACCATGCCAACATAGATAAGTGGCGACTTGAGGAGTCACTCAAGCTGACAAAGGAGCGCCGCCCCGAGCTTTACGAAAAGTATGTTTCCGAGCATGTGGCAGAGCTTGAAAAGATATTTAAAAAGAAAAAATCCAAACAATAAAACGAAAATAGGTGTGATAAATTGGAAAACAAACAAAGAAAAAAATCCGCTTTAGACAGGTTTATGGCTTGGCTTCTGATGGTTTTGCAAAATAGCTTTATAGGACGTTTTTTCACGTCTTATGATAAGGTTAATGATAAGTTTCAAGCAAGCATCAGGAAAAAGAGCAAAAGAGGTGAGCGCAAGCTTGCAAGACTGATAGAGCATAGCGGCGTCGCTGGTTTTATACCGAAAATATATCTGTTCCTTATGCGGATTCCGTTAAGGGACTATGGCATTATGATGCTTATGACGGGTGCCGTCGTTACAATTTTGTATCCTATTAATGATATGATTTTGTTTATAAATGTCACATTCAAGATGTTTGTGCTTGGCGCATCCACCTGTGTTTGCGCAATTCCGCTTCTGTTCTCCTCGCGCTCGCTGGCGGACAACGTTTTGTCCAGCCGTCTGTTCAAATTCATTCTTTTTGACTTTCTCGGTGTGGATGACAGTGGGTTTAGAGAAGCATCTGAGGCTGGCAGGGTTAGCTTTGCATCATTTGCATTCTTGATTGGCGCGGTTCTCGGTGTGGTATCGTACTTCCTTATGCCAACATACACAGTTTTGATTCTTATAGGCATTGCTTTAATGTATTGTACGGTGCGTACTCCTGAGGTCGGTGCGGTAATCTCAATTTTGGCAATACCATTTGTGGATGTTTTGTATATTTGCGCCTTCGTTGCATATACATTCCTTTGCTATGTGTTGAAGGCAATCCGTGGAAAACGCGTATTCAAGTTTGAATATTTTGATTTGTGGGTTACCATAGCCATATTTGTTTTCACCGTTTGCGGTATCAATTATGCTGACCCGTTGTCGTCACTCAAGGACATTGCCTTGAATTTGGCTATTATGCTTTCGCATTTTATGTTCTCAAACCTTATTCACTCTAAGGTTTGGTTCCGTCGAAGCATAGTTGCGTTTACCAGCTCATCCTTGGTGGTGGGTATCGTTGCCATTGTACAATCAATTTTGCGTCAAATTTCACGCAGCGTGGAGGGCTTTGAGGCTGTTATGCCTAAGGATGCGGACATTTCTTCCACCCTTGGCTTGCCTTCTGTGTTGATGCGCTTTATGGTTATCGCTATTCCATTTGCCGTGGTGCATATGATTTCGGAAAAGAAGGATATCACACGATTTGGCGGCTTTTTGCTCTCTGTTGTGTTAATTGCTGCACTTCTTTTGTCTGGCGCACCTTTGGGCTTGCTTGGTTTTCTTATGGGCTTGCTTTTGGTGCTTGTGTTTTTTAAAAGAACCGCTATTTATGCCTTAGTCTTGGTAGCTGTTGCGTTGCCGGTTTTGTATGTTACATTGCCGGATAGTGCAATTGAGTTCGTTTTTTCCTTTGGTCCATTAGAGGGGGCAAGCGTTGAAGCGGGGCTTTCATATTTCGCGGATAATTTTATGGAAGTGATTAAATTGCCGTTCGGAGTTGGCGCTCACGGAACAACTGTTAGTGAGGCGTTCGGACAAGAGTATATCAATAGTTTGCCGCTACAGATTGTGGCATCGTACGGTGTCTTTGGATTTTTGGCGTTTACGCTTTTGATAATTATGTTCGCAAGAGTTATCTTGTCCTATGCCGCTAAGGCGAAAAATGAGTACAGACGAGTTAACGGTTGCGCGGGGCTTTGCTCAATTTTGGCAATTTTGTCCGTAGGAGTGTTTGATTTTGCGTGGTATGACAAGAGAATTTTCCTTTTGATGATTATAACAATCGCCTTGTCTATGGCATATGTCAAGATTGACAAGGAGGAGGAAGCGGTGGAGACTGGCTATATTGATATTGCCAAGGCGTCCATCGATATACCACTTCGTGAGCTTGCGGTGCGAGCAAACGCAGCGCAAAGAAGATATGTGCATGCTCCAAGGATGAAGAAAAAGCTTGGTATGGCTAACAAAAATAAAGATGAAGAGGTGAAAGAGTTTTCAAATACCGAGGAACTATTCATAAGAACTATAAGAAATCAAACTGATGAGAATGAACAAGACGAGTAATAGTTGTTCGGGAAAGGAGCTTTAAATGTTTATTGATAAGGTTAAAATTTTCGTCAAGGCAGGCAATGGCGGTAATGGCTGTGTTTCCTTCAGACGAGAGAAATATGTAGCAAAGGGCGGACCTGACGGTGGAGATGGAGGACACGGCGGAAATGTTGTGTTCACTATTGACAAGGGCTCAAACACGCTTCTTGCCTTCAGATACAAGAGAAAATTTGTTGCTGAAAACGGTGGGGACGGTGCAGGTGCTAAGTTCCACGGCAAAAATGGTGCAGATATAATAGTCAAGGTGCCTGAGGGTACAATTATCCGCGACGAAAAGAGCGGTAAAATTTTAAAGGATATGTCAAGCTGTGAGGATTGGATTTGTGCCAAGGGCGGCAGAGGTGGCTGGGGCAACAAGCATTTTGCCACACCAACACGCCAAATCCCTATGTTTGCAAAAAGTGGCACAAAGGGTCAGGAATGGGAGCTTACATTGGAGCTTAAAATGCTTGCCGATGTGGGACTTGTTGGCTTGCCAAGTGCAGGAAAATCATCTCTCTTAGCGGCAGTTAGTGATGCTAAGCCGAAAATTGCGGATTACCATTTCACCACACTTTCTCCCAACTTAGGTGTTATTAATGTAAGAGACGGTCACGGCTTTGTGATGGCAGATATTCCGGGTCTTATTGAGGGCGCATCTGAAGGCTTGGGCTTGGGACACGCATTTTTGAGACACGTGGAAAGATGCCGCCTTTTGGTGCAGGTTGTTGATATATCCTGCATTGAGGGCAGAAATCCTATTGATGATATTAAGACAATTGATGAGGAGCTTAATAAGTTTTCACCGGAATTAGCGACACGTCCTCGCATAATTGCGGCAAATAAGGTGGATTCTCTTGACAGAAGCATAGTGGACGTGGACGCTTTTGAAGCATATGTAAAGGAACGTGGCTGGAAGCTGATGTACATTTCAGCATATACCGGCGAAAACACAGAGGAGCTTGTTAGCGAAATTGATAAAATGCTCCTTGAATTGCCACCACTTACAATTTACGAAGCGGAATATACACCTGAGGATGCAATTTTGAGCGACGGTGAGGATCACGCAGTGACAATCACAAGAGACGATAAGGGCACATACGTTGTTGAGGGCGAATGGCTTTACAATCTTGTGGGTCAAGTTAACTTTGAGGATAGAGAATCCTTGATGTTCTTCCAACGCGTGCTTCTCAAGAGCGGTGTTATAGAAAAGCTGAAGGAAGCCGGATGTAAGGATGGCGACAGCGTTTCTATGTACGACTTCGAGTTTGATTTTGTAATATAATACACACAGGGTTGGCAAAAATTCGGCTTTTTTGCCAACCTGTATTTGAAAAGAGGTAAAAATGAAACTGAATTTAGGATGTCACTTGTCCGTATCAAAGGGCTATGAGCATATGGGCAAGGAAGCACTTTCCATAGGCGCTAACACATTTCAATTTTTTACAAGGAATCCACGCGGAGGCTCATTTAAGCCGCCAACAGATGAGGATATTTTCGCTCTTGTTAAATTGATGCAGGAAAACAATTTTGCGCCAATAATTGCTCACGCACCATATACCTTCAATCCCTGTGCGGCTGATGAGGGGATAAGAGATTACACAAAGCGAGTTATGGCAGAGGATGTTCGTCTGCTTGACAAGATTCCAAATGCGCTTTACAATTTCCACCCTGGCTGTCACGTTTCGCAAGGAGTTGACGTAGGCATTGAAAAAACTGCCGATACCCTGAACACAATTCTTGCGGAAAGCGAGAAAACCGTTGTTCTCATCGAAACAATGGCAGGCAAGGGAACGGAAATTGGTAAGACCTTTGAGGAAATACAAAGAATTATAGAAAAGGTGGAAAACCAGACACGTGTTGGCGTTTGTCTTGATACCTGCCACGTTCACGACGGTGGCTATGATATTTCAACCGACGTGTATGGAGTCCTTGATAGCTTTGACAAAATCATCGGTTGTGACCGACTTAAAGCTATTCACTTGAACGATTCCAAAAACGTGCTTGGTGCTCACAAGGACAGACACGAAAAAATTGGAGAAGGAAATCTGTCGCTTGATGGTATAATTAAGATTATTACCCACCCTGTGGTTAAAAATTTGCCAATTTGCTTGGAAACTCCAAACGATATTGACGGCTATGCAAGAGAAATAGCGCTTTTATCTGATGCTGTAAAAAATATGTAAAAAAGGCTGACAAAAGTCAGCCTTTTTTACCGCTAGAATATATTATCAAGACTTACTGTTTCGTCCATTTGTATCTTTGTCAAATAGTCTATCAGCAGTGCCTTCTCCTCGTAAAATCCGTGTGCCTCGTTCTGCTTACTTTTAACTAACAAAACACTGATTGCTTCGTCTATTCTGTTAACCTCTTCGAAGGAAGAGGAGATTTTGATAAATGGCTTGTGTTTTTCCCACTGTTCGGAAAAGCGCGCGGTGCTTTCGCCCTGTACCTCTAAGATGTCCGCCTCGCTCAAAAGAGCAGAAGTTACATTATTTATATATATAGCGTTTCCTATGGTTAGTCCGATTAAGCACAAAATTACAGATATAGAAACTATAAAGGATTTCATTTTTCTTCCTTATTAATAATATTAATTACATTTTCGTCGTTGACTGTCATGAGAAAAATTTTAGCAATTTGCAGCTTGTGTTTCTTTAGATAGCTATTTAGCCAAGCATTGCTTTTCCCTGCCTGCTTCAAATTGCTTTCGTCAATTTCTCCGTCAATTATTATGGCATGGTCAAGGGTGCTGCCACCGTTAATTTTTAAATCCTTTGAGCAAAGTGGCTGATTTTCTTTCTTCAGAAATACAGATAGCTTTCCGTTTTGCTCCAAAATTGCATATTCAACATCACTGATAGAACCCACGTCCTTGAGACGCAGCTCCCCAATAAGCTCGTTTATTCCAATGCGCAAGCGGGCAAGCTCCTTTTGATTGATGACGCCGTGCTCGATAATAATGCTTGGGTTGCCAAAAAACATCTTTTTTACAGTTTTAGATTTAGTAGCCAAAAAGGACAAGGCAATTTCAACGCAAAGGATGAATATAATGGGGAAAATAGAATATATTAAAGGAATAGATAAGTCTTGAATAGGGATAGAGGCAAGCTCGGAAATCATAAAGGTAGTGATAAGCTCGGAAAGCTGTAACTCTCCAACCTGTCGCTTGCCGGTTAATCTTAAAGCAACAAGCAACAATAGATAAATAATAGCAGTGCGAATTAAAACGGTTACCATAGGCATCTCCTTTTAACTATTCTTGTGCAAAATAATAAAAAATATGTTTAAATTCGATTTTTAGTTGTAAAATTTATAAAAAATGACAAAAATAATAAAAAACTCTTGACAATAAAGAAGATTAATGGTAAAATGAAAATCCACCTCACGCAAAAAGCTTTAAAATATTTTTTGAAAATTTTTGAAAAAAGTTTAAAAAAGGTATTGACAAAGTGAGATGATGGTGATATAATAGCAAAGCACGTTAGGGAACGTGTGCTAAAGATCCTTGAAAATTGAACAATGAACGAAATTAGGAAATAGAGAACTAATGTACAAAAGACGGAAACTCTAAATTCTTTTAAGTTTAAAGAAAATACTCGAAAAACAAGTAATTTAAGTAAGAGCAAATCAAGCTTT
>JAZQWO010000056.1:0-4377 GCA_045632405.1 Eubacteriales bacterium | reverse complement strand
CACCTCTATCCTCGAAATCTTTGTTTTTCCGATATTTTTAAAACAAAATAAGGTTGGGAACTTGCAAACTTTGCAAGTTCCCTTCATTTTTTGTGTCTGTTTTTTATCCGCGACCTCGCACTCTACCGTACCAAGTACGCCCCCACGTGAACCCAAAAAACGGTACGCCGAGGGCGTCGTACCCTACAGATCAGCTTGGGGAACCCCTTTTGTGTACGAGTTCACGGCTCCCCAAGGGTTCCTTGAAAATGCGTCGCATTTTTAGGGAGTGGGTCAACACTCATTTCACTACCCCCCAAAAAAGGGGCGTCGCTTAATGCGACAGCCCCTTGTGATTTTTAAAAAACGTTTCCTAAAAGATCGTTAAAATCTGCATAGAATTCATCCTTAGGTCCTGTTATAGTAACATTATCGACTGTCATTGAGCCTTGATTAGAGGTAGCTATAACATCATTCGTTTCAAGCTCGAAAATTTCAAGCGTTGGCTTTGTATATTTCATTTTTGCATCCTCCTTAATCAATAATGTTTTCTACAGGAATGTAGATTTTGAAGTTTTCGTAAACAGTATCAGCACTTGTTCCTACCAAAGAGCTACCTGTTGAAATGTTAAAGCCTCTTATTGTAAAGGTTCTCCACCAAGCCTCATCAATGGTAACATATGTGGTTGATACATTCTTTGGTCTTTGACGGTTGCCATCGCCCTCGCCATTGTTTTTGGTGTTCTCATCAATCCAGCCCTCAGGACGATATCTCCAGCCACTATCTACCCAAATAACAGCACCATTTGGTAGGGTGTTTTTGTAGAAGAGCTTTGTTGCAAAATAGTTTGCAGGTGTGCCTGATGTGCCGGATTCGTGAATTTTAGCACCCGTGTTGTTTGAAAAGTAGTATGCGTTTTTAATCAAGCCCATAGCCTCTTGTGTCAAGGCTCTGTATTCCTTACCGTTTATTACTGTTACATCAGAAACACAATCGCTTGACTTTACATAAACCTTTGTGTCATCAGGAGTTTCTGGAGTTTCAGGCTCTACAGGTGTTTCTGGATCTGGGGTTGGAGTTGTTCCTGGATTTTCAGGTGTAGTAGGCTCCTTGTTAAGCTCTATAGCAGACTCAGGAACATAAATCTTAAACCAATTATTTATCTGCTCCTCAGTTACGCCAACTAAGCTTGATGTTGAGGAGTTTGCAATATTAAATGCCTTTACTGTGTGAGTGCCCCACCATGCCTCGTCAACAACGATAACGTTAGTGGTTATAAAATCAGTTCTGCTACCCTTTGCGCCAAAGGTGTTCCAACCAAGCAAACGATATTGTGCGCCACTCTCAATTATGATTACACTACCAACAGGAAGCTGTTCCTTGGTAAATGTTCTTGTTGCCCAGAAGGATTTGGAGTTTGAAGCTGTATCAATTCTTACACTGTGATTTGTGCCATCAGTTGGGTTCCAATAGGAAAGTGGCAACCAATCCATATACTCCACTCTTACCAAGCCTGCGGTTGGGTCGCTTGGATCTACAGGAGCTTCAGGCTCCACAGGAGTTTCTGGCTCCACAGGAGTTTCAGGCTCTACATAATCATACTCATAAGAAGGAGCTTCAGGCTTTGTTACCTCAGGGGCAACATCGGCAGGAACATAAATCTTAAAGATTGATGCTGCAACGTCAGATGTGTACATCGCAATTTCAATATTCTTATTGTTCGTGTGACCTACATAAGAGATGTTAAAGCCTCTTTCATAGTAAGAGCCCCACCAAACCTCGTCAACTATAATTCTTAAAGTAGTTACGTTGTCAGGTCTGCCTTCTGCAAACTTCCAGCCCTCGGGACGGTACTGCCAGCCTACTGCAATTTCAATAATTGTACCAACAGGCAATTCCTCACGGGTGAACCTCTTAGTTGCCATAAAGCCTCTTGCAAAGCTATCCTCAATCTTCTGCCAAACGGTTGAGCCTGAGGAATTGTAGTAGCTTGCGAAGGTAAGACCCATTTGCAAGGAGCTTAGCTGAACGTATCCCTCAGGAATTGTGCCAACGTTTGCAGAGTCGTCAATACCTGCGCCGCCTTTTTTGCTAACATACTCGGAATTTGTAACCGAATACGGTGTTTTAATAGCGTTGTTTACGCAATCGGCAGCTATCATAGCGTAATAACCGTTAACACCATCGGGAAGGGTTGCGGTGTTGTCAATTGAAAGTCCTGTCAGTGCCTTAACCAGGGTCATAGCCGCAGTATATCTGCCTATGCCATAGGAAAGGTGATAGCCGTCACGGGTTGTATCTCCAACAACTGATGTTCTCAAATTTTGTATTGCAGTACCGCAAGGGATAACATACTCAATCTTGTCATAAATCAAAATTTTAGTCTGAACTGCTTGGACAATGGCGTTATACATTGTCATTTGGTCCTTGTTATACTTAGGGAAGTCGGCGTGACCTGAGCCAACCTTGTATGCCCAAGTCATATTCCAAACCAAGCGCGCGCTTGGGTTAAGTGGCTCTACTATGTTAACAAGCTCATACAAATCGTCGTAGGTTTCGGCAATTCCGCTGTAACCGCTTGCTTGCTGGAAGGTGATGAAGTCCCAGTCATCGCTTTCAACAGCGTACTTAATGGACTGGTTACCCTTAGCTGTCCATGTGCCACTTGTGTTTACCTTATAGTCATATGCTCGCTTATCGCCTTGTGCGTTTGCAAGGTGAGTTGCAAGAGTGCAGCCGCCTATGTAAAGCTTGCCGAGAACAATGTTTTCAATGCCTGCATCCTTAGCCACCTTGTAAACGTGGTCCATAGTATCATCGGAGAAGCTGTTACCAATAGCAAGAATTTTCAAAACACCGTCATCCTGCCAGTTTTGCTTTTGGTCGGAGTAGTCGGTTGACGGTGGAATTACTGTTGTGCCACCCTCTTCGCCGCCTGATGGAGGAGTTTCACCGCCCTCTTCGCCGCCTGATGGTGGAGTCTGACCACCCTCGCCCTCGTCGTCAACAATAACGTCAGAGTAGGTGATAGGTACGAAAATCTTAAAGATTTTTGCAATGTCCTCAACAGTATAATCGTTTATAATGACTTTAAGGTTGCCTACATTTTCCGTAGGATTAGCATTTTTGTAATATGCAATGTTAAAACCAACTAAGTCGTATGTAACATTGTTGCTGTCGCGCCACCAGTCATCGTTAACAACAGTGTATTCAGCCTTGGTAGAAAGCGGTCTTTCGGCTGAGCTGTTAATGTTCCACTTTTCAGGGCGATATTGCCACTCGGTATTTTCAATATAGATGATAGTACCGTTTGGTAAATCATCCCTTTCAAAAGCGTTTGTACCAAAGAATTTTTTGGAGGTATCATCGGTTGTGGTGCTTACCTTTTTATGCCAGTACTTTCGTGCAACCAAGCCCATTTCCTCAATGGTCATTTGGTGGTATCTCTTACCCTCAATAACCTGGCTCTTGTCAAGCACGGTTGTGTCAACCTCCGGCACATTGTTGATTTCATCGAACGTCTTAGTGCCACAGATTACCTTTTCAGCGCAGTTGTCAATGTAAGTGGTTCTGCCGCCTGCATTAACATAAAGGGCGCACAAAAGCTTTGTGCTTGCCTTATAGCCGTCAGGAATATTCTTGATAGCAACGTTAATGATGTTAATGTCGGTTTCGGTGTAATCATAGCTCTTAACGTATGGGTTAATTGGCTCACCCTTTGAATCGAGAGGGTTTTTGTTGCCAATAGTGTCCTGAAGAGCAATAACTCCGCCAAACTTAACCTTTTCTTTCGAAAGCTCCTCGTATCTTTCAATAGCGGGGCGGTTGACGCCGTAGCCCTGGAGCACGCCATTACTTGATGAGGAGTAGCCAAGAGTTATAAAAAGTCTTGGTATAATTTCGGTTTTTACTGTCTTACAGATAGTACAGGGCGCGCTTGCCGTAATATCTCCTAAGAAACCCTGTGAGCTTAATTCAACTGTCCATTTGTCGTATTTATGCTCGCATACAGTATCCTCTGCATTTGCAACAAGTGCAAAAGCGAAAATAACAAGCATACAAACAACCAAAGAAATTAGTAGCTTCTTTTTCATATTTTTCTCCTTATTTTTGATTGCGCCAACACGTGCGCGTACGTATAAATTTTACCATAACGCGCACGCGCCTGTCAATTCACATATTAACCAAAAATAGCCGCAGGATTTTATGGGAAAGGCAAGAAATATTGTGTATTTTGCCATGACTTATAAAAACTGGGGGGTGTTGCAATAAGCACAGACCAAAAACAGACACCTCTATCCTCGAAATCTTTGTTTTTCCGATATTTTTAAAACAAAATAAGGTTGGGAACTTGCAAACTTTGCAAGTTCCCTTCATTTTTTGTGTCTGTTTTTTAT
>JAZQWO010000055.1:0-9321 GCA_045632405.1 Eubacteriales bacterium | reverse complement strand
AAATGATACAATTAATTTGGAATAATATATTTTAAAGGAGAATTTTATGAAAAAGAAATTAATTTTAATTTCACTCATGGTAGTGTTGCTTGCGTGCTTGCTTGTGATTGGTGTAAGTGCTGAAACACCAGAACAATACATTGAGTTTGGCGCAAGATTCCCAGGAAGTGACGAGTATATTACAGTTTATACTCAAAATGCTGAAAGCACAGGAAATCCACAAATCAATTTCACATCCTACAAGTTTTATTCCGATGTTGAATTCACCAAAGAGGTTGATATGTCAACCGTCACAGGCCTTGACTTTTCCGTTGCGAAAACTCACGGATGTAACGGAAATGCACCTACAAGAATGAAAAAGCCGTCCTCTCCCTTTGTTAACTGTGAAGAGGTTAAATGGTTCTTGGCGGGTATGCCAACGGTTTCCTATGAAGGCGCATTTTTCAAGGGCTGGACAGGACTTGAATCCTTTGATTTCGGTAACGCAACTGCGATTAACGACAATACATTTGAAGGCGCAGGCTTTGAAACCATTACAATTCCTGCCACAATTACCTCAATTGGCGGCTCTGCCTTTAAGAATTGCGCAAATTTGAAAAGCGTTAAATTCGAGGGCGATATTAAGAGGTTCAACAACGGCGCCACATTCTACGGATGCAAGGCGCTAACAAGTGTTGAAATGGAGAATTTAACCTCTATTGGCACAAGCATGTTTGAGGGCTGTACATCTCTTACAAGCGTTACAATTCCAAATGGTGTTACAAGCATAGGCGGTAGCGCCTTCTATAACTGTACTGCACTTGCGTCAGTTAGCATACCAAATGGCGTAACATCAATCGGTTCAAGTGCATTAAGGTCAACAGCTCTTGTGAGCGTTACAATTCCAAGTAGCGTAGCTTCCGTTGGAAATGAAGCATTTAGACAAAACGGCTCACTTACCACTGTTGTGTTCGAGGGAGCTGATACTACCCTTGGCACATCAATGTTTATGGGATGCGGAAAGCTTGAAAATGTTACCTTGCCAAAAAATCTTAGCAAGATTCCAAGCTCATCCTTCTGGGGCTGTGGCAAGGTGCAAATTGTTAACCTTTCCGAAATGACAAGCCTTACAACTATCGGCTCAAGTGCATTCCAGGATGCATCTACGCTTGTTTTCACATTGCCTGATACAGTTACTACAATTGAGGCAAATGCCTTCCAGTCAGCATTTAAGGACGGTAATGGTGGCTCATTTGTAATTAACAAGACATCACAACTTACAACAATAGGCAATAGCGCTTTTGAAGACTGTCGCTTAATGCCTGCAAGCATATACATACCGTCAACAGTTACAAGTATTGGTACAAAAGCTTTTTTAAAGTGTTACACGTTGCAAACCTTGGAGAATTTTGAAAACTGTCAAATAACTACAATTGAAGATGGCACATTCTCTTATGCATCAGCCCTAAAGACACTTAAAATTCCAGCAACTGTAACAACAATTGGCAAAGCCTTTGATGACAACAACAATCTTACACTTGTATATATTCCCAACACAGTAACCTCTGTTGCTAATACATTTACAGGTGGCAAGCCTGCAAACGCAGTATATATTTACACAGGTAAAGATGCAAGCGTGTTTGCTGATTGTGCAAAGCTTGCAGGCGCTAATGTAATTTTGGCTAATGAATATGACGAAGAAAGCACATACACAGGCATTAATCTTGTTGTAGGCTACAGCCACTGTGTAGCATATAATGGCGGTGTGCATGGCGAGAGTGTAGTGGATACCATAGTTACATCATATACTCAGCCAATTAAGGTTGTTAACAAATGCACACTTTGCGAAATGACAGACGAAAGCGGCAGAATTGCAGCATTGTTCACATATCGCGGATTTTCCACACAGGAAAAGGGTGGAAACAGCATTGTTATCGGCTTTACATCAAACAGTGCGGCAATTAGCGAATATGAGGAAATTGCAGGAAAGACCCTCAAATACGGTGTATTTGCAGTATCGCAGAAAAAGCTTGGTGATAGCCTCATATTTGGTGAAAACGGAGCGGTTGCAAGCGGCGTTATCAACGCAGACCTTACAAATAGTGACTTTGCAATGTTCGACTTGAAGCTGACAGGCTTTACTGCCAACAATATGGACGACAAGCTCGCCATCGGTGCATATGTGATTGCAACAGATGAAAACGGCACAGAGTATTCATATTTGCAGGATAGCACAAAGGGCGCACGTGACGGTGCATATTACTTCGCTTCATATAACGATATGGTAGCATAATTGAATTGCTAATAAACGACAAAAAGAGCATCGCACAAAGCGATGCTCTTTTTTGTTAGAGAGGTGAATTAAAATTCAGGTTATTGGTGCTTCAAGTACTTTAAGCCGTCTGTGGGGGAATGTCCCGTGATTTTTTTGAACACCTTGGAAAAATATGAGTAGTCGCTATATCCACAAGAGACGGAAATTTCCGACATATTCAAATTGCCGTTTTTGATAAGCTCGCAGGCATATTGGATTCTCAAATTGTTGAGATAGCTGACAAAGCCTATTTGCATATTCTTTTTAAACAGGGAAGAAAGATACTTTTCAGTGTATGAAAATACACTTGCCAATCTGGTGAGAGAAATGTCACTCTCCCTGTAATGGTAATCTACATAATCTACTATGCTTTCAAAAACGTTGTTTGAATTCTTTTGCTCGTCTGTTTCATTTTTGTGCTCCATATTGGTGAAAAAGGAAAGAGCGTAATAAAGAACGGACTCTGTGAGCATATTTGAGTTTGAGGGAGTAATTCTTCTTATAGCATTTTCAAACATAGTGCAAAGAAATCCGAAATCAGCATAGTATGGCTTTTCCGGAGTTATGCCGCACTTTGGCAAAAGTGAGGTCACGCCACTTCCCATAAAGCTGATATAAATATATTCAAATTCGTCGTCTGCATCCAAATAGTAAGGAAATGCGGGAAATGCAAAGAAAATATCCCCTCTTTTTAAAGAGTACTTGCTATTTCCCAACCGCAATGTAGCCGTGCCCTTAGTGACGATGTGAAAGACATATATGGGATGCATAAATGGTTGTTTAAGAGAAAGACATTCAGTTTCATAAACAAAGCGAACAACCTGTATGCTTGTATCTTCATTTTTCGCCGTCATAAAGCGACAAATACTTTCACTCATAGCAACCTCCATATACTTTTTTCTAAATTATATATTATTTAAACAATATTTGTCAAGAATAAAAAAATATATTGTGGATTTTATACAAACCAAACACGAAAATTTACATTTACATAATAGTCGTATTATGTTAAACTATATACAGAGAAGTGAACCGAATGACAATGGAGAAAGGGAGCTTTAATGGAAAAAAAGATAATAAAATTAGGCGTTGTAGGTCTGAAAAGAGGAGCTTACGTTGCCTGGACAGTAATAGGGGATGACAATGTGGTTATACGTGCTATTGCCGATAGCGACAAGGAAACACTCAAGGCCTGCAAGGAGGATTACGAGAAAAACGGAGTAAAGGATTTGCTTTGCTTTGACAGTATCGAGGAGCTTTTGAAAAGCGACATTGATGCGGTATATATTGCCACGGACAAGCCGTTACATACAAAGCATACCTTGATGGCGTTAGAAGCAGGAAAGCACGTTTTGAGCGAAATCCCAGCCATAGAAACAATTGAGGAAGCGAAAATCCTTCGCGATGCGGTTAAATCACATCCGGAGCTTAAATATATGGCAGGAGAAAACTGCTTTTATTGGGCGTTTATTGAAGCGTGGAAGAAAATGTATGAGGATGGGAAATTCGGCGAAATTCTATATGCAGAGTCCGAATACCTGCACGCCACACATCCCGACAACTTAAAGCCCTATGAGCCTGAAAATCATTGGAGAAGGTACAATCCCGCAATTACATATTTGACTCACAATCTGGGTCCCTTGCTTTACATTTTGGATGACTATTGCGTTAGCGTTTCTTGCATGGTGCCAAATTCCGCACAATACAATCCGTACAGAGACGGTAATGAAAACGGTATAGCAATTTTTAAAACAGCAAAAGGTGCGGTAATTCGTATATTTATCGGCTTTGGTATGTATGTGGGCTATGACCACAATTTTGCGCTTTACGGCACCAAGGGCTCTATTCTCACCGATAAGACCAAGCCCCTCGAGGATGCAACATCCTTCGCCAAAATGTACGAGGTGCCAAACACCTTTGAGAAGTTTTTTGAAATTCCCGTCAAGCTATCAAATACAGGAGATGTTTATGGCCACGGCGGTGTAGATGCTAAAATGATGAGAGCCTTTATTAAGTGTATAATAGAGGATACCGCCCCACCCATTGACGTTGATATGGGAATTAGAATTTCCTTGCCGGGCATCATAGCAGCCGAATCTGCAAAGCGCGGTGGCGAGCTGCTTGAAATACCAAGGGAAATTGTTTGATTTTAAAATAAAAGGGAGAGGAACAATGAAGAAGTTTATTTTTACATTAGCGATTCTAAGCGTGCTTTTCTGCCTGTTTGCCGTTACTGTAAGTGCCGCTTCAACAAATGAATTTGGCGAGGCTGAGGTCGTTGCGGGAATGGATGAAAAATCGGTATTTGGTGAAGATGGAAAGGCAGACACCTACACATCAAGAGTAGTGCTTTTTGATGGAACAGAGTATCACACATATCCTGCATACTACATTTTTACAAACAACGTTAACACAACCACTGACTTTTCTCAGCTCAACAAATTAACAGGAAAATCATATTACAAAAAAAGCCTCATTCGTGCTGAGGTTCCACAAAATGTGCAAAAGGTGACAGGAGACGTATTTAATAGCTACAATGACCTTAAATATGTGCGTTTCCCTGATACATTGATACAAATCAGCGGTAATATGTTCTACACCTCTCACGGTCTTGAATGGGTAAATGTGCCAAGAGATTGTGTCAGCATTGAAGCATATGCGTTCTACGGCTGCTCATCTCTTGTAACCATTGATATGTCAAATGCCAAGAGCTTGAAAAGAACTGCGGCAAACCAATTCTATAACTGCCCTAAATTGAAGGAATTGATTTTCCCCGAGGGCTTTGAATACTTTGGCGGAGCAGGCGGTGGCGGAGCAAACCAAACAGGTCTTGTCTCGTTGGAAAAGCTCTATCTGCCTGACACTGTAACATATATGGGCTCAATTTCTGAGGTGAGAGCCCTTCATTCAATTACCGTTCCCTTGGGAATCACAAGCATTAAAGCAGGTCAATTTTGTTGGAGCCCAGGCTTGAACGAGGTTGTGCTGCATAGCGGAATAACAAGCGTTGACCCAAAAGCCCTTGATATGACATTGTATATGACAAGAGTCGTTTACACAGGCAAGGAAACAGATTCTGTTGTTGGCGCAATAAAGACCGCCTTTTCAGGCGCTTCCTTAGTGTATGGAAACCAATGTGACTATTACTACAACGGAGAGCATCTTAATGATACAAATCCTTGTGTAATCAATTGTACACGCTGCGGCTCTGTAAATGTGCCTAAGGAAAATCCTGCTCACAACGAGGCTTGCACAATTTCTTATGCAAGATACGACGCACTCGGTGTAATACAATATACCTGTTCAAATGAGGGATGCGCATATTCCACATCAAAGGATGCACCCGCGCTCTTTACCCGCCTTGGCTATTCCACACAGGAAAATGGCGGAAATAGCATTGTTATCGGCTTCACATCCAATAGCGCAGCAATTAGTCAATATGAGGAAATTTCCGGAAAGACAGTTGCATACGGCGTGTTTGCAGCATCACAGAACAAGCTTGGCAATAGCCTTGTATTTGGCGAAAATGGAGAGGCTACAAGCGGCGTTATCACCGCAGACCTAACAAACAGTAGCTTTGCAATGTTCGACTTGAAATTGACAGGCTTTAACGCTGATAATATGGACGACAAGCTCGCCATCGGCGCATACGTTGCCGTAAAGGACAAGGAAGTAACCCACTACTTCTACATCCAGGAAAGCACCCCCAACGCAGGCAACTACTACTTCGCATCATATAACGAAATGATAAGCTCAATAAAATAAAACCAAAAGGACACTCAACAGATATGCGCCCCAGAAGTTAGACACTTTTGGGGCGATATCATTGTTACTCTTCCTTTTTCTTTCAGAAATTTTTGTTTTCTACTGTAATATAAGAGATTGTGAGCAATTTTATCAAGTCACTGTATGTAATCGCGCATAGCGTGTATGGAATTTGCAACCTGTTGCGGTATGGAACCCACACGAAGAGTTGTATGGAATCAAACTGAAGCAAAAAACAATACAATCTAACGATTGATGCCATACAGTCGCACAGCGACTGATTCCATGCACCTTACGGCGATTCCATTCCAAACCTTCGGCTTGTATAAATAAAACAAGTCGAACCGAAGTTCGACTTAGTTTTATTTTGGTGACCCGTACTTTTGCCACGCAAAAGCAAGCGGGAAGGCTCCTGCGGAGCTATTTCCGCCGAGCCTTTTCCTTGCAAGCAGAGAACGGCTTTCGTCAGAAATGCGAACCCAACTCTCGCAAGCGAGAAGATGGGGCGATTTGATCTACACGCACCGTCAACAAAACAAAAAGGACACTCGTTTGAGTGTCCTTTTTATTTTGCTGGTAAAGTAAGATTAACGTAAATCGAAAAAGCTTTATATATTTTTGTTTTGCCTTATATTTTAGCATAATGTTGGCACTTTACAAAACGATGCTTTGGTGATATAATGTTACTGTAATTCAACGCTAAGGAGGAACAACATGAAATTTAATATCGCCATATGTGATGATGAAATAAATATCGCCTCCTCCTTGAAAAATCAAGTGGAACAGTTCTTTAGCGAAGGTGAGCATACGGCAGAGGTATCTACCTTTTCCTCTGCGGAAGCCTTTCTTTTCGAATACACAGAGAACAGTGCCTATGATATTCTTCTTTTAGACGTTGAAATGAAGAATATGGACGGTATACAGCTTGCTAAAAAGCTCCGTCGCGACGGCTTTAATGGCGAGATAATATTTATTACCTCTCATTTTGAATTCTGCGGTGAGGGATACGAGGTCGATGCCCTTCATTATCTTATTAAGCCCGTGTCAGTAACAAAGCTTAATGAGGTTATAGGAAAGGCAGTGGAAAAGCTGCTTGTAGAGCCGCCATCCGTAATAATCAACTGCGACGGTGAAACCGTAAAGCTGTATGAAAGAGATATAATTTACGTAGAAGCCTATCTCCATTACATTACCATTTATACGGCAAATGGCGAACACAGGGTAAAGGAAAATATATCCTCTTTTGAGAAAAAACTGTCAAACACCTTTTATAAAACCCACAGAAGCTATCTGGTTTCCTTAAAGCATATTACAAGAATATCAAGAACATCGGTTACCGTAAAAGGAAATAAGGAATTGCCATTGTCACGAGGAAAATACGACGAAATAAACAGAGCTTTTATAGAGATAAATTAAAATGAGAAAAAAGACCTTTTTAAAAATAGTAGAGATTCAGACTGAGCAGTCAAAGACACATCTTGACGAGGTAAGAAGCATCCATAAGGAAATGCGTGGATATAAGCACGATTTCCATAATCATTTGCAAACTCTTAAGGGTTATATTGAAGCAGGAGAAAATGAAAGAGCCCTTAAATATATTGAAGAACTTGACTATGGAGTAATGAATATGGACACCCTCTTAAAAACGGGTAACGTGTCCATGGACGTTATTCTGTCAGCCAAGATAGCCAAAGCAAAATCAAAGGGAATTAATGTAACAGTAAAGGCTAACTTGCCTGACAATCTCAATATCACCGACGTGGAATTAAGCATAGTAATAGGAAATCTTCTTGATAATGCCATAGAAGCCTGTACCACTTCAACGGATAAAGAACCTTTTATCAGAGTTTATCTTGTTATGAAATCAAATATGCTATATTTTTCCATGCTCAACTCCTCGGGAGATAAGCTAAAAAAGGACGGAAGTCTGTTCAATTCCAAAAAGGGTGGCTTTCACGGCTTCGGACTTCGCCGTGCCGAGAGCATAATTGAAAAGCACGGAGGATGGATAAAATACAATAGTGAGGACGGCGCTTTTTCTTCGGAATTCCTCGTTCCCGCAATAGACTAAAATCATTTTGTGCACGGAAGAAAGCATTTCGTGCACAAATTTTGTTTTTACACTTCTGAAATGTTAAATTAAGAGCAAAGGAGGGATAAAAATGAAGAAAATAAAAAAGGAAAAGCCGTACAGATCAACGGCAAATAATTTTATATGGTCATCGAAATTACAGCTTAAATACGCGCCACTCGGATTTATTATCCGTATTTTCGGAATACCGGTAGGAGTTGCCCTTAGCTATTGCGGTATTTATCTGCCGTCTCTCATAGTTAAGCAGGCAATAAGCGGAAATACCTTTGCGGATGTAGCATTAGCAATAGGAAGCTTTTTTATAATCCAAATGCTTCTTTCTCAGCTTAAAGAAGGCTTTATGGTTCGCTATATAGGAGCTATGGATGCAAGATTCAATTATGCGGTGCAGTATCTTATAAATGAAAGATCGCTAACAAGACCCTATGAAGAGTACGAAAAGAAAGAAATAAGAGATTTAAGGCACAGAGCAATGAGCGCTACTCAGTATAATACGGGAGTCGGAGACTTTTCTGAAAGAGCCTGTTATATGGTTGAGTATGTTTTGTCTTATGTGCTTTTTGGCGGAATTATCGCGTCATTCAGCCCTTGGATGTTGCCTTTAATTATGCTCGAACCAATTTTAAGCTTGATTTGCACAAGAGCCTATCAAAGGTGGTGTCATAAGCATAGAGAATATGAATCAAATCTTTCAAGTAAGCTCGGCTATGCAGAGGAGCTGCCTGATGATTTTACCGCAGGTAAGGATATCCGTGTTTACGGTATGTCAGGATGGCTCCAAAATACTTATCACGGTTTGGTAAATGAAATAAACACTTGGGAGCGAAAGAAGGCGTCACGCAGCTTTGTATCGGGATTTACTTCACTTGTAGTAATACTGCTTCGTGACAGTCTTGCTTACGCGTTTCTTATCGGTATGGCGATAAATAAGCAAATAAGTGTTGATGAGTTTGTTTTGTATTTTGCGGCAATTTCTCAGTGTGCTTCGTTCTTTGGCGCAATACTTAACACATGGGGAGGGTTGCACGCTTCAAGTCTTCGCGTTTGCGATATCCGTAAATTTATAGAGGATGATGTGGCTGTATCATATGGAAACGAAAAAGCCGATGCTCATTTAATAAAAGCACCAGAAATTGAATTTGTGAATGTATCCTACCGCTACGACGGAGCG
>JAZQWO010000054.1:0-131104 GCA_045632405.1 Eubacteriales bacterium | reverse complement strand
ATTGTTTCTTTGTAGCCCAAATGATTTTCTCGCATATCTAGTATAACAGATATTTTGAATTCTGGCGAGTATTTCTTGTTTTTTCTTGACATAAAAAATATGCACCTCCAAAAGTGTCTAACTTTTGGGGTGCATATCATTCGGCGAGCTGATTTTTTATTCTTCTGTAAGAGTTAGAAAAATCGGTGTATGGTTAACGCTTGGCAGGAAAACTTCAAACACGTCAGCTCTTGCAAGGCGCAGGCTGGATGTGTTTTTGCATGGGTGACAGCCAAAGTCGCGGTGGGAAAGAAGCTCGTCATCAATGACTAGCTGCACGCGACCATCGTGGTCGTTCATCAGCGCCATTATGGAAACGGAGCCGGGGGTAACGTCAAGCAAGGCGAGCAAGTCCTCAGGCGAGCCAAAGGACAGGCGAGAGGAATTTAAAAGATGGGACACTTGGCTTGTGTTAAACCGCTTGTGGGCAGGCATAACAAGCAAATAGAATTTGGTTTTTTGACGGTTGCAAAGGAAAATGTTTTTGCAAATCACGTGGTCAAGCACCCTTTCAACCGCTTCACATTCGCTATTGGAAAACACACTGTCGTGGTCAACGCGCCAATATTCAATTCCGAGCTTGTCCAAGTAGTCATAAACGCGGATTTCTCTTGGTTCGCGTCCTTCATTCGTTTGGGGTCTGCCCTTATATAAAGTCATTTTATACATTATCTTGCCTCACTTTGAAAGGCTACCGCCTTACCTAAAATTTGTATTTCCAAAAGCTCCTCGCCTACAAAGACAAGGGGCTTATATTTTGGATTTTCGGGAGCTAAAACAAGCTTGTTTTCCTGTGGGTATAGGTAAACGCGCTTGAGCGTTGCGCGGTCGTCAATCAGAATCGCGGCAATTTCACCGTTTTCAACTCTTGGTTGCTTTTTTATAAACACCAAATCTCCGTCATAAATGCGCGCGCCTATCATACTGTCACCCTTGGCAAGCAGGCAAAAGTCTGCGCTGACACCGTAGCAGGGGGAAGCATATCCGTCTATATTTTCTGTGGCAAAAATGGGAGAGCCGCAGGCAATTTCTCCTATAATTGGTAGCTTGCCATCCGTGGGCGCGCCTGTAATGTCTGCTACATCAACGCCAAGAAAGTCCGCTATGAGCAAAAGCTTTTCCAGCTTTGGCGTGTATGTGCCGTTTTTCCAGCTTGAAAGTGTAGCGCCCGAAATGCCTGTGCCCTTGCAAACCTTGTATGGTGTTATGTTCTTGCTTTTCAAAATTTTAATAAAATTTTCGTACATGGTCATATTTTGGTACACCTCGCAAAAAATTTTTATTGACAGAGGAATAGGAATGAATTACAATATGTGTAGTTAAGAAAACTTAACTAATTCTCCCCGTTGAATTTTACTTTTCTTAACTATTATACACCCCGATTTTTAAGTTGTCAATAAAAAGGAGGTCGAATTTTAGTGTGCCACATATGTAATATGGCAAGGTGTCCCATTAACTGCCCAAATCACAAGGAAAAGGGACTATATACCTGCAAAATTTGCGAAAGCGGTATTTCGGCAAGTGAGCAAATGTACCGAATAAACGGTGCTTATTATCACAAGGAATGCTTGCTTGATTTTTACGATAAGGATGAGCTCTTGGCTCTTTTGGGTGTGAGAGCGCACCCTGCTTCAAGGGAAAGTATAAAGGGAATTTTAACGATTTTGGGAGAAAAGAATGAAAAATAAAATTAATAAGGTAAAAAGAGAATTGCGAGCAATTAAAAAAAGCTCTCACGCAATTGAGAGATTGATAAAGTATCAGGGCTTGCGCTTCACAAGAATTCGCGCCCTTGAGGCCTTGCCACGCGAAAAAAAGAGAGATGCGATTATAGAAAACGAAAAAGAGATTATAAATGCTCTGGGAATAGATAAGCTTGTTTTGGAAAACGAGGAAATGGAGAAAAAATATAGGGAAGCGCTAAACGCCCTGTCCCCTGAGGACCGCGCCATGGTGACGGACTTTTATTTTTGCGGACTACCCTACTGGAAAATAGCAATGGAATATGGCTTTTCCGAAAGTGGCGCGCGCAAGCATCTTGACAGGATTGTGGAAAAGATAGCCAAAGTGTTGTAAGCAAATGTAATGAGCGTTTTGTAGGGCGGGGGTTTACTCCCGCCGTCACTTACCAATCACGCAAAATAATACCGTAAGAAAACCGAAAAGCGAACAAAAAGCCTTCTCCCAAGAGAAGGCCTTTTTGCGACTGGTCTATTTTTTCTTCTTTTTCTTTTTGAGCTTCAAGTCTGCCTCGGTGACAACGTTGACAATCAAAGTAGCGCCTGTGGCTTCCTTTGCTTCCTCTTGGTCAACAAAAACAGGCTCGGGTTGCTTTTTGTGCTCCTTGCTCAGCTTTTTCTCCAGCTTGATAATGCGCACACATTCAAGGGCGTGCTCCAAAATGTCAGCGGCGTTTTCCGCAATATAGTTAGCGCCTGTGTCGGAGAGAAGCTCGGGGGCGCGATAACCCCAGCTAACACCGATTGAGCGCATTTCTGCGTTTTTGGCGGTTTTGATATCTACGTCGGAGTCGCCCACAAAAATACATTTGCTCGGTTTAACTCCAAGCTCCTTTGCTACAAAAAGAGCAGAGGCTGGGTCGGGCTTGCAGGGCAGGTCGCTCTGACCCATAACATAATCAAAGGTTTTGTAGCCGAAAAGCTGGTGAACAATCGTTTTTACAAAGCGGTCGGGCTTGTTGGAAAGAACGCCTAGCTTGAACTTTTCCTTTTTAAGAAGCTGAATTACCTCGTAAATTCCTGGGTAGGCACGAGTTTTGTCGCAAAAGCATTTTGCGTATTCCTGACCGTAAATTTCAAGGGCACTTTCAATAATAAAGTCCTCTGTTTGCACAGCGGTGGGCAGGGAACGGCGCACAAATTCGCGAGAGCCGTTATTTATAAACTTGATAAGCTCAAACTTGGTGCGTGTTTCATAGCCAAGCTTGGTTAAGGCAGAGTTCATAGCGGTTTTCAGGTCGTCCATTGTGTCGGCAAGAGTACCGTCCAAGTCAAAGATAATTCCGTATGCCATTTTATGCCCTCCTTTTTTGTAGTTCTTTGTTATTTTACCACACTTTTGCGAAAAAATAAAGTCCTTTTGCGCATTTTCTCCGTTGACTGTTACTTGTTCTTATGATAAAATGAAAAAAACAGCACTTTGCGAGGTTAAAATGAAAGCATATAAGTCAGTCGGAGAGATAATAGGTAAAACTCCTATATTGGAGCTTGTTAATATAGAAAAGGAAAATTCCCTTTCATCAAGAATTTTTGCTAAGCTGGAGATGTTGAATCCCGCAGGCTCAGCCAAGGACAGAGTGGCAAAGAATATTCTTGACAAGGCAGAAAAAGAGGGCAAAATCAAGGCGGGCGGCACCATAATCGAGTCAACCTCGGGCAATACAGGCATCGGTCTTGCCTCTGTTGGCGTGAGCCGCGGCTATAATGTAATTATAGTTATGCCAGACACTATGTCGCGCGAGCGAATTCAAATAATGGAAGCCTACGGGGCGCGCGTGGTTTTGAGTGACGGCTCTCTCGGTATGCTTGGGGCGAATGCAATGGCGGAAAAAATAGCCCGCGAAACACCAAACTCATTTATTGCCGCACAGTTTGAGAATATGGCAAATCCCGAGGCTCACTACCTTACCACAGGGCCTGAAATTTATGACGATATGGACGGACAAATTGACTACCTTGTGTGCGCGGTTGGCACAGGCGGTACTATTAGCGGAGTGGGAAAATACCTCAAGGAAAAGAACAAAAATATAAAAATTGTGGCGGTTGAGCCAAAAAACAGCCCTCTTTTAAGTGGCGGAGTGGCAGGAGCACACAAAATACAGGGCATAGGCGCAAACTTTGTGCCATCTACTCTTGACACAGAAATTTATGACGAAATTATAACAGTTTCCGACGAGGAAGCATACAAATATACAGCCGAAATCAGCCGCCGCGAGGGTGTTTTGGTTGGCATTTCCTCCGGCTGCGCCCTTTGCGCCGCTATGGAAATTGCAAAGCGCGAAAAAGGCAAAAATATAGTGGTTATTTTCCCCGATACAGGAACGAGATATTTGTCAAACGGCATATGGAATAAATAAATGCAAAATGCAAAATTCAAAATGCAAAATGCAAAATGTATAATCAATCCCTCAGTCAGCAAATCTGTCTGAGGGATTTTGCATTACGCCTTCAGGCTGTTTATGGCGAAGCGCAACAGGGATAAATTTTCGCGTGTTCACAACTTTGTAACAATTTTGGTGTATAATAGCATTATTATGGAGAAGTGTTGCGACATGATTTATGTCGGTTTTATATGGAATTTGTATTAAAGGAGAGAGTATGATTACATATTTAGCAGGTATAGATGTTGGCTCGACTACGGTTAAGCTTGTTATAGCAGATACAGACGGAAATATACTTTTTGGCGAATACAGGCGCCATCACGCACATACAAAAAGCACGCTTTGCGCTCTTTTGAAGGAGGCTTATGATAGGCTTGGAGAGTGCGGGCTCAAGGTGAAGATTACAGGCTCAGGCTCAATCAACCTTGGCAAGGCATTGGATATTGAATTTGTGCAAGAGGTGGCAGCTGTTGCCACATCTCTTAAATTTGTTGCCCCACAGACTGATGTGGCTATTGAGCTTGGCGGTGAGGATGCAAAGATAATTTATTTTGACGGAAATAACGTGGAAGAGCGAATGAACGGTATTTGCGCAGGCGGTACAGGCTCATTCATTGACCAAATGGCATCAATTTTGCAAACGGATGCAGAGGGACTTAACAAGGAAGCCGAGAATTATGTGCAAATTTACCCCATAGCGGCGCGCTGCGGAGTTTTTGCAAAGACTGATATACAGCCGCTTATTAACGAGGGAGCAACAAAGGCGGACCTTGCCGCATCTATTTTCCAATCTGTTGTTAACCAAACGGTTTCGGGTCTTGCCTGCGGCAAGCCGATTCGTGGTTGTGTTGCCTTTTTGGGCGGACCCTTGCACTTTTTGCCTGAGCTGAAAAAGGCGTTTATCCGCACACTTAAATTGACTGACAAAACAACAGTTGACCCAGAAAATTCGCACCTTTTTGCCGCTCTCGGTGCGGCTCTTGAGGCAAAGGATGCTTGTGGTGTGACCCTTAGCGCCCTTGTTGAAAAGTTAGACAACGGCATTGAAATGAAATACGAGCTGAAAAGATTAGAGCCGCTTTTCCAAAGCCAAGAGGAGCTTGACGAGTTTAATGCTCGTCACGCCAAGGCTATGGTGCAAAAGGGAGATATTTCCACGTATCAAGGCGATTGCTATCTTGGTATAGATGCAGGCTCTACTACAACGAAGCTTGCCTTGATAGGCAAGGATGGAGAGCTGCTTTATTCCTTCTATTCGGGCAACGAGGGCTCACCTATCAAAACCGCTATGCGCGCAATGGCGGAGCTTGGCGCGCGCCTTGGCAAGGATGCAAGAATTGCATATTCCTGCTCCACAGGCTATGGCGAAAATTTGTTGAAATCCGCGTTCAATTTGGATGTTGGCGAGGTGGAAACCATTGCCCACTGCACAGCGGCTTCATTCTTTGACCCACAGGTTGACTGTGTTCTTGATATTGGCGGTCAGGATATGAAATGCGTTAAGCTGAAAAATGGTAGTGTTGATAATATTCTTTTAAATGAGGCTTGCTCCTCGGGCTGCGGCTCCTTCATTGAGAGCTTTGCCAATTCCTTGGGCTATACAGCTGCCGAGTTTTCACAAAAGGCGCTTTTTGCCGCAAATCCTATTGATTTAGGTACGCGTTGCACTGTGTTTATGAACTCTAATGTAAAGCAGGCGCAAAAGGAAGGCGCAACCGTTTCCGACATTTCCGCAGGCTTGGCATATTCCGTTATTAAAAATGCACTTTTCAAGGTTATTAAATTGAATACCGCCGCCGATTTGGGTCAGCACGTTGTTGTGCAGGGCGGAACATTCTATAACAAAGCGGTTTTGCGCGCCTTTGAGCGTGTGGCGGGCGTTACCGCTACCTGTCCTGATATTTCGGGCATTATGGGTGCTTTTGGCGCGGCTTTGATAGCTAAGGAAAGACACAAGGGTAACGAAACAACAATCCTTTCCTTTGATGAAATCGCATCTCTTACATATGAAACAAAAACCGCAAGATGCGGCGGCTGTAACAACAAATGCTTGCTCACCGTCAACACCTTCCCCGGCGGCAGGCGTCACATTACAGGTAACAGATGCGAAAAGGGCTTGGGACAGGAAAGCGGTGCTGTCAAGGGCTTTAATATGGTGGAATATAAGCTGCACAGGCTCTTTGACTACGAGCCGTTGCCTGTTTACGAAGCACCAAGGGGCGAGGTGGGAATTCCTCGCGTTCTCAATGTATATGAGAATTATCCATTCTGGGCAACATTCTTCAAATCTCTTGGCTTCAGATGCGTGCTTTCCCCATTATCTACAAGAAAAATTTATGAGCTTGGCATGGAAACCATTCCGTCAGAAAGTGAATGCTATCCTGCAAAGCTCTCCCACGGTCACATTAAGTGGCTCATAAACGAGGGCATAAAGACTATTTTCTACCCCTGCGTTTTCTATGAAAAGCAGGAAAATGAGGGCTCTCAAAATCACTACAACTGTCCTATTGTTGTTTCCTATTCGGAAAACCTTAAAAACAATGTGGAGGAGGTTGTAGAGGGCGAGGTCAAATATTTGCGTCCGTTTATCGCCTTTACAGACGAGAAAACTGCCGCTGACAGACTTGTTAACTACTTTGTTAAGGAAAAGGGATTTGACATTGAGGTTGACGAGATAAAGCGCGCTGTACATCTTGCCTGGGCGGAGCAGGAGAGCGCCAAGAGTGACATACGCAAAAAGGGAGAGGAGCTTCTTTCCCAAATGGCAGGTGGCGACAAATCCCGCGGTATTGTAATTGCGGGCAGGCCTTACCATATAGACCCCGAAATCAATCACGGTATTCCTGAGCTTATAGCTTCATACGGCTTTAACGTGTTTACCGAGGACTCCTTGCCCGAGGTACACGACGAAATAAAGAGCTTGCGCGTAAATGACCAGTGGGTTTACCACTCTCGCCTTTACAACGCGGCGGCATATGTGCGCAAAAACGAAGCTCTTGAGCTGATACAGCTAAACTCCTTCGGCTGCGGACTTGATGCGGTAACAACAGACCAGGTGTCCGAAATTATGGAAGGCTCAGGCAGGCTTTACACCGTTCTTAAAATCGACGAGGTTAACAACCTTGGTGCTGTGCGCATAAGAATAAGGAGCTTAATCTCCGCCATTAATATGAGGCATGAAAAGGACATTGTGCCATCTGTTCAGCCTATTGATTACCAAAGAACAGAGTTTACAAAGCAAATGCTCAAGGACGGCTATACCATACTCGCCCCACAGATGTCACCTATACATTTTAATATTATCGAGCCTCTTTTTGCAAAGCACGGCTTTAATGTAGAGGTGCTAGGCAACGACAACAGAGCAGCCATTGACACAGGACTTCGCTTTGTAAATAACGATGCCTGCTTCCCGTCAATCACCGTTGTAGGTCAGGTTATGGATGCGGTGCTTTCAGGCAAGTATGACACTCACAGGTTGGCTATCATAATGACACAGACAGGCGGCTGCTGCCGTGCAAGCAACTATGTTGGCTTTATCCGCCGCGCTCTTGATAGGGTTGGTATGTCATATATCCCCGTCATTTCCTTGAACGCCAGCGGTATGGAGAAAAATTCGGGCTTTAAGCCAAAGCTCTCTTTGGTGCTGGCGGCTATGAAGGGTGTTATTATTGGCGACCTTATTATGAGGTGCTTATACAGAACCCGTCCTTACGAAATAGAGGTAGGCTCTGCAAATGCGCTTCGCGACAAGTGGACAAATAACGCAATAGATTTGCTTACCAACAAAAAGACAAAGCACAAATATAAAAAGCTGTGCCGTGAGCTTGTTGCTGACTTTGATATCTTGCCCATTCACGAGGACTTGAAAAAGCCGCGCGTTGGTGTGGTTGGTGAAATTCTTGTTAAGTATATGCCCCTTGCAAACAACAATCTTGTTGACCTTTTGGAGAGTGAGGGCGCTGAGGCGGTTGTGCCCGACCTTATAGACTTCTTTAACTATTGCTTACACGGAAATACATATAAGCACAGATTTTTGGGCGCAAAATGGAGAGCATCATTTGTGTCAAGGCTTGGAATCAAGGCCATAGAAATTATAAGAAAGCCAGCGATTAAAGCACTCAAAAAGAGCCGCAGATTTGATGCACCTATGAGCATCACCCACGTGGCACAGCTTGCAAAGCCCTTCCTTTCAATCGGAAATCAATACGGAGAGGGATGGTTCTTGACAGGCGAAATGGTGGAGCTTATAAAGACAGGCGCGCCGAATATCGTGTGTATACAGCCCTTTGCGTGCTTGCCGAACCATATTGTGGGCAAGGGCGTTATTAAGCTGCTCCGCAAGAGCTACCCAGAATCCAACATAGTGGCAGTTGACTACGACCCCGGTGCATCCGAGGTTAACCAGCTCAACAGAATTAAGCTGATGCTGAATTCTGCAAAGAAAAGCTTGGAGAGTGGTAACGGAGAGGATGCTGTGGCAGAGGAGCAGGAGCTCCAAACAGTATAAGATAAAATGGCAATCGAAAATGAGTATTGTCCTTAGCGGATAAATTTTATAAGGGGTATGGGCATAGCCCTGTGCATTTGTTAAACAAATGCGAAACTTGCAATAAAAACAGAAGAGAGAGTAACACGGTTACAAAATTCCGTGAAGCTCTCTCTCTTTTTCTGCTTTTTTTGTGATATTCTTTGCTTTTGCAAAGAGTGATATTATTGCTACCGCAATAGTGATATTGAAGCCTTGCGGCTTCAGTGATATTCTATTCGCCCTGAAACTCGCGAAGCGAATACCACTCGGCGCGAGCCGAATATCACTGCATAGCAATATCACTCGCCACAGGCGAATAGAACTGGCGTGATACTCCGATAAGAGTATCACGCCAAACGGTTGCCATTTTTTAATTGAATAAATTTTCAAAAGGTTATTGACAAAAGGGACGCAAAGTGATACTATATTAGCATAGTAAACCGTTGAAGCGGAGATAAAGCCTATTAAGACTTCACAGAGAGCTTGGCATTGGTGGAAGCCGAGCAAGAAACTGATTGGCAAATGGACCGCTGAGGGCGCAGAACAAAGGTATGCCGAGTATTCTGCGACGAGACGCCTGCGTTAGTGGCAAGGGTATGGTAGTACCCGAAAAGAGTACGCATTTTTGCGTAAATCAAGGTGGCACCGCGGATATATTTATTCGTCCTTGACATAAAGCTTAACATGGGCTTTATTGTCGGGACTATTTTTGTTTTTGCACTTAATAAGCTTCGTTATGCTGTGTTGCTCCTCAGTGTCAACCTCAGCGTACACAAAAGTACGCTATCGTCTGCCACTTGCGGTGCGCCTTGCCTAACTTGCTTCTAAAGCGCAAAAAGTTTTACAATTTAATGAGCGAAAGTGCCAACAAGCCTCCCGCTGACGAGGGAGACTTTAAAAGGTAATTTTGAAAAGAGGTATATATTATGGAATTCAACGGAGTAAATTTTGACACTTATTTAAAGAACTACCCTAATGAAGAGGGTTATTTTGGCAAGTTTGGTGGAGCTTATGTGTCCCCTGAGCTTAAAAAGGCTATGGATCAGATAAACGAGGCTTATTTTACAATTTGCAAAAGCGCTAAGTTTATAGCCGAGCTTCGCAGAATAAGAAAGGACTTTCAAGGACGTCCTACCCCTATTTCACATCTTGAGCGCTTGTCCAACAAGTACGGCAATGTGCAGCTTTATGTAAAGCGCGAGGACTTGAACCACACAGGCGCACACAAGCTCAACCACTGTATGGGTGAGGTTTTGCTTGCAAAATATATGGGCAAGAAAAAGGTAATTGCAGAAACAGGCGCAGGTCAGCACGGTGTTGCCATGGCAACTGCCGCTGCGTATTTCGGTCTTGAATGTGACATTTATATGGGTAGTGTTGACATTAAAAAGCAAGCTCCAAATGTAGCAAGAATGAAAATCCTTGGCGCTAATGTAGTTGAGGTAACACACGGTCTTGCAACCCTTAAAGAAGCGGTTGATGCGGCATTTGAGGCATACGCAAAGGACTACGAAAACAGCATGTACTGTATCGGCTCAGTTGTAGGTCCGCACCCATTCCCAATGATGGTAAGAGAATTCCAAAGCGTTGTTGGCTTTGAGGCAAGAGATCAATTTAAGGAAATGACAGGCGAGCTTCCCGACGCGGTTGTTGCTTGCGTTGGCGGTGGCTCTAATTCTATGGGTATGTTCTCAGGCTTTTTGAACGAGCCTGTTGATATTTATGGTGTAGAGCCTCTTGGCAGAGGTCCAAAGCTTGGTGACCACGCCGCAACTCTCCAGTACGGTGAGGAAGGCATTATGCACGGCTTTAACAGTATTATGTTGAAGGACGAAAACGGCGACCCTGCTCCCGTTTACTCTGTGGCAAGCGGACTTGACTACCCGTCCTCGGGCCCTGAGCATGCGTTTTTACACACACTGGGTCGCGTAAAATATGATGTAGTTGACGACCAAGAAACAATTGATGCATTCTTTGAGCTTTCACGCCTTGAGGGCATCATTCCTGCAATTGAGAGCGCCCACGCAGTAGCCTACGGCATTAAGCTTGCAAAGAAAATGGGCAAGGGCTCTGTCCTTATTTGCCTTTCCGGCAGAGGCGACAAGGATATGGATTACATCCTTGAAAAGTACGGAATTCCGGAAAACAAATAAATAGACAAAGCCTAAAAATCGGGGATTTTAACAGTCCCCGATTTTGTTATTTTATTGTGCGCCATTGCTAAGAAATTTATATGAAAAATAGTATTGAAAACAAAGATAAAATAGTCTATAATTTAGAAAGAAGGGGGGATTTTTGTGACGGAAAGAATTAAGGCACTGACAAGCCTTACTTTAGAGGGAAAAATGTATGCTTGCCCTGCGGAAACGGAGCTTACCCCTTTTGACAGTAGCGTATCAAGAATAGAACGCGAGGTTTCCAATCTTTGCGAGTACATATTAAATCAAGAGCCGAAAATCACCCCATATTCTGCCTTTACAGGTAGATTTAACTTTAACGGACAGGTGGTGGGGGATGCATTTAAGCGGGGCGGCCACGAATATACCCAAAGGGCTCTTGATAAATACTATCTGAAGCCGCAGGAAAACCTTTCCACAATGGAATGGCAACACGCAACGGCTGATTACAAAAAGGTGCTTGAAAAGGGTATTTGCGGAATAATTGAGGAAATTGATGCATCCTTGGAAAAGCATGGCGCGCAAGAGAAAATCGAATTTTTAAAGGGACTGCGCCGTGTGGCTCTTGCTCTTATTGAATGGTGCGAAAAATGCTCTGCCCGTGTGCGCGCTTATGCCGAAAAAACGGACGACGAAGAAAGCAGGAAAAGACTTTTAAAGCTTGCAAGCTCCCTTTTATACGTGCCGAAAAATAAGCCAAGGAGCTTTTACGAGGCGGTGCTTTCTATTTACGTGTGCTTCAGCGCTGACCCGGATAGCTTAGGCACGCTTGACAGATTTTTGTCACCCTTTTATTTTGCGGACATAGAAAAAGGTGTTCTAACAAAGGAAGAGGCACAGGAATACCTGCAGGAGCTTTTCTTAATGGTACAAGCATCAACGCTAGTTAGCTCACCCCACTTTACAAGGGGCGGCGAGAGCCACTTCTGCATTGGCGGCTACGATAAGGACGGCAACGATTGCTTTAATGAGCTTTCCCGCTTGATAGCCACAAGTATGGTTGATTTGCCTACCTATATTCCGCAAATAACCCTCAGGTGGACAGAAAAGCTGTCTTACGATGACTTTTATTTTATGATGGATTTGGAAAGGCGCGACCCGCATAAAAGAATTGCCTTTACAAATGATGAAAAGAGAATTGAATGCTACACAAAAGTGTGCGGCTTTCCCTATGAAAGGGCGGTTTCCTACACTATGGTGGGATGTAATGAGCCTGCATTTCTTGGTGCTATTACAGGCAGTAACTCGAAGGGTAATATTTTGCGCCCCATAGAAACGCTTTTCCACAAAAAGCGAAAAAAGCTTGAGGAAGTGTCTGATTTTGATAGCTTTTATTCCCTTTTTGAAGAGGAACTATACTCCGACCTTACCAAAATTTTTGAATATGACGATATGTACAACCGAGAAAGAGCAAAGGATTATAGCTACATTTCAAGCCTTTTCTTTAACGGCTGTATAGAAAGCGGAAAAAGCTTAACCCAAGGGGGCGGTGACATAGTTATGGCATCCCCTATGCTCATAGGTATGACTAATCTTATTGACTCGGTAATTGTAGTTAAGCAGCTTGCTTTTGATGAGTGCGTATGTACGCTTAAGGAGCTGTCAGATGCCCTTGTGCATAACTGGCAGGGCTACGAGGACTTAAGACAGGTTATTATAAAAAAGGCAAAATTCTTTGGAAATGACGACCCTGTGTCCTTGTTTGTCAGCCAAAAAATTTACAAAAGCCTACATAATTTTTATATGGGTAAGAAAAATCTTTTTGGCTATCCTTGGCTTGTGGGAGATTTGCTTGGCTATAACGAGCATCATAAATGGTTTGGGGAAAATACCCTTGCCACCCCTGACGGACGGAGCGCGGGGGACAACCTGAAATTCGGTATTGGACAGTCCCAGGGCAAGGACAGGGAAGGGCTATCGGCACTTTTGAATTCAATCGCCTTGTGTGACCCACAAGCTATTGCCTGCGGCTCAACGGTTACAAACATAGCCATAGATGAGGGTATGGTTAAAAATGATAACAGCTTTAAAAAGCTGTGCAAAATGCTTGAAATTTACTTCAAGCGGGGTGGCGTTCATTTTCAGCTTACCTATGTATCACGAGATGATTTGATAAATGCAAAGATAAATCCAAACGAATACAAGCACATAAGAGTCCGTGTAACAGGCTTTTCCGACTACTTTGTAAGGCTGAAGGAAAGCGTGCAGGACGACATAATCGAAAGAACGGTTAAAGGGTGCTGATATGAAGGGGTTGATTTTTGATATACAAAGAGGCTCCTTTGTTGACGGTGACGGAGTGCGTACCACGGTATTTTTCAAGGGCTGCAGCCTTAGGTGTAAATGGTGCCACAACCCCGAGGGCATAGGCAAGGGTGGACAAATGCTATACTACAAAAGCAAATGCCACGGCTGCCAAAAATGCGTGCAGGTTTGCGAAAGCCAAGGAAAAGAGTGTACCCTGTGTGGCAAATGCACTACATTTTGTCCTGCCGATGCACGTCAGATATGCGGAGAGGAATACTCCCACGAGGAGCTTTTGAGCATAATTCTGCGTGACAGGGAGCTATATTCCCAGACAGGTGGCGGAGTTACCTTTTCGGGTGGCGAATGTGTTTTGCAAATTGATTTTTTAGAGGAAATACTGAAGGCGTGCAAAAAAGAAGGCATCAATACCGCCGTTGATACGGCAGGCAACGTGCCAACGGAATATATTCGGCGGATTTTACCCTATGTAGACACGTTTTTGTATGATATAAAGTGTGTTGACAGTGAGCTACACAGGCAGTTTACAGGCTGCTCAAATTCCTTGATTTTGGAAAATCTGGACTACCTTTGCCAAAGCGGTGCTTGTGTTGTTGTCCGCGTGCCTGTGGTTGTGGGCTTTAACGCAAATGATGGGGAAATGAATAGAATTTTTGAGCTTTTGAAGGGCAAAAACGTACACAGGGTGGAGCTTATGCCATATCACAGGCTTGGAGAGCATAAATACGAGGGGGTAGGCTTGACCCCTTGGGTGTTCCAGACACCAAGTCAGAGCCAAATGAAAAAATACAATAAAATGTTAGGAGAAAAGCTATGACCTTTTTGGAAAGAGCAAGAGAATTAGTCAGCAAAATGACTATTGAAGAAAAAATGGCGCAGATGAGGTATGATGCGCCCGCCATTGAAAGATTGGGCGTGCCTGCTTACAACTGGTGGAACGAGTGCTTGCACGGTGTTGCAAGACAGGGCTGTGCCACTGTTTTCCCACAGGCAATTGGCATGGCGGCAAGCTATAATACTGACCTTATGTACAAGGTTGCAACCGCAATTTCCGACGAGGCGAGAGCAAAGTACAACGAATTTAAAAAATTCGGCTCAACAGAGCTTTATCAGGGTCTTACATTCTGGTCACCAAACATCAACATTTTCCGTGACCCACGCTGGGGCAGAGGTCATGAAACATACGGTGAGGACCCGCTTTTGACAGGTAAAATGGGCACCGCCTTTATAAAGGGCTTGCAGGGTGAGGGCAAGTACAGAAAGCTTGATGCAACAATTAAGCACTATGCGGTGCATAGCGGCCCTGAATACGAGCGCCACGGCTTTGATGCGGTTGTTAGCCAAAAGGATTTGTACGAAACATATTTAGCCGCCTTTAAATACTGCATCGACCACGCAGACCCAAGTGCGGTAATGGGCGCATACAACAGAGTAAACGGTGAGGCGTGCTGCGCTTCCGAAACACTTCTCGGCAAGATTTTGTACGGAGAATTCGGATTTAAGGGCTACGTGGTTTCCGACTGTGGTGCAATTGCCGACATCAACAGAGGACACCACATAACAAACAACGAGGCAGAAAGTGCGGCTTTGGCGGTCAACAACGGCTGTCAGCTTAACTGCGGTGATGCTTACCTTGCTCTTTACGAAGCATATGAAATGGACTTGATTGACGAGGACACTATTACAGCGGCGGTAGAAAAGCTCTTTGAGGCGCGCTTCCGTCTTGGTATGTTTGACACCGACTGTGAATATGACAACATTCCATACGACGTGGTAGAGTGCGACGAGCATATGGCAATCAACAGGCAAATGGCAAGGGAGAGTGTCGTTCTTTTGAAGAACAACGGCATTTTGCCTCTTTCCAAGGACGTGAAAACTATTGCGGTTATCGGCCCTAATGCAGACGAAAGATCTGTTTTGCACGCAAACTACAATGGTACACCGTCAAGATATGTAACAATTTTGAACGGTTTGCAGGATGAGTTCGACGGCAGAATCATTTATGCCAAGGGCTGCCACGCAACTAAGACAGACGGCAACTGGACAGGCTTCCCCTTGCGCGAGGCGATAATTACTGCAAAAATGGCGGACGTTGTTGTTCTCTGTATGGGTCTTAACCCATCAATCGAGGGTGAGGAGGGTGACGACTTTAACGGCGATAAGGCAGGCGACAAGAACGACCTTAATTTGCCAAGTCCACAGCTCAAGCTCTATGAGGAAATTATGAAGCTTGGCAAGCCAACCGTATTTATCAACGTCAGCGGCTCTGCGGTTGCACTTTGCGACCAAAACGAAAGATGCGACGCGGTGCTTCAATGCTTCTATCCAGGCTCCGAGGGCGGACACGCCGTGGCAGATATTTTGCTCGGTAAGTATTCCCCAAGCGGCAGACTTCCTGTTACCTTCTACAAATCCACAGAGGATTTGCCACCATTCAGAGATTACAGCATGGAAAACAGAACCTACAAGTTCTTCAAGGGCGAGCCTCTTTATCCATTTGGCTACGGCTTGACCTACGGTGACGTGCAGGAAAATTGGCTTGACGAAAACACCGTTGAGCTTGAAAACAAAGGCAAGATGGACACAGACTATGCCGTTTTGCAATTCAAATATGAGCCACATCCCGAGCTTTTGGACTTCAAAAAGGTACACATCAAGGCAGGGGAAAAGCTAACGGTTAAATTCTAATAGAAAAAGTGTGCGGTATTTTAAAACTCGCACACTTTTTATTTTCATAGAGCTTTGATTGGTGGTTTGTGCCGATAAAACACAAAAAGGCACACAGGGTGCCCTTTTTTGTGTTTATAGTCTTTCTGTTGCCAGCTTTTCAACCGCTAAGCCTGCCTATATAGCCTCCATCTGAGGAGGGAGGTGGATTGCGCCGCGACATTTGAATTCAAGCGCGTGCATTTTTGCTCGTTGCGGAGCAAGACGGAGGGAGAGAAGCGTTATTATAAAACCTCTGTTGCCAGCTTTTCGACTGCCAAGCCTGCCTTGTAGGATTTCATAAAGCGGGCGAACTTTGCTTTTTCAGCATCGCTTGCAACCACGGTTTCCTTTTCTGCGCCTGCAAAGATTTTGTCAAGGAATTCTTCAAGGGTGCAGTTGTTTGAAATTCTGTAAAGTGCCAAAACGGCAACACCCCAAGCGCCACCCTCGCCTGCGTTTTTCATAGTGGTGATAGGTGCGCCAAGTGCGGCACTCATTGCGTTTGCGCCAACAAACGGAGTTTTGAAAAATCCGCCGTGACCGCAAATATCCTCAATTTGTACATTTTCCTCTGCCAAAATTTCCATACCAACGCTCATAGCACCAAGAGCAGAGTAAAGCTGCATTTGCATAAAGTTGGCAAGGGTCAATTTTCCACCCTCGCGGCGCGCAACCATAGGAATTCCTCTGTCCATGCCCACAATAGGCTCGCCTGAGAGGAAGTTGTAGCCAACAAGACCGCCAACGTCGGAGTCACTCTTTGCGGAAATTTCATAAAGTGCGTCAAAGAGCTTGCCCTTGTTTATTTCACCGCCTGCCAATGCGATAACCTCGTGGAAAAGGCTTGCCCAAGCGTTGATTTCTGATGTAAAGTTGTTTGCGTGCACCATTGCAACAGGTGCGCCTGACGGAGTTGCAACAACGTCAATGGACTCGTTAACCTTGGAAAGTGGCTTTTCAAGAACGACCATTGCAAATGCGGATGTGCCTGCGGACACGTTGCCTGTGCGCACCTTAACTGCGTTTGTAGCAACCATACCTGTGCCGGCATCACCCTCAGGTGGGCAAAGTGGACAGCCTGCCTTCAAAGTGCCTGTTGGGTCAAGGAGCAAAGCTCCCTTTTCAGTCAATGCACCACAGTCGCCGCCTGCCACAACAACGCGTGGCAAAAGGGTGTAAAGGTCCTTGTCAATGCCATTTTTCTTGAGCAAGGAGTTAAAGATTGCAATTTTGTCCATATCGTAGTCGTCACCGAGAATCGGCACCATACCTGCCGCATCTCCAATACCCAGAGCCTTTTCGCCTGTGAGCATCCAATGCACATAGCCTGCCAAGGTAGTCAAGAATGTAACCTCGGACACGTGTGGCTCCTTGTCAAGCACCGCTTGATAGAAGTGTGAGCCACTCCAGCGCTGTGGCATATTGAAGCCGAGAGCCTCGGTCAATTCTGCTGCTGCCTTAGCGGTTGTGGTGTTACGCCATGTTCTGAATGGCACTAACAAATTGTCATTTTTGTCAAAGGCAAGATAGCCGTGCATCATTGCGGAAATGCCGATGGAATCAAGATTTGTAATAGGCTCGCCAAAATTCTTCACAAGGTCAGCAAATGAGGCTTGAAGTCCTGCCCAAACGTCCTCAAGTGAGTATGTCCAGTAGCCCTTTTCCAGCTTGTTTTCCCATTCGTGAGAGCCTTGGGCGATAACCTGTGCGCTCTCGTCAATCAAGACCGCCTTTATTCTTGTAGAGCCAAGCTCAATACCTAAAATTTTTTTCATAATGTTCCTCCAAAGAGTTTTTTGTCACAATTAATTTTAACACAGCTTTCGCTCTATTGCAATTGTTATTTTCAAAAAAGGCAAAAAGTAGCAATTTTGTCTAAGCAAAAAATTAAAAACCGTGAAAATGAATAAAAAAACCGCAAAAAACCAATGATTATGCCACGAAAATTCGTTAAAATGACGAAATTTTATAAAACCGTCACATAATCGACAAAATACGAGGCTCGTTTATTGACAAAGTCAATGGCGGGGTGTCTAATATATAAAGATATTATACTATTTTTTGTACTTTTGCTCGTATTTTGCAACAAGTGAGAATAGAATATGTCAAGTATGAGTTCAATTTTTTGAATATTTATGAATTAAGGAGAATTGCGATGAACGAAGAATTTGCAAATGGCGCATCATTTGATTTGAACGAGATTGCACAAGAGGTTAAGTTTGACGATTGTGCATCCAACGAGGCAAATCAAGAGGTGACAGAGCAGGTAGCCGAGGAAGCCCCTGTTACAGAGGAAGCTCCCTGTGAAAACGAGGTAGCAAAGGCGCCTGATATTTCCTTGGAGGAATACAAGACAGTCCTTGATGCACATTTCCAGAACCTAAGAGCGCTTATTAAGTACACAAAGACAAAGGATGAAACAATAACAAAGCTCAGCAACGAGCTTCAGAAGTACAGAGAGGATTACTGTGCTAAGTCCTTTAAGTCCATAGCTTCTATGGTTATTTCATACCGTGAGGATTGCAAGAAGTCACTTGACGATATCGCGCGCTTTGAGCTTACCATTGACAAGGTTAAGAAGTTTATGTCATTCCTCTCCGACGATTATATGTGTTTTTATTCCTTGCCATTGTGTGCGGCTTTATCACCGCGCTGATTTGGTACTTTATCTCTATTGTAAGGGCGGAAACAACAAAGGTAACGGTTTTGAGCATTGTTATAGGACTTCTTGTGGCTTTGGTAGCGGTAGGTCTTTGCTTGTTTATAAGTCCTATTCTGGTTTACAAGCTTGTAAGCTATGGCTGGATTATATTTGCGCTTGTTGCAATAGTTATTATTTCCGTAATAGTAACAATTGTTTTGAAGGCAACATATATGATAGAAAGCAGCACCTTCAAGGGCGTGTTCTTTACAGCTCTTGCGTGCATTCCCCTTATCATTATCGCATTGGTTAGCTCCAAGAGCCGTACCTACGAGATATATACCGCCTCAGATATGAAAGCCTTTGGCAATGCTCCCACAGGCTATGAAACAGTGTTCATTCTTCAAAATGACATTGATTTTGAGGGAGAAAACGTTTCCTGGTATGGCAAACAGCAGGTGTTTGAGGGTATTTTTGAGGGCAGTGGCTACACCCTTTCAAACATCAACGTGGTCGCAGAGGCAGAAAGATATGATGCGTACCCTTGGGAAAGCGAGCGCTATTGCTTCGGCTTTGTAGGGATGAACAACGGTATTATCAAAAATTTGAATTTCAAGAATTGCTCCTTTGATGTTGACTTCTTCGATGAATCCGGAGATATGTCTGCGGGATATTTTGGTATAATTGCAGGCTGCAACGGAATAAACGCAAGGATTTATAACTGTAACTTAACTGATTGCTATGCAAAGTATTACAGACACTCATATAAAACCAGCGGCTGGTGGGCAGAAACCAAAACACAGGAAATAAGAGCAGGTTATATTGTTGGTTTGTATTATGATGACGAAAAATCAAAATTTGATCCGAATTCAAACGGAATTGTAAACACAGGCAAATGGAAGCCTGACGAGGAATTCTTTGAAGAAAAGGAAAATTGAAAATTCGTAAAAGAAAAGTACGGAGTATAAAAAATAAAAAACAAGCTGTTGCGACTGCAACAGCTTGTTTCTTTCTTTATTTACCAAGTGTATTAAAGTTATACTTGTAGTTGTCGGAGGCTCTCTTCTTCTTAAAGAGTGTGAAGTAGAGGGTCAGGACAATACCTGCCGCCAAAAGAACCGCGCCGATAACAATACCGACAATAGCGCCTGTTGGCAAGCCCTGTGACAAGCCGAGAGGGTCAATACCCTCTGTCTTTGTGTAATCTCTGCAAAGAGTACAGGTGAAGAGCTTAACGCCTGTTTCTGTTTCCGTTGGCGCCTTAGCCACAACACCGCTATCAAGCAAGTGGTATTCTGGAACATTTGGATTTTTCTTTGGCACGTTACTTGTTTTCATAAGAGTGCCGCAAACAGTACAGTGGAACTCAGTCACACCGTTTTCCACACAGGTTGGCTGCTTTGTAACTGTACCTGTGTTTGACTTGTGCTTTTCGCCTGTTGTTGGGAGCTGAATTTCAACTTCCTTATCGCACACAGTACAGGAGAACTTACCCACGCCTCTCTGACCGCAATTTGGCTTTACAACAACTGTCATGTGCTCCTCGTCAAATGCGTGTGCGCCTAAAGGTGAAATAAGGGTGGCGCTTTCAAGCGCTTTTTTGTCGTACTGTCCGCAAGCGCACTTGTTAACAACACAGTGATAGCTCTCACAAACAGAGCCGCTTTCGGAAATTTGATTTGTAGCCAAATTTACGTAAATTGTGGTTGTGCCTGCTGTGAATGAGTGTGCATTAGGGTCTCTCTTTTCAAAAACAACCTTTGTGCCCGCAATCTCGTCGCCACAGTTGTTACATTTGTCAACAGTATAGCCCTGTGTCAAGCAGGTTGGAGCAATGTGAACATTTTTGAATTCGTGAGAAAGAGGTAATGTGCGGTCGCCAATTTTCTCGTAACCGCAATACTTACAGTCGTAGTGAGTGTAACCGCCACCGTAGCAGTCTGCCTTGTGCACGGTTATGTTATACTGATGGTCGGGGTAAACAACACTGCGAGAGCCGTATTGCTGCTCGCTTGTGGAATAGCTCTTGTTTTTAACATAGTTTTCAAAGCAATATGAAACGGAAATCGGACCTTGAACATTGAAGTTTTCAAATCCGTCAATAAATACTTCCTTAACCGCCTCAACACCAGATGCAAGCTTGAACGCACCACCTGCAATATTTGCAACATTAGCGCCGATACGGAGTGAGTTCATACGGATGTTCTCGAATGCATATCTTGAAATAGAGGATGCGTTGACAACCATCTGGTCGATAAGAGCATCTGTGTGGAGCTGGCAGAATGCATATTCTCCAATAGAGCCTGTGACGTGCTCAAGACCCTTAATAGTTTTGAGCTTAGCCATATAACGGAAGGAGCATTTGCCTATATTAACAACAGACTCAGGAATAACAACCTCTTGCAAGTGCTGGTTTTTACAGAAAAGACCTACACCGTGGTCGGAGTTAGACGGCCACTCACCGTAAATATCGGTAGTGCCAAGAGGAATTTCAACGGAAATGATGTGGTCCTGTGTAACCTCGTACTGCGCCTCGATATAAAGAGTGTTGAAAATAAGCGCGGTTGCCTTTTCGCCCTCATATTTGATTTCAAAAATTTCCTTTGCAGGCACACGCAGAGTTTTTTCTCTGTTCTTTTGGTCTAAGATGATAACAGTAACATAAACCTCGTCAGGACGTGGGTAGAAGGACTCATATGTGGTCATTTCGTCACACTTCTGACAGTAATGCTTATATACACCTGCCTGTGTTACTTCCTCTGTGGTGATAAGTGGCTGCTCAATAGCTGTTACCATTGTGTGGCCAATACCGTTAGGGAAATCCTTTGTATATTTCTTGTTACAGTAGTCGCACTTGTATGAAATAGTAGCCGCCTCTGTACAGGTTGCAGGCATACCGCTGACAATAGCGCCGTTGTGTGTACAGGAGAAAAAGTCGTAATAGCCTGTGGCAACCTTCAAAACAAAGGAGTAGTTGCCCGCGGTAAAGCGAGAGCTGATATCCTCTGAGAAGGAGCCGCCTGTGATAGCGCACTGGTATTTTGTCTTGTCCTTGCCAACACCGTTGAAGCCGCTAAAGTTAAATGTACCGCCGGAGATGGACATATTAACAAGTTTTGTTGATTTGGTTGAGCTGATGTCCTCAAAGAAGAACTCACCGCCCATAGTCACAGTAGCGCCTGTGTAAACCGCAAACTCCGCCTCGGAAATACCCTGTGTGCGCATAAGCTTGTCGCAATCAACAGAGCCATAGATAGATGCAGAGAATGTGCCTGGGTGTCTGTCAATATTGGTAGGAATAGAAATCAAATTCACATTTGTTTCGAGGGATGCGCCCTTTGCCACATTTACAAAAAATGTTTCAAAGGATGTTGTGGGTTTAAGCTCAATAAGTCCTGTGAGAACAAGACCTGCCACTGCATCCTTGTCGTTGTGGACTACCTTGCCGCCACCGATAAATGTGATGCCTGTGCCCTTACCCTTAATGCCTGCGCCTGCGGCATTAATAGAAAGAGTGAAGCCGTTTGTATCAATAGCATAAACACCGTTTTCCAAATTGATAGCTTCGCTAAGACTAATGTCAGAGGTGAGCTTGATGCAGTTGTTACCACTTTCAAGCGCGGCAAATAGCTCCGCACTGTTTTTAACATCTGTACCCCTCAAGGCATAAAGAGTAGTATCCTTTGAAAGTGAAATGCTCTTGCCCGCGGTATAAACGTTTCCTTTTTCATCTGCCCAGCCGTAGAAGTATGAGTCCTCGCTAGCGTCCAAAGCGGGAGTCATAGGTACAAAGCTCTTACCCGAATCCACAATTGCGTTTTGGATAGAGCCGTCATACATATAAGTAACCTTAACCGTGGGGGATGCCAAAGCACCGACTGAAAGAGCAGCCACCAGCAGCAAAGCCACCACCGCAGATATAAGAATTTTCAACAAATTACGCTTCATAAACCCTCCTTATAGGGTGGAAAAATTCAAAATAATAAATAGCGCCACGAAAAAACACTACGCCATAAAATATTATACATTAATTATGATATAAAGTCAATATTAAAAAGTATATTTAAATAACAAGACAAAAAATGTTCACCATTACGTGCGCACAAATATTGACTTTGTTCGACCTGTATGGTAAAATAAAAAAGAAACATACCTATTGAAAGGCTTATATATATGAAATTAAGACTTGAAAAGACAAGAGCATTTTGGCTCTATATAGTTGGCGGCGTTATTGCAACGGTGCTTGGGACTATGCTTTTGCCCCTTTGGCGCAAATTTGAGCAGCTGTTTTTCCACGGCTGGGGCGAGCACGCGGTTTACATTATGATTAGCGGCTTGCTTTTTGCTTACATTCTTTTTTATCTCGTTAAGAGAATCAGCAGATACCTGGGCACTCCTGCACAGATTGTTGCCATAGTTGAGCTTGTTATTATGGTTGTTATCGCGGTTATTTGTACCATTTCCTCATTTGTTTACGATTTCCGCATAGGTGACACCTGTCAGATTTTTGCAATTACACTGTGGACACGCGGAGTATCGGGTGTTTTCACAGGCTATTACAGTGATTGCGGTCTTCTCAAAAGGGAAGGCAAAAGAAAAAATGAGGAAGCAAGCGGCAGAGTGGATGATTTTACAGTTTGGCGTCTTTCCTTTGCAATTGCACTTATAACTGCGGGCACCTGCTTCTTTATCGCAAAGCCATTTGACGATGGGGATTTGCAGTGGGTGTTCAGCTGTGCCATTATTTTGGTTGGACTTTTCTTTATCATTTATGGCATTGTTTTGAAGCCTCAGAGGAAAAAGGAAAATGTCAAGGTTAAGGAAACAAGCGGTACAACAAGCGTACCTAAGGGTACAAGCCCTGACGAGGAGCTTGAAAAGGGCAAGACAGAAAAGTCATTTGACGATGTGAAGGTGAGGATTCAGCTTGACCAAAGCGCAAACGCAATGACCGCCACTGATGCATATGATGCACTGCGGGATGACGATTTGCCTGTGCCAACAGATAAAAAATAAGTAAAAAAAGGAGCGCCGTGCGCTCCTTTTCATTTTGTTATTTAAACAAACGAGGATTAAAAATCTCATTACCTGTGTTTTTGTACCAGCCAAATTTGACCTCTTTGCCGTTTATGAGGTAGAGTGACGGAGTTGTTGTTTCCATCCAATCAAGGGGAACAAACTCGTCGGTCTGCTTAGAGGCAATTTCAAATGCCTTTTGAAGCTCTGCTTCCTCGCTCTCGGAGAGAACTCCCGGCTTGCAGGAAACAAAGAGGGGAGAGCCGCTTTGCGCCAAGGCAAAGAGCCATTCTCTGTTAAGCTTCCAATCAATAGCGCCTGTTATGCCAACACAGTCAGCATCAGTCATAAAGAATGAGCGGTTCTGGCAATTTCTAAACGCAAGAGTGTTAACGCCCATTTTTGCGGTGCGTGACCACTCAAAGCCGCTTGTGTCGTCGCCTGTGCGGTTGAGCTGATGGATGCCTGCACACAAATGACCGATACAGTTGCAGCCGATAATCACCGTGTCCCCTGCCGCATCCTTAATGGCTTCATAAAAGTCCTTCACAATCTGTGCGCTTGTTCTTGTGCGGTCAAAGAAGGTCCAATCGTGATTTGTCATGCTTTCGGGAAGGTCAAAGCCCCAACGGTCAAAAATATCAAAGGTGGAAAAGTCGTGCTTGATAAGGGTGTAGCCCCAATCAACAAGCATTTTTGTTGTTTTCTTTACGTACTCAATAACCTCTGGGTGGGATGGGTCAAGGGCGTTTCTGCCCTTTCTCAAATACCAGCCTTCGGGCAAATCCATCTTTCTTGGCTCGTCATCTCTGCCGTTGATGAGATAACGCACCCAAATACCAGGGCGTACACCCTGTGCGGCAATGTCGGATGCTAGCTTTTTCATATCGAAAAATCTTTCGTTCAGCTGATCCCAAGGCGCATCGCAGGAGTTCTTTTGCCATCCGTCATCAATTACCATATATGGTATATTTTCGCAATTTTGGCACATACGCTTAACAAATTTTGTGTCCTCTACAATTTCTGCCTGTGAGGACTTTCCGTAAGCATAGTACCAGTTGTTAGAGCCGTAAACCACATGATTAGGCAAATAAGGGTTGGGACTTAAAACAGCGGAAAATGCTTGCAGAGCAGAGTAGGCACTCATATTTTCGTATTCCTTGAACACAACGGTTGCACACTCAAGGAGAGCGCCGTTCAAAAGCACGCCCTTGCCGCCACAACGGGTATCAAGCCAAAGGGTAACGCCACACTCGTCATATTGCCAGAAGGCAAGGGAGTTTGGCTGCACCTTAACACCCATACACTCGGTGAGTCTGCCTTCAAAATCCCTGTTCATATCGCTGCCGTTTGATATTGCAATATACCAAGGCATGCATCTTTCGGGACGTACAGTCTGCCACTGGAGGTCACCGTATCCGCGCTCCCAGGCGTCGCCAAGCACCTTAATGTCGCGACGCATAGGTGCGTTCCAACGCAAACGCACAAAGGAAAGTCCCTTCTTGTAGGCGGTGGCATAAACGCAGAGCTCGTCGCCCTCAAGGGTTAATTTAGCACAGCCGTCCTCGCAGTATGTGGAGTCGGTCAAAAGTGTGCTTGAATCGTCAAAGTAAAGTGTTATGTTTGATGGAATTGTGATTTTCATATCTTTTCCTTCCTTAATCAAGGCTCATCCTTGAATTTTGGTGTATATTTTACGCTTGATGCGCTTTTGTCCTGTATGTAGCCGTCAAAGCCCAAGGAAATCGCCTTGTCAACCACACTTTGATACTCAAATGTGGTTATTTTTCGGCAAAGCTCGGGGTAAGCGGTGTCTGTCCATTCGGGAGTGTACTGTGCCATCAAGGATAGCTTGAAGCTACGGGTGTCAAAGGATTTTGCCAAATCCTCTAAGAGAGCAATACTGTCCCGTCTTCCTGTTGGCAAAACAAGATGGCGCACAATAACGCCACTTTGCATAGCTCCGCTTTTATCAAAAATGCACTGTGGCGCAATTTTTAGCATAGTGGAAAGTGCCCTTTTTGCCACTTGGTAGTAGTCCTTGGCTTTTGAATATTTTTGCGCGGCATCGGGCGAGAAATATTTGAAATCTGTCAAAAAAACATCCACGTAGTCCGCCATTTTTTGAATTTCTGTGTCCAGCTCATATCCGCTTGTGTTGTAAACCACAGGGATTTTCAGTTCATTCCTTATCAAATCAAGAGCCTCTTTTATTTTGTCGGCATAGTGGGTTGGGGTCACAAGGTTGATGTTGCAAGCGCCCTGCTCTTGTAGATGTAGCATTTCCTTGGCTAACTCCTCAACCGTACATTCCACTCCATAGCCCCCGTGGCTTATTTCTCGGTTTTGACAATAGACACATTTTAGCGAGCATCCACTAAAAAAGATAGCTCCACTGCCCTTGCCTGTGCATATGCAGGGCTCCTCCCATTGGTGGAGCATAACCTTGGCGATTTTTATTTCCTCGCCCATTTTGCACCACCCTGTGGCTGTTTTTCTGTCAATTCCGCATTTTCTTGGGCATAAATTACAAGTCATAATATTACCTTTTCTCGTTTGCGTAGCAAACATATCGAATTTGCGCTTAGGCAAATATATCGAGATTACGACACTAATCATATCGAGTTTTGTTGCGCGAGCATCAAAACATATCGACAAAAAACAAAGATTAATACCAATAAAGCATTAATCGGCACGTTGGACATTATCGATATTTTTCACGCAAGCGTGAAAAACGATATGTGCCTTGCACTCGATATGTTGCTGGGCAACTCGATATGCATTGCCGAGTGGCAATGCGAGCATTCAAATCTGCCCTGCCGTCAGCTTAATAATCTTTGCCATACTGTCGGGCTGAACGTCTGCCTCGTGGGCGGTGCGGTTGCGCTTGATTTCACCGCAAACTCTGCATTTGTGCAAAATAATGTAGCCCTTTTTGGAGTCAAGCTCCACCTTTATAGGGTCCATAACTCCGCCACAGGCGTTTTGTCTGTCTCCCGGCATAATATCAACGTGCTTGGAGCATAGACATTTGGGACAGTGATTCCTCGACGAATAACCGAGAGGCTTAACCTCAAACCCACAGTTTTCACATATAAATCCGTTATCGTTTTTAGTAAATCTTTTGTTTTCCATTGAAATATTCCTTTTTATTTGCATTGGCATATCGTCCAAAACAAGATTTGCCTTCCCACAATTGTGCATATCATAGCGGTACGCCGTGGGCGTCGTACCCTACAGGATTAGATTTTGCGTTTATTGCAGCGGACAGGCAGACCCTGTCCCTACGGGGTTGTCAATTTCGCATTTTGCATTGTGCATTTAATTCAAAATGCAAGGCGCAATTTTGAATTACTTCCCTACGCAAAATCTTGAAAAAATGGTGTTGACAATTTCCTCGCTTGCTCCCTTGGCATCAATCATATCAAGGCTTGCAAGTGCCTTTTCAAGTGAAAAGAGAACAATATCCGGCGTTTGACCAAAGGTAAGGGCTTCCTTTGCGCTTTCGGCTTCGTCAAGTGCTACATTTACGCTTGAAAACTGTCTTGCGTTGGAGATTACACCGTCGTTTGACAAGTCAATAGCACCTAAATCGTATAGCTCGGAAACAGTGTGTGCAAGCTCCTCATAGCCCTGTGAATTTTTGGCGCTGATGTAAACAACCTTTAGGCAGGCTTTTGATATTTGTTCAATGAAATTTTGGGAAATTGCCGAGGGAGTGTCTGTTTTATTGATAATTGCAATGGCACTCCTGCCCTTGGCACACTCCAAAATAAACCTGTCCTCGTCAGCTTCGGGCGTGCTTTGGTCGAAAACGCACAATAGAAGCTCGGAGCGCTCAATTTGCTCCTTGGCGCGCTCAATTCCTATCTTTTCCACAGTGTCCGCACTTTCGCGAATACCTGCGGTGTCTGCAAGGTTGAGGGTAACGCCCCCAAGAGATGCGGTATGCTCAATAACATCACGGGTTGTGCCCGCAATATCGGTAACTATTGCCAAATTGTCCTGCATTATCATATTGTAAAGGGAGCTTTTTCCCGCATTTGGCTTGCCCACAATGGCGGTTTTGATTCCCTCGCAAACGGCTCTGCCTGCGCGATAGCTCTTTTTAAGAGTGCAAAGCTCTGAAATTACAGTGTCAAGGGTCTGTGCCATTTCCTCCCGTGTGGCTTCCTCAATGTCCTCGTCGGGGTAATCCACGGTTGCGTATGCGTGAGCAATAAGGCTCAGCATATGCTCGCGAATTGCTTCGATTTTAGTGGAAAGTGCGCCACGCGCCTGCGCGGACGAAAGGCGAAGCTGAGAATCCGTTTTTGCATCAATAACATTTCCAATAGCTTCCGCACGGGAAAGGGTTAGCTTGCCGTTTATGTAGGCGCGCTTTGTAAATTCGCCCGCCCCTGCCATTTCCGCCCCTTGGGAAAGCACGCTTTCAAGGACGGCTTGGGTCACATAAACGCCACCGTGACAGCAAATTTCGCACACGTCCTCCCCTGTAAATGAGTTTGGCGCTTTAAAATAGGTCAAAATTCCGTCATCTATTATTTCACCGTCACGCAAAATTTCACCGTAATAGCATTTGCGCGGCTCAATGTTATTGCTTTTGGTGCGGACAACCGCCTTGGCAATTTCAAGGGCGCAATCTCCGCTTATTCTTATGATTGCCACACCGCCCTTTCCTCTGGCGGTTGATATTGCGGCTATTGTCTTATTTAGCATTATTTTTTCTCCACAATGAAAAAGTAGGGGGATGTTGGGGAATTTACAATTTGGAACTGTGAAATGCTCATTTCAAACCTCGAAATGGTGGAAAAATATTCCTTTAGCATAATGCCCTCAAGGTTGCCCTCCTCGTGTCCGGGGTAAACGGCAACCAATAAAATGCCGTCGCGGTCAAGCATTTCAATAGCGCCCTGTACCGCAGGCAACGTGGTTTCACGCTTGGTGGTAAGAGCCTTGTTTCCGCTACCCGGCAAGTAGCCAAGATTGAACATACCCGCCTTTATTTTTTCGGGAATGTAGTTTTTTGCATTATGGTGGGAGTCGTGTATCAATGTATAGTTATGCGGGCAATTTTCCTTTTCCAAAAGAGAAGCGGTGCTGACAAGCGCCCCTTCCTGTATATCAAAGGCATAAACCTTGCCCTTCTCTCCAACGGCTTTGGAAAGAAAGGCGGTGTCGTGGCCGTTGCCCATTGTAAAGTCGGCGCAAACGTCCCCTTCCTTTAAGTGGTTAAGTATGAAATATTTTTGAAGAGTTAGTAAGTCGGTCATATATGATTCTCCAAGTAATTGTGAAATGCGCGGGAGGGCAGACCCCTCCCCTACAACTGAAATTATACTATCAAATCGGGGCGTTGTCAAGTTATTATATATTTGTCTTGACAAAATTAACACTTAGTGCTAAAATGTAGGTGTTTAATTTTTAGATTATATATTTGAAAGGAATTTGACCTATGAAATGGACATCCTTAAATGACTTGCGTGAAAAGTATCTTAGCTTCTTTGAGTCCAAGGGACATCTGAGATTGCCAAGCTTTTCATTAGTACCTAATAACGATAAATCCTTGCTTCTCATAAATTCCGGTATGGCACCTATGAAGAAGTTCTTCACAGGTGAGGTTATACCACCTCGTAACAGAGTTACCACCTGTCAGAAGTGCATCAGAACTCCTGACCTTGAGCGCGTTGGTCACACTGCACGTCACGGCACATTCTTTGAAATGCTTGGTAACTTCTCCTTCGGTGACTACTTCAAGGTTGAGGCTATCGAGTGGGCTTGGGAGTTCCTTACCAAGACTCTTGAAATTCCTGCTGACCTTTTGTGGCCATCTATCTACGAAAATGATGAGGAAGCATACGATATCTGGAAGAACAAAATAGGAGTGCCCGAGGAGCACATTGTTCGTCTTGGCAAGGCTGATAACTTCTGGGAGCACGGAAGCGGTCCTTGCGGCCCTTGCTCCGAGATTTACTTTGACAGAGGTGTTGAGCGCGGATGCGGCTCACCTGACTGTAAGCCTGGCTGCGACTGTGACAGATTTATGGAAATTTGGAACAACGTGTTCTCTCAGTTCAACAATGACGGACAGGGCAACTACACAGAGCTTGTTCAGAAGAACATTGATACAGGTATGGGTCTTGAGCGTCTTGCTTGCGTTATGCAGAATGTTGAGAATATGTTCGAGGTTGACTCTGTACGTAAAATCCTTGACAACGTGTGCGCAATTTCAGGCAAAACATACGGTGCGGACGCAAATAACGATATTTCAATCCGTGTTGTAACAGACCATACAAGAAGCGCTATGTTTATGATTTCCGACGGTGTTATCCCTTCAAACGAGGGTCGCGGCTACGTTCTTCGTAGAATTATCCGTCGTGCTTGCCGTCACGGTAAGCTCCTTGGCATCAACCGCCCATTCCTTGTTGAAATGTGCGAGGTTGCCATTGGCGAGAGCTGTGGCGCTTACACTGAGCTTGCCGAAAAGGCAGATTACATCAAGAAGGTTCTTTCCCTTGAGGAAGAGCGCTTTGATGCTACAATTGATGCAGGACTTTCTATTCTTGAGGGTCTTGTGGCTGATGCAAAAGCACAGGGCAAGAGTGTTCTTGACGGTGCAGATGCGTTCAAGCTTTATGACACCTTCGGCTTCCCAATTGACTTGACACGTGAGATTGCCGAGGAAAACGGACTTACAACAGATATGGACGGCTTTAATGCTCTTATGCAGGAGCAGAAGCAGAGAGCAAGAAACGCTCGCGCTAACATCAGCGGCTGGAGCGACAAGGCTAAGTCCTTTGATATTGCTAAAACAGAATTTTTGGGCTATACAAGCTATGAGTGTGAGGGCAAGGTCCTTGCTATTCTTGACGAAAACGGAGAGAGCGTTGACTCTGTTTCTGAGGGCGAATGCTCTGTGATTCTTGACAAAACCACCTTCTATGGCGAGGGCGGCGGTCAGGTTGGTGATAGCGGCTCTATGGGTAACGACTCTTGCGAGCTTACAGTTGCTGACACAAAGAAGAGCGAGGGTGTTTACATCCATATGTGTAATGTGGCAAGCGGCACAATCAAGGTTGGCGACACTGTTAAGTGCGCGGTTGACGTTGCAAGACGCGAGGCTATTAAGCGTAACCACTCCGCGGTACATATGCTCCAGGCAGCTTTGAGAAGCGTGCTTGGTACTCACGTTGAGCAGGCAGGCTCATATGTTGACGAGCATATCGGTAGATTTGACTTTACTCACTTTGCAGCTCTTACAAAGGAAGAGGTTGCTAAGGTTGAGGCTATTGTAAATGCGGCTATTTTGACAGGCACACCTGTTGAAACTATTGAAACAGATATTGAAACCGCACGCAAGAACGGTGCGATGGCTCTCTTTGGCGAGAAGTACGGCGCGGTTGTTCGTATGGTTAAGATGGGAGATTTATCCGTTGAGCTTTGCGGCGGTACTCACCTTGACAATACAGCAAAGGCAGGTCTTTTCAAGATTATTACCGAAATTGGTGTTGCGGCAGGCACAAGACGTATTGAGGTTGTTACAGGCTTGGGCGTTCTTGACCTCTTGGCAGGCAAGGAAGAGCTTATTTCCACAACCGCCAACGAGTTAAGATGCCAGAACGTAAACGATATTGCAAAGAGATCCGCATCCTTGCAAGAGGAAATCAGAGCTATGAAGCGCGAAATTGATAGCTTGAACTCCAAGCTTGCAGGCGGTAGAGTTGACACACTCTTGGCAAATGCAAAGCGCGTTGGTAGCTTTGTTGTAGTGGCTGAGGATTTGGGCGATATGGGCGTTGATGCAGTTCGTTCACTTGGCGACACTATTAAGGACAAAGAGCCAAATGCAGTTGCGGTATTTGCAATTCACTCAGGTGAGAAGCTGAACTTCTTGTCCGTATGCGGTAAGAGCGCGGTTGCAAACGGCGCACACGCAGGTAACATCTTGCGCGAGGTTAGTGCGGTAACAGGCGGTAAGGGCGGCGGACGTCCCGACAGTGCAATGAGCGGCGGACGCGACATTTCCAAGATTGCAGACGCACTTGCAATTGTTTCCGATTTGCTTAACAAATAATTGAAGAAATAGAAAAGGAGCGAAAATTCGCTCCTTTTTTCGTGTCAGTTAATCTCGTTTGCAGAGCAAACATATCGAGTCGCGGATGCGTCATATCGAGTTGGCACTTGTGCCAACATATCGAGTCACGGAGTGACATATCGACCATTGGCGGCGGGAGTAAACCACCCGCCCTACGGGTGCGCACGCATTTGCAATACCATTGTAGGGACAGGCGGCCTCGACTGTCCGAATTGCTTAAAACAAATCCCTCGGTGTGGGAATTAAGCCTGCTAAATAATCAAGCGAGACATTATAAAATTTCGCAAGTGTAATTAAATGGTGCAAGGGGATTTCTCTTTCGCCTGATTCGTAACGAGCATATTGTTGAGGCTTCATATTCAAAAATTCTGCGATTTCGCGTTGAGTCTTGTCTTTATCTTCTCGCAAATCTCTGATTCTTTTGTAACAGTACATAAAGCTTACCCTCTTTCCAAAATGTTTTCTGTAAAAAATAATATCACACAACCAAACGGTTGTGCTTGACATTCAACCGAATAGTTGATATAATAATATTAACAACCGTTTGGTTGAATTGGAAGGGAGCAAAAATATGAAAACCTTAATTGAACAAATATGGGATGAGGAATATAAGCCTGCCTCTGAAAACGTATTATACGGTGAGGAAATAATGAACGCCACACGCTTGCTTGACAAACAGGAAAGAGAGCTTTGGGAAGCTCTTGGTGAAAAGGAACGGGAGATGTTTGACAAGGTTATGGCGCATTATTACGATATGGTGGGTTACTATAAAAAGGATGCCTTTGTCCAAGGGGCAAGGCTTGCAGGCAGAATTATGAAGGAAATAGAGGCATAATTTCATAAGAACAATAGGTGGTTATCTTTCACAAAAGGTATTGTCAAAAGCACAGGAAATGCAGGAGCACTTTGTGTAATTTGCCAAAGTTTTTCTTGACGTGGGAAAAACCTTTGACTAAAAGACTTTTTTATGCTAAAATATTTGTGCTAAAATATTTTTATGCTATAAAGGAGCAAAATTATGAAAAAGAAGCTTATACTTGTGCTTTCCTTGATTGCACTTATGGTTTGCTTACTTGCGATTTCAGTTTCCGCCGTAGAGGTTGACGGTATTTACTACACCTTGAACAATAGCGGTGAAACACCTGTTGCAGAGGTAAGCACAGAAAACCGTGCAAGCTGCAAGCTCGAAACAGTTAGCATTCCTGCTACAATTACAGTTGGCGGTGTTACATATAAGGTAACATCAATTGCAAGCAGCGCCTTCGGTCAGGTTAACGGAGATGTTAACGGCAATATCAAGCACCTCGTTATCGGCGCAAATGTATCTGCTGTTGGTGAGCACGCATTCAGAAGAGTTTCAAGCCTTTTGACTGTAAAGATTGAAAACACAGATGCGGCAAGCGGCATTAAGTTTCATAACGCGCAGTTTATGGACTGCACCAATTTGACAAAGGTTGAAGCAAAGAACGCAAAAATTGCAGAATACGGTAACTATTGCTTTTGGAACGACAGCTCTCTTGTAACTGTCGATTATCCAAGCACACTTACAAGACTTGGAATAAACTGCTTTAGAGATTGTGTGAATTTTTCATGCGGTGATTTGTCCAATACAAAGATAACAGAAATAGCTGCGTGGGCGTTCGGTAGCGCAAAGGGAATTACAGAATTTAAGTTCCCATCTACACTTACAACAATCGGTAACAACGTTTTCCTTTACTGTCCTGTTGAAACATATGTGTTCCCACACTCTGTTACAAGCATAGGCGGGGATACCTTGGCACACCAGAGCAAAATCAAGGTTTTGATTATGCCTGCTATTGATGAAACACATACAATTAGTAGTGGATTTTTGTACTCAACAAGACCAAATGTTGTTATTTATTCCGGCGACAATGTTGAGTTTTTCAAAAGCCAGTTCGGCTCCTTGTCCGCATATGAGGTAAAGCCATTTGATGAGTATGTTCCCGGTACAACATATGCTAAAAATACAATTTTTTACGGTGCAAACAAGACCTGCTCAAGCTGCAACGGCATTATGGAAAAAGCAGATAGCTTCAAGTTCACAAATCTTGTGACTGAAATGAAGGTTAGCAAAGGTTGCTTGCATTGCGGTGCTGAAACAGTGACTGAAAATTATGCCCCTGTATTTGAGTGCCTTGGCTTCTCAACATTTGCAAATAACGGCTACTGTGCTATGGTTCAGGGCTTCCGCGTGAACTATGACTCCTTGGCTAAATATAATGAGCAGCTTGCAGATGCAGAAATTCTCGGCTTTGGCGTTCTTGCAGTAGCAGAGAACAAGGTTGACGGCTCTGTGTTTGACGAAAACGGAGATGCGGTTGCAGGCTCTATTGTATCTGATATTACAACAGGACATAACTATTTTGAAATCAAGGTGTCCAACATTCCAATGGACGGTATGGTTGACGAAAACACCTCATATGTTGACGCAAAGCTTTATATGTGCGCGTTCGTTCGCACAGAAGCAGGAGCTCTGTACATTGACAACGGCTATGTTGGAGAAACCCTCGGCACAGCAATCAGCTACAACGATGTAAAATAAAATGAAAAGGAGCGAATTTTCGCTCCTTTTTTGTGCGTAGCACTAAGCTATTGCAATTAAAATAAAGCCAACTGACATACAAGCCACAAATGACAAAATACCGAAAAGAACTAACATAAGAATTCTATGCAGCTTCTTTTCTCTGGCAGTTGCAAAAAACACTCCGAGTATGGATAAAGCGCCTGTAATAGCGCCGCCCACCGCGCCACCGACCACGGGCAGGATTGATACCAATGCGGGGGATGTGCCCCAAGCGATGACGAACACAAAGAAGAAAATGGTTATTGCCAATTCATACCATTTCATTGGCTTGGAGATTTGAATAACCTCGCCGTTGATGCCAAGCTTGATGCCTGTTATTGAGTTACCTGAAATTGTGGCGGTATCTCCGTCTAACAGCTGGAAGGTGTTCTTTTCAATGCGCTTGAGCTGAACGCCGTTTACGTTTACGCTCTTTTTGCCTGTCAAAAAGCTCTCAGTGTAAATGATAGTTCCGATTTTTTCATTCTGTACAATTCTTTCCATATAACTCTCTCCTTTTTTGGTACAAGCCCATCGGACTTTAATTCTATAATATCACAGAAAAAGGAGAAAATCAACAAACTAACAGTTGTTTTTTGACAACTTAAAACAAACAAATTTCGCATATTGTTAATAAATTGTGAATTTACATTTATTTTACTGTATATAGTATTTACATTCTTACTAAAATATGTTAAAATGAAAAAAATTTGGGTTTTAAAACCTTGTAAGGAGTGAGAAGATGACAAAGGACTTATTTTTAGCGGCTGGAGAGCCACATTGGGCACTTGTTTGCTTGATTGGTATTGCGGTTGTTTTCGTTGGTCTTGCTTGCATTATCGGTCTTGTTGAGTTGATGAATTTCATCACCGTTAAGGCAGAGAGCAAGAAAAAAGCAAGCGCACCAGAGGAGGCAGCACCTGCTCCTGTTGTTAGCACAGTTATTGAAAACCGTGATGAAATCGTTGCGGCAGTTTGTGCGGCAGTTGCAGAGGAAAACGGTACTGACATTTCAGCTATCCGTGTTGTATCATTTAAAAAAGTTTAATTTAATCTTGAAAGGAATATAGAAAAATGAAGGCTTACAGAGTTAATGTTAACGGAAATGTTTATGAAATCACACTTGAGGTTATTGATAAGGAAGATATAAAGGCAGCTCCTGCAGCACCTGCAGCAGCTCCCGCAGCAGCACCTGCAGCTCCTGTGGCTGAGGGCGCTAAGACAGTTACCGCTCCAATGCCAGGTAACATTTTGAAGGTAAATGTTACAGCAGGTCAGGCAGTTAAGAAGGGTGACGTTTTGATGATTCTTGAAGCTATGAAGATGGAGAACGAAATTTTGGCACCTGCTGACTGCACAGTTGCAACTGTAAATACAACAGCAGGCACAACCGTTGATGCTGGCGCTGTTCTTTGCACACTCGCTTAATTGTGAGGTAACAAATGGACGGTATAATTCAATTTTTGAAGGATACGGGCGTATATAAGTTTATAACCGTTGATGGCGGTTGGAAAAACCTTATTATGATTGGTATCGCCTGTCTTCTTTGCTATCTTGCTATTGCTAAGAAGTTTGAGCCATTGCTCCTTTTGCCAATTGCAATCGGTATGCTTCTTACAAACCTGCCGGGTGCGGACATTTTCCACGAGGAATTGTTCGTTGGCGGTCACGTTCACTGGGCTATGTTTGGTGATCCAAACACAACAGTTGGTCTTTTGGACATTCTTTACTTAGGCGTTAAGCTTGGTATTTATCCTTGCTTGATATTCATTGGCGTTGGCGCAATGACAGACTTTGGTCCACTCATTGCTAACCCAAAGAGCTTGCTTCTCGGCGCGGCTGCACAGGTTGGTATTTTTGCTACATTTGCAGCAGCAGTTGGTCTTTTGGGCTTCACAGGTCCTGAGGCGGCATCCATCGGTATTATCGGTGGTGCGGACGGTCCTACCGCTATCTTTGTTACATCAAAGCTAGCGCCACACCTCTTAGGTCCTATTGCGGTAGCGGCTTACTCATATATGGCGCTTGTTCCTGTTATTCAGCCACCTATTATGAAGCTTCTTACCACAAAGAAGGAGCGTCAGATTGTTATGACAGGTCTTCGTCCTGTTTCCAAGCTCCAGAAGATTTTGTTCCCAATCGTTGTTACAATCTTTGTTGCTTTGCTTGTTCCAAGCGCAGTTCCCCTTGTTGGTTGCTTGATGTTCGGTAACCTGCTCAAGGAGTGCGGTGTTTGTGAGCGTCTTGCAAAGACAGTACAGAACGAGCTTATGAATATTGTTACAGTGTTCCTCGGCTTGTCCGTTGGTGCAACTGCAACAGCTTCCACATTCTTGTCATGGCAGACAATCAAGATTATTGTAATGGGCGTTGTTGCCTTCGGTGTTGCTACCGCTTTTGGTGTGCTTATTGCAAAGCTTATGAACGTATTTTTGCCAGAGGGCAAGAAAATCAACCCACTCATCGGTTCTGCCGGTGTTTCCGCAGTTCCTATGGCAGCGCGTGTTTCACAAAAGGTTGGTCAGGATGAAAACCCATCCAACTTCTTGCTTATGCACGCTATGGGTCCAAACGTAGCAGGCGTTATCGGCTCTGCTATTGCGGCAGGCGTATTACTTGCACTGTTTTAATGAGGTGATATAATGGCTAAGAAAGTTTTAATTACAGATACAATTTTGCGTGATGCCCACCAGTCACAGGCGGCAACACGTATGAGAATAGAGGATATGCTCCCTGCATGTAAAGAGCTTGACAAGGTTGGTTACTGGTCACTTGAATGCTGGGGCGGCGCAACCTTTGACTCCTGTATGCGTTTCCTCGGTGAAGACCCTTGGGAAAGACTCAGAGCTCTTCGTAAGGCTATGCCTAACACAAGACTCCAAATGCTCCTTCGCGGTCAGAACCTTCTCGGCTACAAGCACTATGCAGACGACGTTGTTGAGGAGTTTGTAAAGAAGTCCATTAACAACGGTATTGATGTTATTCGTATTTTCGACGCATTGAATGACGTTCGTAATATCGAAACAGCAATGAAGGCTACAAAGAAGTACGGTGGACACTGTGAGGCTGCTATCTCCTACACAGAAAGCCCTGTACACAATCTTGAATATTTTGTAGAGCTTGCAAAGGAGCTTGAAAACAGAGGTGCTGACACCATCTGTATCAAGGATATGGCAAACCTCTTGCTTCCTTACACAGCTTACGAGCTTGTTTCCGCACTCAAGAAGGAAATCAAGGTTCCAATTCACTTGCACACACATAACACCACAGGTACAGGCGATATGACATACCTGATGGCTATTCAGGCAGGTGTTGATATTATCGACACAGCGCTCTCCCCACTTGCAAACGGTACATCTCAGCCTTCAACAGAGGCTATGGTTGCTACCTTGATGGGTACAGAGTATGACACAGGCTTGAAGCTCTCTGACCTTAACGACGCGGCAGTTCACTTCAGAGGTGTTGCCAAGAAGCTTAAGGAGCAGGGCTCCCTTGACCCTAAGGTTTTGAACGTTGACCCTAACACACTTCTTTACCAGGTACCTGGCGGTATGCTTTCTAACCTTATTTCCCAGCTCAAGCAGGCTAAGGCAGAGGACAAGTATTACGAGGTGCTTGAGGAAGTGCCAAGAGTAAGAAAGGACTTTGGTTATCCACCACTTGTAACTCCTACAAGCCAGATTGTTGGAACTCAGGCAGTTTTCAACGTTCTTATGGGCGAAAGATATAAGATGGTAACTAAGGAGTCTAAGGGACTTTTGAAGGGCGAATACGGCCGTGTGCCGGGTGAGGTTAACGAAGAGGTAAGAAAAAAGGCCATTGGCGACGAGCCAATTATCGAGTGCCGTCCTGCTGACCTTATCGAGCCTGAGCTTGACAAGTACAGAGAAGAGGCAGGCGACCTTGCAAAATGTGACGAGGATGTTCTTTCCTACGCCCTCTTCCCACAGGTTGCTACAAAGTTCTTGACAGAGAAGTATAAGCCAACTCCAAAGGAAGATCCAAACGCAGTTCGCGAGCTTTTCGTAGAAGACCTTAACAGATAAACAATAAATGCACCCATAGCGTGATGTCCTTAACGGACAAATCACGCATCGAGATAAATCCCTAATGGGATTTTCGATAGGTTGCTAATGCAACTCGATATGATGCTTGCTTCGCAAGCTCTCGATATGTTTGCTTCGCAAACGAGGGATTTATCTCATATCGAATTGATGTTCGCAAAGCGAACGGCAATATATCGAGTTCGAGCATAGTGAGAACATATCGAGTCAACGAAGTTGACATATCGACAGAAAGAAAAAACAAGAGCAAGAATAGAAGGATTTTCTCCTTTTACTCTTGCTCTTTCTGTCGTTATAAGGGTTTGGGCTTAGCCCATTCTGCATTTGTACAGACAAATGCGATGCTCGCACTTAATATCAAGTGCGTTTAAAATAATTCATTTGGTGTTTGGCTGAGCCCTGCAATATAATCAATGGAAACATTGTAAAATTTAGCCAATGTAATAACGTGGTGGAATGGAATTTCCTGCTTTCCAAGCTCGTACTTATTGTATTGCTCTCTCACAGTGCCAAGTATTTTTGCGACCTGCTCCTGTGTCATATCCTTGTCCTCGCGCAAATCTCTTAATCTTTGATAAAAATACAAGTCGCCCACCCTCTTTCGCAATTTTTAAAAATTATATCATGTAATTTATCGGTTACTCTTGATTTGTGACCGATAAGTCACTATAATATAATTATCAATGTGTAAAGGAGATTATTATGAGCAAGGTGGGAATTATAAAAGAATTTGATAACTTGGGCAGAATTGTTATTCCAAAAGAAATGAGGGAGCTTTTCGGACTTGACAAGGGGGTAGAGATAATTGTCACAGAGGAAGGGGTTTTATTAAGAAGTCCGAAGTATATTTTGGTTGAAAAGCAATAAAAAATCACCGCAGAGCGTTCCTCTGCGGTGAAAATTTTATCTCATTTTCTTTAACTGAAGTGCAACCTTTGCCTTTTCAACAATGCCTGCCGCATTAAGACCGAAGTAATCAAGCAGCTCCTTACCGGGACCGCTCTTGCCGAACTGGTCAGGTACACCGTGCTTAACAACAGGAACAGGACAAACCTCAGAAAGCGCTTCTGCAACCGCAGAGCCAAGACCGCCCAACACGTTGTGCTCCTCTGTTGTCACAATTGCGCCTGTTTGCTGTGCTTCAGCAATCAAAAGCTCTGTGTCAAGTGGCTTTATTGTGTGCATATTGATAACGGATGCGGAAATACCCTCAGCGCGAAGCATTTCTCTTGCGATGAGCGCCTGCTCAACCATCAAGCCGTTTGCCACAATAGTGATGTCTGTACCATCGCAAAGCTTAACGCCCTTGCCGATTTCAAACTTATAGTCCTCGTTATCGTTGATAACAGAAACAGGGAGTCTGCCAAAGCGGATGTAAACAGGACCGTTATACTTAATAGCCGCTTCAACCGCGCATCTTGCCTCAATAGCGTCAGCAGGGTTCATAACAACCATACCGGGAATTGTACGCATAAGCGCCATATCCTCACAGCACTGATGTGTTGCACCGTCCTCACCAACGCTGATACCGCCGTGAGTTGCGCAAATCTTAACATTCAAGTGTGGGTAACCGATAGAGTTTCTTACCTGGTCAAAGCTTCTTCCTGCTGCAAACATAGCAAAGGTAGAAGCAAATGGAATTTTGCCCGATGCCGCAAGTCCTGCTGCAACGCCGAACATATTGTTTTCTGCAATACCGCAGTCAAAAAATCTTTCAGGGAACTTTTTCTTAAATACACAGGTCTTGGTAGCCTCAGCCAAGTCGGCATCGAGAACTACAATATCATTGTACTGCGCACCAAACTCTGCCAAGGCATTGCCGTACGCTTCTCTTGTTGCAATTTTATCTGCCATTTCTCGTTACCTCCTTAAAGTGTAGCCTTGTAAGCTTCAAGCTCGGATTTTGCCTGGTTATACTGCTCCTCGTTTGGAGCCTTGCCGTGCCAGCCAGCTTGGTTTTCCATAAAGGAAACGCCCTTGCCCTTAACTGTCTTTGCAACAATAACTGTTGGCTTACCCTTTGTTGCTTTTGCCTTTTCAAAGGCTTCAAGAATTTCTTCAATGTTATGACCGTCAATGGAAATAACATTCCAGCCAAAGGCTCTGAACTTGCTTGGGTAAGGCATAGTGTTCATAACGTCCTTAACCGCGCCGTCAATCTGCAAGCCGTTGTTGTCAACTATCAAGCAAAGGTTGTCCAGCTTGTAGTGAGCGGCAAACATAGTAGCCTCCCAAATCTGACCCTCTTGGCTCTCACCGTCGCCAATCATAACGTATGTACGGTAGTCCTGCTTGTTGAGCTTAGCGTTGAGGGCAATACCGCAAGCAACGGAAAAGCCCTGACCAAGGGAGCCGGCAGAGAAGTCAATACCCTTCATATTCTTCATATCAGGGTGACCCTGTGTCAAAGAGCCAAGTTTTCTGAAGTTTTTAAGCTCCTTGATATCAAAGTAGCCGCGCATAGCCATTGCCGCATAAAGAGCAGGGCAGGAATGACCCTTTGAAAGAACAAAGCGGTCTCTGTTTGCATCAACAGGCTTTTTGGGATCTACATTAAGCTCTGAGAAATAAAGGCAAGCAATAATATCAGCCGCAGAGAGCGCACCGCCCGGATGGCCTGACTTGCCGCTATAAACTGCCTCAACAGCACCGAGTCTGATATCGACAGCCTTCTTTTTTAAATCTAAAATCTTATCGTTGTTCATAATTTGAACCTCCGAGTTAAAATGATATTGATATTTTATCACTTTTGTCCCCTGTTGTCAATAATATATATAAAAAAGGTTAGAGTGCATTTTTTGACAGAGCATAAATTTTGAACTTTTGTAAGTAGTCAATTTTCTTGATTATGCTTGCGCGGTAGTCATCCACCACCCAGGAGTAGGACGAGTACATTTGTATAATTCCCGATGATATGTAGAGTATAATCTGCAAGGAATTCCAAATGATAGAAGCTACATTTGGCTCGCTCAGGGTAACTCCAAAATAGCCAAAAATAAGAGCCATCAATAGCTTTATGATAACGTCAGAGGCACTGCGCCTTGTGGTGTAGGATTTTTTGCTTCTACCAAAATCAAATGGATCTGTGGCTTTTACTCCGTCAGAGGTTAAATTGGTTGCCAAAAGTGGCTTTATTCGCACCCTGAGCGCCCTTTTGTATGCTTTCCTCTTTGCCCTGTCGGTATCCCATTTTGCATTTTGAATTATGCATTTTGCATTTATTGGATTGCCTTCCTCGTCAAAGTAGTCACTGTACTTTAGTCCTTCACGTGCCAAAATGCGAGTGCGCACAGTTTTGAGGGCTCTTTTATTTTCCATTTCGCAAAACTCATCAAGCCGGTCTATGTAAGGCAGAATTTCCTCAATAGTACGTCCGTGCAGAGTATTTGTGGCAAGAGTGCGCTCGTCACTATCTCCCTTTTGCACTCCCATTGATCGAAATATGCCGTTAATCAAAACACCCAAAATCAAGCTGAGCACGCCTGTGCCCACAATTTCATAAACACTCTTGCCAGAGCGAGAAATGTTGATAAGGGAGCTTGCCACATAAACAAAAGAGATTAAAACAACCACTACATATCCTGCGTTTTTATAAAACATTTCTGTAAAGCTGTTTTTCTTCATTTTTACCACCTCTTATACAAGTCCATTAATGGCATTTGCAATAGTTTCGGATACCTCTTCCATATCCTTTTTCTTTTTCAGCCGTCTTAAAAAGAGCTGACAGATAGCATCAAGCAATTCTCCCACAAGCGCTAAGAAGGAAAGAATAAGCAAATCGTCAATTATGGCCTCTAAAAGATAGCACATCACAAAAATAATGCCAAAAAGGGCGGCGCGTGAGGGTAAGCGTAGCTTGCCCATTACCTTCAATAGCACAATTATCAAAAGAAATACAATGCCACAGCTCAGCTTGATTTTTTCGGGCACTGTTTGCACGTATCTGTCCCAATTGATCAAAAAGAACACTGACACAGGTCCAATACTGCAAAGGAAGGATAGCACGTACAAAAGAAAAATCTTAATTCTCATGCTCATTCTCCTTTGCCTTTCCCTTGAGGGGAAGGTGTCGGTTCTGCCGACGGATGAGGTGTTGATTTTGCATTTTCCAGCAGTATGCTCATTTTCTTTCCCTTGCCGCTTTTTATGATTTCCTCGTTTGCAGAAAAGCCAAGGGAAAGTATTTCTGCAATTGTGCTACAAAGGGCACTCAATTCCTCAATGCTTTTTTCAAGGCTCGGTACATCCTTTATGCTCGCCTTGATTTGCTCCACCTGCTCCCCCAAGCTTGCCACAGCCGCCTCTCTTTTCTTGGCATCCGCATCAAGAGTTTCCCTTGTGCCGGAAAGCGCCTTTAAGCTCGCGCCAATCTTATATAGCGTGGTAATTAGCGCCACAATAGAGGTAACAACACCCACCACAATAGGCACAATTTTTTCCTGTATGTATGCCTTGATGTCAATATCTGATGTTTCCGTTGTAGGGGTCGGTGTCCCCGACGACCCGTCTTGTATCTCGTCGCTCTTTGCAAAGCAAGCGAGTCCTAAGCAAAGGCAAAGCGCCAAAGCAAACATTAAAAACAATAGTTTTTTCATATATTTTCTTGCTCCTTTAAAATTTCTTGATATTCTTCCTCGGTGATTTCGCGCCAATTTTCAATCCTGTCAACACTGCCTAGATTAGCACTTGTTGTATAGACTTGTCCGTTGGTGAGCACAAATCCGCGCTCTGCTCTTATAGTGTTATTTCTTTCAATAATCATTCTGCCGTCTCCGTTCTTGCAGGTAATAATGTCCATTTTTTAATATTAACAATAGTGTCCTCTTGTTTTGGTGTGAGCTTGTCTCTTACAGCTTGGTGAAATTGAATTGTCCTTGGTACTTCGTCTGTGATTGTCATAAGTGCGTCAATAATGCTTTGCACACTGTTTGTTGTTTCACCATCTGCTCCCGTGGTAAGATTTTCGCAATATGAAAATGATATGTCTTTTCCTATCTTACCGCTAATCGTTATATTTTTTAGGATTCTGGCATACTCAAACGTGGCAGAATATGTAATATTCTCCGTAACAACAAACATATCTATTGTTTCAATTGAACAACCGTAAAACACCCTGTTTAAATCTTTACATCCTGTGCAATCAAGCGTACCTATCCGCTTTACCCCTTGACATTGTTTAAATAAATAGGTTAGTGTGACTGCGCCTTTAGTATCAAGCACTACTCCGTTCTCGACAAAATCAAAATCCGTCATATTGAAATTTGAAAACATATATTGAGCGTCACCTACTGCAATAATAGGGTATTTCGGTTTGAAAATAGTAGGTGTCCACCCTACACCTGCAAAGCCATACATATAATTTGTGCGGTTTCCGTTATCTTGAAAATTGTCCCAAAACGTATCGTACCAACTATCTCCGCCCTCGGCTTTGCCTTTTTCGTAGCCTGCGTCGTAAACCTCGTCAAAGTCCGTCTTTAACTGTGTAATCTGTTCTGCTATATTCATTATGCTTCACCGCCTTTCAAGTTCATAGCATAATTGTGTAAATCGGTCAGTACTTGCGAAAACTCATCACTAAGAGCATTAAGGTCGTCTTTTGTAGCAAAATCCCCTGTATCAATGCCGCTTTCAATGGCTAAAAGCACGCGGTCAAAGCCCTTTAAGCGGAACATCTCACCCACCTGTGGTGCGGGTAAGCTGTTATTTATGACATCCTCGAAATCCACCTCGGTCACATCCGTGTCCGCACCGACATAATCAAGAACCACAAAATCAGGCGTGCTTTTGTCTATAACCATAATGAAGTCGCCCTGGTGCAATTCCTCGTTCTGAAGCTCAAACATAGCCATTTGAAAGCTGGTGTTTACATAAACCTTGCTTTTACCAATAGCTAAATTGTAGGCTACATTGGCAAGATGAACGGCTTCCGCCAAGGACTCTCTTATATCCGCGTGAGCATTCGCATCTGTTGCGTGACCCATAACGGAATCGGCAATAGACTCCGTCAAAGCCTCCTGCAAGGCAACAAGACCTGTATCGAGGGCGGTCACATCCCTTCCCACAGAGCCTAAGTGCATATTGAGTAGCTGTGCCATATAGTAGATAAAATCATAGAAATACTTTTTTATCTGTTGAGCCCCCAAGCCTTGCTCCGCAGGAGAAGCGCTTAGGGAACGGGGAGAACGGCACAGAATTTTGTTTATCTCCTCGCTGGTTAACTGGTATCTGTTTTCCATTTAAATTCCTTTCTCAGTGTAAATCACTGTAATGCTTTCTATGCCAAGCTCCTGTCCCAAAGAGGAGCTGATTGTTATTCTTATGTGGTCGAAATTTCTCTCAAGGCACTTGATAACCGCGGTTTTCTTGATTTTTGGGTCGAAGGCAAGAAGGTTGAAGTCAAATCTGTCAAGGTCAAAGCTGCCACCAATTGATAACATTTTCCTAAAGCTGTTTTTCCGCGTGTCGTAGCCTACCTCAAGAATTCCCCGCGTGTCCTGTGAGAAGGTTGTGCGTATTTGATGTAGGGTCTTTTTGAGAGGGTGCTCCAAATCTGTAATAGGCGTGGATAGCACACACTCAATTTCTCGTGGGTGCTCAATAAACACACGCTCAATCTCCGTGCTGTAAAGCCTGATGGGAGTGCCTTTTTCGTATAATGCGTAGCTGTCGCCCTCTGCTGTCAGCTGGTATTTTTTTGTGTCGCCCTTTTCCAAAAAGAGAAGAAGAGAGGTGTTTTTTGGTATCTCCGTAGTATCGACCGTGACGGTACATTCTGATGGGTCGGTTCTTGCAATTGCTCCTTGGAACACAAGCTCGCCGTTGCTCTTTGCCAAAACGATTTTCATGCCCTCGTAGAACAAAGCATAGCCGTTTTGGTCGAAAAATGCGGGGAGTGCAAGCTGTAAATCTCCACTCTCGTCACGGCAAGAGCAGCTTGCCACAAAAACAAAGTGATTACCTAAGGAAATTTTGTCCCCTTCGCAAACGTTTGCCATATTATTGAAGGTGATAACGGTGTGCCCCGCATTTTTTATTACAAAATCTCCCCCGCTGGCAAAAAGAGGAAGCCTTTCCTTGTCGGTGTAGTCGTTACCAAAAATAGCAACTTCTCCGTTTTCGCGCCCCATATAAAGGCAACCCCCAAGGGACAAGGCGCAAAGAGCAGGGCAAGGGTCAAAGACGCGCCACTCATATTCAAAGTCACTTCCGTTGCCGTATATAGCGCGCGGACTTGCTACAAATGCGCTCCTTCCTATGAACAAATAATAGTTGCCATCGTGCACCACGGAAAATGCGCGCTTTTTGTCGTTTTCGCTGACCGTGCTTAGTAGAGCCTGCAGTCCTGAGCCGCGCTCGTACAGTTGTGCGCTCCCTGTGTCTTTGCCACCCTGCCACATAATTCCGCTGACTCCGTCTTTGCCAAAAGCGACGGTGTCATCACCCAAGCAGATGGCAGAGAAGGAGTTTTCTGCCCCCTTTGAGGGCGACACGGAAATAATTTCATATGTATGCTCCTTCGGCTTTAGCCAATAGGCACTTTCCTTTTTATAAACAACAATGTCACCGCCTGCCATTGGCACAACCGCGGCGATTGGCTGGTTATTGCCTATTGACAACACGTTTGATGATGGGAAATAAAAGGCGCCATCCTCTTTTTGAGAAAAATAAAGCTTGTTATTGCCACAGCTTAGCAAAAGCACCTCGCCGCCATCCTTAGCAGAGGATACGGTTATTATGTCTGCACCATCAAGCTCCATAGACAAGGGAGAGGCGTTACTGTATTCAAGCTCAATGTTGTCCTGGTCTAAAACAGGGCTTATGCCGTGGAAGTATAGCACAAGCTCACGTCCGCCCAAAATTCTCCAACGGAATTCCGCCCCATTCACCGTTATCTCTCTGCCGTTTGCATCATACGCCTTTACAAAGCTCTGCATAGTGCCGTTTCCAACGCGGGGGGCGGAGCATTCAATTGTGACAACCGTGTTAACCTCCTCGCCTGCCTCGTCTGTGCCGATATAGGGGGATGTTACCTCGTCGTCTGTGTCACTGGAGCATTTGACCCTAAAGCTCACCTTCAGTCTGACCGGAGAGTTATAATCCAAAACGCCGTCAAGCATAAAGCGGTGAGAATCCCGCCCGGATTTTACGGCGCGCATTCTGTTGATGCGCTTTCGAGTTATAAGGCTCGGTGCTTCCATAGTAACAGGCGCTTGCCCTGTGTGAAGCTCACAAATGGCAGCTGACGTGGTTGGCACGTATGCGAGCGCACTCTCATAAACAGAAAAAAGGCCATCCTTGCCATAGCCTAAAAGACGACCTAAGCCACCCATAAAAAGTGTATCTCCACACATACAGCTCTGGCTCCTTTGGTTTTGAAAGAGACTCTCCTCGCCAAAGAAAAGACGTTCTTGACTGTCAAGTAGCGGATTGCATTTATATAGCCTGCCGCCTGCGTGTACAATGAGGCTATCCTCACCATCGCGGTGATGGATGCCGTTGATAGGTAGCGGCTCATAGTCAGTGCCTGTAAATACACCCAGCACCTGCCATCCGTGGCGCTTTTTGTTTATTCCGTTTTCCAAAACCATATTCTTGATATATGCGCCATTTAAGTCGCTGATTTTTACGGTGCGTATTTTTTTGTTCGCTTTAGTCATCTCCGTAAACAGATAGCACACAGCTCTGGCAAGGCGGTGCTAAGCTCCTTTCCGCTTGAGATACCGCATCCTCAAAGGTGTCCCTTGCCCACTTGGAAAATGTAGGATTTTCCTGTGCGGTTAAGTCCGCCGCTACATAGTAAGGGATTTGCTCGTCCAAGCCGCAGGGCAAATACACCTCGTGGCAATTGTCCGTTATTGCGGTGATTTTTTTCTGCTTTTGCAAATACACAACCGTGTAAATGCCCGTGTGGGTGTCAGCTAATACACAGCTCCTTGCAACCGTGTAGCTTGGGTAGATAACCTGAGCACCACGACGCAGAATGACACTTTGGACTAGTGAAGCGTCGCTTGGCAGAGTAATCACCGCGCGGCCGCCCTCGTCCTTGGGACAGGCAGAGCCTTGGAAATGTACACAGCCAAATTCCCCAATGCCCCTGCTTTCAAGATAAGCAAGACAACGGTTGACAGAGCTAGCGCAGGCATCTAAAATCCCTTGCAAATTAGGGTTGCAGCTAAGCTCATATAAGGATGAGTTAAAGGATTCATCGTCCGTTTCGTCAAGCATCAATATCTCGTCAGGATACATCAAGCTAACAACTGCCGCTTTAATAGCTCCTAATTTCATTTTTTCTCCTTTCTGTGAAATGATTGATTTGCGAATGTGTTTGCAGTCACTCATCAAGAGGAAAATCCTCACGGCACATGATTTCACCAAGGGACGGGAGTCGCTCCTCGCCGCCCTTGTGCTTGTTTCCCGTTGTATCTCTGAGAAATACCGCCGCTTGGGTGTCCCCGCAGGCGGCCTTTAAAACCTGCGCAATAAGAATTGCCTCTTGATAGGTGATGTTGTCGCCAAGGGGTGTTGATTTCACCGCCTCGGCAACGGTTTCAGGGAGAATACGCATGGCAAGAATATTACCTAAGGTTTTTTTGAAGCTTTCGCTTGGGCGCTTAACAATTCTGCGCTTTTTGGAATGCTTGCTGGTTTCTGCCGACTCAGTTTGCACATCAGAGCTATCTTCTTTTTCGGGAGTTAGGGCCCCGTTACCCTCCTCTGTCAGCTGACGTATTGTGGACAGTGGTTTTTTTCTTGCCATTTGGGTATCTCCTTTCTTTTTTCCGTGATTTCAATCACGCTTCCGCAAATCTATTTTCGCATAAAAAAAGTGACCATTAGTGCCCGTGTTTTTGAAAAAATCACATCAAGGCTGTATTGACATACGGCAAGAACTAAAGTATAATTAAATAAGCACAAAGAAGCTAAAGGAGATTAATTATGAAAAAGGTAGTATTATTAGGTGACTCAATCCGCTTGTGGGGCTACGGTACCAAGGTGCCTGAGCTTTTGGGAGAGGGCTATGAGGTTTGTCAGCCTGAGGACAACTGTCGTTTTGCAAAATATACATTGCGCGGTCTTTTTGACTGGGGTGACATTATAAAGGGAGCAGACGTTATTCACTGGAATAACGGCCTTTGGGACTGTACGGAAATTTTTGATGACGGTCTTTTCACATCCGAGGGAGAGTATGTTGAAAATATGGTGCGTATCGCCACACTTCTCAAAAAGGTAACACCAAATGTTATTTTTGCAACAACCACACCTGTGTGGGATGAGTTTGAGTGGACACACAATGATAAAATCCAAAGATTTAACGAGATTATCGTGCCACGTCTAAAGGAAATAGGCATAAAAATAAACGACCTTCACTCAGCGGTTGTGAAGGACGTTCATAAGTATATTAAGGAATGTGACAAAATCCACCTTTCCCAAGAGGGAATTGATTTGTGCGCTGACCTTGTTGTAAAGGCTATCAAAGAATTTGATTAATAGAGCACACCATAAAAACGCACTCGGCGAGTGCGTTTTTTGTTGACAAAAAAATACAAATATGTTATATTGAATGAAGAATTTTGAAAAGGGGTGAGCATATGGAGGGCACAGATGCCAAATACATAAAAATGACACAAACGCCAATACCAAGGCTTGTTATTGCCTTGGGCATACCAACCACAATTAGTATGCTCATTACCAACATTTATAATATGGCAGACTCCTATTTTGTCAGCAAAATAGACGTGTCGGCAGGCGGTGCTACAAGCGTTGTTTTTGGCATTATGGCTATTTTGCAGGCGTTTGGCTTTATGTTCGGTCACGGTGCAGGCAGTAAAATCAGCCGCTTGCTTGGTCAACGCGACAAGGAAAGCGCAAGCACATATGCCTCTGTCAGCTTTTTTGCCGCAATTCTTTGCGGTGCGATTATAATGAGTGTGGGACTTATATTTTTAGAGCCGCTTATGCGCTTGCTCGGTAGCACACCAACTATTTTGCCATATTCAAAGGACTACGGACGGTGGATTTTGATAGCCGCACCCGCTATGGTTGCAAGCTGTGTGCTTAATAATATTTTGCGCTACGAGGGACGCGCCACCCTTGCTATGATAGGTCTTACCACAGGCGGTATTTTGAACATTATGCTTGACCCTGTGTTTATTTTCGGACTTGATTTGGGAATCACAGGCGCAGGCCTGGCAACGGCGGTTTCACAGTATATTTCCTTTGGAATATTGCTTTATATGTTTCTCAGTAAGAAAACAGAGTCGCGCCTGGCGCTAAAAAATATTAAAAACACAGGGCGCACATTTTTGGATATTTGTATTATTGGCTTGCCAAGCTTTGCAAGACAGGGACTTAACAGTATTGCCACAATGGTTTTGAATATACAGGCAGAGCCCTTTGGGGACGTGGCAATTGCCGCAATGGGCTATGTTTCCCGTACCGCATTTTTGGTATTCAGTGTAGGTCTTGGTATAGGTCAGGGCTTTCAGCCTGTGGCAGGCTTCAACTACGGTGCAAAAAAGTATGACCGCGTGAAAAAAGCAACGCTTTTCACCCTCGGTCTTGGTATGGCGCTTATTGGCTTGATTGCCATAATTTGCGCGATATTTGCCCCGCAGGTCATAGGCTTGTTTGGAGACGGAGAGCGGGAGGTTGTGGAAATTGGCGCGGTGGCGCTAAGACTTTACTGTATCGCCCTTATCTTTTTCCCTGTTTCCGTTGTTATCACAATGCTTTTCCAAAGCATTGGCAAAAGCTTAGCTGCGCTCATTCTTTCCACAATGCACGGCGGCCTTTTGTTCATACCTCTGTGCCTCACCCTGCCGCGTTTCCTCGGTATTTTGGGCGTGCAGCTTTCTCAACCTATTTCCTACGTTGTGTCAGCTCTGGTGGCGCTGCCACTTCTTATAATTTTCTTAAAGAAAATGCCAAAGGACGAAATAATCGAATAACAAAAAGCCATTACCCCCCTCGGTAATGGCTTTTAAAAATTGTTATTTTTGAGCGCACAATTGTTCAAGAGAAACGCCCAGCGCTTTTGCGATAGCGCAAAGCTCAATATCGGTTACTGTGCGCGAGCAATCCTCAATTCTCGAAATAGAGCCGCGACAAACATAAACTCCTTGCAATTCAAGCTTAGTTGAAAGAAGCTGTTGGCTGATTTTGAGCTGGGAGCGCAATTTTTTCAAATTTTCCCCTATTAAATTTTTCCGTTCACCGTCAATAATTCGAGCCATAACACACACTCCAATATGAAATTTTGTCTTGACATAAGACACTTCCTATGATATACTAACCACAGGAAATTGTTGTCCTGTCATAAGACAATGTTGAAATATTGGGGGCGCAAAATGGAAAATTTAGGAATTTTAAAATCATTTGATGATTTAGGCAGACTTGTAATTCCAAAAGAGATGAGAGATTTGTTTGGATTTGAAAAAACCGTTGAGGTTGTAGTAACGACCGAGGGGGTGTTGTTACGCAATCCCCAATATATTTTGGTGAAAAAAGAAGATGCATAAAAAGGAAAAGCCACTACCGAGCGGTAATGGCTTTTTCTATTCTGTGTACAATTCGTCCTGCACCCAATTTTCAGGATTTGAAATAATGTAATTGCAAATTTCCATATATTCGTCGCGGTTGCGAATTACGCGATCGTAAAATGAGCGCTGGAAAATATTTTCTCCCACCTCTTTATTTGCAAACCTTTTTAATGCGGAAACGCAATTAGAAACGATCGACGTCTGTCTTGTAGGGGACGACGCCCTCGGCGTCCCGTCCTCATCAATAAACAAAATCAAATGTATATGGTTAGGCATTATTACAAAATCCCCGACAGAAACGCCTTTCACGTTGTTTGTTGATAAAATATATTTCTCAACAATTTTGCCAATTCTCGTTAATTGTATACGCGGGACGCCGTGGATAGGGGTTCCCCGAACCGCTCTTTAGTAGGTTTGGGGGTTCTCGTGACGTCGTCCCCTACGGAGTTTGCATCATTTTTATGCAAAATTCTTGACAAAATACATTTTCTGTCCTGCGTGCACAGGGTCAAAAAATATGCGCCGCCTTGACTGTAATCAAAATATGGCAGGCGGGTATGTTTCCTATTCGGCAACTCTCTTTCTTCCATATTAAATCTTTACAATCAATTCCTTGCCCTTGGGGATTTCATATTTTTCCTCGCTCAAAACGAGTGTGCCGCCGTCAATTTCGGAAAGGACGGACACGGTATTTTCGTCCATCTTAACCGTTACCGTGCCGTTTGGTGTTGGCACCGTTCCGCAAAAATGCTTGAAGGACATCAAATTCGGCTTAACCTCATATTTTGAATAACCTACATCTGTGGGAGAAACGCCCAAGGCATACTTGCCGAGCAGATAAATAGGAGATGCACCCCAGGCGTGGCAAAGGCTCTTTTCGTATTTGCCGCCATACATTTCGTAGTGCTCAATTCCGCTCTTTGTTGGGTCAAATTCCTCCCAAATGGTGGTAGCACCCAAGCGGAGCATACCGCCCCAATAGCTGTTCAGCATATTTGTCATATACTCAAAGTCACCTATGTGACACATAGCATCAAGCTCGTAAAACTCAAAATAAGGCGTTGTGATAGGTGTGATTTCCTTATTGTAAATTACATTTTTCACAATGCTTTCTTTTCGCTCACCTGTTGTTAAGTCAAAAAGAATAGCAAAAATATTTGCGTGGCGTGTCACATTTCGTCTGCCAGAGCGATAGTCGTCAACAAACGCGCCCTTTTCCTCATCCCAGTAAAGAGCATTGATTTGCGCCTTTATGTATTCAGCCTGCTTGTTGGCACGCTCAGCGGTTGCGCTGTCACCTACCAAATGGGCGCACCCCGAAATGCTTTGATATGCTTTGCAAAGCACCATTTGCTCTGCACACATAGGACCTGCAGGGTCAAAGGTTGACCAGTCCATAAATACCCAGTCGTCAGGCTTGCGCTCAAACATACCGTCAGGGGAGAGCCTACCCTCTACAAAAGCAAGCACCTCAAGCAAATCAGGATAAATGTCGCTGACAAAATCGGAATCTCCCGTGTAGAAATAGTAATCCCAAATGCTGCAAAGCCAATAGAAGGTGTAGTCAGAAATAGTGTTCATATGCTTCAGCATAGGCTCAGCACCACGGAGCATACGGATTGTGCGCTTTACAATGTCCTTGTCAAAGGCAAGGTAGTAGTTCACAAAGTAGCTCTGATAAGCATCACCGCTCCAAACCCAACGGTCGCGCTTAATTCCGTCGAAAAATCCCTCACGAGAATTCAAAAGCATAGTATATTCGCAGGTTTTCCATAGGCGGTTGATAAGCTCGTCATCGCATTCAAAGCTTGCTCTTGTATCAAGTGGCAAATACTCAAAATCAAGTGAAATCTCCAAGGGAGTGTCTGAATTTGGCATAAAAATGTAGCGCAAGGCCATAGGAACAGAGGAGTATGTGCCGTCCTTAACCACCGCATTTATACAAAGCTCACTGTAATTATAGTCGGTTGCTTCCCCGTAGCTTTCGCCAAGGCTCAAAAAATACTCGCCGTCTTGTGCATTTTCAATTATAACCTTGCCAAATCTCTCGCAGCCAAAGTCGTATAAATAGCCGCCGTTTACCTGTTTTTTAGACACAGGGTAAAGTCTTTCATACGTGAATTTGAAAATCTCCACGTTGTCGCTTGGGTCAGTGTAAAGCTCGCTTTGTCCTGCGTGGCGGCGCGGCTGTTGGTTTTCGTTACAGGTTACCCAAGTTCTGTCAGTTTTAAACACGTCACCGTCTATGTAGAAGGCGGGGAAGGATTCCACCTTGAAGCCACGCAAGCATACCGTATGCTCGCCAACTCCCAAGGTGACAGGCACACCCTGCTCGTATTTCTTGCCATCAACTACCATAGAGCAATGCTCTGTATTTGAAATGAGAGTGATGGTTTCCTCGCGCTCAAGGGCAGAGGTCTTTTGTAGCTCTGCATTGTGGGATGGTCCGTCAATTCTCCACATAGGCGGGTAGTAAATGGAGCGGCGCTTTGTTTCCCCGTTTACTAAGGAATTGTGTGCACTTGTGCGTCTGTTGTGCAAAAGCATGCTGTGATATAATTCAAAGGCCCCTGGGTGCCATATCCAATATGATTTAGACATAAAAAATCTCCTATTTCCAGTTCGTTAAGATTAATTTACCATATTTTTAGAAAAATATCAATACAAAGCCGCGTGTTTTTGATGTGACGGGGGAATGAAAAATGATTTTTCCAAAATTTTTGTGTTGAAATATGTTTTTTTGTGTGTTATACTTTATTTTGTAATATTATATATATCACATTTGCAGCACTTTTGCGTATCCGCAAAGTTTTCTTGAAAAAGGAGTTAACACAATGGTAGAAATCCAAAACCTTGTTAAAAACTACGGCACTAAAAATGCGGTGGATGATATTTCCTTTACCATTAAGGAGGGTGAAATTGTCGGCTTCCTCGGCCCTAATGGTGCGGGCAAGTCCACCACTATGAATATTATCACAGGTTATTTGTCTGCCACAAGCGGTACAGTAACCGTTGGGGGTAAGGACATTTTCAAGGAGCCCCTTGAGGTTAAGCGCCAGATTGGCTTCTTGCCTGAGCAGCCACCTCTTTACATTGATATGACTGTTTATGAATATCTTTCCTTCGTCTATGACTTGAAGGGATGCACCTTTAACAAAAAGGAGCACTTAAAAGAGGTTATGGAAAAGGTTAAGGTGCACGATGTTCAGAACCGACTTATCAAAAACCTTTCCAAGGGCTATAAGCAAAGAGTAGGAATTGCGGGAGCTATTATCGGCAACCCCAGGTTCATTATTTTTGACGAGCCAACGGTTGGTCTTGACCCTGTGCAGATTATTGAAATCAGAAATCTTATCCGTAGCCTTGGCAAAAAGCACACCGTTATTTTGTCAACTCACATTTTGCCTGAGGTACAGGCAATTTGCGACAGAGTTATCATTATCAACAACGGTAAGCTCATCGCTAACGAAAAAACCTCTCAGCTTAACAACATTGTGGGTCAAAGCGCCAAGCTGAAAATCAAGGTTGCAGGACCTAACAAAGAGGTTCTTAATATGCTTAAAACCTTGCAGGGCATTATGTCCGTTAAGAGCGACGGCATCAAAGAGGGCGATACATACAGCTATATCATTGAGGCTAACCCTTCAATTGATGTACGTAAAATCATATTTAATGCCTTGGCAAGCCATAGCTGGCCTATGATGGGTATGGAAAGCTTAGAGGCGGAGCTTGAGGATATATTTATCAAGCTTATTGAGAATAGTGAAAGGAAGGAAAGATAAAATGCTTGCAATTTTCAAGCGCGAAATGCGCTCGTTCTTTACCACATCCGTGGGCTATATTTTCTTGGCAAGCGCCTTGGCGGTTTCTGCCATTATCTTTGCCATTTCCAATATTTTTTCACAGACGGCGGATATGTCCGTTTACTTTTCGGGACTTATTATCGTATTGATGGTTTTCTTGCCCATACTCACAATGAAGTCCTTCAGTGAGGAAAAGAGAACAAAAACGGAGCAGCTGCTTTTGACCTCTCCCGTTTCCACCACGCAAATGGTGCTTGGCAAATTCTTTTCCGCGGCAGCTATGCTGGTTATATTCCTTTTTGCATCCTTGATTTTCTTAATCCCCTTGGCTATGTACAAGGCAGAGGGAGCAAGTGGTCCGGGTGCGGCGCTTGTTATAGGCAACTTGATGGCGCTTTTCCTTGTGGGCATGTGCTTTATCGCCATTGGTATTTTCATTTCGTCCTTGACTGAAAATCAGTTTGCCGCAATAGTTGTGACAATTATGATTTTGTTGGTTCTTTATTTCATAAGCCTGTTTAGCTCCTTGGTAGATACATACTGGATTCGCGTGGTGCTTGATTGGCTTTCCATTTTCGCAAGATACTCATACTTCACATACGGTATTTTTGACATCGGCGCGCTTATTTACTACATCAGTATTACAGGCGTTTTGGTGTTCTTGACTGTGCGTGTGTTTGAATCACGCAAATATAATTGAGGAGGCATAGACGTGAAAAGAGGAAATTTGAAATCGTTTGCCGACTCAAGAAGATTGAAGTATGGCACTCTCAATTTGATTTTTATAGCTATGGTTATAGCTATCGTTATTGTTTTTAACACAATAGTTACATTGCTATCAGATGCGTTGAACTGGCGCGTTGATATGACACAGGAGCAGCTTTACACCGTTTCCGACCCTTGCGTCGAGCTTCTTGACAAGGTCAGCGGGGATACCCAAATTGACATTATTTTCTGTTGCGACAAGGACAAGGCGGAAAAGGACTATACAAACACCAACGGTCAGTATGCCCTTTCCTATGTTCACTCCACCGCAACACAAATCGCGGACAGACTTGACAACGTGAGCATTTTGTATGTTAACCCTGTTTTGGAATATGAGTTTATGAAAAAATTCAATCAGGTCAGCACACAGATTAACCCAAGCGAGGACACCGTTATCGTTGCCCGCCGTGATGCAGACGGAAGCTACGGCACAATGTACAGAACATACCACGCATCAAGCTTTTATTCCTTCTTGGACACAGACGGCTCCACACCGTACGGTTATAGCGGAGAGCGTGTTTTTGCAAGCGCGGTTCTCAGCTTGACCTATGATAAGAACCCAACTGTTTATTTTGTAACAGGAAACGGAGAAAAGCTGATTGATATGCAAAAGCAGAGCATTGTATATCTTACAAGCATATTCACATATTGCGGCTTTGACATTCGCTTGATCGACCTTGAGGACACACAGTATACCTGTGAAACAGATGGCTGCGGCGAAACCTGGGGCTATCACGTTGATATCGACGAGCTAAAGGACAGTGACGAGATTGATTGCTCAAATTGCGGAGCAAAATACCGCAAGGACGCTATCAAAAACAAGTTTAATGAGGAGCGCGACATCCCTGCGGATGCCTTGGCGGTTATTATCAATCAGCCTGCAAACGACTATACTGCGGACGAAACAAATAAGCTCCACCACTACCTTTTCAACAGAGAGGGCACAGTTATGTGCTTCCTTGACCCCACAAGACGTGACGGCACACAGGGTAGCGAAAAGCAATTCGAAAATCTATACGCCTTTTTAAAGGAAAATGCGGGCGTTACAGTGGACGATAGCGATTTGGTTACAGACGCGAACACCGTGGGCGTTGCGGGTGGCAAGTACGAATTCAGAGGCACTGTTGCAAGCTCTGCCGCATCAAATGTATATCTTGGCGCCCTCAAGGGCTTTGGTTCATCAAGACCCTTGTTCAAGAATAGCGGAATTCTCAATATAGACCCCAATTATTCTGACGAAGACGGCGCTACACACTTAGAGGGTGACGTCAAGACACAGGCACTCATTGAAACAAGCGGAAGCGCATTGTTTAATGACAAGGCGGGCAAGCACGCGGTAATGAGCGTTACATCCATTTCCTACTACAAGGAAAATCAGCCTGTTTATTCCTACCTTGTTGTTTGTCCAAGCGGAGGATTTGTAGCAGACGAAACTCTTTCTGATAATATGTACCCCAATGAGGGAATAGTGATGTCACTTATTCACTCAACAACAAATGCGCAGGTGCCCGTTGACCTTGACTTCAAGACCTTTGCAAACTACAAGCTTGATATCACAAGCACACAGGCAACACGCTCAACTGTTCTTTTGATTGTCATTCCAACAGTTGTTATTATTGCCCTTGGTGTTTTTGTTATCGTTAGGAGAAAGCATAGATGAGCAGAGAATTCAGAAAAACGGTTATAAAAATCTCCTTGCTGGCGCTAATTTTGGTTGCACTTATCCTTGTGCTTGTGCTGGTTGTCATTCCGCTTTTGAACGGTGATGACGGCCCAGGCTTCACTCCCCCTCACATAGAGGACGGAGAGGGACTTTACAATAATCGCTTGGTTACAATATACCCTCAGCTCGACAAGCAAAAGATTAATTTTTTGGAAATCAAGAATGAACACGGCAAGTATGCCTTCCATAAATACTATAATAGCTCATACGGTATGGAGGGCGAGGAAATGCGTTTCCTCGGTCACGAGGCAATTGAATATAACAAGAGCATGTATGCGGTTTTAATTGCGTATATCTACTTGCCCGTTTCCTATGGCTCGGACACATCGGAAAATGCGCCGATGCGTGATATGTCAGAGGCGAAAATGAAGGAATATGGCGTTACAGAGGACACCTGCATCGCTTCCTACACAGTTGGCTACGAGGATGAGGACGGCACAACAAAATACTACACGGTATATATCGGTCATCCAACATTTTCAAGCGAAACAACCTACTACGTTTCATTGAAGGGTAGAAACACAGTTTACCGCTTCCACCAGGAGGGTGTTGAAAGTTGCTTGATGGCATCAATGGAGGACTATTTAAGCCCACTTATTTTCAGCAAATATTCAAATGTAAACCAGGCAATGGTAGAGGTGACAAGATTTAAAATCGGTGTGACAGACCCTGCCAAAATCAATACCCCTGAATATATCAGCACATTGATTGAAATTGCTAAAACGGGACAGAATTTGGACGGCACATCAAATATGTATGACCTTTTGTACAAGAGCCGTGGCACAGGCGCTATTTCTCGCATAGGTGCTAATGCCACAACTATCGGTCAAGCATTTGCCGCATTTTACACCTATTTCCAAGGCGACAAGGTTATCTCTGTTGAGCCGAGCATTGAGGAGCTTGATAAATATGGGCTTGGAGCGGACGACTCCTGTTATTACATAACAGCCCAATTCTCTGACAAAGAGGGAGATACATACTCCTTGCAAATCAGTGATTTGATAGACGGATATTATTATACCCTGGCAAACACCTACGGAGAGGGCAATAGTATGCTCGTTCGCGTGCCCCAATCAACCTTGACCTTCCTTGGCAAGGATGACAAGGCAGTGTTCAGCTGGGCAGGCTCAGATATCTCATCCTTGTTCTATGAGTATCTTATTCGCAACGACGAGGCGGGCGAGCCAGGTATTAAGCAAATTGTTGTTAGATCACAAAAGAAGAACGACACAACAGGTGAAATCACATATAATTTCACAGAGGTGTTTGATGTTGAGCCAAACGGCAACGGCGGCGTTATTGCCACACGTGGTGACGGCTTTAAGTATGTGTCCCTGCCAAATGCCAACGGTGAGCTGGAAAATCAATTTACCGACTTTTACCGTATGCTGGTGTTCTTCCCAAATCCATCTGCCTTTAACAATATGACACAGGCGGAAATAGATGCCTTAATGGCGAATGACAGTGCGGTGGTATTTGAGCTTATTGCCACAACCAACGACAACAAAATTCAGAAATACACCTATTATCAAATCGGCAACAGCTTGAATGTAATGATTGCCATAACCAAGGGTGAGATTGTAAACGGTGAAGCGGTATGGGGAGAAACAGGCGTTAACTTCAACACCGCAATTTCTCAGCTCGATATTTTGAGAATCAACCTTCAAAAGCTCTTGAACGGCGAGGATGTTCGACCTGAGGACTATATCTACTAATAAGCCTTGGTTATTAAGTAAAAAACTATTGAATAAACAGTAAACATATGCTAATATAAATGATGGGAGCGCAAATGCATCGCTCCTGTCATAAAACAACAAGAGAGGACAAAAATATGGAATACAAATACGGTTATTTTAACGAGAGTGGCGACGAGTTTGTTATAACAGCTCCAAATACCCCACGTCCATTTGACAACTTTTTATTTAACGATGCGTGCTATGCAAATGTGCATCAGACAGGTATAGGCTGCTTTGACTATCAGATTAACGGCACAGAGGGCATTCAGCTTTACACAGGCGTTGGTCGTATCTGCGACTATGACGTTTTTGGCAAGGATCACCTTTACAACCGTCTTATCTTTATTCGCGACAATGAAACAGGCGAGTTCTGGACACTTAACTGGGAGCCTGTGTGCCACCCATACCAGAGCTACAAGTGCGTGCAGGGTCTTGGCTACACCTATGTAGAAAATAAGACCTGTGACACCTTGGCATCAATGCGCATCTTCGTTCCAACAGGCTCTGACCCTGTTGAAATCTGGAAGCTTGGCATTAAGAACGAGAGCAATAAGAAGCGTTCATATTCCATATTTACATATAGCCAAATTCAGTTTAAATTCAAGTGGGGCTTTGATAGCTACGGTGACACTATGTTCCGTTGCACTCGCTTTGACGAGGCAAGAAACACCTTCTATATGTCCAAGCACCCATTTATCGTTCCTCATAACTACTTGACAGCATTTATGAGCGCAGACTATAAGATCAGCGCAACAGAGGGCTGCCAGAACGTGTTCGTTGGTGAGTACGGCACAATTGCCGCTCCACAGGTAGTGCGCGAGGGCGTTAGCCGCAATTCTATCGGATCTGCAAATGCTACAATCTGCTCACTCCGCTTTGATGTTGAGCTTGAGGCAGGCTGTGACCAAACAATCAACCTTATGCTTGGCGCAGGCGACTGTGAGGATGTTTCCCTTGGCTTGACTGAAAAGTATCTTACAAATCAAGACAAGTATTTCGAGGAAACAAAGAAATACTACCACGACCTTTACAGTAAGAACCACATCACAACAAGCGATGAGCATCTTGACAGACTTATCAACTTCTGGGGCAAGCACGCAACAAACTTCGGTGCTACTTGGTGCCGTTGGGGCTACAATGGCTACCGTGACATTGTTCAGCACGGCTTTGGCGTTGTTTCCTTCAAGAACGAGAGAACAAAGGAAATTTTGAGAGAGGCTATTAAGAATCAGTACGCAAGCGGTATGGCAGTTCGCGGTTGGAACCCTGTTGATACAAAGGCATATTCTGACTCTGCTTTGTGGCTTGAATTTACTCTTACCGCATACCTTCGTGAAACCTGCGACCTTGAGTTCTTAAATGAGGTTGTACCTTTCCGCGACGAGGGAGAAGCAACAGTATTCGGCCATATGGACAGAGCTCTTGACTTCCTTGAATCCAACAAGGGTGTCCACGACCTCTTGCTTATCAAGTTCGGTGACTGGAACGACTCCTTAACAGGCGTTGGCAAAGAGGGTAAGGGCGAGAGTGTATGGCTCTCAATCGCTTACGCACAGGCACTTCTTGAAATGGCTGAGCTCGCTCGCCATCTTGGCTTGAAGGACAAGGAAGCAAACTACCTCTCCCGCCGTGAGAGCATCACAAAGGCTATTAACGAAAATGCGTGGGATGGCGACTGGTACAGACGTTGCTACACAGACAACGGCTCACCTCTTGGCTCAAAGCAGAATAAGTATGCTAAGATGTTTATGGAATCACAGTGCTGGAGCCTCGTTTCCGGTGTTGCTTCAGAGGAAAGAGCAAACACAATTATCAAGGCTATGGATGAGCATATGGCAACTCCTGTTGGCTATATGCTGCTCACACCTTCCTTCAAGGAATTTGACCCAACAATCGGTCGTATTTCCTCAATGGAGCCGGGCATTTGCGAAAACGGTACAATCTACTCACATACAAACATCTGGATGATTCTCGGTCTTTTGAAGTACGGTAAGGCAGACCTTGCATACGATCTTTTCAAGAAGATAGCTCCTGGTTATGTATTCGGTGATAATGCAGAAATCAAAAACAAGTGTCTCCCATACATGTTCTCTAACTGCTACTTTGGCCCTGAGCACAAGAACAGTGCATTCCAGATGGAGTATAGCTGGATCACAGGCTCTGTTGCTTGGTACACAAACACAATGGAGAACTATCTCGTTGGCGCGCGCCCAACATATGCAGGTCTTGTGATTGAGCCACATCTCCCATTTGATAAGGCTTCAATGAGAAGAGAATTCCGTGGCGCAACCTACGAAATTGAAATCAACAACCCTGAAAAGAAATATAAGAATGTAACAGTTGAGGTTTGCGTTGACGGCTGTGCAATTGACGGCAACATCGTTCCTTCCTTCGCAGACGGCAAGACCCACAAGGTTATAGTTAACGTTAAATAAGTTTTTTGAAAAGAGCGACACTCCCTGCGGGGTAAGTGTCGCTTTTTCGAAAGAAAAGGTGAAAATTATGGCACACAATCACAAGCAAATGAACGGTCTGCTTGCCTTTTTGCTATTTATAGTAACACTGCCATTTGTTATTTTGGGCTTGGTGGTGTTTGGCTTGGTTTATATTGTTACAACCATTTTGCCAGCCCCAGTCGAAGTGATAATTTACAAGAAATCACAGTTTTACCGTGACTTGAAAATCAAATATTTTCTGGGCGTTACAAGCAATTTTGGCTACAAAACATACAAGTATGTAAAGCAAAATCCAAACCTTGAAATAGTCTTTCAAGACAATGGCTATTACTACTATAAGTCAGACAAAACCATTTTGGTAATTCCCTACTATGCCGAGTATTATAATAAGGACGATAAATGGCAGCTGACCATGTCCAAGGACGGCGAGGCAATAGAGCCAAAGGATGTAAAGCCAACCTTTGCGCCACTTATTAAGGAAGATATTTCGGACTATGAGATTAAGCTTCTTGTAAAAGAAAAATTCTTCAAAAAGGAACAAGTAGAGGCGGCAAAGCAGGACCCTGTGTTTGTTTTTTATAAAAATCATAAGGATTTTGACAAAATATAAAATAAAATTGGGTGCCTAATCGGCACCCAATTTTGCTTTGTGAGAGCTTATTATTTAGTTAAAGCTTCCTCGTAAGAGGTAAAGTGATATTTTGCACCATCTAAAGGAGCCTTGTCTTGCATATAAGAGTAAACAGTTGTGCCATCCTTCTTAACAGCGGCATATGCGCCAACTGCAAGCTTTGCACTCTTCTGCGCATCTGAGAAGCCAACTATCTTGATTTCAAAGATTGAAAAGTCAGCGCCTTTAATTTCATGGTATATAACGCCGTCAGATGCCTGTCCATTTTCATCAAAAATGTCATTTGTGCCAAGCTTATCCTTTGAAACGGCAAAAACGCCAAATGCAACTGTGCTATTTGTAAGCTCGCTATATTTTTCAATAGATGTGCGGTTTGCTCTATAACCAACAGTAAAGCCGTTTCCGTATTTGTTTGCAGACAAGCCAAGGCACTCGAACAGAGGCGCAAGAGCTTCTGCTACCTTGAATGTACAGCCCTCATTTGCGCACACAATTCGCTTTTCGCCATCACACAAGAAGCCCAAAGCATATTCAACCACTAAGGTCTCATAATCACTAACGTGTGTTTCAACAGAGCTCTTGCAAACAGAGCAGGAGGCAACACATGGATTTATTTGGGTTGTTTGGTGAATTCCGTTATAGAATGCGTCACACTGATTATAGTCGTAAACAATGTATCTGCCACTCTTTGTTTCAAGCTTGTTGAATTCTTCTATGCTGATAGCTTGCTTGTAAGCATCAAGGAACGCGGTGTTGTTGCCATTTGTGTTAGCCTTTAATGTGTCAAGCTGACCCTTTGTGCCTGTAAAGTAGAATACACAGTCAACAGCGGCTGCATTGAATACATTACCTGGAATTGAGGTGCATCCTGCAGGAATGTAAACCTCCTTGAGCGCAACAAAGTTTTTGAAGCCGTCATGGCTTGTAAAGGTTGTAAAGCCGGCGCCTAAAACTATCTTTGTTCCGTTCGGGTTTCCACCCTCTTTGAAAGCGCCGAATGCAGACTGAGCAATAGAAACAACTGTATTTGGCAAAATAATCTCTTCAATTTGAGAGTTCATAAATGCCTCGTTCGGGATTGCTGTGAGCTTTGTGTTTTCAAGTCCATGGAGTCTTTGCAAAGCTGTGCAATTCATAAATGCGCGCTGGTCCATTGTTTCGTAGTTTGCATTGAAATACACATCTGTAAGATTAGTGTTGCCGTCAAAAACATTGTACTCTGTTTTCTTCAATGCATCTCCAAAATAAACCTTTGTAAATCTGGAGTATTTGAAAACATTAACTCCCATATGCTCAACAGTGTCAGGAATGTGACACTCGTTTGGAACAAGTCCGAACTGAGTAAGTGGACAACCGTTGAACAAGTTGCCTGCAAGTATTGTTCCTGTGTACTTGTCAGGGTCAATTATAACTCTTGTAAGAGATGTACAACCGGTAAAAATACTGTGGTGTCCGCTGGATGATCCAATTCTTGAACAACCTATCAAATTAATTTCAACAAGAGACGAGCAGCCGTTAAAGCTGTTTGCATCGTCAATTGTGAATGTGGCATCGCTTGGAATGTCGATAACCTTAACAGTTGAGCAGTTTTGGAATATGTTACAGCCAAGGTTTGTTATTGTATTTGGCAAATAAACATACTGTAACAGCTTGCTGCTATGGAAGGTTGACTTGTAGCCCGCGTGAGTAACTGTTTTAAAGGTACAGTTTCTTAAGTTGGCAACAACTACGCAGTTTATAGTGTTTTCACTGTGCTTTTGCAAAGCTGTGGTGCTGTTAAGATAAATGTTTGTAAGGGAACCTGAATCAACAAGCTTGTTGCCCTTGTCGTCACTGAAAAGGTCGCTTGTCTTGACGGATAAAAGGGTTGCACCACCGTCAAGCGTGTACCACACAAGCTCGTTGCCGTCAGCATCGTATAATGCGCAGCTTTGAGTTGTGCCGTTTGACAATGCAACAGTAACTGTCTCACCCTTGTTGTATTCTGCATTTACAGAAATAGCAAAAAGGCAAAGCATAAGCGCTGTTATTGTCAGCATCAAAAGAACTTTCTTTTTCATAATACATATTCCTTTATTTTTTATTTTGCGAAACATACGTGTTCCTATATAGTATAATAGCATAGGTTTGCATAAAATGCAAGATTAACCTATCAAAATGTCTGAAATGAGCATAATGCAAAATCCGACAAGCAGAGCATAGGTAGCACCTCGTTCCTCGCCGTGTGCGAATCAGCCTCCATCTTTGAGGGAGGGGGACCGCAACGCAGAAACTGACAGCAATATCAAAGCAGCATAAGCGGTGGAAGGAGTTGACCCATCCACATCAACCTATTAATATATCTGAAATGAGCATAATGCAAAATCCGACAAGCAGAGCATAGGTAGCACCTCGTTCCTCGCCGTGTGCATGGGTCTCCGGTATCATTTCGTCGCTGATAACATAAAGCATAGTGCCACCTGCAAATGCAAGAGCAAATGGCAAAATAGCGGCAGCAATACTAACGGCAAAGTAACCGATTAGCGTGCCCACAACCTCAATAAGACCTGTTATCAAGGCGATTAAAAATGTTCGCTTTTTGGAAACGCCGCTTGCAAGCATAGGCCCAATGATTACCATTCCCTCAGGAATGTTCTGAAGCGCAATACCGCCTGCAATTACAAGAGCTTCCATATCGTTGCCAGCGCCAAAGGAAACGCCTGCCGCAATACCCTCTGGCAAATTGTGAATAGCAATAGCTGTTACAAAAAGCAACACGCGGCTAAGGGCAGGATTGTTTTTGTGGCTTTCGTGGTCAGCACCTGCCAATTTGTGTAGGTGCGGAACCAACTTGTCAATCAGATTGAGCGCAACAGCTCCTGCAAAAATTCCGCCCACGGTTAGCAAAATAGCAATTCCTGTGCTGTATCTCTCCTCGCCGTATTCATATGATGGCAAAATCAATCCTAAAATCGATGCACAAAGCATAACGCCTGCCGCAAAGGAAAGCACAATATCACTGAATTTGTGGGAAATATTTTTAAAAATAAAGCCGATTATAGCACCTATAACCGTAGCACCGCCAACTCCCAAGGCGGTAATGAGCACCATTGTCATAGGCGCACCTCCATTTCTCCCTTTGGAATAATTGAATTGGGAGTAACATTGCAGTCAACTGCCATAATTTTAACTCCCTTGCTTTTACAAAGTCTTAGTGTATCTCCAAATAGCTTGTGTGTTTTGTCATTTGGAGTAAAATATTTCACTCCCGTCATTTGTACAATAAACAAAATCATCGCCTCATAGCCCTGTGAAATGGCAGACATCAGCTCGTTCAAATGCTTAACTCCGCGCTCTGTGGGTGCGTCGGGAAAGGAAACAACCCCGTCGTTTTCCAAGGTAACGCCCTTGGCTTCGCAAAAAATCCGTTTACCGTCATTCTCAATATAGAAATCAAAGCGGGATTTGCCAAATGTCACCTCGCGCCTAATATTAGCATTTGGGAAAAGTGCGCGCAAATATTCGCCTGCCACATCGTTAACTATTTGCGAGTCCATATTTATAAGAAAAACCCCACCCTGTGTTTCTTTTTCAACACAAATAAGGTCATATTTCGTCTTGCGTTCGGGATTGTCCGACACGCTTAAATATACAGTAGCGTCCTCAACCAAAAGCTCGCGGCATCTGCCTGTGTTTTTTACGTGGACGGTTTCTATACTGCCATCAATCTCAACCCGTGCAACAAATCTGTTTGGGCGGCTTTTGAAAACACCCTTAATTATTTTGCTATATCTCATTTTTTCTCACCCTGTGCCGATAAAAAGGCATCGCAGCCGCGAATAATATCTCGGTACGTTGCTTCAAAGTCCCCAGTGTACCAAGGGTCAGCAACCTCTTTATGCTCTGCCGCATAGTCAAGGAGCAGCTTAATCTTGCTTTGTGGGTCAGAGCCGAAAATGCGCAGCATATTGCGAAGATTGGCGAAGTCCATTCCTATGAATAGGTCATATTCGTCATAGTCCTGCCGCGTTAGCTGAACTGCCCTTTTGCTTTTATCATAGGGAATATTATATTTTTTGAAAATGCCAAGAGTGCCCGTGTGTATTGGGTTACCAACACCGCGCCAAATTTCCTCGTCACTTGTGGCGCGTGAAACCACAGAATATAAATGGGATACACCCTTAATATCTATCATATTCTTAAAAACAAATTCTGCCATTGGGCTTCTGCATATGTTGCCGTGGCACACAAATGCTATTCTCACACAACCACCTCGCTTTATTATATGATATCATAAATATCGAGATTTTTCAATAAAAAACAAGCAAGAGAGCAGAAAACTGCTCTCTTGAAACTTATTCAAGCTCTAATTTGATAACCTCGCAAACAGGGTCAAGCAGTGGGAATGGTGGCATATGCACAAAAATATTGTTGTCTCCGTCGTAGCTATCGACATTCCAAGGCTCCGCCATAGAAAGCCGTGAGCCGTCGCAAAGGCGAGTTGCCGCCTTAACCTTGTATGGGAAGTCCGTCATTGAAATAACATCCTGATTTAAGTCGATGACGTGTAGATAAACCGCCTTTTCTCCCTTGGTGATGCGTCCCCATTCTGGCTTTGGGTAATCCATAATGCCACAGCCGTATATGCTCTCGCCGTTTAAACGCATCCACTCCCCAACCTCGGAAAGAATTTCAATGCTCTTTTTAGGGATGTTGCCGCGCGCATCGGGGCCAACATTCAAAATAAGATTGCCACCCTTAGAGGTACATTCAACAAGCATACGGATAACGTGCTTTGGAAGCTTGTAGTTCATATCGCGCTGGCTATAGCCCCAGTTGTCATTTAAGGTCATACAGGTTTCCCAAGGAATAGGATTTCCACGGTAATCCTTAACACCCCCCGCAGGTATCATCTGCTCGGGAGAGCCAAAGTCACCTGCGTAATAAACAGGCTCATCAACCTTGATGTCACCGCCAATTCGGTCATCAATAATCAAGTCGGGGTTGATCTCCCGCGCCATTTTGATGAGCTTGGTGGCTTCCCACTTTTCCCCCGTCATCTCTCCGTAATGGAAGTCAAACCACATAATGTCAATTTTGCCATAGTTGGTAAGCAGCTCTCTTACTTGATTGTGCAAATATTCAACATAGCGGTGGAAATGCTCGCCCTGACCCTTGTATTCCTCGTTGTCTCGCATTGGATGGTGCATGTCCCCATATGCAGGGTAATCGGGGTGATGCCAGTCAAGCAAAGAGTAGTAAAGACCAACCATAATGCCCTCGGCACGAAACGCCTCAACATATTCCTTTACCAAATCTCTGCCGCAGGGTGTATTTGTTGATTTATAGTCTGTATATTGACTGTCGAAAAGACAAAAGCCGTCGTGATGCTTTGTTGTCAGCACAGCATATTTCATGCCCGCCTTCTTTGCCAAGCGCGCCCACTCGCGCGGGTTGTAGTCAACGGGATTAAAGCTATCGAAATAGGGCTGATATTCCTCGATAGTCACTCTATCTACATTTCTTATCCATTCGCTTCGCGAGCTTCTTGCAGGAATAGCATAAATACCCCAGTGTATAAACATACCGAAGCGCCTGTCCATTAGCGGCTTAACTCTTTTAATTCTTGCAATATCCATAGAATCTCCTTGTTAAGGGAAGTGTCCCTGTAAATCATATTATCACAAAATTCTGCCAAAAACAAGGGGCTTGCAAAAAATAACGCACGGGACAAGCCCGCGTCTTTTATTTTAATAGAACCGTGGGTTTATTTCCGCGCCTTAAAAATGCCGAAAAAAGACTGTACTAACCGAAATTAGTACAGTCTTAATTTATTTAGTTCAAGTAATAAACATTAATGAAGTGAATATATCTCTCGGCGAAGCCGAAAAACGACCCTTCGAGGGACGTAGGCGTACTTTGTACGGTAGAGTAGCAGTCGTGGTTAAGAGGCGACATAAAAATAGGGAATTTACCTTTCGGCAAATTCCCTACATTGTTATTTGAATATGAAGGTAGAACTAATAGGTAACTTGTTTAGTCGCCTCTGTTCTATGCTCTCATACGCACCCTCGATTATTTGCGTGGGTTCTTAATAGCAGCCTGAGCAGCAGCAAGTCTTGCAATCGGAACTCTGAATGGTGAGCAAGATACATAGGACAAGCCAATCTTGTGGCAGAACTCAACAGATGTTGGGTCGCCGCCGTGCTCGCCGCAGATACCGATGTGCATGTTAGGTCTTACTTCCTTACCCATGTCAACTGCCATGGACATAAGCTTACCAACACCGTTTTGGTCGATTCTTGCGAATGGATCGTTTTCGTAAATCTTGCTTTCGTAGTAAGCTGTCAAGAACTTACCAGCGTCATCACGGCTGAAGCCGAATGTCATCTGTGTCAAGTCGTTTGTACCGAAGCAGAAGAACTCAGCATCCTTAGCGATTTCGTCAGCTGTCAAGCAAGCTCTTGGAATTTCCATCATTGTACCAACTTCGTACTTGAGGTCAGAGCCAGCGTTTGCGATTTCCTCGTCAGCGCAAGCAACAACGATCTTCTTAACAAAGTTGAATTCCTTGATTTCGCCAACCAATGGAATCATAATTTCAGGAACGATAGACCAATCTGGATGAGCCTTCTTAACATTGATAGCCGCACGGATAACAGCTCTTGTCTGCATCTTAGCGATTTCAGGATATGTTACAGTCAAACGGCAACCACGGTGACCCATCATTGGGTTGAACTCATGGAGAGAAGCGATGATATTCTTGATATCTTCAACTGTCTTGCCCTGTGTCTGTGCAAGAAGCTCGATGTCCTTTTCGTCAGTTGGAACGAACTCGTGGAGAGGTGGATCCAAGAAACGGATTGTTACTGGGTGACCTTCAAGAGCCTCATAGAGCTTCTCAAAGTCGCCCTGCTGCATTGGAAGAAGCTTAGCAAGAGCAGCTTCTCTTTCTTCAACAGTGTCAGAGCAGATCATTTCACGAATAGCGGAAATTCTGTCTGGATCGAAGAACATGTGCTCTGTACGGCAAAGACCGATACCTTCAGCACCGAATCTTCTTGCTGTCTGAGCGTCTGCAGGAGTATCTGCATTTGTTCTAACCTGGAGCTGTCTGTATTCGTCAGCCCAGCCCATGATAATACCAAACTCACCGTCAACGGAAGCAGGAACAGTTGGGATAGCCTCACCGTAGATGTTACCTGTAGAACCGTCGAGAGAGATGTAATCACCTTCAACGTATGTTCTGCCATCGAGAACAAACTTCTTGTTTTCTTCATCCATCTTGATTGCGCCGCAACCGGATACACAGCAAGTACCCATACCACGAGCAACAACGGCTGCGTGAGATGTCATACCACCACGTACTGTCAAGATACCCTGAGCGTAGTGCATACCCTCAATATCTTCAGGAGATGTCTCAAGACGAACAAGAACAACCTTTTCACCAGCCTTGCCCCATTCAACAGCATCCTCAGCGGTAAATACGATCTTACCGCAAGCTGCACCTGGAGAAGCAGGAAGAGCAGAAGCAACAGGCTTAGCAGCCTTGAGTGCCTTTGCGTCGAACTGTGGGTGGAGAAGAGCGTCAAGCTGCTTAGGATCGATCATCAAGAGAGCCTTTTCCTTTGTGATCATACCCTCGTTAACGAGGTCAACAGCGATCTTAAGAGCTGCCTTTGCAGTTCTCTTACCGTTTCTTGTCTGGAGCATGAAGAGCTTACCGTGTTCAACAGTGAACTCCATGTCCTGCATGTCTCTGTAGTGGTTTTCGAGAATGCCGCAAACCTCTACGAACTGCTTGTATGCTTCTGGGAACATCTGTTCCATCTGAGCGATTGGGTATGGTGTACGAACACCGGCAACTACGTCCTCGCCCTGTGCGTTTGGAAGGAATTCACCCATAAGCTTCTTTTCACCTGTAGCAGGGTCACGAGTAAATGCAACACCTGTACCACAGTCATCACCCATGTTACCGAATGCCATTGCCTGTACGTTAACAGCAGTACCCCAAGAATATGGGATTTCGTTCTGCATTCTGTAGTAGTTAGCACGTGGGTTGTCCCAAGAACGGAATACAGCCTTAACTGCACCCATGAGCTGTTCCTTAGGATCGGATGGGAAGTCTGTACCAATCTTGCCCTTGTATTCAGCCTTGAACTGGTTAGCGAGCTCCTTCAAGTCGTCAGCGGAAAGCTCAACGTCCTGAGTAACACCCTTTTCTTCCTTCATCTTGTCGATAAGCTCTTCAAAGTACTTCTTACCAACTTCCATAACTACGTCAGAGTACATCTGGATAAATCTTCTGTAGCAGTCCCAAGCCCAACGAGCGTTGCCGGACTTTTCAGCCATAACGTTAACAACGTCTTCGTTAAGACCGAGGTTAAGGATTGTATCCATCATACCTGGCATGGAAGCTCTAGCACCGGAACGAACGGAAACGAGAAGTGGGTTCTCAGTGTCACCGAACTTTTTGCCTGTGATAGCTTCCATCTTGTCGATGTATTCCATGATTTGTGCCTGGATTTCGTCATTGATCTGTCTGCCGTCCTCATAGTACTGTGTACAAGCTTCAGTAGAAATTGTGAAGCCCTGTGGAACAGGAAGACCAATCTTGGTCATTTCAGCAAGGTTAGCACCCTTACCGCCGAGAATTTCTCTCATTGTTGCGTCGCCCTCAGTAAAGAGGTAAACATACTTCTTTGTACTCATTCTCTTAAGTACCTCCATATAAATTTATTAACCAATTAATTGTGTCTGCGCTCAAGGCGCACACGATAATTATAGCACAAAGTTTTATTTAATGGTATATTTTTTTGAAATTTTTCATACAATTTGTGAATTTCTTATAAATTTCTAAAATTCACCAATTATTATTATATATAATTGTAAGAAATATACAAAAATTACTTCAAAACTTCAATGGTAATTCCGCCACCTAACTTAAATCCCTTAACAAAAGCATCAGCTTGTAAAAGGTCTGTTAGCTCAAAATAACTGTCTATCAATTCTTCTAAAAGAAGCTGTTCCTTTTCTCCAAGACTTGATTTGATTTTTTCTTCAAGAGCATCTTGCTTTTTGCACAAATCAGTGATTTTGTCATTGTTTGTAATGTTTTGGTTTCCTAACTGTAGCTTTTCATACCAAATGCTTTTTATTGTTTCGTACATAATTTTCTCCCTTAATTAACTTTGTGGCTATTGTATCATATGTGATTGTGAAAATTGCAAATATAAATCTAAAGTGATTGATTTTTGAGTTGGTTCAGAAAATATTTCGCCTGCGGATTGAGGATGACAAGGTAGCAAATCCCATAGATTCTTTGGCTTCGCTCGGAATGACAGCAATAGCTTTGTAAGGAGTATATCACGGTTTTTATTGAATGTTTTAAAATTTATCCAAACGGATGAACGCTTAATTTGAAGTTCAACAAAAAGGGGCTGATGCACTAAAAAGCCTTCCCCAGCGGGGAAGGTGGATGCGAAGCAGACGGATGAGGAGGACAAAATAGTGCAATCTAAAAATGCTCTCCTCATCCACCAAGCAAGCTTGGTCCCCCTTCTCCGCTGGAGAAGGCATATTTTGTATGGTTTTTTAGCGCAAAAACGTTTGCTTTACAAGAGAACTATCTGCGCTTTTTGGTGCGCTTCCTTTTGTGCTTTTGTTCAAACTGCATAAAGGTTTCAAATATGCGTCGCTTGTGCTTTGGGGCTCGCGACCTTTCGCGGCGGTATGGCTTGTCCTCACCTTTTTGGCGTCTTGGCTTTTCAAAGGCTACGGGAGCATTTTCCTCGCCCTTGTCCTCTGCGCCCTTTTCTTCCTTTATTAAATAAAAGTTAATTTGACGAGCGGCAATATCAACATCGTCAACCTTTATCTTGACGCGCTGACCCAAGCGGTAAACTGTCTTTCCACGGGAAAGGGTGTAGTTATCTCTGTCATAGAAGAAGCCGCCACCCAAGGAGTCAACAGAAACAAGACCCTCGCACAGATTTTTCGTCTTTGCAAAAAATCCGAAGGATGTAACGGAGCAAATCACCGCCTCGTACTCCTCGCCAATTCGGTCACGCATATAAACGCACTTGTATAGGTCGTCAATATCGCGCTCCGCGTGCACCGCCTTTACCTCGTTGTCACTTGACAAAAGAGCAGAATGGGCAGCAAAGTCCTCATAACCGCTAACCGTCTCCTCGGTTATTTTGCCGTCAAGCATAGCCTTGATAATTCTATGAACGGTTAAATCGGGGTAACGTCTGATAGGAGAGGTGAAATGACAGTAATACTCTGTTGCAAGTCCAAAATGAGATTTTTGCAGAGGGGAGTATCGCGCTTTCATAAGTGAGCGGAGCAAAATCGAAGAAACAATAGGGAAGCAATCCTTCTGTTTTGCGCTCTCAAGCACCTTGTTCAACTGTGACGAGGTGATTTTATTTTTAGTTCTCAAGGGTGAGGTGTCAACGCCTAAATTCCTTGCAAAAAGGGAAAATGCGCCAATCTTTTCCATATCAGGCTCGTCGTGTACTCTGTAAACGCAAGGCATTCCTGCATTATAAAGATATGTGGCAACCGCTTCGTTTGCACAGAGCATAAATTGCTCAATAAGTCGCTCGCTCTCGCCGCGCTCACGCTTGACGATTTCAACAGGGTGTCCGTTTTCGTCAAGAATAATTTTGGTTTCTTCGCTCTCCAGCTCCATAGCTCCTCGCTTGTCGCTTTTCTGCTTCAAAGCCTTGTACAAATCGTACATTTTGTAAAAATCCTTGATAACGTGTGCGTATTTCTCGTAAAATTCGCTATTTTCATCCTTTTCCAAAATGTCGTTTAGCTCCGCATAAATACCCTTTATTTTGGAGTTTATAACCGAATTTGCAATTTGACAGGAAACAATCTCGCCTCGCTTGTCAAGAGAGATAAGGGCGGAAAGAGTATAACGGTCTTCCTTCTCGTTCAAAGAGCAAATACCGTTTGATAGCTGCTTCGGCAGCATAGGCACAACCTTGTCGGTGAAGTAAACGCTTGTTCCTCGTGAAAGAGCTTCTTTATCAAGGCGCGACCCTTCACGCACATAGTGGGAAACATCTGCAATATGAACGCCAAGTAGGTATCCGTCCTCTGTTTCCTCTAAGGAAATGGCATCGTCTAAGTCCTTTGCCTCGTGGGAGTCAATGGTGAAAATGATTTTGTCGCGCAAGTCAAGCCTGTCACCTATATCTAGTTTCTCTTGGCTAACCGCCTCTGCCTCGTCAAGCACGCTCTGTGGGAAGCCAACGGTGATGCCGTTGGAGTGTAAAACCGCGCGGTAGTTTGCTTCTTGGCTATCGGCACGACCCAAAACCTCGGTGATTTCACATCTGATAGGGTCGTTTTCCGTTTTTGGATAGCTGATGATTTTACCTACAACCTTGTCGCCGTGCATAGCGCCTTGAAGCGCCTTTGATGACACCAAAACAGACGGCTTGATTCTTTCGTTGTCGGGGGTGATGTGCCCTGCGTTACCTCTGCCGTTATTATATATGGTAAGAGTGCCTATAATTTCGCTGACTCCTCTGTCCAAAATTGCAATAATCTCCGCCTCGTTGCCCTTGCCGAAAAAGCGAGAGGAGCGCTCGAGGCGCTTGCAAACAACCGTGTCACCGGAAAGTGCGCAGAAGGTAAGAGACGGGGGAATGAAAAATTCGCCCGACTCTGTGGTTACAAATCCAAAGCCACCCTTGGCGGATGCGGAAAACACACCCTTGTACTGACCCAGGCGCTCGGCTGATAAAATTTTGTTTTTGCGTGAAAAGGCAATGGAAAAATCCTCGCCCTCCATTTCCTGTATAGTTCTCCAAAAATCCCCGTCGTCAATCTCCTGTCCACCATCGTTGAAAAAGGACAGCATTTCGTTAGGGGAGAGTGGAATATATTCATTTTGATTTACTAAATCAAGAATAAGCTCCTTTAAATTCAAAAGAATCCCTCCTTTCAATATTTATAATACATAAAATGTGAAAAAATAAACCGCCTCGGATAACTTTCCAAAGCGGTTATGTATAGCAGATTAGTCGTTTGCTACGTTGTCGGAGCTTGGCACATCCTCGTTTTCAGAAGATGGAGTGCTGCTCTCGATGTCATCGCTTGGCTCGTTTGTGTTAGAGTCAACAGTGGATGCATCTGTTTCAACGTCGTTAGAGCTATTGTCTGTTGTTGTGTTTGAGCTTACATCAGTGGAGCTGTTCTTGTCAGAAGAGCCTGTTGTTGAAGAAGCGGCGGTAGATGTAGCAGGCTTGCTGTAATCGCCGATACCAAACACACGCTCCCAGTAGTCACCCTCGTCAGTATAAGGCTGAGTAATGTAAGCAACAATAGCGAGCAAAATGAAAGCAATAGCAACGATAGTAGTGATAAGAGAAAGCTTCTTATCCTTTGACTTGCCCTTGTTTCTGCCATAGTATGTTTCGGAAGAGCCACCTGTGATAGCACCTGAAACACCCTTGTCCTTACCGGATTGGATAAGCACCGCAACTATAAGAAAGATTGCAGCTAAGAAAAGCAAAATTGCTAAAACTATATTTAAAGCAGTCATAATTTTCCTCCGTATTTTTTAAATTAAAGTCCATAAGCGAAAGCATTATATCACAAATCTTTTTAAAAATCAATAGGAAATTCAACTTTTTTTAAAATGTTATCAAAATCCGTGATAATTCAGCTGTCGGTCATATGACAGTTGCAGTGGCATTTATCGTTTTCCACCGTTCCGTCACAGTGCGCACAGGTACCGTAAATAACGGTTCTGCCGGAGCTGACAGTGAAGCCGTGATCCTCAAATATGTGTTGCTCAAGGGAGTGTAGAAACTCGCAGCTCAAATGTATGAGTTTGCCGCATTTTATACACTTCAAGTGAAAATGCTCTGAGCATTCGTCTCCGTCAAGATACTGATAGCAAGCGCCTGAGCCGTCCCCTACCACCATTTTTCGCGCCACTCCGTCTGAAACAAGCTTGTCAAGGGTGCGGTAAACTGTGGCAGTGCTGATTTTGTAGCCCTGCTCCTTCAAGTGGAAAACAATGTCAGAGGCGCTCACGTGTGCGTTATTCTCCTTCAAAAAAGAGAGAATAGCGTCACGCTGCTTGGTAGAATATTCTCCTCGCATTATTCGTAGATTGGATACTTCTCGCAGATTTTTGTAACCTCGGCTCTGATATAATCAGCCTTTGTTTCAAATTCTGTTGCTACAAGCTTAATGAGCTTGCCGAGAGTAACCATATCCTCTTCCTTAAGACCTCTTGATGTAACGGCAGGAGTACCGATACGTACACCGCTTGTAACAAATGGCTTCTCAGGGTCGTTTGGAATTGCATTTTTGTTAACTGTGATGTAGCACTCGTCAAGGCGCTTTTCAAGCTCCTTACCTGTGATAGAGAAGGGGCGAAGGTCGAGAAGCATCAAGTGGTTGTCAGTGCCGCCGGAAACCAGGTTGAAGCCCTCAGCCAAGAGAGTGTCTGCCAAAGCCTTGGCATTTTTAACAATCTGCTCCTGATATGTCTTGAATTCAGGCTTCAATGCTTCACCAAAGCATACAGCCTTAGAAGCGATTGTGTGCATAAGCGGGCCACCCTGTGTGCCTGGGAAGATAGCCTTGTTGATTTTTTTAGCAATTTCCTCGTCGTTGCAGAGGATAAGACCGCCACGTGGACCGCGGAGGGTTTTGTGTGTTGTAGTTGTAACTACATCAGCATATGGCATTGGGCTTGGGTGCTGACCTGCAGCAACAAGACCTGCAATGTGAGCCATATCTACCATAAAGTATGCGCCAATTTCCTTAGCAAGCTTGGAAATGCGCTCAAAGTCGATAACTCTTGGGTAAGCAGAAGCACCTGCAACAATAAGCTTAGGGCTATTTTCTCTTGCGATTTTTTCAAGCTCATCATAGTCGATGAAGCCGTTGTCATTAACACCGTAGGAAAGGAAGTTGAAATAGCTACCTGACATATTAACAGGTGAGCCGTGTGTCAAGTGACCGCCGTGAGCCAAGCTCATACCGAGAACAGTGTCACCTGGCTTTAAAAGAGCAAAGTAAACCGCAGTGTTAGCCTGCGCGCCACTATGTGGCTGAACATTTGCGTAATTTGCACCGAAAAGCTTGCAAGCTCTTTCGATAGCGATGTTTTCTACCACGTCAACGCATTCGCATCCGCCGTAGTATCTCTTTGCAGGGTAACCCTCTGCGTATTTGTTTGTGAGCGGTGTGCCCATTGCAAGCATAACAGCCTCGGAAACCAAGTTTTCGGAAGCGATAAGCTCAAGTCCTCTTTTTTGTCTTTTAAGCTCAGCATTAACTGCATTTGCAACCTCGCTGTCAAATGTGCCAAGCTTGTTAATAATTTCTGTTACCATTTTTTATCTCCTTCTTGCTATGAATATCATATCATATTATAAACATTATAGCTAAAACCTTCGACAAAATCAATAGTAAATTTCAATTCTTTGGCTTGGTAGCTTCAAGGACTTGCTTGAAAAGATGCAAAAAACAGGCAAAAAAGCAAAAACGGTGGACGGAGTGTGAGAATTTTGCGCAAAATAAAAAAAATTTATTGACAAAAAAAATTCAGTGTTGTATAATAAAATTACAATTTATATGTCTTATGACAAAGAAAGGCGGATGGAGATAATGACAAACATGTTTGCAGCCATCGATATTTTCAACCTTAGCATAATTGGATGCGCCGTTGTTCTTGGTATTGCACTTCTTTTGGCAATTTTGTTCCTTGTTGTGCGTTGTCAGGTTGTATACTTAGACGGTGACGATGGCAATAAAGAAATTTTTAGAGAAAAACGCCCGTGGCTCTCATCTACACAGATTCACAGTGCGTCAAAGAAAGGAAAGAGACTTGTTGGCTGGAGCAAGAAGCCCGGCGGCAAAAAGCCTCTTACTAAGCATAAAATAGTTGTTTTGCATGGCATAAAGTTATATGCTATCTGGGCTGAAGCTCCTGTTGTTGAGTCCACTCCTGTTGAAAAGCGCGCTATCCCTGTTGACGAGCTTGATTACTCCGAGGGCGTATGCGTTAAGTTTAACTATGTTGACACTCAAACAGACGTGGTTATCGCGAGCGAGGGCTTTAGACTCAACGCAGTTCTTCCTGAAGCAGACGTTCTCGGCTGGGGCTTCAAGCCAAACGGTGACATTGCTTTCAAGGACGGACATGAAAACTATGTGTTCACAATCAACCTTTATCCTGTTATGGCACTTGAGGATAGCGACATTGTTGTCAGCGACGAGCCATTCCTTGGCGAGAGTGTAGTTGATATTGCTTACACACTTACAAGCGAGGATAGAGTTCTTTATAAGGAGTCTCACTACTTCAAGCTCAGACTTCCTAACGACTTTGACGAAAGCGACAGATTCCTTGGCTGGAGTGTTGTTCCTGACGGTGATGTTGTTATTGAAAGAGGAGAAATTGACTCCGTATTCACAATTCCGCTTTACGCAATTGAGGCAGCTAAGGCAGAGGAGCCTGTTGTTGAACCAATTGTTGAGGTTGTTCCCGAGCCTGTTGTCGAGGAGCCGGTGGTTGAAGAGCCTGTTGAGGTTATCGAAGAGCCGGTGGTTGAAGAACCAATTGTAGAAGAGCCAGTTGCTGAGGTTGTCGAAGAGCCGGTTGCTGAGGTTGTCGAAGAGCCTGTGGTTGAAGAACCTGTTGTCGAAGAGCCGGTTGCTGAGGTTGTCGAAGAGCCGGTGGTTGAAGAGACTGCTACTGAGCCTGCACCTGCTGAGGACGCAGATGGCGTTCTTGTTCCTACATATTATGATAATGAAGGAAACAGAATTGACATCAAATATAGCCGTAGCTTCACCGCTAATCTCATTCAGAGCGACGATACTGTTAAGGATTATTACAGTGAGCTCAAGAACCACATCCTTTCCTACAAGGGTGTTAAGTCCAGAATTAGCTGGAAGTTCGATAGCTATAACAGAGGTAGAGATCAGCTCTTCAAGGTTAAGCTCCGCGGCAAGACAATTTGTCTCTACTGTGCCCTTGATCCAAATGAGTTTGACGAGTCCAAGTATCACCACGAGCCAATTGATGCTAAGATATTCGAGGATGTTCCAATGCTTGTTAAGATTAAGAGTGGTCTTGGTCTTAGAAAGGCAAAAGAGCTTGTTGATATCACAATGGCTAAGTTCGGCATTGAAAAGGATGAAAAGGCAAAGACAGTTGATTATGTTGCTAAGTACCCATATGAGCCAAACGAGCCACTTCTTGCTCGCAAGCTGATCAAGGCACTTATTGCTGATGATGCAGTAGTTGTTATGTCCACAAAGCCTAAGGAAGAGCCAATCGTTGAACCAATTGTTGAGGTTGTTCCCGAGCCAGTGGTTGAAGAGCCTGTTGTTGAGGTTGTTCCCGAGCCTGTGGTTGAAGAGCCAGTTGTCGAAGAGCCTGTTGTTGAAGAGGTAGAGGAAGTTCCTTACGTAGAGCCTGAAATCGTTGTTGAAAGCGTTAGCGCAGAGGAAGCTCACCAGATTGTTGAAGAAAAGCATGTTGAGCTTCACGTTGAGGAAAGCGTTGACTATATCGGTCCTAAGGACAACAAGAAGGCAATCATTAATGTTGATACACTTTCTAAGAATTATGAGGCACACGAGCTTGTTACAATTCAGTCTATGAAGGACAAGAAGCTTATCGATAAGAAGGCTAAGTGTGTTAAGGTTCTTGCAAGAGGTATCATTGACAAGCCTCTCAGAGTTAAGGCTGGTGAATTCTCAGTTCCTGCTGTTGAAATGCTTCTTTTGACAGGCGGTCAAGCAATTCACGTTACTTACAAGGTTAAGAAATAATGATACAAAAAAGACTGTTGCACGCAACAGTCTTTTTTATCGTTTTGGAGAAAAAACGGCACAGAGTGTGCGATTTTTATGCAAAAATCGCAAATGTAAACTGTCGGTTGACATTGGTAAACGGAAGTTTGTTGACTAAATCTATGCTTTGTGATATAATGAAATCACTACATTATAGGAGAGCATAATGGAATTATCACAAAAAATTACATATTTGAGAAAGCAGAAGGGCTGGAGCCAGGAGCAGCTTGCAACGAAGCTTGAGGTGTCGCGCCAGGCGGTTTATAAATGGGAAGCGGGAATCAGCCAGCCTGAGATTGACAAGCTCAAAAAGATAGCCAAGCTTTTTGAGGTTTCCTTTGATGAGCTTTTGGACGATGAAATAACGGTTGATATTAAAGAAGAGGACACCTTGCCACCCTCTGCTTCCGAGGAAGTGGCAGAGAAAGACAACACCGTAGATATAAATAATGAAGAAGAACCAAGGCCCAAGGAAAAGAGAAGTGGCAAAAGGGCGCTCATAATCGGCTTGATTGTTTCTATCGTTGCCACCATTGTTATGACAGTTGCGGGAGTGATTTTGTTGTTTCGCTTGGTTTTCCCCTTGGAATTCGGCACAGAAAACACGGGTAGCACCTTAACAAACGGAACTAACGCGGACGTGGAAAGCTCTACTGACAGCTCCGTTGCTGGCGGAGATACAACAGATAGCAGTAAGCCAAGTGAGAGTCAAGCAACCTACTATACCGTTACCTTTGATACTGACGGAGGCACACCTGTGGAGAGCATAATGGTAAAGGCAGGGGAGCGCATAAGCGCAAATATACATACGGAATATGAGGGGTACAAGCTTATTTGTTGGTTAAGGCTTGACACTTATGACGAGTGGGATTTTGCAAACGACAAGGTGACAAAGGATATAACCCTTATAGCCTTGTGGGCGGACAGTGAAATTACCGTAACCCTTCATAAAAACGACGGCTCGGGCGAAAAGGTGGAGCTGATTACAGATGAAAACGGCTTTTTAACCCTTGGGGATATCTTTTCTGATAGCGGCAAAGCCTTGCTGGGCTGGAGCAGTGAGCCGGCAGGAGAAATAGAATATGAGGTCGGAGAGGAAATTTTTTCTTGGGGAGATATGGAGCTTTACGCCATTTGGGACAAGAGTGTTCAAAAATTCCAATTTGAAAAGATATACTCAAATGGCTATTCCCTTGTAAAGTATAACGGAACCGATACTGTGGTTGAAATACCAAGCACATATCTCGGCTACCCTGTTGTTTCCATTGAGGACTGTGCATTTGATGGCAGATACATGGTAGAGGTTATAAAAATTCCCAGCGGAGTGACGAAAATCAACGAATATACCTTCTTTGATTGCGTATCTCTTCGTGAAATCTGGATATCGGAAACAGTTACACAAATTGAACCGTTGGCATTTACATGTTGCGACTCCTTGGAGAATTTCGTGGTCAGCGCGCAAAACCCCAGCTTTTGCTCCATTGAGGGCGTGCTTTACAACGAGGCAAGGACACAGCTTGTGGCATATCCTCGTGGCAGATACGATAAAGAATATTACGTGCCAAACGGAACACATATCATAGGCGAGCGCTCATTCTTCGGAAACATAAACATTGAAAGAGTTTATTTGCCAAACGGTGTGGGCGTTGTGCGAACCGCCGCCTTTGAAGGTTGTATAAATTTAACTGAAATTGATTTGGGCGACCGAATTGACTATGTTGACGGCAGAGCCTTCTACGGCTGCGAGAGCCTACGTGAGGTAACCTTTGAGTATAATCTTTATGCCATAGGCAAGGAAGCGTTTTATAACTGTTACGCTTTGGAAACGGTTAACATTTTAGGTGATGTAGGCGTTATCAGCTACCGCACCTTTGGTAACTGCTATAATCTCACTGTGTTTACAATAGGGGGTGCGGTGACTGACGGAATTAACGAGGATGCCTTTGAAGGCTGTGAAAATTTTGGCGGTGTAACAATAGGATAAATTTTACTCAACTAAAAAATGTTGACTAAATCGAGAAAAAATGTTATAATAATAATAGAATAGTAATATTCAAATACACAAAAGGAGAAAAGACAATGAAAAAATTATTATTGGTACTTATGGCACTTTTGCTTACATTCAGCTTGATTGCCTGCGGAGATGACGAAACTGCACCAACAGAGTCCTCTAAGGAAAACAAGATTGACTGCGCTGTTCATTTTGACGGCAATGGCGACAATAAGTGCGACAACTGCGGCGAAGCCACAGAAACAAAAAAGGATAACGTTGGCGTTGTTCTTGCAGGTGCGGTTGCAAAGCAATTTGAAAATGCAAACACCTTGACACTTGAGGTTAATTTTAACCTTTTGATGGACAAGGACGAGTGGCTCAACGGAGAAACTCTTGAAAATGACTATTTGAACGGCATTGCAAAGTTCACAATCACAGCGGCTAAGACAGAAAACGGATGCAACTTAAAGGTTGATGCAGAGGTTAAGTCCAAGGATTCTAAGGACGGCGAATACAAGACCTCTATGAACGGCACTGTTCTTTATGTTGTTGACAATGCGGTATATAGCTACGTCGAAGAGCTGGACGCATTCAGTACAAGCGAGCTTGACCTTGAAAATAATGAGGAAATAGCAGCAACAAAAGCAATGCTTGAGCAGATTTTTGCAGGCGTTGAAATTCCACAGGAAGAAATTGACGCAGTTATCAATCAGCTTGGCGGCGCATTGCTCACTTCCTTTAATATTAAGGAAAACAAGGGTAGCATGGTTGTTGATTTGAAGCCTACACTTGATAAGCTCATTTCTTACCTTGCAGCAATTGACCCTGAAACAAAGACACTTGGTGACGTTTTGAATGACATTCTCGCTCACGCAGGTGACGATGTAACATACAACGATGTTATTCTCACAGCAAAGGGCATGCTTTCTATGACTGTTTCTGAGTACATTGAATTTTTGAATGCATCCTTAACAGAAGCATACGGCATGAACATCAACGAGCTTTATGCATCAATCATGGCAGACGAGCAGCTCCAGGGTGTTCTTGTTAATGTTCTTATGTCAACAGGTGAGTTTGACGAGGCAGATGCAAAGGCGGCAGTTGCAGCTTATGCAGCACTTGAAATCACTGAAATGATTCCTGCGGAAATGATGGACGTTGTGGTATATGACCTTGTTATGTCTATGATGGCAGGTACAGATGAAGACGGCAACCCAATGGAATACCCAACAATTGACGACCTTGAGGCAATGGCAAATGCATACCTTAGCTTGACAATTGCACAGTTTGCTGAGGCACTTGAAATCAACGTGTACGTGCGGATCGTAAAGATGATAGCGGACGGTCTTAAGGTTAATGCTCTCAACTCCAAGCTTGATGTTAAGTTCCAGGGCACATTCCAGCTTGAGTACATTGAAAGCACAACAACAGTTGACTTTGCTCTCACCGTTCCATCCGGATACGCAGAGGGCAACAATAACTCTGTTGCAGTAAAGAGCACACTTATCTTTAAGTTCTACAACATTTCAACTGCAAAGACAGAGATTAAAGCTCCTACAAATATAATTGAGCAAAACTAAACAAATCTAAAAAAACAGCAGGCGTTACGCCTGCTGTTTTTGTCATATTAGAGCTTGACCGTTAACTGTGAGCTTGAATTCCAAATTCAGCGCCTTGGCCGCCTTCTTGCACATTAACATACGGTTTAAAAAGATTTCAAAGTAGTCCATAACAGGGCTGATTTCCGTGTCAATAGTTAAGCTAAGGGTGATTTTTGTTTTTTCCTCGTTTATGAAAAGGTCAGTTTCTATAACGGAGTAGTTAACTCTATCGTGTATATCAAAGGTGGCAAAATCGTTGTTTCGCACGCGCGTTCTGCGCACGTCGCTTTTGTCCGCTATGATAAGGGCGGCGGCAACGGGACTGACAGCCTCGCCTGTTCCCTCGTCGTGATTGCCGATTGCGGAAACGATGGTGGCAATTTCAGACGGCGACATGTCTAATTTATCAAGAATTCTAAAAGCCATAACCGCGCCGCTTTGGGAATGCTCGCGGCGGTTGACAATATTGCCTATATCGTGCAAATGCGCCGCAATTTTAACAAGCTCCACCTCGCGCCAATCATAGCCCAGAGCGGAAAGAATATATTCAGCGCGATTAGCTACCAAGCCCACGTGGGCAAAGCTATGCTCCGTGTAGCCAAGAGCACAGAGGCTCTCATCCGCCTTCCTTATATATGTTGAAATTGCCTCGCTTTGCTTAATTTCCTTGTATGTTATCATAAAAAACTCCTGTGTTAGTTAGTCTATATAGTATGCCTTGCGAGAGTGAGACGAACCAGCCTAAAGCCTACTATTTAAAGCGCTTTTAGGATTGTGGTCGTTGGCTTATGCCAATAAGCCTTCCTCCTCCGCACCAAAAATCATCTCTAAATAGTTAGGTTTTAGGTGCGAGGCATTTTAGAACGAGCCAAAAAGCTCGTGTTTAAGACAAAATTTTGCCGATATATAAAAATATTTCAAAAAATTTTAACGCCAAAGACGGGGTTTTTGTCCGTTCCAAAACTGGTTCGTTTCACTCTCGCAAGGCATAGCACACATTTATTCCACTTGCAAGATATTTAGTTTTCTCAAATTTGTATGGCAATTTGCACAAAAATATCAAAAAAATAATAAAAATATAAACAAAATGCACAAAAACTATTGAAAGTCTTATAAATTAGTGATAGAATAAATATATCAACATTAAACTCTCATATATTGAGAGTAATACATAAGAAGCGAGGGCAGTAACCATGGCAAAATTTATCACTAACAATGTAAGAAACGTGTGCATTATCGGACACAGTGGCAGCGGTAAGACCGCTACAATCGAGTCAATGCTTTTCAAGGCAAAGGCAACAGACCGTCTTGGCAGAATTTGCGACGGTAATACTGTTTCCGACTATGACAGCGAGGAAATAAAGAGAGGAATTTCTATCGGCTTGTCCGTTGTTAACCTTGAGTGGAACGGCATTAAGATTAACTTGCTTGACTGCCCAGGCTTTTTGGGCTTTGCAGGTGAGGTTGCAAGCGCACTGCGTGTAGCTGATGCGGCTCTTATCAATATTGACGCAAAGGCAGGCTTAGAGGTTGGCGCGGAGATTGCTTGGTATAACGCGCTTGAAGCAGGAATTCCAAGAGCATTCTTTGTAAACAAATGTGACGACCCCGATGCTGATTTTGACAGCGTATTCAACCAGCTCCGTGACGAGTTTGGCAACGCACTTTGTCCTGTATTTATTCCTGTTAAGGAAGCAACAGGTACAATGATGATTGACCTAATGACTATGAAGTGCTTCCGTTACTTGCCAAACGGTGAAAGACAGGAGGAGGATATGACTCCGTCCCGTCGTGCGGTTGCAGAAAAGTACGGCGAAGTATTTATGGAAGCCGTTGCGCAGACCAACGAGGAAATGCTTGAAAAGTTCTTCGCAGGTGAAAGATTTACACAGGAGGAATGTGCCTTAGCTCTCCACGAGGGTATGATTTCCGGCGCTATCGTTCCTGTATGGTGCGGCTCATCCGAAAATATGAGAGGTATTTACTCAATCTTGACCGCGATAGCTGAGTCCTTCCCAAGACATACTGCTAAGAAGGTTGAAAAGGATGTTAACGGTGCTGATGTTGCTATCGAGCGCGAGGGCGAGTGCCGCTTGATGGTATTTAAGACAATTGCTGACCCATTTGTAGGCCGTGTTTCTTTCTTTAAGGTTATGAACGGTGAGCTCAAGAAGGATATGATGCTCAAGAACACAACAACAGGTCAGGTTGAAAAGTTTGCTAAGATATTCACCATCTGCGGTAAGAAGCAGACTGAGGTTGATAGCCTTGCTTGCGGTGATATAGGTGTTATTTCCAAGCTTGCTAATACAAATACCAACGATACACTTTGTGAAACCTCTGATATGGAATATAAGAAGATTGAGTTCCCTGAGGCTAATATGACAATGGCAATTAAGACCGACGGCAAGGACGAGGACAAGGTTGCTACCTCTATTGCAAAGATTCTTGACGAGGACAAGACCGTTAAGTACGAAAACTTTGTTGAAACAGGCGAACTGCTTCTCAAGGGTATCGGTGACGTTCACCTTGATACAGTTGTATGTAAGCTCAAGAACAGATACGGTGTTAACGTTAAGCTTGAAACACCAAAGATTGCATACAGAGAAACAATCAAGAAGAGAATTGAAACAGAAGGAAAGCACAAGAAGCAGTCAGGTGGCGCTGGTCAGTACGGTCACGTTAAGATTACATTCTCACACGGTGAGGATGACGGCTTGACCTTTACACAGAGCGTTGTAGGCGGCGAAGTTCCAAAGGGCTACTACCCAGCGGTTGAAAAGGGCTTGCGCGAGGCTATGAAGGAAGGCGTGCTTCTCGGCTACCCAATGGTTAATTTGGCGGCAGATTTGACAGGCGGCTCATACCACGACGTTGACTCTAACGAAATTTCCTTCGTGCTTGCGGCTCGCTTGGCATATAAGGAGCTTGTAAATGCAAATCCTGTACTCCTTGAGCCTGTTGGTGTTTTGAAGGTTAGCGTGCCTGAGCATATGGTTGGTGACGTAATGGGCGACCTTAACAAGCGTCGCGGCAGAGTAATGGGTATGGAGCCAAATCCAAAGCGCCCAAAATATACAATCGTTGAGGCTGAGGTTCCAAAGTCCGAAATGGTTGACTACGTTATTGCTCTTCGCGCAATGACACAGGGCAGAGGCGACTTTACATTCCACTTCGTTCGCTACGAGGAAGTGCCCTCACAGTTGGCAGCTAAAGTACCAAAGAACGAAAAGAAATAAATAATAGCAAAAAACGGCAGAGATAGAGTGATACTCTTAACGGAGTATCACGCAGTCAAATCCGTCTTCGACGGGTGAAATCCACCTATGGTGGATGAAATCGCTTCGCGGTGAAATCCTGCTTCGCAGGGTTAAGCTCGGACGGATTTGATTTCATCCAAGGTCTTGACCTTGGATTTCATCTGAGCCGTGCGAAGATTTCATCGTGGTTCAACCACGATTTCATTTATCCAACAGAAAAAGAGAGGACATTTCGGTTTTCCCAATTTGTTCTCTCTTTCTGCTTGTAATAAGGGTTTGGGCTTAGCCCATATTGCGTTTGACCAGTCAAATGCGATGCTTGCACTTTTGTCAAAGCAATAATTCTCCGCTAAGGACATCACCCTATATCTGCCGTTTTTGTTTTGACAAAATCAATATTTACAGTTGAGATAATCAACCGTTGGTTGATTGACACAGGGGCGTTTTTCTGTTATAATTTAATAAAGGAGTTGAGCATATGGACGAATTTGATATAGAAAACACAACTGAGGAGTGCGCAGCGACGGAAAACAGCGCCATTGACGAGGAAACCTTTGGTATAAAGAAAAAAAGAAAATTCCCCAAATTTAATATAATGTGGGTAGCCATTGCCGCGTTTTTGGTATGGTTGATTTTAATTGCAAGAGTGCCCGCCTTGGCAGATAATTTTGCCTTTAATGTTATTATCAGACTATTGATAGGCGTGCCGTTTATTATATGCGCCATAGCCAATAAGGAGCAAAGAGTTATACCATTCAGAATAGGCTTGGTTATGCTTGGCGTCGGTTGGATACTGACTCTGTTTTTTGGCGGCAAGGTGCTTTTGATTTACGATATGATAACCATTTGGTATGGGTTCCTTGTATTTCTGCTTTCCTTTACCTCACTTTTCGGCGGTTACAGGGAGCTTAAAATCAGAGGCATTATGGTAACAGGCGTTTGCTTGGATTTTCTCTTGTTCTTTAACGATATGAGAATGTATAATTATGTTGAAGGCGAAAAGGGAAGTGTGAAGTTTTGGCTGCCTGCCTTAATAATTGGCGTTTTGCTTGGTGCTTTGGCGGGGTATTTGCTTTTCACAGGCGCGGCAAGGTTGAAGGACAACAGAAAAAGCGAAAAAATTGCATCCATTTTTATAGTTTGCTTTATTTTCTTCGCCCTTACCTGGAGCAGTGCAAATCACTTGAACTTCGCTCTTGACACAAGTGAGCCATATAAAATGGAGCAGGAAATAATAGGCAAGGACAAGGATACCTCGGGCGACTCTACGGACTATTATCTGATTGTAGAAATCAACGGTGAAAAAACCGAAATAGCTGTTTACGGTCAGGATTACCGTCGGTACGAAATTGGTGATACCTTTAGCATTTACTATTGCGAGGGCGCTTTTGGCGAGCCTTTCTATGTGTATTGAAAAGTATATTAAAAATACGTGCGAGCCAAGAGGCGGCTTGCACGTATTTTTTCTCTGTAAAGTTGCATAAAATTTTTATGTAAAATTTTGCTTTGCGAGGGCATAATTGCTAAAATTTTAAAAAACTTTTGAAAGGTACTTGACAAATGACAGTAAGTAGGCTAAAATATACGCAGTTAGGCAAGACTAACTTGCTTGAAAGGAGGGTTTTTATGACCTTACGTGACGCAAAAGAGGGCGTGGAATATATCGTTGTGCGTGTTGACACGGACGATGATGAATTGAATTCCTTCTTGTTTTCTCTTGGCTGCTACAGTGGAGAGCCAATTACGGTAATTGCACAGCGCAGAAGCGGTTGCACTGTATCTATCAAGGATAGCAGATATAGCTTTGACAAAAATCTTTGCGAGGTTATTGAAATCAGAGAATAATCTTTAATATTTTTTTGCGCAGGAGTTAGTGTTGACTAACTTTCCTTGCAATGAAAGGAGAAAAGTATGATAATCGCATTAGCAGGTAACCCCAACAGTGGCAAAACCACTATGTTCAATGCTTTGACAGGAAGTCAGGAAAAAGTGGGCAACTGGGCGGGTGTTACTGTTGATAAAAAATCTCATCCCATAAAAAAGTCATTGTGCGGCGGCGCGGACATTATGGCGGTGGATTTGCCCGGCACATATTCTATGACGCCCTTTACATCTGAGGAGGGTGTTACAAGTGACTATATAAAAAACGAAAAGCCGGATGCTATCATTAACATTGTAGATGCAACTAACCTTAGCCGCAGCTTGTTTTTCACAACACAGCTCTTGGAGCTTGGTATTCCTGTGGTTGTTGCTCTTAACAAGGCGGATATTAATAAGAAAAAGGAAACAAAAATTGATTCCGCGCGCTTGTCCGAGCTTCTTGGTTGCCCTGTTATTGATACCGTGTCCATTTCCGCAAAAGGACTTGAGGACGTGGTGAAAAAGGCTACTGAATCGGTTGGCAAAACACAAAGAGCCCCATTTGTGCAGGCGGAGAGTGACATTACCGACAAGGAGCTTGCAGAAAAGGCAGATAGGAAAAGATTTGCATTTGTTAATAAGATAGTTAGCGAGGTTGAGGCTCGCAAAATAAATACAAACGAGAAAAACAAGCAAGACAAAATAGACGATATTCTTATCAACAAGTGGCTTGGTATTCCGATTTTTGCTGCAGTTATGTTCCTCGTTTTCTGGATTTCTCAGGCAGGACCGGGTGTTTGGCTTGCAGAGGGCTATACCTTCGACGCAGGCGAAGCAAACGAATATCACGTTTGGGGACTTGTGAATGTTATTGATTGGTTTGGAGAGGCAGTTTCTGGTTGGCTTGAAAATGCTCCCGCGTTTTTGTCCTCACTAATCGTTGACGGTATCATTGGCGGTGTTGGCGCAGTTGTGGGCTTTTTGCCTCTCGTTATGGTGATGTACTTCTTGATTGCACTTCTTGAGGACTGTGGCTATATGGCGCGCGTGTCCGTTGTTTTAGACCCTATTTTCAAAAAGGTTGGTCTTTCGGGTAAATCCGTAATTCCTTTTGTTATCGGTGTTGGTTGTGCCATCCCAGGCGTTATGGCATCACGTACCATCCGCAACGAGAGGGAACGCCGTGCAACGGCAATGCTTGCCCCCTTTATGCCTTGTGGCGCTAAGCTTCCTGTAATTGCCTTGTTCTCAAGGTTCTTTGCGGAAAAATGGTGGGTAGCTCCTCTGATGTACTTTATGGGAATTGTTATTATCTTCTTTGGCGCGTTGCTTGTTAACCTTGTAACAGGACAAAGAAGGAAAAAATCCTATTTCATAATTGAATTGCCCGAATATAAGGCACCAAGCATCTGGGGTGCTGTAAAATCAATGCTCCAGCGCGGCTGGTCTTATGTTGTAAAGGCAGGAACTATCATTCTTGTATGTAACGCGGTTGTTCATCTGATGTCCTCATTTACCTGGACCTTCTCATTGGCGGCAGAGGATGCGTCAGACTCAATTCTTGCCACAATCGCAACTCCATTTGGCTATCTTTTTGCGCCTGTTTTCGGTGTAATAGCTGTTGGGTATCTGTGGAAGCTGGCGGCAGCATCTATCACAGGCTTTATCGCAAAGGAAAATGTTGTTGCAACCCTTTCCGTTTGCTTTGCATTCGCTATCAATGACGATTTGGAGGCGGTTGGTGGCTTGGGCGAGCTTTCCGTTATTCCTGGCGTTTTGGCAATATCATATCTTGTGTTCAACCTTTTCACACCGCCTTGCTTTGCGGCAATCGGTGCTATGAATTCTGAAATGAATAGCAAAAAGTGGTTGTTTGCAGGAATTGGCTTGCAATTCAGTGTTGGCTTCACCTTAAGCTTCTTGATTACATTCTTTGGAACTGTTTTTAGCTCTGAGCTTTCATATGCGTCCCTCTGGATGCCAATTCTCGGTTGGGCAATTGTGGCTTTGGTGATTTTTGTGTTGGTTTATCTTATTATAAAAAACAACAAAAGACAAAAGGCTGAAGCAAATGGCAAAAAGGGAGAAAAGGTGGCTGCATAATGGGACCTGTACTTTCAACCGTAGTTGCTATTGCAATTGTTGGGGCTTTGGTAGGCGGCGCTATCGCCTATATAATCCACGCAAAAAAGAGTGGCAAAAAATGTATCGGTTGTCCTGATAGCAAGACCTGCTCAGGCAACTGCAACGGCTGCTCCTGTGGCTGTGGAATTCCAAAAAATGAAGAAAAATAATGCGTGGCGCTAAATGTGTGATATTCTTAGCGGAGAATTTGAAAACACCGCTAAGTGCGAGCATCGCATTTGACTAGTCAAACGCAAATGGGCTAAGCCCAAACCCCTATACAAACAGAAAGAGGAAACAAATCGGTTAATAGCCGAAAAGTTTCCTCTTTTTCTGTTGGTTTAATGAAATCGTTGCACAGCAACGATGAAATCTTCACTTCGTTCAGATGAAATCCAAAGCGTTGCCTTGGATGAAATCAAATCCGTCTAAAAACAACCCTGCGAAGCAGGATTTCATCGCGAAAGCGATTTCATCCACCGTAGGTGGATTTCACCCGTCGAAGACGGATTTGACGGCGTGATACTCCGTTAAGAGTATCACGCTAATAGCGCCACGTTTTTTTAAAGAAGTAATTTCGGCTCTTTGATTGACAAGAAAAAAATAAATGATATAATAAATGTAGAAAAGTAAAGGAGGCGCAAAAATGGAATATTATGTAGTTAGCGGTATGAGCTGCGCCGCCTGTGCTGCGAGAGTGGAAAAAGCAGTCAAAGCTCTTGACGGAGTGGATTCCTGCTCAGTTAATCTTTTAACTAACTCAATGACAGTATGCGGTACTGTTACATCGGGTGAAATAATTGAGGCGGTTGCAAACGCAGGCTACGGTGCCGCCAAGAAAAGCGGCAACCAAGTGTCAAGCGACGATGAGCTAAAGGACAAGGAAACACCGAGACTGTTAAAAAGACTTGCGGTATCTCTTGTGTTTTTGCTATTTCTTATGTACGTGTCAATGGGGCACGTTATGTGGAATTTTCCACTACCAAGCTTTTTGGCAAGCAATAGCTTAGCCGTTGGTATTTTGGAGCTGGTGCTAAGCGGGGTTCTGCTCATTATCAACCGCAAATTCTTTATAAACGGCTTTATGGGACTTATCAAGGGCGCGCCCAATATGGACACTCTCGTCGCCTTAGGGTCAGGGGTTTCCTTTGGATATAGCGTTGTCTGTCTTTTTGTAATGGCAAAAAGCCAGCATCTTTTGCATAGCCTTTATTTTGAGTCGGCAGGTATGATACTTGTGCTTATAACCGTCGGAAAAGCCCTTGAAGCTTATTCTAAGGGCAAGACCACAAATGCGTTGAAGGAATTGATATCATTGAAGCCAAAAACGGCGGTCGTTCTGGTTGACGGGGTGGAAACAGAGGTTTCTGCCGGCAGTCTTAAAAAGGGCGACGTATTTATCGTGCGCTCTGGCGGTAGCATCCCTGTTGATGCGGTTATCACCGAGGGAGAATGTGCCGTTGACGAGTCTGCTTTGACAGGCGAGAGTATGCCTGTTGACAAAACCACAGCAGACCATGTGTATGCAGGCACAACCACCCACACAGGCTATATAAAATGCCAAGCGGAAACAGATAGCGAAAATACCGTTTTGGGAGAAATCATAAAAGCTGTTAGCGCCTCCGCTTCGTCAAAAGCGCCTATTGCAAGAATTGCAGATAAGGTCAGCGGATTTTTTGTCCCTGTGGTTATGGGAATCGCCCTTGTTACCTTTATCATATGGAGCTTGACAGGGGCAGACCTTGGCTATGCCTTGGCAAGAGGAATTTCTGTCCTTGTTATCAGCTGTCCCTGTGCGTTGGGACTTGCAACTCCTGTGGCGATTATGGTTGGAAACGGAGTGGGAGCAAGACGGGGAATTCTTTTCAAAAATGCAACCGCCCTTGAAAATGCGGGCAAAGCAAATATTGTAGTTCTTGATAAAACAGGAACAATCACCCGTGGCGAGCCACAGGTGATTGATGTAATCCCCTTTGATATAACATCAAGGGAGCTTTTGGAATACGCTTACGCCTTGGAAAGCAAAAGCGAGCATCCGCTGGGGCGCGCTATTGTGAAAAAAGCCGAGGAAATGGAGCTTTCCTGCAAGGCGGTAGAGGATTTTAAAGCTATGGCAGGCAGCGGAGTGTCTGGGGTTGTTGACGGACAGGAAATAGTGGGTAGTAGCTATAAGCATATTTCTTCTGTGGCAACTGACAAGGAGAGGGAGCTTTTCCAGCGCCTTTCCAAGGAAGGCAAAACACCCCTGTTTTTCACACTTGGCGGCAGGTCTGTGGGTGTGATTGCTATTCGCGATGAAATAAAAGAGGATAGCGCCTATGCCATTTCAGAGCTGAAGAAAATGGGCGTAAAGGTGGTTATGCTCACAGGTGATAACGAAAACAGCGCCAAGGCGATAGGCAGTCTTGCAGGTGTTGACGAAATTATTTCCGATGTTATGCCAAATGACAAGGCGATGGAAATTGAAAAATTGAAGCAAGATGGCAATGTAATAATGGTTGGGGACGGCATAAATGATGCCCCTGCCTTGACAAGTGCCGATACAGGTATTGCCATTGGAGCGGGCACGCAAATTGCCATTGATTCAGCATCGGTGGTGCTGATGAACAATAGCCTTTTGGGTGTGGTAAATGCCATTATGCTGAGCCGAAAAACCTTGAAAAACATCAAGGAAAATCTGTTCTGGGCATTTATTTATAACATCATAGGAATTCCCTTGGCGGCAGGCGCTTTTATTGCCTTGCTAGGATGGGAGCTTAACCCTATGTTTGGTGCATTGGCAATGAGCCTGTCCAGCTTTTGTGTTGTGACAAATGCGTTGAGACTTAATTTTGTTAAATTAGATAAAGGAGAAAATGAAATGTTTGGTAAGAAGAAGGAAGCAGGAATAATCATAAAGGTTGACGGTATGATGTGCCCACACTGTGAGGCACGCGTTAAAGCGGCAGTTGAAGCCATAGAGGGTGTAGAAAAAGCCGAGCCAAGCCACAAAAAGGGCACAGTTGCCGTGTTTGGTAAATGCGATATTGAAAAGGTAAAGGCAACAATTTCAGCGCAAGGCTATGCAGTTAAATAATGGTTTGACAAAAAAGCTTATTTGTGGTACAATATAAGCAGTAATTCTTTCGGAGGTGTGCTATGATAATAAAGGAATCTGCTGAAAACTATCTTGAAGCCGTTTTTTCCATCAAAAAGGAAAAGGGTTGTGTTAGAAGCATAGATGTGGCAAATGAGCTTGGTGTATCCAAGCCAAGCGTTAGCGTAGCTATGAAAAACTTCCGCGAGGAGGGCTATATTACAGTTGATGAAAACGGGTATCTTGACCTAACAGAAAAGGGTATGGAAATTGCAATGTCCGTATATGAGCGCCACCTGGTCATAGCAAAGGCACTTATGACCCTTGGCGTGAGCGAGAAAACCGCATACGAGGACAGCTGTAAAATAGAGCATTGTATAAGTGCGGAAAGCTTTCAAAAGCTAAAGGAATTTTTAAACAAATAAGAATTTTAAAATTTTTTCAAAAATACTATTGACAAACTCATATTTATGTGATAAAATATCACCGTTGCAAGATAATATGCTGGCGTGGCTCAATGGCAGAGCAGCTGATTTGTAATCAGCAGGTTGATGGTTCGACTCCGTTCGCCAGCTCCAAATCTTGCAACATTTGGGGGATTTCCCGAGCGGCCAAAGGGGGCAGACTGTAAATCTGTTGTCACTGACTTCGGTGGTCCGAATCCACCATCCCCCACCAACAAAAAAGGAACTTTTGTTTACCAAAAGTTCCTTTTTTGTTTATCCAAGCCGCAGGCTTGGCATATCATCACCGCACAACGTGCGGTGCATATCATCAGCCCCTTTGGGGCTGTATCTCATCACGCGCCAGCGTGCATCTCCCTGCGGCTTGATGATATACAATGCTTCGCATTGATGATATACCGCAACAAGTTGCGGATGATATACAAGGCTTCGCCTTGATTTATTTGCGAGAGTGTGGTATAATAAAGGTGAAAAGGCGGTGAAAACATGAGTTGGGACGAATTTTACAAATCAATTCAAGAGGCATATCATATAGAAGACGAAGCTACTGTAATAAAAATACCGGTTGGAAACATTATTGAAATTACCTCGGAAGAGTTGGTTTTCAAAAACAGTGATGGAGAAACCGAAAAAATCAATCTCGACGAATGCGCTAAAAACTTCGATTTGGCGCAGGGCATATCGCCCGAACAACGAGAGGGTAGATTAAAATGCATTGGCGGCAGATGTTTTCCTTTCTTTGAGTTCTTTACACCCACTCACCATACAAGATTTTACATACCATTGAAGAAAACGGCATTTACACGATTCTTGAAAAAGATCGGCTGGAATCCGTATGCAAAGAAGTATTCAGAGTTCTATGCCTTTCAAAAGAAGCTTAACGCTTTAGGCTTTACTTCTCTAGATTTGACATAAGAGTTCAAAGCCAACTTGCCGACTTTACGCACCTTTTTTGCGTTTTTACCTACACTTGCGCACCGTTTGCGCGTTTTTTGGATGATGTTTGCCTTCGGCAAATGATGTTGGGCTACGCCTAATGATGACGGCTACGCCTAATGATGTGTGCCTGACGGCACATTGTGGCAAACATCGCATCATTGCGACCGAAGTGGAGCAACATCATATTTGCGAAGCAAATGCATCATATCGCCGCAGGCGAATAGAGTTAGCGTGATACTCCGTTAAGAGTATCACGCTATCGGCATCCCTTTTATCATAACAAAAAACAGGCAGAGAATTTTCTCTGCCTGTTTTGTTTACTTTTATTAATACTGTGCAGCTGCACTCAAAATATCGTTATATGTAACTACTTGAGCGTCCTTGGATGAGTCAACACCTACATAGAAAACGTCGAGTCCGTCGAAAATGTACGCAGACAAGATGATGCCTGTATCTCTGTGAGCCTCAGGGATTTTTGAAACGGTATAAGTGATAATTTCATATTCCTCGCTTGTGCAATTCTTCAAAACAACCTTATCGTTTGCTTTTTCAAGTCCTTCAAGACCAAGCAAGAGAGGATTGCCCTCTGCAAGAACTGCTCTTGTTGTGGAGATGATACCGAATTCAAGAGGAGCATCTGCTAGTGAGTTGTAAATGGCAATAGCGTCATAGTGAACAGCGAAGCCAAACTGAACAGCACCTGTCACCTCATTTGCGGAGTAGCCAAGAATAGTGAAAAGAGCAGGGATAACGTTTGCTTCATCAAAGCTGTCCTGGGTGTCGCAGGTTTCGCAAACTGTGCCCTTAAAGCCGGGCTGACCAAAGCCGTTTCTGAAAACGATGTCATCAACAATGTTGTGGTTGCCTGTTGCATCAATGTTTTTTTCTGACTCCTCACCACAGTAGCAGGAGTATTTAGCCGCACCCGGAAGAACGCATGTTGGTGGCATCATAAGCTCAACAAATGTGTCAAATGAATGCTCGTGGCTAACATTAATAATGAACTCTGTATATGTATGGTTTCTCAAGCCCTTGGAATCCAAGGTTTTGATAGTCATAGACTTTGCCTTTATACCGGAAATGTCAAGGTCGTGCGCCGCACCGGTTGTGTCCTGCCAACCGCCACTTTCGAAAAGAAGTGTTTCGTTGCCCGCTGCATCATGAAATCTGATTTCAAAGTAGCTCCAGTTGGACCAACCGTAGAAAATTACAGAGTTGATTTCAAATTCCTCAATAAAGGTGATGGTAGCAGTTTCGCCCTCTGGCAGTGCAAATCCGTTGCCGCAGTACCAACTGCCAGCAGAGTTGATGTTGCCGTCGAACATTGCGCTCTCACCGGGCAAGCCCTTAGTATCGTTATGCCAACAGTTGACACCGCCAGTTGATTTTTCGGATTTTTCAACATGGTCCCATGTGATGTTAAAATTGCTTGCTGCACTAACAGAGAAGGACAAAAGCGTCATCAAAGCGGCCATAACAACTAAAATAAGTAATACTTTACGTAATTTCATAGTACCCTCCTTGGGTTTCGATTTAGTTACATAGTAAGTTTATCACATATTACATAAATATTCAAGCATTTTATTTAAAAATTTATGCAAAATATAAAAATTGTTAAAATATACAAAGGCAGTCGGTTTACCGACTGCCAAAGTGTAGTGCTCTTGAAATTTGTATCTATTATCTTTCTTCAAGCGGTGTATAGGGCGCTCTTGGTGAAATATTTTGATATGCAGGACACCCAGCCTCCTTCTTCGAGGGAGGGGGACCGCAACGTATGAGCAAGTAATACAGCTAAAACAAAATCCGCGGTGGAGGGAGTGTGTATTATCTTTCTTCAAGCGGTGTATAGGGCGCTCTTGGTGAAATATTTTGATATGCAGGACGGATAATCTTTCCGTTAAGCAACAATTCTTCCATACGGTGTGCGCTCCAGCCTGCAATACGTGAAATTGCAAATATAGGGGTGAACAGCTCGCGAGGGATGCCAAGCATATTGTAAATAAAGCCACTGTAAAAGTCAATGTTGGCGCTAACGCCCTTGTAAATCTTTCTTTCCTTGGCAATAACTGCAGGAGCAACGCGCTCAATGGTTGAGCAAAGGAGATAGTCCTTTTCCTTGCCCTTTTCACGTGAGAGCTTTTCCACAAAGTCACGGAAAATCATAGCACGTGGGTCGGAAAGAGAGTAAACCGCGTGACCCATACCGTAAATCAAGCCCTTGCCGTCAAACACCTCTTTGTTAAGTATTTTGGTGAGGTAGCTCTTGATTTCCTCCTCGTCGCCGTAGTTTTTAACATTCTTCTTTATGTTGTCAATCATTTCCACAACCTTGGCGTTTGCACCACCGTGGCGCGGACCCTTCAAGGAGCCTAAGGATGCGGCAATTACCGAATATGTATCAGTGCCTGAGGATGTGACAACGTGTGTTGTAAATGTGGAGTTGTTACCGCCGCCGTGCTCAGCGTGTAAAACGAGAGCAAGGTCAAGGATTTTTGCTTCCAATGGAGTGAATTTTCCGTCATCACGAAGCATATAAAGAATATTTTCCGCCAAAGATAAATTGTTTTTAGGCTGGTGAATAACAAGGCTCTTTTTCTTTTCGTAATATTCATAGCACTTGTAAGCGTAAACCGCTAAAAGCGGTAATTCTGAAATAAGCTGCAATGATTGGCGCAAAACGTTAGGGATAGATGTGTCATCCGCCTTGTCGTCAAAGGCATAAAGGGTGAGCACACTGCGCGCCAAAATGTTCATCATGTCCTTGCCGCTTGCCTTCATAAGCACGTCGCGGACAAAATTCTTTGGCAAGCTCCTGTATCTTTTCAAAAGGCTGTCAAAGTCAGAAAGCTCTTCCTTTGTTGGCAAAGCACCAAAAAGCAAAAGATAGATAGCTTCCTCAAATCCAAAGCGGTCGTCAGCCAAAAAGCCGCCAACAAGCTCCTGTATGTTAACGCCACGGTAGTAAAGCTCACCGTCACAGGGGATTTTGCTCTCACCGCAATTTAAAAATGCGTTGATTTCGGAAATTTCCGTAAGACCTGCCACAACGCCCTTACCGTCAACGTCACGCAAGCCTCTCTTTACATTGAATTTTGTGTATAGCTCAGGGTCAATAGTAGTGTTCATTGAGCATTTATCTACATAAGACATAAGCTGAGGGGTCAGCTTGGTAAGCTCTTTTTTTACTGTTGCCATAGTTGGCTCCTTCCTTGCCCGAGGGCAGATAAAAGTACACTTTAACGCTTTAAAGCGAAAAAATATAATTAATTGTACCATACAATTGTGAACAATTTGTTAAATTCAATCTAATTTTAATCAATACAACCTAAAAACGGGAGCAAAACTCCCGTTTTAACTGTTTAAAGTGGTTTTTTTGCAATTTGTGAGTTGTTGCGCGGGTACATTGGCGGAGTGTTTTTCACCTTGCGTATAACAATAATTGTGCGCTCAATAGCTTCCTCTCCGTCTGTCAGCGCATAGCTGTTGACGCTTTCAACTTGACCGCCCAAAAGCTCGATGGCGCGCTTTGCCTCTGTCAATTCCTCGTCTGTGCTCAAAGACTTCATAGCGAGAAAGCAACCGCCTACCTTCACAAGCGGCAAGCAAAGCTCGGTAATTAGGTTTAGCCTACCGACTGCACGAGCCGTAACCACGTCAAAGCTTTGACGGTACTTGTCACTTTGTCCCATTTCCTCTGCGCGAGCGTTGGAAACCTGCACGTTGTAAAGCCCTAAAAGTGTGGCGGTGTCGCCAACGTATTTCACTTTTTTAGTAACACTGTCAACGCCTAAAACAGACACGTCCCCGCGCAAAACGGCAATAACAAGGGTGGGAAAGCCGCCGCCGCAGCCAATGTCGCAAAGCTGAGCGCCCTCGGGTATGTACGGCAAGCAAGCGCTTGAATCCACAATGTGCTTTAAAATCACGCCGTTTTCATCCTTGATGGCCGTCAGGTTAAGGCTCTTGTTAACCTCAAGCATATGGTTGCATAGCCTTTCAAGAGTGATGGCATCCTTTTCGTTTATTAAATTTTTCGTGGCATTGTTTCGGTTAGCAACCGACAATAGCTTGTTTTGAAAATCTGTCATTTTAAAATCCTTACTTTATAATAGGATAAGGGTATGATGCACCGTTTGTGCAGTCAACGGTAATGTCGGCAAAGGCAACCTTTAAGGGTACACTGTCAAAGCCACAGGAGCGCAAAAAGCTCTTTACTGTGTCAAATGCCAAGCGGGGCAAATTGTTTTCGCGACTCAGGTGGGCAAGGGTAATTTCGCAGACTCCGTGGTCGCAAAGATAAGCGCAAAGCTGGGCGCATTTGTCGTTTGATAAGTGTCCGTTTGGCGAAAGAATTCTTTGCTTCAAAAATGCGGGATAAGGGCCGTTTTCCACCATTTTTATATCGTGGTTTGACTCCACAATCACACGTGAGCAGTCCGCAAGGCGCTCACCTATTACCGCGGTCAAATGTCCCATATCCGTGGCAATACCCAGTGTATCATCAGCGGACGAGATAACATAGCCAACATTTTGTGCACTGTCGTGAGGGATAGGAAAGGAGCAGAGGCTAAGAGAGCCGACAGAATGCTCGTATTCCACATTTTCCAAAATTGCAAATCTTTCAAGGAAAGATCCGCCGCGCACGTGATTTTCATATGAAGGAGCGGTAAAATGCACAGGAATTTGAAATTTTTTGGAAATAACCTCAAGTCCTGCCGTGTGGTCCGCGTGCTCGTGAGTGATGTAAATGGAGCTTATGCGGCGAAGGGATGTTCCCAAGCCGTTGAGTGCCTTTTCGATAGCTCCACAGCTTTTTCCCGCATCAATAAGAATTTCTGTATTGTCATTCTTTACATAAATGCAGTTACCCGTTGAGCCCGAAAAAAGAGTATAGGCTTTAATCATTAAAGAACCTTGATAGCGCCGTGCTTGCGAATTCTCAACACGTGGCAAGCACCTCTGCCAAAGGCAGAGTCAATTGCGCTTCTGTATTTTTCAACAAGGCTGAATGGAACAAAGGCCTGGATTGTGCCTGCAAATCCACCACCGTGTACTCTAAATGCGCCACCCTTACCGCTCATTACGGAGTCGGTAATTGCAAGAGCCAAGGAAAGACCCTGCTCGGATACGTTCTTTGTGGTAAATACATTTTGCAGGTACATAAAGCTAGAGCGACCTGATTCCTTTGTGTATCTGAAGAATGTGGAAAGATTTCCGTTTTTCAAGGCACGTGCCTGCTTGGTAACGCGCTCGTTTTCGTTGAAGAAGTGGATTGCACGCAAAATAGCTCTGTCGCCAACTGCGCCTCTTATACCTTGAATGTTGTCAAGAACTCTCTTCTTGGAAATTTGTCTTAAATATTCAGCACCGAAAAGCTTTGCAACGCTCTTCATTTCCGCAGGAACAGATGCATAGTCGTCGTTCAAGTCCGCGTGGTTGCCGCCTGTGTTCACAATGCAAAGGGCATAGCCGCTTGCGCTCAAGTCAAATGGGATTTTTTCAATAACAGGCTTCTTTGTGTTTTTGAAGTCAATATGTACAAATCCGCCAACGGCGCAAGCCATCTGGTCCATAAGACCGCAGGGCTTACCGAAGAAAACATTTTCGGCATACTGTGCCATTTTTGCAATTTCTGTGTTTTCCACCTTGCCGTCGTTATAGAAGAAATTCAAAATATTACCAACCATAACCTCAAATGCGGCAGAGGATGAAAGACCTGAGCCCTTGAATACATTAGAGGTTGTGTATGCTATGTAGCCGCCCTTTTCGTAGCCTGCCTCATCAAATGCGTGAGCCATACCTGCAATGAGAGCGCCTGACTTGAAAAAGTCAGTTTCAACGGGGGAGGTGTATGAATTTGTGTCAATTACATCCTCTGGGAAGCCCTGGCTTTTAATTCTGATAACGCCGTCGTCTGTCTTTGCGGAAATGGCAATAATATCAAGATTGATAGAGCCTGCCAAAACCTTTCCGTGGTTATGGTCGGTGTGGTTGCCGGAAATTTCGCTTCTGCCGGGAACAGAGAAAATAGAGGTTTCGCGCTCTCCGTAAATTTCTAAAAACTCGGAAATAGCACTTGTATATCTTTCAATCTGGCTTTCTACATTTTCCTCACCGTAAATATCGGCAAGCTTCTCGTTAAGGCCGCCGTTTTTAACGTATTTTAAAAGTTCGCTTGTAATCATTTTATTTCTCCTGTAAATTTTATTCCTTGACAGCTAACGCACTGCCAATTGCTGGTGTTTATTTCAAAAATTGCACCGCCACATTCAATCTCGCCCTCTGTGGCAAAATCGAATTTCGATAGCATTTTTGTTTTCATTCTGTATATAACCGCTTCCTTTTTCACACCAAGTATGCTGTCGTTATCTCCGCACATACCAAGGTCGGTTATATAGCCGCATTTGCCGCCCAAAATTTGAGCATCACTTGTTTGCACGTGTGTGTGCGTGCCGAAAATAATCGACACGTCATCGGCAAAATTGTAAGCCAAAGCCTTTTTTTCGCCTGTGGACTCTGCGTGTATATCAAGTATGGCAAAATCATATCTGCCCGCATGGCGATTGAGGCATTTTTCCACCGCCTCAAATGGGTCAGATGGAGTGTCCATATATGCTTGACCAAGCACGTTCATAACAAGCACGCGATATCCGTTTACCGTTGCTATGACATCACCGTGACCGGGGTTAGCAGATGGAAAGTTGAGTGGGCGCAAAATCTCGTCCTTGTCATCAAGGTACGAAAATATTCCCGATTTTCTCCAAACGTGGTTGCCTGTGGTAATCACATCAACACCCGCGTCAAAAAGGGTGTCTGCCGTTTGCTTGTCAATGCCGTTTGGCTCGCTTGCATTTTCTCCGTTTGCCACCACAAAATCAATTTTGTTGGCGCGGCGGTATTTCCAAAGGCTCTTTTTCAAATATTCCACGGCACGCGGACCGCAAATATCGCCTAGGGTAAGTATTTTTAGTGTGTTCATAAGGTTGTTTATCCGTTTCTATCCGCAAAATTCGCGGCAAATTGAAGGCCGATTTTTATTTATTCAGCCGTTTCCTCGTTGCTTTCCTCGTCCTCATCATAAGGCACAAAAGAGTCCTTGCAAATTTCCATAGCGCGTCTAAGAGTTGACGGGTCCTGACCGTTTTTGACAGCGTGCTTGTAATATATCTCCGCATCCTCGTATTTTCCCATAGCATAAAGAGAAATTGCAATATTGCTTGATGCTTGATACATATTTGATTTGAATTCAAGCGCCTTTTGTGCGTATGGAATGGCATAATCGTATGCACCAACGCCCATGAAGGCACCGGACATATTGCTGTAAGCATAAGGGTTTTCGGGGTCGTTTTCTATCGCCTTGGAAAGACAGTCAAGAGCTTTCCTTGACTGACCGAGATCGTTATAAAGATTGCCAAGATTCGACCATACGGTGGAGCGACGAGGGTCACGCCTCAAAATATCCTCGTAAATCTCAATTGCCTTGTTGTTTGCTCCCAATCTGTGATAGCACAGGGCAAGAAAGGTTTCAACAGCACAAAAATCCCAAGTGGTTTCGCACTTTTTCAAAAGACTCTCAAGGTGCTTGATACCTTTTTTGTACTGACGGGTAGTGAAATAATCAATGCCCATCAAAAGCGCTTGTCTGTGCTTTTCGCGTCCCGGCTCTGTAAAAGCATTTTCTATATGCTTCTTGTTTTCGGACTCGTAAACTCGCAGGTCGGTTTTTGCACCGCTTGTTCGCAAAAAGCCCTTGGCAAGAAAAATGACAGATGCCAGTCCAATACCGATTGATGATATGATAGCCCTTTGGCTAAGCGTACCCGTTTTAGTAAATTCAAATATGCACATCCCCGCAATAAGAATGAGGCATACACAAAAAATGATAATATAAATTGCTCTGGTGGTTTTCATTGTTTCTTTGTGTTCCCTTGTTGTCGTGTTCTATTGATGTCTTTTTTTGAGCAATGCGTGCTTTTCGTCCCAAAGCTTTTGAGAAAGGTCAACATAATAGTTGTGTGGGTTTTCAAATCTTAACACCTCGTCCCACATAGACTCAAGCTCGCGGCGACAGTTTTCTTTGATTTCGGAAACAGAAGGGGAGTTGTAAACGCACTCACCTTTGACGAAAATAGGAACTAAAAGCTCACGCAAAGCATAGTTTTCCATGGTCTTGCGCTTCCAAACATGGGCAGGGTCGAAAAGCTCATATGGCAAACTCTCGTCGATAACCTCGTCATGAACGGTTAGCAAATCTGCCTCTGCCTTGCCTGTATCACGGGAGTAGAAGCGGTACAGCTTTTTGAAATCGGGGTTTGTGATTTTAACAATGTTTTCGCTGATTTTAATTTTTGGCACAATCTCGCCCTGCTCGTTTTCAACGGCGCTTAGCTTGTAAACACAGCCGAAAACAGGCTCGCTCTTTGAGGTTATCATACGCTCACCAACGCCAAAGGCATCGACCTGTGCGCCTTGCATAAGGATGTCGCGGATGATATACTCGTCAAGAGAGTTGGAAACAACAATCCTACACTTAGGCAGTCCGGCACCATCAAGAATTTTCCTTATCTTCTTTGTAAGATATGTGATATCACCTGAGTCAAGACGGATAGCGCAATTTTGCTGCTCTTCCTCTGTCAGCACCTCTTTGAAGACCTTGATTGCGTTTGGAATGCCGCTTTCAAGCACATTATAGGTATCAACAAGCAGAGTAGGGTTCTTGGGGTAAAGCTGACAATATGTTTTGAAAGCCTCATACTCAGTGTCAAACATCTGCACCCAGGAGTGCGCCATAGTGCCACCTGCAGGCACGCCAAACATAATGTCGGACAAAGCACAAGCAGTAGATGAGCAGCCGCCAATGTAAGCGGCACGGGCACCGTAAATTGCGGCATCGGGTCCGTGGGCACGGCGTGAGCCAAACTCGGAAACAGGGCGACCCTGTGCAGCGCGCACAATTCTTGATGCCTTTGTGGCAACAAGACACTGGTGATTAAATATCAAAAGAATAAATGTTTCGATAAACTGCGCTTCCATAGCAGGGGCACGCACAGTCAAAATAGGCTCGTTTGGGAAAATAACAGTTCCCTCAGGCACTGCCCAAATGTCACCTGTAAAGCGAAAGCCCTCAAGATATGAAAGAAATTCCTCGTCAAAGATGTTCTTTGAACGGAGATAATCAATGTCGCTCTTTTCAAATTTGATGGACTTGATATATTCGATTATTTGCTCAAGACCTGCGGCAATGGCGTATCCGCCACCGTCGGGCACTTTTCTGAAAAAAACATCAAAGTACGCAATTTTGTCCTTAATGTCTGAGTGGAAATATCCACGCGCCATGGTAAGCTCGTAAAAGTCGCATAGCATAGTTAAGTGTCTTTGGCTGATATTCATAAAAATCTCTCCTTGTCCTTAATTTTTATGTGATACCTATATAATATATTAAAACACACTCAAATTCAAGAGTTTTTGCGAATTTTTACCAGAAGCACAAAAAAGGCGCGAAAACGCGCCTTATAATAAGCAGTATTTCTTTAGCAATTCGCCAATTTGCTTCTCTCTTGTAGAGTGGCACAGAGGCAAGCGGAATTCGTTTTTGCACATCCCCATTTTGTAAAGAGCGGTTTTTACGGGAATGGGATTTATCTCCGCAAAAAGCTCCTTGATAATGGGGGTCAGATACAACTGAATTTCCTTGGCTTTTTCCACATTTCCATTCCTATATTCGGCACAAAGCTGATGCACGTAGCTGGGTAAAATGTTGGAAACAACAGAAACTGCACCCTTGCCGCCCAAGGCAAGAGTAGGCAAAATAAGCTCATCGCAGCCTGTGTACAGGTCAAAGCTATCACCGTATTTTTCCAAAATTTCGGCAGTATAGCCCAAATTGCCCCCTGCTTCCTTTATTCCTACTATGTTATCTATGGGAGCGAGCGCCCGATACACGTCCATCGGTATGTTCACCCCTGTGCGAGAGGGCACGTTATACATAATGATGGGAATTTTCACGCTCTTGGCAACCGCCTTGTAATGCTGGATAAGACCTGGAGTCGTTGCCTTATTATAGTATGGGGAAACCACAAGACAGCCGTCCGCCCCCTGCTGCTCAGCCATTTTTGTGTAACGGACAGCAACGGACGTGGCATTTGAGCCTGTGCCCACAATGAGCGGCACTCTGCCCTTGATTTTTCGCTTTGCGAAGGTGATAATCTCGCAGCGCTCATTTTCATAAACAGTGGGCGCTTCCCCCGTTGTACCAAGGACTACTATGGCATCTGCTCCGTTTGATAGCTGATATTCTATCAGCTCACCAAAGGCGCAATAGTCCACATACCCCTCGGAAAATGGGGTTATAATGGCAGTGGCGCAGCCAAAAAACAAGCTCTTTTTTCTACCCATACGCTAAATTCCTCCAAAATTGTAAAAGTACTTGAAAAAATGCGGAAAATATTATAAAATAATAAGATAGAGAAGTATCACTACATATTATGCTTGAAGGAAAATGTTTGCTACAATGATAAGAAACGAATTACCTAAAACTGACTTGTCCACCAAGGACTTTTACTATGATTTACCTGAGGGACAAATTGCTCAAACTCCAATTGAGCCTCGCGACCACTCACGCCTTTTGGTTGTGAAAAGGGATGGGGGCTTGGAGCATAAGCACTTTTACGATATAATAGATTACTTAAACGAGGGAGATACCCTTGTTATTAACGATTCCCGCGTTATTCCTGCAAGAATTTTCGGTGAAAAGGTAAGGCAAGGTGACGATTTTGCATCTGCCCCCTCGCAAATAGAAACTCTTTTGCTAAAGCAAAAAGCACAAAACCGTTGGGAGGTGCTTCTTCGCCCTGCCAAGAAAATTAAAATCGGCGGCAAAATTAAATACGGTGATATCTTGGAAGCCACAGTTGTTGAAATTGTAGAGGACGGCAACCGTATTGTGGAGTTTTCCTACGATACGGGAAAATATTCAAGCATTTTCGAGGTTTTGAACATAATAGGCTCAATGCCCTTGCCCCCCTACATAACGGAAAAGCTTGACGACCGCGAAAGATATCAAACCGTATATGCAAGGGAAAACGGCTCAAGTGCTGCTCCAACCGCGGGCTTGCACTTTACAAAGGAGCTGATGGCAAAAATTGAAGCCAAGGGGATTAAAATTGTTCCTGTTATGCTCCATGTAGGTCTTGGCACATTCCGCCCTGTTAAGGCTGATAAAATAACCGACCATATTATGCACGCGGAGTACATTTCCGTCACTCCCGAAAGCGCGCGCATTATAAATGAGCGCAAGAGGGCAGGGGGCAGAATTATTGCCGTTGGCACAACATCCTGCCGCGTTTTGGAAAGTGTTGCTACGGAAAACGGTGAAATTCAAGCCGTAAGTGGTGAAACAGGAATATTTATCTACCCGGGCTACAAATTCAAGGCGGTAGATACATTGATAACAAACTTCCACCTGCCCGAAAGCACGCTTTTGATGCTTGTATCCGCCCTGGCAGGTAAGGAAAGAATGATGGATGTTTACAAAACGGCGGTCAATGAAAAATACAGATTTTTTTCCTTTGGGGATGCAATGCTCATCGAATAATTCGGTGCGTCTTGCCTGACAGCGAATTTCCCTCATAGAGATAAAGTATTGTAGGGGGCATTCACGAATGACCCGTTAAGATTTATGAATTTTTAATTGAAACAGTCATTGATTTTTGGAGAAAAAATGAAAATAATAGCAATAGTAGGGCCGACGGCGGTGGGTAAAACCGCCTTGGCATTAGAGCTTGCCAAGCGATATAATGGCGAGATAATTTCCTGCGATTCTATGCAGGTATATAAGGGTATGGACATTGGCACTGCCAAGCCGACCAGGGAAGAATTAGCACAGGTGAAGCATCACCTGATTGACATCAAAAGTCCCGACCAATGCTTTTCCTGCGCGGATTATGCCACCCTTGCCAAAAAAGCTATAGCTGACATACAAAAGAGAGGAAAAACTCCTATTTTTTGCGGCGGCACAGGCTTATATCTTGACAGTGTTATTGAAATTCCTTCCTTTTGCGAAACCGCAAAGGATGAGGCATACAGGCGCGAGCTTGAGGAATTAGCAAAAGCAGAGGGCAACGAGGCGGTACACAAGATGCTTGCCGAGGTTGACCCCGAAAGTGCCGAGGCTACTCACAAAAACAACCTTAAAAGAGTTATACGCGCTCTTGAAATTTACAAATGCACAGGCGTTACCAAAAGCGAGTGGGATGCTCGCTCCAAGGAAGCCAAGCCGCCATATGAGGCAGAGGTGCTTTTCCTCACCTGCGAGGATAGAGAGGAGCTATACCGTCGTATAGACAGACGCGTTGATATTATGATGGCAGAGGGTCTTATGTTTGAGGTGCGCGGACTTTACGAGGCAGGCTTGCTTGAGCCTCGCTACACATCAAGCGGAGCTATCGGCTACAAGGAGCTTATTCCTGTTGTCAATGGCACGGGCACAATTGACGTGGGAGTGGCAGAGCTTAAAATGGCAACGCGCCATTACGCAAAGCGCCAGCTGACCTGGTTTAACAAAAAGAAGAATTACCACAAAATATACGTGGACAAGGTAAATCCCATAGAGGAAGCAGTAAGGATTTTAGGTGATTTTAATGGATAAGGAGACCCTTAAACGGAATTACGAAAAGGTGTGCGCTGATATAGCAACGTATGACAGGACAGGAAAAGCCAAGCTGCTTATTGCAACAAAAATGCAAAATGCAGATGACATAAATTATGTGTGCTCCTTGGGAGATTGCATAATTGGAGAGAACAAGGTGAACGAGCTTCTTGAAAAGTACGATAGCTACGACAAAACAAAGGAGCTTCACTTTATCGGCACACTCCAGACAAACAAGGTAAAATATATTATCGACAAGGTTAGCCTTATTCACTCTGTTGACAAGCTTTCCTTGCTTGAGGAAATAAATAAGCGCGCCGCCAAAATCAACAAAATAATGGACGTGCTTTTAGAGGTAAACAGTGGCAGAGAGGAGTCCAAGGGTGGCATTTTGCCTGAGGACGTGTCTGATTTTTACAAAAAAGCAAAATTGTTTGCGAATGTACGCGTGCGCGGACTTATGACAATGGCACCAAGGTGTCAAAGCCGAGAGGAGTACCTCAAATATTTTGGGGAAACAAAGGAGCTTTTTGACCGCTTGTTCAAAAACGACGAGGATGCTATTTTGTCAATGGGTATGAGTGAGAGCTATACCTACGCGCTTGAAGCGGGGGCTAATCTTGTGAGAGTTGGCAGCCGCATATTTGGAGAAAGGAAATACTAAAATGGGCATTTTTTCAAGATTCAGAAAAAGAAATTATGACGATTACGAGGACGAGGAAGAGGAGTACGAGGTAGAGGGCGAAACCGTGGATGTGGAAGCTAACGCCACTCTTGAGGGTAGCTCCCTGGAGCTTAAAATTTTCCGTCCCAAGACAATGCAGCAGCTTTTGTCTGCCGTTGACCATTTGAGAGCAGGAAAAACCGTGCTTTTGAACTTAGAGGGTGTTGAGCCAAGCCTTTACCGCCGTATGATAGACTTTATCAGCGGTGCGGCATATGCTATGCGCGTTGCCATTAAAAAGGCAACCGACAACTCATATTGCATAGCACCAAATGATGTTGACGTAAGCGGTGAGGCGTTTGAAAATACAGATGATGACGAGGACGAATTTTTTGACATTTAAGGGGGATTAGACTTTAATGGGTGTAATTTTCTATATAATAAATTTGATACTGAGCCTTTTTGACATAATGCTCATAGCTAGAGCCATTTGCTCTTGGATTCCATCGTCAAGAGATTCTATAATTTACCGTATTTCATATACAATCACCGAGCCTATTTTGAGCCCTGTGCGTGATTTGGTTATGAAAATGGAATGGGCAAGGAGATGCCCCATAGATATTTCCTTTATCGTGGTGGTTATTCTTGTGAATTTACTCTCCGGCGTTGTAAGGTATCTGGCGTCGGTGCTTTAGGAGAACTTTAATGAAAAAGAAGCTGATTGTTTTACTGCCTGTAATTCTTGGTGTGGTGCTTCTTGACCAGGTGACAAAAATACTTGTTTTGAAGCTTATGACACTTGGACAAAGCATTCCTATAATCCCAAACGCACTGAATTTGACATACATTCAAAACAGAGGCGCGGCATTTGGTATGCTTGCAAATCACAGGTGGGTGTTTATGGTTATATCTATCGTTGCCATTGGTGGCATTTGCTTTTATCTTTTCGGCTTCTGCCGTGAAAGAATGATTTTGCAAATCGGTCTTGCTTTTATAGCGGGCGGCGGAATTGGAAATATGATAGACAGAGTTGCCTACGGCTATGTAGTTGATATGATAGATTTCTGCCTTTTCGATTTTTGGAAATGGATATTCAACGTGGCAGATGCGTTTGTATGCATTGGTGCAGGACTTGTTGTCCTTGCCCTTATTCTTGACATAATAAACGAGAGCAAGAAGAAAAAGGTAAAAAATGAAAATAACTGATGAAAATGTAAAAAAACGCCTAGACGTGTACGTTTTTGAAACTCTTGGCATCACCCGTTCCAGTGCACAGGGGATGATTGATGCAGGCCTTGTCACCGTTAACGGCAAGGCAGAGGGCAAGAATTACCGTATGCGCCTTGGCGATGACATTGAAATAGAGGAGCAAGAGCCAAAGGAGCTGAATGTAGAGGCGGAAAATATTCCCCTCGACATAGTTTTTGAGGATGACGATATTATCGTTATCAATAAGCCATCGGGTATGGTTGTCCATCCTGCCCCAGGTAACGAAAGCAGAACACTTGTCAATGCCCTTTTGTATCATTGCAAGGGCTCTCTTTCTGGCATTAACGGTGTTATCCGCCCGGGCATTGTGCATAGAATTGACAAGGATACAAGCGGTCTTTTGGTGGTGGCTAAAAATGACGAAAGCCACGTGTTTTTGTCCTCACTTTTGAAGGATCACGGCATTAAAAGAGTTTATCACGCAATAGTTGTTGGACATTATAAGGAAAACAGTGGCACAGTCAATGCGCCCATTGGCAGACACCCCGTTGACAGAAAGAAAATGGCGGTTGTGGCAGGTGGCAGAGAGGCTATAACTCATTATGAGGTAATAGAGGAATACCCCTCGTTTACATATGCCCGTTTTCAGCTTGAAACAGGCAGAACTCACCAAATAAGAGTCCACACAAGCTACATAGGTCACCCAATAATAGGCGACGAGGTTTACGGTGGCGGCAAAACCACCTTTGAAAAAAACAACAAAGCCTTGCTTGACGGTCAAATCCTTCACGCAAAAATCCTGTCCTTTCCACACCCTCGCACAAAGGAAATCGTGACCTTTGAGTGCGAGCTACCCGATAACTTTCAAAAGCTACTTGAAAAATTAAAGAGGCAAGTATAATGAAAAAATATGATTACGATATGTCAAAGCTGGTTGAATTGCCTGATATTATGGCGCATGAATTTGAGGTGCATCAAGACGATATTGATAGAGCTGTGAGCACACTTTTGCTACTAAACGCCAAGGAATCGATGCATAATGAGGACAAGAAAGCACAGCTTGGGGACATAGTAAAGGTATCATATGTTGCGTATCTCGTTGACGAAAACGGTTCCGTGGTACAAGAAAACGGAGAAAATGTAGTTTTGGATAAGGCTGAAAACGAGCCCGTTTATCTTGGCGCACAGTTAAGCTATGAGGATTTGGAAAAAGAAATTGTGGGAATGTCGGTAGGAGAAAGCAAGAAAATCAGGTTTTCATTTCCTACAAACAATTTGCTGGATGCCGAACAAAAAGTGATTTTTGATATAACGGTAAATGGCTTTCTAACTGCTCCGCAGTACAATGATATTTTCGCAAAGGAATGTGATATTCATGCTGAAAGCACAGAAAAGCTTGAAGAACACATTTTTGTGAACAATTTGCTTTGTAAAATAGATGAGTTTTTAGAAGAGACTGTGATTTTGACCTATCCGCAAAAAGAGTACGAGCAAATGAAACGGTTCGTGGAGAATATGTTTAGGCAAAGTGTGGAAGATATTGCTTCAAATTATCCGTATATGAGTGCTGATGAGTATATAAAGGAGAGCATGCGCGCAGAAATGATTTTTTATGCGTTGCGTGATATGATAGGCGAAAATGTTATTCCGACTGAAAAAGAAATCGAAGAGCATAGAGAAAAGCAAATAAATGAATTAGCAAAAAGTTATATATCTACTGAAAATTTGTCTGAAGCAAAAAAAGAAATGGAACGTCTTGGTGAAATTTATACTTATGAAACGCTAATGTATGAAAAGATAGACAATGCTCTTGTCAAAATGGTTAGGGTTAAAAGAATTCCATCTACTCTTAAATATGCTTGGAAGAATAATTTATCAATATGAGGTTGAAAAATGATAGCTTTTGATAAATTGTGGGATTTAATGAAGGAAAAGGGTGTTTCAACCTATAAGCTACGTGAGGAATGCGGAATTGATAGCAAAACTATACGTAGGCTAAAAGCGAATGACAATATTGAAACCAAAACGCTAAACAAGCTTTGCTCTGCCTTAGAGTGTAAAATCGAAGATATAATGGAATATGTTCCAGATTAAAAAAGTCCGACACGTGTCGGACTTTTATACTTTTATTTTGTTAGTTCTCCGCGCAAATTTTCTTCCGTTTTTGCCTCCACTTGTGAGGGGAGGGGGACCGCAACGCACTCACAGTAAATTAGCATGAAGCAACAAAAGCGGTGGAAGGGTAGTAAAGGTAAATCAACGGTATGTGAAATTTACTTTGTTAGTTCTCCGCGTAGGTTCTCTTCCATCAAGCGTTTAATTTCTTCCTTGGAAAAGCCTTGGCTAAAGAGGTAGTAGAGCTTGGCAACTGCGGCTTCCGTTGTCATATCAAAGCCACTGACAGCACCTGCATCCTTGAGGGGGGAGCTTGTGGCATAAGTGCCCAAGGAAACCGTGCCCTGTGGGCATTGTGAGCAAACCGCCACAACACTTCCTGCATTAAATGCCTTTCTGATAATAGGCAAAAGGCTATCGCCCTCGCCCGGAATGTTGCCTGCGCCAAAGGTTTCAAGCACGATGCCGCGTAGCTTTTCCGTCATCAATTTATCGAAAATAGGGAAGCTGATACCGGGGAAAACCTTCAAAACGCCGATTGGCACATCTGCAAATTTGCAAAGGGTAAGGGGCGCTCCCTCGTCACACTTTGGTGGGGGTGGCACAGGCAAGTACCTTATGCTGATGCCTGCTTCTGCAAGACGCGGACAGTTTGGAGAATCAAATGCCAAAAGTCCGTCAGCCGACATTTTTGTTGCTCTGTTGCCACGCAAAAGCCTACCACCGAAGTAAAGGCAAACCTCGCGCACACGGGCGTCCCCCGCAATTATCAATGAGGTGACAATGTTATCCACACCGTCGCTTCTAACCTCGCAAAGTGGAATTTGCGAGCCTGTCAAAACAACAGGCTTGTTAAGGTTTTTTAGCATAAAGGAAAGTGCGGCGGCAGTATATGCCATAGTGTCCGTTCCGTGCAGAACAACAAAGCCGTCAAAGTCCTCATATCTTTTCGCAATTTCCTCGCCTATCTTGTTCCAGTCGTTAACCGCCATATCTGAGGAGTCAAGCAAGGGATTCATTTCAACAAATGTATAATGGGGCATGCTTTCTGCCATAAGGTCGGGAATAGCAGAAAGCGCAGTTTCCAAATAACCGCTTTTTGGCAAATAGCCCTGCTGGCTGCGCACCATACCGATAGTGCCGCCTGTGTGTAAAATACAAATATGCTTCTTTTCCATTATAAACCTCGAAAAATAAACTACAAGGTTATTCTACCACATAATTTCTGTTTTGTAAACAAAATACTTGACTAAATGAGCGCATAGTGCTAAAATATTAAAAAACGAATAAAATAGTAATACTTCAGGGATAGGTGTAATTCCTTATCGGCGGTATAGTCCGCAAGCGCGTGCGCGTTGACTCGGTGCAACTCCGAGACCGACGGTGATAGTCCGGATGGAAGAGGTTGTTGGCTTTTGGGCGTGTTTTATGGACACTCCCTGCCGTTTTTCGCCACCTGAAGCACAGGTGGATTTTTTATTTTCGAGGTAGATATGGAAAAAATAAGCAGAACAAGAAAAATAACGCTCATTGGTATGCTCTCGGCTCTCGCATATCTTTTTACATTGATAGGTCACTTTGTGCCAATCACCTTCGGTGATTTTTTAAGGTACGACCCCAAGGATGCCATAATAGTTATGGCAGGCTTTTCGATAGGTCCCTTGGCGGCACTTATCATTTCCGTAATAGTTTCTTTTTTGGAGCTTATGACCATTAGCACAACAGGCATTATCGGGTTTTTTATGAATGTTATTTCAAGCGCATCCTTCGCCTGCGTTTCCGCGCTGATTTACAAAAAAATCAAGAAAGTCAGCGGCGCGGTTATAGGCTTGACCGTTTCATCCCTTGTAACCGTTGCTCTGATGCTTCTTTGGAATTACATAGTAACGCCGTTTTATATGGATGTGCCAAGAAGCGTGATTGCATCTATGCTTCTGCCCGTATTTTTACCCTTTAATGTAATTAAATGCGGTCTTAATTCCGCCTTGGTTATGATAATTTACAAGCCATTTGTCACCGCTATGAGAGGTGCGGGCTTTATTGGACGGCGAGAGGGCGACAAGGCTATGCGCTTTAACCCCTTGGTGCTGATTTTCTCTCTTGCCTTGATGGCGGTAATGATTGCGCTCTTTATAATATTAAAATAATATTGACAAAGACAGTGCACTATGGTATGATAGAATTGTAAAAGTATTCCAAAGGAGAGAGAATATGAAGAAAAAATTAACCTTAGTCTTCGCTATTGCTATTATGGCGGTGTGTGTTTTCGCACTTTCCGTTTTTGCAAACGGCATATATAGCGACTATACACAAAGCGGAGCAAATGGCGAAGCCCCAATTTTTAACTTCCTCGGCTATGCAATTGATGAGGAAACAAATAGCATTTGCTGTGAGTACACAGTTGATGTTGATGCCTTAGAAAGCTATGAAAAGGCAATAGGCAAAGCACTCAAGTATGGCGTAGTTATCGCTTATGAGGACAATATTGAAAACGGCTTGCCAATTGATTTTTCAACAGGCAAGGCAACAGGCGCTAACAAGGACAAAATTGTGGTTGTTCCCTTGACTGAGAAAACCGCAAGAATTTCCGTTCGCGTAACAAATCTTGAAAAAGCATATTATACAAAGAATCTTGTTATTTCCGTTTTCGTTCTTGAAAGCGATAGCGTGAAATACGTAGCAGACAAAACAACCGAAAAGGTTGAAAACACCGCTTCTTACGAATCCTTGACAGCTCCCGAAGAGGTTACTGTTGATGGCTTTACCTACTCCATCAATGGTGTCACAGCCCCTGCGGCCGATAGAATCAAGCAGCAGAATGCGTCGAATGCAGACTACAATGTAGGCACATATTTGTCAGACAAGCAAATTAACGGCAGCTGGTTCTTAGACCCGGGCGTTCTCGGTATGGCAAAGCTTATCGCGGCGGGTGGCAGCTTGATTGATATGCCTGCGGCATCAGACTTTATGGCGCATTACCTCGAAAATACAGGCGCGACAAAGAACATTGATGTTTTGAAGTTTATGAAAGATGACAGCGGTGCTCTTTCATGTAGAAATACTGCGATAAACAGAGCTCTTCGTGCAGCAGAGCAGTTGGCTGTAACAGGCAAAAGCTTGACGGTTAATCAGCTTGTAGAGGGTCATCCTATGCAGTGGCAATTGGCAACACAAAATTGGCAATATGCGATCGGCTCTTACTTTGACGATGTTGATGTTATTAATCTGACAGTTGCAGAGGTTAACGGAGTTAAGACATATACAGCAGACATTAAGTATATTGTAACAGACTTCTACAACTGGGACACAAACGATTACAATGACTTTAAGGGGCTTGTTTCTCCTCACGAGCTACACGAGCTTCATAAGGCAGGCCTTGCAAGAGAATTTATGTCCTACGGCGAATACACATACGCAAACATCACTTGGACAGAAGGACAGACTGTCTCCGAGATTGCAGGATTGAACTAATATGAAAAAGATAATTTTAACTCTTGCGGTGGCGTTGATTGCTCTTTGCGCATTTGTCGTAACAGTTAGCGCGCAGAGTGCATACACCGAAGAAATCCCCGAAATTTTAAAGACTGAAAACGATCAAGCAGAGTATTTTGTTGTTTTCAAGGGCGAGGAATATTATACAGGTGCGGCAAGTATTTACGGCTTGAATGACAGTGCTATCAAAGCAGAGCTTGACCGCCTTGGCATATCTCTTGGTAGCAAATATTTGGCAAAATATATTTTCCCCGAAAAAATGGGAGAAACTACAGTTACTAAAATAGACTTTAACGGCGGCATTAAAAGAAACGGTTACTTCAACGGCAAGTGCGGCGCGGTTGTTCTTCCAAGCACCACGAATACAGTCACAGACCTTAATGATTGCGCAGGACAATTAAGATCGTTTGATTTTGGTGAAAACAATTCGATTACAATAATTCCCAGTTACTTTTTGGGTTCGGCAACTAGACTTGCAAGGTTGGAAAATTTTCCTGCCAAATTGAAGGTAATTGAAGGAAACGCTTTTATTAGATGCAGCGCCATGAAGGGCGAGCTTTATATAAATGCCGAAACTATTAAATATAAGGCGTTTGATAATGGCATTGGCTTAGGTGTTACAGGCATTGTTTTCGGTCCTGATGTTAAGAACATTGAGGGCGAGACGTTCAGCACAAGAGAACATAGCGGAAGCTCCAATGTAAAGTATATAGAATTCCAATGTGACGTTACACAGTTGAATATTACAGAGAGTGGTAGTAACACAGGCGCATTTTATTTTGCAAGCGGTTCACAAAGAAATCCGTATAGTGGCCTTGTGCATATTATTCTTTCAAACCCTGCACAGGCAGATTGTGCGGGCAAAACCTTCCAGGATTACCTGCCCAAGGTTTATTTTAACGCAAATAGTGCAAGTGTCGGCAACCCCGTTGCCCCTACACATAACTACGGAGATGCAAAAATTGAGTACGATAGCTTTTTTGCAAGCGGTGCTATGAGCAAATCCTGCAAAGACTGCGAGAAGTCACTAACAGGCGCATCCCTTGACCCAATCTTTAATTCTCTCGGCTATTCCTGCACAAAGGTGGGAGCGCCATCTATTGTGTTCGGCATCAGAATTAATTATCAGGCGCTTGAATTTTATAACGGTAACGTGTCTGATGAATTTAAAATCAGTGAGTATGGCTTGCTTGCCGCCAATAAGGAGCTTGTAGGTGACTGTGCATTTGATGGAACAGTGGCAAAGCGTGGCACTATCAATGCAAACCTGATGGCGCATACAACCAAAAATACAATTGCTGATATTAAGATAACAGGCTTGCAGAGCGAAAATAACGGTGTGCCCTTCAATCATACCGACAAGGAGCTTTATCTCACCGCATACGTTATAGTAAACGGTCAGGTTCTCTACCTTGACGGCAACGCGCAGAGCGCAACCCTTTCAAACGCTGTTACCTTCAACGGATTGTTAGCAACACTTGAATAACAAAAAAAGAGAAAACTCGAGGTCGAGTTTTCTCTTTTTTGTTATTTTTTATCGGGAGCAATACCGCTTGAAAGAAAGCGCACCGCGCGCTCAACCGCATCCTTGGAGTCATACCAAGGCTCGTTTTCGTATCTGTAATCAAATTTCTTGCAATACCAGGAAACGTCCTTGATTATCTTTTCAAAATAGTCCTTTTCTACAGAAGAAATATCATCAAAGAAATCCGCGTATTTTCTTTTGTTCAAAGCGGATTTTGCATATTCAAGCAGCTCTTGATAGTGTGGTAAGCAGAAATATTTTTGGTGGAGCAGCTTTTCGCGGAATTTGGGGTCACTGTCGTATAGCATAACTGTGTTGTCAATTACACGGCGGAAGTTAGATTCCAACGCTTCACAAATGTAGCAAGTGCCGCGCAGCGCCTTGGTCGCCTTCAAATGGCTATTTGAAAGTCCGCCGAAAATTCGGGAAAGTGCATTTCCATCCAATTTGCCCTTTTGCTCTGTCAAGTGGCTTTCCAAAATAAGCGCCAGGGAAAGGCTATTGTTCTTTGCCATTAGCATACGGTAATGCGCGTGGCAAAAGCCCTTTTCGTTTGTTTCTATTCTTGTGGCAGGCTCCATCATGGAAGGGCCAAGAGTCATTTCAACCTCTTTTTTCTCCAGCTTGTCGTAAAGCTTGCACATAGGGCAATCGCAATTTCCTTCCTCCATCCCCTTTTCAAAGGCTTCGTTTATAGGAATTGTATAAATTTGCTCCATTAAAATTTCTCCTTAGGTATTGATTTAATTTAATTATAAAGTTATAATAGTATTATTGCAAGAGTTTTTTGTAAAATAGGAGGATTTATGGAAAATATAACCTCGTTTGTCTTAGAAAACGGAGTTTTCGGTGTGAAAATAACAGGGATTCCGCGTATAAGCGTTTTTAAAACCTTTGACTGTGGTCAGTGCTTCAGGTTCGACCCTGTGTCGCTCTTTGGCAACGAATATGAGGTGGGCGGAGTAGCTTTCGGCAAATATGTTGTCTTTGCACAAAATAGCGAAAGCGAAATTATCATATATAATGCCACAAAAGAGGATTATGAAAAAACGTGGCGTAGCTTTTTGGCTTTAGATGCAGATTATGATGCCATTGACTCGCATATATCAAAATCCTTGAAAAGCGAGCACATGGACAAGGCGATTGAATGCTCCCGCGGTATCAGGATTTTGCGCCAGGATGGGTGGGAAGCAATTTGCTCCTTTATCATATCTCAAAATAACAACATACCAAGAATAAAAAAGATAGTGGCAGCCCTTTGCGAAAAATACGGTGAGCCAATCACCTTTATGGGCAACACATACTATTCATTCCCTTGCGCAGAGGTGCTTTTTGATGCAGGTGAGGCGGCAATCTTTGCACTTAAAACAGGCTTCCGCGCTAAGTACATAATTGATGCGTGCAGACAAATAACAGGCGGGGAAGTGTCGCTAAATAGGCTTTTGGAGTGCGATTCCTTTGATGAATGTGTTTCTGAAATGTGCAAAATCAAGGGCGTTGGCTTGAAGGTGGCATCCTGTGCCTTGCTTTTTGGCTTTGGCAAAACCCAGGCGTTCCCCATTGACGTGTGGATGAAGCGCGCACTTGAGAGGTACTTTCCAAACGGTATAGATTTGGTGTCCCTTGGCAAGTGGGCAGGCATTGCACAGCAATACCTATTTTATTACGAAAAGTACATTCAAAACTCTTGACTATAAATGAAATTTGATATATAATTTAAGTGTTAAAAATCTTTTATGAGGTGACAAATATGAAAACAGTATGCTTCGGCGAAATTATGCTAAGACTCAACCCACAGGGCTACACAAGATTTGTGCAGACAGATACCTTCGGCGCAACCTACGGCGGCGGTGAAGCTAATGTGGCTGTTTCCTTGGCAAACTACGGTATAGATGCTTCCTATGTTACAAAGCTTCCAAAGCATGAAATAGGTCAAGCGGCAGTTAACTCTCTCCGTCGTTATGGCGTTGATACCTCTGATATTGTAAGAGGTGGCGAAAGAGTTGGTATTTACTATCTTGAAACAGGCGCATCTCAGCGTCCTTCCAAGGTTATTTATGACAGAGCCTACTCTGCTATTGCAATGGCAAAGAGAGAGGATTTTGATTGGGAAAGGATTTTGGACGGTGCTAACTGGTTCCACTTCACAGGCATCACTCCAGCTTTGGGCGGTGAGCTTCCCGAAATTTGCCTCGATGCATTGAAGGTTTGCCGTGCAAAGGGCATCACAACAAGCTGTGACCTTAACTTTAGAAAGAACCTTTGGACAAGCGAAATGGCGGGCAAGGTAATGGGCGAGCTTATGAGCTACGTTGATGTTTGCATCGCGAATGAAGAGGACGCAGAAAAGGTGTTCGGCATCAAGGCTGATAACACAGACGTTGATAAGGGCGTTGTTAATCACGAGGGCTACAAGAGTGTTGCTAAGCAGCTTAGCGACCGCTTCGGCTGCAAGAGAGTTGCTATCACACTTCGTACAAGCATTTCCGCAAATGACAACATTTGGGCGGCTATGCTTTACGATAAGGCAGAGAATGAGTATTATTTCTCTCGCTCATACAATATACATATCGTTGACCGTGTTGGCGGCGGTGACTCCTTTGGCGGTGGCTTGATTTACGCTTGCTTGATGAACAAGTCATCACAGGATGTTATCGAATTTGCCGTTGCTGCATCCTGCTTGAAGCACACTATCCTTGGTGACTACAACCTTGTTTCCGTAGCAGAGGTTGAAGGACTTATTAAGGGTGGCGGAAGCGGACGCGTTCAGCGCTAGTTAAAGCTTATGAATAAGAAATCAGCACAGACACTATGCCTGTGCTGATTTTTAAAGAGGTAATATGAAAAAATTAAACTTAAAGGGTAAAATTGCAATAGTGACAGGGGCATCCTCGGGAATCGGCAAGGAGATTGCCACCTTGCTTGTCAAAAAATACGGCTGCATTGTATATGGTATTGGCAGAAATCTGCCAAGGCTTGACCTCTTGCGTGAGGAGCTTGGACCTGAAAATTTTTTGTGCGCTGTTATGGATGTTTGTGACAAGAGCAGCTGGGAGAAAATGGCGAGTTATTTCACAAATTGGAACACTCTCCCCACTGTTTTGATAAATTGTGCAGGTATGCTGCCTAAGTTTTCCTCTGTGGAAAATGCAGAAATAGAAGGAATAGAGGACGTTATGTCCGTCAATTATCTTTCCGCAGTTTATGCCTGCAAGTACATAATGCCCATTATGGAAAAGGGTGGCGCGGTAGTTAATATTTCAAGCGCATCTGCGCTTTGTCCCTTTGCGGGGGTTGCCGCATATTCCGCATCCAAGGCGGCGCTTGAGCGCTTTACTGAAGCACTATCTTTTGAAAGACGCGACCTTCGTGTGTCTTGCGTTATGCCAGGCTTTGTAAAAACAAATATTATGAAAAACCAAGAGGCAACGGAAAAGGACAAGGGTCTTATCAAATTCTTCAGTGCCGATACCAAAAAGACCGCAAAAAAGATATTGCGCCGTGTGGTTCGCCGCAAGAGAAGAATTGTTGTGGGTGCTGATGCTCATTTTATGAGCTTTATGTTCCGCGCATTTCCTCGCTTTGCCCCTCGCTTTTTTAGTTGGGTTATTAGAAAATCGGGACTTAACCTATTCAAAAACGTATAATAAAAAGGCTGTCAGACGACAGCCTTTTTAAATTTACATAAACATACAAAATAGAATTGGCAAAAAAACCGCAGGGAGCATATTGGCAATTTTTATCTTCGTTGCACCTGTCATATTCAAGCCGAGAGCCACAACAATAACCGACCCTGTGGCTGAAATTTCATTAATGCAGTTCATAAGCGGACCTTGAAGGGCGCTTGCTCCAAGCTCAATGCCGCCTTGATAAATGAACACGGGAATGATAGACAAAAGCGCACCGATGCCACCAAAGGATGAGGCGAAAACAAGAGCAGTGATGAAGTCCAAAACCGATTTGGTGTACAAAAGCTCTTGGTTTGCCCCGCCTGTTAATCCGCTGTTAAGTGCACCCATAATGGAAAGCGCGCCCACACAGCAGGTAAGTGTGGTTGAAACAAATCCCTTTGATATGCTTTTTCTATTTCTTATTTCGTCAATCTCGCACTCGCCAATAGCCTGTGGCTTCGATTTTACAAACTTGCGTTCCATAAAAGAGCCAAAGCGCTCAAGCCATCCGTCAATGTTACAGGCAGTGCCCACAACTGTGCCAACAACTAAGGAAAGCAACACAATGATTGCCATGTTTTTGTGGGCAGTTGGACTGTTTGCCGCATCTATAAAGCCCTTTATACCAATGACGCACACAAAAACGGAAATTGCCTTCATTGCGGCATCCGGTATAGTTGCCAGCCTATGGCTTTTGGAAAACAAGCGCGAGAGTAAAATACCTAAAATGGAGCCGCCTGCAATTGCTAAGCAGTTCACAATAGTTCCTAAAAATGGCATTATTTCAATTCCTCGTAAAATTTATCTGCAAGGGCGCAAAAATCCTGTATAGAAAGTCGCTCTCCCCTGATATTGATGTCAAAGCCAAGCTCGGTAATTATTTCGCCAATTCTTGATTTTGGAATATTTGAAAAAACAGAGCTTAATGAGTTTACCATAGTTTTTCTGCGTTGAGCAAAAGCACCCTCAATCACCTTGAAAAGCATTTTTTCACTCTCTACCTTGTATGGCGGAGTGTCATAAAGCTCTATTCTGATAACGGATGAGGTCACCTTAGGTGGCGGCAAAAAGTTATCTGGAGTTACATCAAAAAGCTTGACAGCCTGTCCGTAATAGTTGATTGATGCGGTTATAGCACCGTAATCTCCGTCAAGGTTGGATGCACACAGGCGGTTTGCAACCTCGCGCTGCACCATAACGGTAACAGATGTGAGCCTGCTTTTGCCGTTTTCGTCGCGCGCCCCCTCTAAAAGCTTCATAACAATAGGGGTGGTTATGTAATAGGGTAAGTTCGCACAAACGGAAACAGGGTTGTCACCAAAATGCTCACTTATAAAGGAGCAGAGGTCAATTTTCAAAAAGTCCTCGTTTATAACGGAAACATTTTGATGCTCGCTCAAGGTTTCTGCCAAAATGGGGATAAGAGTTTTGTCAATCTCCACAGCAACAACCTTGTCATAGGAGAGACAAAGCTCGTTTGTCAGGCATCCGATGCCGGGACCTATCTCAATAACCCCGCTTTCTCTTGAGCCGTTTTTATAAGAGTGGTAGGAATAGCTTTCTTCAGCTATGTCCATAGGCACTTGCTTGTTTATAAGAAAGTTTTGACCAAAGCTCTTTTTTGTGCCTGTACCATACTTTGACATTATACGTTTAACTACGTTAATATCGCAAAGATTCACCTGCTACCCCTCCTTCCGTGTGACAAAAAAATGGAGCTGACGATGAGATTTGAACTCACGACCTGCTGATTACGAATCAGCTGCACTACCACTGTGCTACGTCAGCTTATTTGGACTATAGTATAGTATAGCACAAAGTTTAGTTAATTTCAATAAAAATATTTATTTATATTTTGCATTGACTTACTATATTTAGTGTGATATAATATTTTAAGCACATTCTTGATATAATCGGATTTTAGAGGTGAAAGAATGAAAATAAAGAATATTGATAGGGCTTTTGAAAAGGAAGAGATCAAGACAAGTAAATATAATAAAAGCTATTATCATTCTGCCGAGGTGGTTGCTGAGCACAAGCTGGTCGATATGCTCTCTGATTTGGAATATCAGTACGTTATTGCAGAAAAGAGTACAGCTAAGCAGGCAAAAGCCAAGCTTCTCAAGGCGATTAAGGGCTTGCGCTGTGCAGAGGAGAGCTATATTGAAGCATTGAAGTCTGCACCCATAGAGCTATGTTATTTTCCTGTGCATTATATGCGCTTGGACAGATATAAGTGCACTGTTGGCTTTGAGGGCGCTTGCCGTAGCCGCGTTAAGGACTTTGGTAGCAGAGGTAAAAAGTTACATATACCTGACCTTTTCGCATCTGATGCCGATATGAATGAGGAATTTTTCGACGTTGGGGCGCATAACGCTTTTGATGCACACGATGAAAAATACAAGGATGTTACAGTTCTTGGAAGCAACGATATGACAAGGGTTATCACCTTTGCGGAATTCGGCGCAGAAGAGGGCAAGGAAATTACTCAGGCGGAATATCAGATTCTACAAACTGTTTACTTCCCCATTTGGGTTGTAAGAGTTGAGTCTGACGAGGAAATTAGATATACTTATATTTCCGACTGCACCGATACTGTTAATATGACGGTGGCGTACAATCAAAGCGTTTTGGAGGATATTGCCCACCAAATCAGAAAACCGCGTAAATTCTTCTGGAGACTTGCGGACATCAAATTTTATTTGTGGTCTTGGCTCGTTATTTGCGCATTGTGCTTTGCAACAAGTATAATTTTGAACCTTGATATTATCACACAATATAAGCATATCGAAGCAACAGGTCCGCTTTTTGTTGGACTTTTGGGCGCGCTTTTCCTTCACGGTGTAATGTATCTTATTTCCTATAAGGTTATAGGTGTTAATAACGAAACTAATCCTTTGTTAGATAGCATTTCCATTGGAGTAAAGAAAGCAAAATTCTTCTGGATTTTGTTCATTCTTACATACACAGTTATTCCCGTTGTGGTAACCGCCGTGCTTGTAATAATTGATAAGATTTAAAATAAAAAATCGCACACAGGGTGTGCGATTTTTCTTTTATTATAGGTTTGGAGCAGACTTGTCGGTGAATGTTGAAAAGTCGATATCAGGCACTTCTACGTCATTGCCGATGGCATATGTGGCATCAAGAGTAAGCACAGGTGGGTTTTCGCCGCTAAACTCAAAGGCTACCTTGACTCCCATAGGCTGAAGAGTGCTTGATACAGTAAGAGTAACCACTACATCAACCAAATCGTCCGCACTGATAAGACCCTCAAAGGACGCTAAAAGCTCCTTGAATTCAGCCAAGCCCTCTTCCGTCACGTCAGTATAGGTTGCTACCCAGCTGCCCTGGCTGTTTTTGGAGCAGGTAATAGTCTGGCAATTGTCCTTGGTAAGTCCAAAGTCATCAACGGTGTCCTGGTCCTCGTCATCCTTGTTTGCAATGTAGTCCTCTTTTGTGGTTGCGGAGTATTCGCCTTGTCCCACGCCGTCAACCTCTACGTATGAGAATTCCTTGCCGTCAATGTAACCGCTTTTGGATGTGCTAACCTGGGACTGACCTGCCATTGTCATAGACATTGTGCTTTCTGTGTAGTCAACATAGGTGCCATCAGCGTCAATCTGTACGGTTTTGCCGCTGACTATGGCAGAAATTGCATAGCCCATATAGTTGCAGGATAGAGATAGCTTCATATCTCCGCTGATTTTTCCGTTGTCATCGTAATCTGTTGTTAATATGTAGATTGCCTTGTCCTTTTCGCTCATAGCCTCGAATTGACTTAATTTGTCATTGGCGGGCGGATTGCTTGATGGCGGTGTTTCTTCCTCGCCGCAGGCAAACAGCATTGGCAAAAGCATAAAGCAAACCAACATTAGTGATAATAGTTTCAGTGTGAATGATTTCATAGTTTTTCTCTCCTTAAATTTATTGCAAGCACAAAGGCTCACTGTACTTAATTATAATTATGTCTGCGGAACGTAATACAACCGTAGATTATTTAGTTAGAGAAATATCCGTGAAAGATTATTTCTCCGTGAATTCCGCACCGTTTAAAATGACGGTGCTTTTTTCCCCCTCTGTTTCGTCCTTTTCTTCGTCAAAGGAAAGGAAAATATTACCCTTGTAGGTAAGGATGCCGCGCACCCCGATATTTTCTTCCTTGAATAGCTTTTTGTCAACGGATAACTCAATGCGGTCCCCCTCGCCAAGCTCAAACGTAATAAAATAGTTAGTGTAAACGCCGCTTGCACGAAAGACATCGCGTGAGCGCTTGCCGAAAATAGTGGCGCGAAGCTGCTTTTTCGGGGTTTTCACAAACGTGTGCGAGCCTGCAAAAATCACGCGGAACAAAAGGACAATGGCAAAGACTACCATTATAAAAAATCCAAGAAATACGATAATAAGCACTTTTGTCCCCCCTTGTGATATTTTCTATAAATATTATATCATTTTTGGGTAAGAGGTGTCAAGCAACCGTTGGTTTGAAAATCGATCAAATTCTCAACCCTTCGTTGTATTACATGCCAACGCCCGGTGAATTATTGCCAAGGCTTGACTTTTTTGTGTAGCCTGTCAAGTCAACCGTTGGTAGCTCAACATCGTCATCAATTGTGAAGGTTGATTCCACCGTGAGCTTTGTATTTGCATCTTTAAAGATGTAGTCCAGCTTAATGGAAACAGGCTTAAGATTTGCAGATACAATAACCTCTAAGGTAACTCCCATAAGGTCGGATGAATCAAGAATGTCGCCAAAGGACATATCAATGTATTTTTTGAACTCTCCCAAGCTGTCTGTGCCGACATTTGTAAAGGTAGCAACCCAACCGCCGTGTGCATTTTGTGTGCAGGCCGCCTGGCAGTTAGAAGCGTTTAAACCAAAGTCATCGGCAGGACCGCTTTCGAGCTGCTTGCGGCGCTTTTCTTTGATCGCTTCAACTGTTGACTCCGCATAATAGCCCTTGCCTGAGCCGTTGGTGGCGGTGTATATAAATTCCTTTCCATCGGCATAGCCCTGCTTGGCAAGTGTAACCTGCGAGCCACCGGCAATTGTTAATGAAAGGGTTTGCTCGGAATAGAGAAAATATTCCGCTTCATCATCCATTTCCACCGTAAATCCAACTAAGGATGCCACAAGGGAATAGCCTTTATATTTGCAGGCAACGTTAGCGGTAGCATCGGATCTGATTTTCTTTACAGCAATATCATTTGTCAGAATGAAAAACGCTTTTTCGTATTCGCTCATTTTCTCGAAGCGTTGAAGCGCGGTTTGCTCGTTTTCGGGGTTTTCCTCTCCGCAAGCAATCACCAGCGGTACGAGCAAAATAAAAGCCAATATTAGTGAGAGTATTTTCAGAATAGCTTTTGTCATTTTGTTCTCCTTCCTAAAGGACTTGTTTACTCCTTTAATATTAAAAAGGAATATTTGACCAAAAATCCTTCAAAAAATGAAAAAAATATTATTTTTTCCAGATTAAAATTCTCCGTTGATGATTTTGAGCATTTCCGCGCTCAAAATTTCTCTTGTATCGTCGTCAACCAAGCTGAAGCGGTTGCCATCGTTTGGCGTGCTGAGGTAATTCCAAACGCAGTATGGCACATCACATTCGCGCGCAAGAGTGATAACATCCCTCATCCAATTTTCACGGCTTTTTATATCTGCGTGGCGGATTGTGCCAAACTCTCCAAGCCAAAGTATTTTATCAGGGTTCTTTTTCTTGAACTCCTTGACAGGCTCAAAAAGAGTGCGCATATAATTGATGTCAACACGCTCAAACTCCGCATACGCATTTTCGTTTCCGTAAAGGAGCTTGTAAAACTCGCGATACTTCTCGGAGCTTGCAGGATATTCCATTTTTCTGTTGTAATAAAGCTGCTTCCAATGCAAAACTCCACGTTGATGCGTAAACTCTGAGGGGTCATACATATGGAAGGTATAAATCACGTTTTCATCATCAAAAACCCGAAGGGAGTGTAGCTTATTCGGATTATTCCAACAGGTTGAGCCTATTATGATTTTTCTTGATTTGTTTACCGCTCTTATAGCATTTAAAGTTCTTTCAGCCAAATCATTCCAAAGATTTGGCTCAATGTCACGCACTTCGTTCAAAAGCTCAAAAATAACGCTCTCTTTATCCTTGAAGCGACGCTCAAGCTCAAGCCAAAGGGCAATAAAGCGTTCTTGCAGCTCGGAGCTATCAAAAATAGTAACATCCTCTTCAATATCACAGTAGTTGCCGATGCATTTATGCAAATTAAGGATAATGCCCAAGCCGTGCTTTTCGCAAAGGCTGACAAAATTTTCCACCAAAGCCATCGTGCGCTCTCTGTATACAAAGGGAGATTCCTCTAAAACAATCTGGTCAAAGCCCAAGCGGATGTGGTCAAGTCCCATATTTTTGATGTTGATAACGTCCCACTCAGTAATGTATGAATCAAAATGCTCATAGTCGCCTATTGTTAACTCCAAACGCTTATCATTTGGCAAAACGTTAAATCTTTTGTAGTTGGTTAGCCAACCGCCAATGCCCATTCCTTTTTTGAATGTAAACTCCATTTTATCTCTCCTTATTTGTAAAACGCCCAAACCTGCATTTCCTGAACTCCTCTGTTTGCAAAGGCAAAGTAAGGGATGTAGTGCGCTTTAATTTTTACAAGCTCTCCACGGTCATATGTATATAGACTGCTTGTGCGGTGCCTTGTGTAACCGTCTGCACTCAAGGTAGGCACACCAAGTTTTTCGTTAAAGCCGAGTGTAACCTCGCCCTCAGTGTCTATTACTATGTTTCTTAGGTGCGCAGAATTGTCGCAGCCCTCCATACAGTAAACTAATGGACCATATGTGAGCGCGCATTTGTTCGCATCCTCAAGCACCTCTGTGTTTGCAAAAGCAAATCGCGGCTTCATTTGGAAATCAAGGCAAATTTCCGACCCTGTGTCGCTAATTTCATAGTACATATAGCCGTTTTCGCAGCCTTCATAGCAGTCGCACCACTCAGGCACGCGCACCGCCAGCTTTACATTTCCGCCCGATGCGCTGATTGACACCTTGCCGTCATAGGGGTAAGCGGTTTTTTGCGTGATTTCAATTTCGCGCCCATCCACGTTGATTTTTGCTTGGCTTTCCATAAACTGATGAACAAAAATCGTGTCCTTGTCCACGGTGTAAATAAAGTTAGCAATTGATGGGATAAATCTGACAATGTTAGGCGGACAGCAGGAGCAGAAAAACACCTCTTGCCTTTGCGGACTTGGCAGGCGAAGCGGATTTTTGTTTTTCACGCTTGTGTTGCAGGTGAGCATGTGCGGCAAAATTTCAAGTGGGTTAGTGTAGAAAAACGCGCGTCCGTCAAGAGAGGTTGAAGACATAAAGCCGTTGTAAATGGCGCGCTCCACAACAGATGCATATTTTGCATCATTTTCCAAAAGAAGCATACGGTGTGCAAAAAGTGCAAGACCAAGCGCGGCACAGCTCTCAGTGTAGGCCAACTGGTTTGGCAAATCATAGTCAACAGTAAATGCCTCACCCTCGGCAGATGAGCCGATTCCGCCTGTTACGTACATACGTTTAGTAGCAATATTATCAAAAATTTTCTTGCAAGCGGTCAAAAGACCCTCGTCATTATATTTGAGAGCCAAATCTGCCATAGCACAGTAGAGATAAACGGCACGCACCGCATGACCCTCGGCTGTGAATTGCTCGCGCACAGGCTTGTGGGACTGGCTGTATGCATATTCTGTCCAAGCGCAAAGCGGGTCGCTCTCCTCGTGTCCCTTTTGGTCAACAAAATGCTTTGAAAGCTCTAAGTAGCGCTTTTCACCCGTACACTCGTAAAGTCGAACAAGAGCAAGCTCAATTTCCTCGTGCCCCGGGGTTTTGAACTTGGCAGAGCCTTCGATTTTGAAAACCCTTTCAACATAATCTGCATAGTCACACATTAAGCGCAAAAACTTGTCCTTGCCTGTTGCCTCATAGTATGCAACCGCTGCCTCAATTAAGTGACCGAGGCAATAAAGCTCGTGGCAATCCCTGTATGTAAAGCGGTTTTCTTGCTCTCTTGTAAGGTAAAAAGAGTTGAAATATCCACACGTGTCGCGGTTTTTCTCAATTTCGTCAACAACCTCGTCAACTATTTTTTCAAGCTCAGGCTCGCGCTTTTCACGGGCAAGGTATGCAACACCCTCAATCCACTTGGCAACGTCGGAGTCCCAAAAAATATGTGGCTCAATCTTGGCATTAGGGTCGCATTTGAAGGCATCAAATCTACCTGTTTCGTAAAATCTGTCATAAACCGCACGCATAGTAACGTTGCGCACCATTTCCTGCTTTTGCGCCCAAAATCCGCCTGTAATTTTAATTTTTGAAAAATCAACTCTATCCATATCGAAAGCTCCTTAGGTTTGATAATTCAAGTATAGAATATTGCTTTGCAAAAGTCAATAAATTTCCCTAAAAAGGTTGCTTTTGTAGGATTTTTATGGTAGCATAATTAAAAAGAAATTCTTTTTAAAGGAGAACTATATGCTCGATTTTGCTCGTGATAAATCATTTTGGGAGCGCGTGCGCACAAGTCCCGATTTTGAACAACACAGACAAGAGGTGAAAAAGCTGTATGATGAAGCGTTTGGCAAGGAAAAGCCGCGCCCACATACTGCTGACGAGGTTTTGAACGAAAATGACCGCGGCATCTGGCGGCTTCAGTTCGATCACCTTCAGTCAAGCGCTATTTTGTCCCTTATTTACCCCGATAACGAGGAGTATTATGCTAACCTCTTGGAGTCCGTGTGGGCATACTTGAATGACTATACCTGGGCGCCCTTGGGTCACTACACAGAGCAATATTACGGCAAAACCCCAAAGGACTTTGACTTTGGACTTATTGACATTTTTGCAGGCTCTGCCGCATTTGCCCTGGCAGAAATCAAAAGCCTTTTCAGGGATAGGTTTCCTCGCCTTTTGATTGACAGAATTACATATGAATTAAGACGCAGAACAATAGAGCCGTATCTTTCGCGCAAATTCTTCTGGGAAACCCACGACAACAATTGGACAGCCGTTTGCGCAGGCTCTGTGGGTGCGGTTTTGATGTACGAAGCGCCCGAGCTTTTCTTTGAAAATCAAGAAAGGCTTCATTCCGCTATGGAATGTTATCTTGCAAGCTACAAGGACGACGGTATGTGCGTTGAGGGCGTTGGATATTGGAGCTTCGGCTTCGGCTTTTTTGCAAGCTACGCCATGCTGGAGCGCGAAATCACAGGCGGTAGCGTTGACTGGTTCGCTCGCCCCAAGGTGAAGGAAATTTCCAAGTTCATTAGCAAAATGTTCTTGCAGAAAAACGTGATGGCTACATATAGTGATGCTGCCATTGGCTCAAAGTACAGTGTTGGCTTGCCCCATATGCTTCGCCACATTTACGGAAACGAGCTTGCAAAGCTCCCAAAGGAGCACTGCATAGTTGTTGAGGACAATACCCACTTCAATTTTGCCCTTCGCTCCTTTATCTACTATGACCCCAAAAACAACGCCACAGAAATGTGCGACAATGTTACATACAGTGTTGAAAATTCCTGTTATCTGACAAAGCGCACATGCGCATACGGCTTTACCGTCAAGGGCGGCAACAATGGCGAGAGCCACAACCACATTGACGTTGGCTCATTTATTTTGGCAAGGAATAACAAGCAAATAATTGCCGATATTGGCGCAGGACCCTATGAGCCAGGCTACCACACCTCGGAAAGATATACCTTTTTCAACCCAAGCGCAGCCGCACACAACATTCCAATCATAAACGGAGTGAGTGAGGACAGTATAGCAAGGGACGATGTTTTTGTGAAATATGACGCGGAAAAGCAAAGGGCAAGTCTTGAATTTTCCAACGCCTACGGTGTGGATTTTGTCAAAAAAGTGGAGAGAGTGTTTGATTTTGCCGAAAAATCCATAATTTTGAAGGACAAATTCACTCTTGACGTTGAACCTCAAATTGTCGAGCGTTTCGTTTCCGTTATCGAGCCGAAAACAGTTGACGGCGGAGTAGTGATAGACGATACCACATTGAAGGCAAAAGGCGGCATAATGCCCAAAATAACCGAAAAAATTGCCAAAAAGCACTTGGACTCATCCCCCTACAACGTGTACATTCTGGAATATGAATTGCCAACGGGATGCAGTGAATTTGAGCTTAGCTTTGAAATGTAAAGGAGAACAAAATGGAAAGCATTAAATTTCCCTACGGACACGAAAATTTGGAATATTCCTTTGACGATTGTGAGCTTTTAGGAGTTTTGGAGTCAGGAATTAACGAGTATGACCCACAAAAAAGCGGCGAGGAGCTTATCAAGGAAGCTATGGCTAACCCTGTTGGAGCAGATAGCCTTGCCACCCTTGCCAAAGGCAAGAAAAATGTAGTTATCATAGCAAGCGACCATACGCGCCCTGTGCCAAGCAAGCTCATAATGCCCCTTATGCTTGAGGAAATCAGACGCGGAAGCCCAAATGCCAAAATCACAATTTTGATAGCAACAGGCTGTCACCGCGGTACAACCAAGGACGAGCTTGTTTCAAAATTCGGCAGTGAGATTGTGGAAAAGGAAAATATCTACATTCACGATTGCGACGAAACAGAAATGCTTGTTAATATAGGCACACTCCCAAGTGGCGGAGAATGCGTTGTAAATAAAATTGCCTACGAAGCAGACTTGCTCGTTGCCGAGGGATTTATTGAGCCACACTTCTTTGCAGGCTTCTCTGGCGGACGCAAGAGCGTTTTGCCTGGCGTGTGCGCAAGAAAAACAGTTCTTGCCAACCATTGCTCCGAATTTATCGCCCACCCAAAATCAAGAACAGGTGTTCTTGACGGTAACCCCATTCACGAGGATATGCTTTGGGGCGCAAAAACCGCCAAGCTTGCCTTTGTTGTCAATGTAGTTTTGAATGCAGATAAGCAGGTTATCTTTGCCACCGCAGGCGACTGCGAGGAGGCACACAAAAAAGGCACAGACTTTTTGCGTCAGCATTGTGGCGTAAAGTCCTGTCCTGCCGATATAGTTGTCACCACAAACGGCGGCTACCCCTTAGACCAAAACGTTTACCAAGCGGTCAAGGGTATGACAGCCGCAGAAGCAACAGTGAAAAAGGGCGGCGTTATCATTATGCTTGCCAAGTCAAATGACGGTATAGGCGGCGACCATTTTTATCACCAGTTAGCAGACGAAGCGGATATCAACAAAACAATGGGCATTTTCCTGTCACGTGAGCGCGGACAAACCGTGCCGGACCAATGGCAAACACAGATTTTGCTCCGTGTCCTTATGCATGCCCACGTTATCTATATTTCCGAAATGAGCGACCCCGTGGTTGAAAAAATGCACCTTATTCCTGCCCACTCTATTGAGGAAGCCATAGAAAAGGCAAAGGAAATCTTAGGAAAATCAAAGCCAACCGTCGTTGCGATCCCCGACGGTGTCAGCGTTATCGTAGAATAAAAATGCAGGTCAATCACAACGATTGACCTGCATTTTTTTTGCGTTCATCATTGACGTACCAACCCGTAGGGTACGACGCACACGAGAACCCCGCTCCTACTAAAGAGCAGAGCGAGGACCCCTATCTCGGCGTACCGCCAAGGCAAATGCAAAATTCAAAACTCAAAATGCAAAATTACCTCACAAACTCGCAGGGTACGACGCACGCAAGAACCACCAAACAAAAACAGCCACGCAAAACGCGTGGCTGTTTTTCTCAAAACCAA
>JAZQWO010000053.1:0-1631 GCA_045632405.1 Eubacteriales bacterium | reverse complement strand
AAAATTTATAGGAGGACTATTATGAAACTAAGCCATTCAGTAAGTGGGGCAGTTAGACAGTTTTCATATTGGATTGCAAACGGAACAGTTGGTTATCCGTTGTTAGAAGGAATTGATTATTTTGACGAGTTTAGAGAAAGCCCAAGTTTACTTGAAACAGTATATGCAATTTTTATTAACAATCTTGAAGTTGATGAAAATGGAGAAGTACTAAATGCAAAATATGCTGAGCAAAGAGCTGCACAATATATAAAGCAGTGGTGTGTTAAAGATTACAAAGCAGAGCCTACTTTTGACCGTTCAGAAGAGGTAGTGCTATACTGATAAATTCCAATTTATGGATGAATATAAAAACACCCCCGACAGAAGCTTCTGTCAGGGGTTCGTTTTTTATTTTCTGTTGTTTATGTAGTCCTTAAGCATAAGTAACCAGTCTGTCTGGATAAAGTCTGCGCCCTTGTCAATAAGCCAGCCCCAGCCGTCATCGGGATTGCCACTGAGTGAGCCGTCATCTGTATGGTGAGCGGAGATAACCGCATTTTCATCATAAATAATTGAGTTCATCCATACCATAAGACCCTTGTCGTGCATGGACTTGATATAATCGTCCTGAATACATTCGCAATCCTCTTTGTCAAAAAGAAGCTCAGCGCCGATTACATTTACACCGTTTTCAAGAAGCTTGTCGGTAACTGTATCCTTTGCCCAGATAAGAGGCATAAACATAAAGTCGGGGGCGTATTTTGTAACTGCCTCAAGGCTCTTTTCGTCAACGTAGGTTTTAACAATAACCTGCTTTTCAACCCCTGCCTTGCGAATCTCGTTGGCAATTCCCTCAACATCTGTCCAGAATTTGTCTACATTTATATATACCTTATCCTTTAAAAGCGCAAGCACCTCGGCAAGAGTGGGCACCTTGTAGCTTGTCTTAACGCTATCCTGATTTACAAGGAAGAGCGCATCAACCTCGCTTGATGTCATCTCATCAATTCTTCTGTCGCTTCTTAAGAAAACATGCTCCATACCGGGATGGAAAACGTAGAATTTTCCGTCCTTTGATTTTGATACATCTATCTCAACAACATCAGCGCCCTGATTAAGCGCAATTTTGTATGCCGCAATGGAGTTGCATGGCACGTTTGCACCGCAAACACCTCGGTGGGCAACAAGCAAGGGAGAGCCCTTTGCCTTTCTGTTTTCATAAATACTTACATTAAAATCCATAATGCACCTCACAAAAGCTTTAATACATTAATTATATCACAAAAATCGCCTTGTCGCAATACATAAATTATTTACCCACCCCATTATTGACTTTTTTTCTCAAAAATAGTATAATCTTTAAGGAAAGGCAGGGAAGTATATGGATAAAAGCAAGGACTTTCTCGGTAGCGCGCCCCTTGGCAAGCTGCTTTTTAAGCTGGCGATCCCTACTGTAATTGCACAGCTTGTTAATATGCTATACAACATAGTTGACAGAATATATATTGGTCATATGCCCGAGGTTGGTGACCTGGCACTTACGGGTGTAGGCGTTTGTATGCCCGTTATAATGATCGTTTCCGCATTTGCCGCCCTTGTTGGCTCGGGCGGAGCGCCAAGAGCCTCAATTTTTATGGGCAAGGGTGATA
>JAZQWO010000052.1:0-3452 GCA_045632405.1 Eubacteriales bacterium | reverse complement strand
TTACTTAAAGAGTACACCCTATCTTAAACCAAGGGCGTACTCTTTTCATTTGTATCAGCGGGTCCTGTCGCCGGAGGTAAAAATACTTATCTAACGGCAATTTTACGACAGGAGGTGTTGCTTATGTTAAAAATCTCTTTTTCATAATTGAAAGTGACGTCTACTTCTGAATATATTCTTGCACATAATGAAGTGAATTTCAATATCACGTTAAGTGAGTTTTTATCACGGCGTTGGTGAATTTCATATTCAAGGAAGGATGTAATAATTCAATAATACACAGAAAAAATTTCAAACACGCCAGTGTTATGCGGCAGGTTGCGAAGCAATAAAATCAAATTTTGGTTATATGAATACTGCGTTACATTTTTCTCACTCAAAAAATCTTTTTCAACTTTTTTCAAATTCTCGGAACATTTAACCCCTGCTTATGTCGTAGTATTTATGGGGAGATAAAAAAGTTTTTTCAAAAGCCTGAACCTAATATTATTGACCGTAAAAAAATTTTTTAAACCCTTCGACAAATTTCTCGTTGTCAAAATTTTCAAAATAATATATCATACCACCGTCACGATGTTTTTGTTGAGCTTGGCAAAAACACAACTACTTTAATTATGCTTTGCTCAAACAGCCACACACATCGATTTATATTTAGCTTTATTTAAAAGCTGTTACATAGTGACCCAACAGAATATGAGCGCGGTGAGCCTTTCTCTCTACGCTTGTTTCTGTTGCCTATGTAACGGCTTTTTTGTTTTGCAATTTTTCTTGCGGCGGGTTTGTGTCCTTGTCTTAACGAGCATTGGATTTCGGGCCCGGAAATCCCAAAACGGGCGAAAAGCCGTTTTACAAAACAGAATGAATGGAGATGAAAAGAAGAAAAAAGAATCAGGTTAACAGCAGACGAATGAAAAAATGACTTTAAATATTCTGTTAACTTTCGGGAATAAGGGTTTCCACTTGCCCTTTCCCTGTCCGTATAAGTGGAAAGCAATTCCAAAAAAATTTGAGGAGGTGAAAATCCAATGACAAAGAAAAATCACGACAAGATTGTTAAGTAGTCGCTTGTATCGAAAGAATGTATCAATGACATTGATATTACAGAGTGTTATTGAATTATTACATCCTTCCTTGAAAACAAAAATCAAAATCTATTTTTAAAATTTAGGAGGTCTATTATGACAACATTATCAGAAATCAAAATTGAAAATTTAAAATCATTTGAAAACAATCCTTTCATTTTCAGCGCTAAAGCTTGCAGAAGACTCGGTATTGAAACAAGGATAGATTTAACTTCGACATAACCTGTGACGAAGTTCTGTACAGATGAAATAATAGGGAAAGAAAACAACGAGAGCAAAGAGATGCGAGGTGAGTGAATGAAGTTATTTAAGTATTTGAATTTACTTCTTTGGCTTCTTCTTTGTAACACCCGTGCTGAATTACTGATGCTCAGTGAAGATGAAAAAGAAATTGTAATTGACGGAATAAAATATTATGTTTTATCAAGATACTCTGTCGATAAAAACGGTGATACCTTTAAAAATAAAATTGAAAAATATATTGGCAGTGACTTCACACATTTGTCACCGACAATAAACAGTGATACAATGAACAAAGAATATATATGTCTAACTGCCGGGAAGGAGGTAAAATGCAGTTAACAGATTACACCGGGATTGCAGGTCTTTACACTCGTCTGTCTAGAGATGACGGTACGGATAGTTAAAGCAATTCCATAGCAAATCAGAAAAGATTATTGGCACAGAAAGCCAAAGAGCTTGGCTTCACAAACGTAAAGTTTTATGTTGATGACGGTTACACGGGTACGAACTTTAACCGACCGGGATTCCAAGAACTTCTTGACGATATTGAAATGGGATACATTTCTGTTGTAATGGTAAAGGACTTATCAAGATTAGGACGAGACTATGTATCGGTAGGTCATTACACAGACAATTATTTCCCTGAACATAACATAAGATTTATTGCTGTTAACGATATGGTAGACAGTGATGAGGGTGAGAATGAAATCGCACCTTTTAAGAACATAATGAATGAAATGTACGCAAGAGATATTTCAAGAAAAATCAGAAGCTCAAACAGAATAAGAGGCAATCTTGGTGAGCCACTTGCTCAACCGCCTTACGGATATATGAAAAGCCCCGAGAACAAAAAGAAATGGATAATAGACCCTGATGCTTCACAGGTTGTAAAAAGCATTTTCAGAATGTGCATAGAAGGTAAGGGTAACGAAGCTATTGCTCATGTTCTTCAGTCAAACAAAATCTATATACCTATGGCATATTGGCACAGCAAGGGATTAAACCGAGGCGGCAAGCAAATGCCTGCTGACCCTTACAGATGGAGCAAGACAACGGTTAGAAAAATCTTAACCCAACAGGAGTACTGCGGTGATGTAATTAACTTCAAGACATACTCAAAGAATTTCAAAAACAAAAAGAGGCTGATGAACGCTGAAGAGAATTGGAGAATCTTCAAGGATGTTCACGAGCCTATCATTGAAAGAGAAGTATTTGAGCTTGTGCAGTAAAATCTTTTAAAGGTAAAGAGAAGAGCGCCTAAACCCGAAAATGCAAAGAAGCACATCTTCAGCGGACTTATCCGTTGCGGTGATTGCGGTAGCAATATGAGGTATCACACTAATACCACTAACAAAGAGATACATTATTTCAGTTGCGGTAACTATATCAAAGATACCCGAGGTAATTGTCCCACAAGGCACTACATTCGTTCAGATGCTCTTGAGCAGATAGTATTACTTGAACTGAAGCATCTTGCAAACTTTCTTAAACACGATGAAGAAAGACTTGCGGAAATCCTTGAAAAGAAGTCAAACAAGGACTTATATGAGGAAACAAGGTATCTTGAGGGTGAGCTTCAGAAAGCTCTTGCAAGACAGCAGAAGGTGGCTAAACTTTATGAAAAGCTATATGAAGACAATGCTGAGGGTAAAGTAACAGATGAATGGTTTACTCATATGTCACACAAATATGAATTTGAAAGAACGGAACTCAAAGGAAAGATTACTGAACTTAGAAAGAAGCTTTCAAGTACACAAGAGACAACGAAAGGTAAAGAAATCTTTCTTAATGCGGTGAGGAGCTTTATGGAAATGGAAACACTTACGGCACCTCTTGCAAAGGAGCTTATTGACCACATTGATGTTTATGAGGCAGAGGGTAAAGGTAAAAACAAAACGCAGAGGATAGTGATTTACTACCGCTTTGTAGGGTATATTGAACTGCCTGACAAAATGCCCATCGTAAACGATACAAGGCAGGGAGTAGGGGTGAATTACATCTCAGGTGCTTTACCCGAAACGGCATAAAAGAAAAAGCCGCAGATAATCTGCGACAAACAACAAAAATATATCAATCTGTTTTTAAACAAAAAAGGATGCGTGTTCAAATCCCTTATGAACACGCATC
>JAZQWO010000051.1:0-50982 GCA_045632405.1 Eubacteriales bacterium | reverse complement strand
AGGAGATACACTTGCCATAGATTTTAAGGGCATTATCATATTTGCCATATTGATATTGATCAGCATCGTAGCGAAGCTTACATTCAAGAAAAAACCAACTCCGATACTGATGATCATCATATCGGCGGGGCTCGGAATGCTAATGTATTCATTATAAAAGTCTTGATAAACAAATTCCAATTTATCAAATTAAAACAGGTGCAAATCCTTATAGGTAAATGCACCCATAATTCTTAAATTTTGCACCCACACGAAAATAGTATCAAAATTTTAGATTACTCACATAAAAAGTATTGTACCATTTCTCTGTTGTCCTTAACGGAGAAATTGAAGGCACAGAAAGTCGGCAGAGAACTTGTTTTCCCTGCCGATTTGTGGTATAATGGAAACAATAAAACTTTGGAGGAGTAAGTATGTCGCTTGATTACAACGAAAAGAATATTACTCTTGCAAAAAATCTTCGTAAAAATGCAACACCGCAGGAAAAACATTTGTGGTATGATTTCCTATCAAAATATGAAATCAGATTTCAAAGGCAAAAAGCCATAGACAATTTCATTGCGGATTTTTACTGCCACAAAGCCAAACTGATCATAGAAATTGATGGGTCACAGCATTATACCGAAGAAAGCGGACAAAAGGATAAATTCCGCACGGAAATACTTGAAGGGTATGATCTGAAAGTCATACGGTTTACAAACCGACAGATCAGCACAAACTTTCGTGGTGTCTGCGAGTATACCGATGCCGCCGTGAAAGCCTCCCTCCGAGAGGGAGGGGGACCGCGTTAGCGGTGGAAGGAGCCTGCGTGCCTTTGGGTTTGTATCAACTTTCTTGTTACGCACTCTCCCTCAGTCACCTTCGGTGACAGCTCCCTCTCGGAGGGAGCCTATTGAAGCATTCGTACAACTTTAGGGGGATGGGCTTTGCCCGATGTCTATGTAATACAAAGGCGAAACTTGCGATAAATAACAGAATTTAATTTTGGGGAGAATATTATGCAAGGATACAATACAGTTGTGGTATTTAATGAAAATGCCGATAGGATGTTAATGTGCAAAAGACGAAGAAATCCTTACAAAGGACTTTCCAATTTTGTCGGTGGAAAAATAGAGGAAAACGAAAATGGATTGGAAGCGGCATATAGAGAACTTTATGAAGAAACAACCATAACTAAAAATGATATTATTCTCTCGCATCTAATGGATTTTACATATCATTTGGGTAATTGCTATCTTGAAGTATATGTAGGGAAATTAAATAAACCGATAGATGTTGGCGGAGAAGAGAACGATTTGTATTGGTCAACTCTCGAACATAATTTCTTCGATGCTACACAATATGCCGGAGAAGGAAACATCGGACATATTATGATGCACGTTGAAATGTTCAAAAAAGAATTACTAAAATAAAAGATAACCCCGACAGACTTAAAATGTCGGGGTCATCTTTGCTTTCTGCATATCAAATTTCGCTTATCCGTAGGGGCGTTCTTTGAACGCCCGCGGGCGAACACAGTTCGCCCCTACCGTGCGTTATACAATTTCTCCGCTAAGAACATCACGCATTCGGTACGGTGCTTTTTATTTTGTCTGAGATGACGATTCGACCTGCCTTCAAGCTTTGTTTGAATCAGGTGCGCAAAATCGCCCTAAACCGTAGAAAGCTTGATTTCTTAAGGTGTGGGCGATTCAACGGAACGAAGTGGAGTCATCCTGTCACCGTTTATTTTATGCAAAAATATTGAAACACCCCCAAAAGCGTACTGCTTTTGGGGGTGTTTATTAATTGGTTTTTATTTGTTATTTTTATCAACGAGATTTTTCAAAATATTCATAGCAGGGACGGGGAATCTGCCAAGATGGTCGGGACCGATGTTGAGAAGTAAGTTGGCTCCGCATTTTCTGCATTTGTCTAAAATTCTCAATACCTCGTCAGCCGATTTCCAATCATTGTCGAAGGATTTATATCCCCATGTGGTATTCAGCGTAATAGGAGATTCAACCAATTCGTCGGTATAGGTATCGGGAAGCTCATTATCTCCCATAGATTTATATTCTCCCATTCCTGCGCCTATTCTTGAGCTTACAAGGCAATCGGGTTGGTATTGCTTAACCATTTCATACAGCTCTTTAGCACATTCTTCGGGCATATCAATGGGAGTATCAAACCAAATCAAGCAAAGGTCACCGTACTCGGTGATAAGTTCCTTAACCTGTGGCTTGATTTTCTTTTCGTAGCACTTTAAATAATCCTTTTGCTGTCTGTTTGGAAAATCCCAATCGTTGTCCCAACTCATTCCAAAATTGGAATGATAGTAATTTTCGTCGTAGCCACCGCCGTTTTCCTCGTGCCAGTCTATACACTGTGAATAATAAAGTCCTAATTTCATATCATGGCGGTGACAAGCCTCAGCAAGCTCACGGATGATATCGCGCTTAAACGGCGTTGAATCAACTACGTTGTAGGAGTCCACCTTGGAATGGTAGAGCGCAAAGCCGTCGTGGTGCTTTGAGGTTATGACAATGTAATTCATCCCTGCATTTTTTGCCAGCTGTACCCATTCGTCCGCATTAAAATATATTGGGTTAAATGCGCTTGTCAGCTTCTCATATTCCTTATTTGGAATTTCATATTTGGACATTACCCATTCGCCAATTTCGTCCATTCTCTTGCCGTTATATTCACCGCCGAGAATTGAATAAAGTCCCCAATGTATCATCAAGCCAAAGCCCGCATTTTTAAACCACTCTTTACTATTCATTATCTTTTCTCCTTGATATTTTTGAATTAGTCAAGATAATCTACGTTTTGGTAGAAGCGCACGCGCTCGGGAGTTTCGGTAGCAACAGACAGAGCAAATTTGCCCTCTCCCATCTCCATGGACTTAACATACGTTTTGTACTCGCTTGTTTCAATTTTGCCGGGTACAAAGGCTTCCTTATCTAAGGACTTGAATATACTCTCCTTTTGTGTCCATTTTTCACCGAGATAGGCAAGCTTTTCCCCATCTTCAAGCAGAGCAAATTCCACGCCTTCCTTTTCGGTCAAAATTTTAGGTGCTACGCGGGAGAGCTTGTCGCTCAAATGCTCAATATCAACGCCCACAGGAGAGCGAGAAACGCAAACAGCTACCGCGCTATAGGTGTGAGAAATGGAAAAGCAGTGAGTTTTACACTCCCATTTGCCGTTTTCCTTTTTAACGATATCTAAGTCTTTAATTTTTACACCGAATGTGCGGTGAAGTGCATATTCAAGCAAGCGCCACGCGCAGTATTTTTCCGCCCTTACTCTTTCGTTTGAGCAGGACTTGATTTCCTTTGCTCTTTCCTTTGGGTAAACAGAGGAAATCTTGACCTTTTCGGGAATTACGCCCACATAAACGTCAACTATTGGAAGGTTACGGAAAAAGTCACGCACGGAGTCTGCCTGGTCGCACTTGCGCACACCTGTTACACACTCTGTGGCAAAATGCTCACAGTTGTTATAGAGGATATTGTATCCTCGCTCACCAAGGCGACCACGCGCCATTTCAACCGTTTTATTAACAGGAACGCGGTTCTTTTGCTCCTTCTTATCAAGGACACCAACCTCTAAAAATTCGCCGTTTAAAAACTCGTTTATATCAGTTGATAAAACCTCAACCTCACTGTCGGTTATCGTTCCGCGTCTGTTGGGCGCAACGCCGAACTGTATCACCTCGTCGTCGCTCACATAAACACCGTAGTGATATATGTTGCCTGCCTTAATGCGAATAATATCACCGCATTTAGGCTCTATCAGCTCCCATTTCATTCCTTAGTCTGCTCCTCAATATAGTCAATTACATCCTTTACGGTCTGGAAGTCGCCGAAGCTCACATCCCCGAAGCGAATGTTAAAGAACTCCTCTATTGCAATAACGACATACAAAATGCCAACGGAATTAAGTCCCAAATCCGTTGTGAGGTTTGAGTCCTCACTGCATTTATCAATATCTACTGTGTTGCCAAGGGCAAGCACCAATATTTCTTTAAGCTTTTCTGTTATTTCCTGTCTGTTCATTTCTTATTCTGACCCCTTACTATTTTCATGCTTGGTGAACGGACAAAGTCTGTATCACGAATGATAACCTTGCTGACTCTGTGAATGGACGGCAGGGATGCATTCACCTCGTTAATTCTGTCGCGAATGTACTTTTCCTTGTCCTCACAATCAATTGTGGCAAGAATTACCTGACGTGGCAATACCTCCAAAACAAGGCTTGTCATATCTTCACTTTCATAAACCAATGAGTCCTGCACCACTTCAATTTCATTGAACTTACATTCAATCTCCGCAGGGGAAATGTTTTCTCCACTTGAAAGAACAATGATTTCCTTCTTTCTGCCTACGATATAAAGGTATCCGTCCTCGTCAAAGCGAACAAGGTCACCTGTCTTGAACCAGCCATCCTCGTAGGAAAGCTCATTTTCCTCAGGCTCACCAACGTAGCCCTGCATCATATTGATGCCCTTTAACCAAAGCTCACCGTCAACTACCTTGTATTCCATACCCTCATAGATAAGACCAACGGATGATGGCTTGCTCTTTGCTTCGGGGTTGCCGCTAACCAGGTTAGCGCTCTCTGTCAAGCCGTAGCCCGGCAAGAGTGCGACACCGATTTTGTCATATTCCTCAACAAGATAAGGAGAAACGGTAGCCGCGCCGCAAATGACGGTTTTAAGGTCGCTTCCAAGCATATTCTTCTTAAACTGCTTTGAAAGGTTAATCGCCATTTCAGCAAGGGCAGGAACAAGCACCATAATTGTTGGCTTGAACATAGCAATATCTCTGAACATATCCTTATTGTTACGGCAAATGAAAATTGAGCTGCCTGTGTAAAGGCTTGTCAAAAGATTACGAACCAAGCCAAACACATGAGTAAGTGGCAACACAAGCATATATCTTTGCTGGAACACCTCGCGGTAGCCATAGCAGCCGTTCTTTGTTCCGCGCATGATTGCCTCGTTTGAAAGCAATGCACCCTTGCTCTTGCCTGTTGTGCCGCCTGTAAAGAGAACTACACATGGGTCAGAGCCTGCAACCTCCTGACAGGGAACGGAATTTTCACTACATATAGAGTCCGCATAAAGCTTAAAATCGGGACGCTTCTCCTTTAAAAATCCGACCTTGGATTCAAGGGCAGGGGAATAGATAAGCGCGGTCATTTGGAATTTCATTGTGCAGCCGAAAACGGTCATTTCATCAAGCTGAGGTGGCAACAAAACAGCAACCGCACCGATTGTTGTAACCGCCAAAAAGCTCTTAACAAAATCCTTACAGTTAGGACTGTAAATACCAACCTTGTCGCCCTTTTTAACGCCGTTTTCCAAAAGATATGCTCTTACCTTAGCAACCTCACCCTCAAGTGCTGCAAAGGTATAATTCTCGCCGTTATCGCAAACTGCAACCTTATCACCATATTCCTTTACAACGCTTGCCCACATTTGGCTAACGCTTGCATAATCAACAATTTTTGAATAGCTAAGACTGTCAGTGTACTTTTCAAAAGCTCCCATTTCTTTTTTCCTCTTTTTCTTCTTATTCCAATAATTTTCACAGTATCTTTTAAGCTCAGCTTCCTTTTCCTGCAAGAGATTGTTAATTCGGTTAATTTCCTGCATAGACGGAAGAAGCGCGCCGTTTTCATTGATTTCAATAGGCTCACCCACTACCACGTATCTTCTGTTATACCATTTATTCGGCTTATGAAGATATACAGGCAAAATAGGCTTCATTGCCTTATATGCCATCAGAATAGCCCCTGACTTGAAGGTGAGCATATTTTCAGTCTTATTCACCTGACCCTCGGGGAAAACAACAACCGCCTTGTCTTCCTTTAATCTTTCGCACACCTCGTGGAAGGTTGCCATATTAAAGTTTTCCTTGTCAACCTGTATGCAGTGCATTTTGTTAAAAATGAAGCTGAGCAGCTTGTTTTTGTACAAATCCTTGGTTGCAATACAGTTAAGACGTCTGTCCCAAAAGGTGGTCAAAACGGTCAAGGGGTCTGTAAATGTAACATGGTTGGCGGCAATCAAAACACCGCCCTTGATTTTTTTCTTTTCTCCTATGTACAGCACCTTGGGTCGCAGCCAACACAGTGTAGGCAAAGCGCCTGTCACCTTGATGAAGTCATATAGGAAATTACCTTGCTTTTTCTTCTTTTCTTTGTCTTTCGAGCTCATTACCTAATTCAATCACCTTTCCTCTAAGCCTTTTGCGAATCATATCAATGTTTTCGCCCTCTGTTAGACTGTCATCATACCATTCTCTTATGTCAATAGGCTTGCCTATCATCACCCTTGCTCTTTCCTTGCTGAAAATTGCACCGTTATGGTAAACGGGAATTATAGGCGCTCCGCTAGAAAGCGCCAAGGCAACAACACTCGGCTTGAACTCAAGCGGCTTTTCCTCGCCTGGGCATGCCAATCGGGCTTCAGGATATATCTCCACAACGCCGCCCTTACTCAGTATCGCCTCTGCCTTGTTCAAAAAGGAAAAATCGTGACTTTCACGGTCAACCTTAATAAAGCCAAGCAGCTTCAACACAAGGGTCATAAAAATATTTTTTCTGTACATCAGCTCCGCCGTCAGACAACGCAGGGCTCTTCCGTAAAAGACAAACATCATGCTTGCCACATCCATAACGGAGTGATGGTTTGGCATAACAATTGCCTTGCCTCTTATGCGCCTGCTCTGCACCTTTTTATCCTCATAATAAACCTTTGTGCGGAAGGCAAAGAGCTGTGGCAAAAAGCCTGTAATTTTAAAAAACCAATGTAAAAGCCAATATATCACGCTACTACTTCCTCTACAATCGCCTCATCCGCCTTATACAGCTTATTGATATTCTTCTGCATAAGCGCCAAGGCAACAACATTAACTATCATAACTGGGAAAATGATGCCGAGTATTGCATAAAGCACCTTATTGCCTACAAGTCTGATACCCTTTTCCTTCGCCTGCTTTTGGAGCTGACCGAAAATCCTTGGCATAACAAAAGCTGAAGCAAATGGAACGAGTGCGCACAAGAGCCACATGATTTTGCTCTTGAAGGACGACACATATTCCTTAACGGATTTAAGCAGGTATGCAAGCCAAACAAAGCCGAAAATTGAGCCTGAAAGCACGAAAAGACCGATTTGAACGAACAAAATTTCGCCCTTTTCTTCTTTCACGGCAAATCTTTCATCCTTTTCAATGGCACTAACATCAATAGTTGGGTCAAGCGCCTTCAACTCCTTGGCAACAAGCTCGGGAGTATAGTCCCTTGGCATTTTGAATGCCAAAACCAAGCCAAGCACGCAACAAATAGCAACAATAAACGGAACTAACAGTGTACCAAGATTAAACACCTGTGACACGTCACTGCCAAGCTCCTTGGCGGCTATATCTATTGCATCAATTACCTCACCGTTTTCAACGGCACCTGACGCCCATACAACCTTCCAATTTTTCTTGGAAATAAACAGGTTTTTGATGTTCTCGTAAACCAATGAGCCGGAAATGGCGCTGACAATGGATGTAAACAATGCGTTGCCCGCAAAGTACATAGCGGAGTGGTTTTTATGTGTGAGCTTTTCCTCTACACTTGAGATTTGCGCGGTAATATGATACGGAACCATAAAGAACGCGCCAATTGCCCAGCTGCCAACAATGCCGCCCACGCTACCGATAATGTACTGAAGCATTTTGTGGTTTTCTCCAAGAACAAAGGTTGAACCGAAGAAAAATGCCAAAATGGCTATGGAGAATGCGCCCAGGCAGGTCTGATATGTAAATCTGATACCCTTCTTTGCCTTTAGCTTATTGAAAAGATAAAGCATAATAGGCACAGGAGCAAAGGCGAAGGTATTAAGAATAGCCATTTCAAAGCCATTCATTTTCATACCGCCCATAATCAGTGTGTTCATGCTTACTAAGAACATCTGCATACCGAAGAAGGTGCAGCAGTTAACCAAAAGCCACCTCAAAAATACTTTATTCTTAAATGTGAGAGATATGCTCTCCTTGATAGTAACCTTTTCCTCTTGCAAGCCTTGATTTTCTGGATAACCGTATTTTTCACCCTCTTTAATCATAAAGAGCGGAATTGCCAAGGTAAGCATCAACGGCAAGCAGATAAATGCAAATTTGTCAATATGGATTTTTGCACCTGAAAGAATGACAGGAACGAGAGCATATACGATACAGTAGGAAATAGTATCAAAAAATGCCTTGTAGCCCGACACACGAAGCCTTTGCGGCTCGTCTGTACAGGTGGTGGAAAGAGAGCCATAAAAGGCTATCATTCCCATTGTATATGTTGCAAAGAAAACAAGTGACCAAATGATAATCCACGCAGTATTCAGTCCTCTGCCCTCAACACCACCGATTGGAAGCCAGCACAGTGCGTAGGAAATAACCATAGGGATTAAGCAGAACAGAATTGCAGGACGGCGTCTGCCCCATTTTGTGGACAATGTGTCTGTAATATGGGCAAAGGGCACGTCTATAATTCCGTCAAATGCCTTGGAAATTGCATACAAAATTGGGAAAACCGCAGGCAAAATATAGCAAGCCCCGCCTGCAAAGCGTTGGAACTCTCCTGCGTTAACCAACGCGGATGGGTTGATAGCATCAGTGAAATATGCGCCCATCATAACCATCAAGAAGTTAGGTCCGAAGCCTGAGAAGGCGAACAGGAACTCCTTCCATTTCGTGTTAAGTGATCTTATCATTTTTTCTCTCCTCTTATCAAGTCATAAAATGATTTTGGCGTGGACATTTTGGAATCACGCGCCTCGCTGATTTCAAAATTGAACTGAGCCTTTAATGTGTCAAGAAGCACAAAGTAATCAAGGCTACTTCCGCCCAAGTCTGTAAAGAAGTCTGTTTCCATTGTTATTTCGCTCGTTTCCTTTTGCAAAACGGATGCAAAGCAAGAAATGATGCGGCATTCAACCTCGGACAAAACTGACTCAACATATTTGTCTGCGTTTTGAATGTCTATAACGTTGTAAAGACCCTTTTTATACTTTTCACTGATTTTTTTGCGGCTGACCTTGAACTCTCCGCTACCCAAAAGCTCGTCCGTGGTCAAAACAATCCGCTTAATCTCGTCCTGCAAATGGCAATCAAAAAGCTTTTCCTTTATCTCGTCATATACGTCGTTCAATCTTTCCTTGGTAAAGCAATATTCAATGCTTACAAGCAGGGTAGGCTCACCGTCCTTGCCTGCAAACAGGCAAAGATTTTTCATATTTGGTGTGCGGAGCTGCTTTTCCACAAGCTCAGGATTTATGTTTTCACCGTTTTGGCAAACAATCAAGTCGTCACGTCTGCCTTGATGGAAATACCGTTTTCCGTCCTTGACTACCAAATCCTTGGTGTTGAACCAAGCATCAAAATCCGTCACATACTCCTCTTTGTTGTGCAAAATACGGGACGCCATTGTTTTTCCGCGAACCAAAAGCTCGCCCTTTTCAGAAACAGAATATTCCGTATTGCCAAATGGGAAGCCAACAGAGCCACGGTTGCGCACCTTCGCACTCATAGAAATGTCAACAGAGGTAATGCCTATTTCGGTCATGCCGAAGCCGTTTGCCATATGGTAGCCAATTCCGTTATAGAATGACAGTGCTTCCTTGGAAATAGCGCTGCCGCCTGTTATCAGGAATTTAATGCTGTCACCGAACAGATTTTCTCTAACCTCTTTAAATGCAAGGTGAGAAATAGCACCGCCAACGCCCACGGCATTATTTGCAAGGCTTAGCATCAAGGAAAACTTTTTGTATGTGCCCTTGCCCTTTTCCTTAATTGAGGCAAGCGCTTTTTTATATATTGTTTCCCAAACAAGAGGCACTGCAAAAATGTGCGTAACCTTGTGCTTTCTGATTGTGTTAAGCACGGTCTTTGGGTTCATATTCTTCAAGAAAATCAAGGTGCGTGAAAAGAAGGTAAACCAAACGTAAACGGCAATAAAGCCAAAAACGTGGTAAAATGGCAAAAGAGCAAGGATTTTTAATTCTCCCTCGTAATGCTCCTTCATTTGCGGACATTCCTTAATTATGCGCACACTATCAGCAATTTGGTAGAAAAAGTTCTCACCTGTGTACGCGCAAAGCTTAACATTTCCTGTTGTGCCTGAGGACATAAAAAATATTTCCTTGCCCCACTCCTGTGGCTCATAGGGAACGCCGTTATCGAGAGCGAAAACATCCTCAATTGCAATTGTAGGTACAGAAAACTTAACACTGTCGGAAACAACCGCCTTTACACCGTAATCCTCAATCACCTGCTCCAAGCAATCCATATGCACGCGAGCGTTAAAGAAAACAGGACAGTAGCCACACATAAGCATAGCCCAAAATGCTTGTATCCACTTAATGGAATTATCCATATAAAGTCCTACAAGTGAGCCCTTTGGCACATTGGACAGTGCATCTGCCATAGGGGTGGCAAGGGACCAAATCTTCTTTTCACAATCCCCGTATGTAATTTTCTTAATTCGGTAGCCGTCCAGCTCCTCTGTAAAGGTGTTATCCTTTTCAGAAAACATAAAGGAGAAAAGAACACGGAAGCTCTTTTCCTCTTTGCTATATCTATTTATCTTGTCCTCAACATACAAATCAATGTTGGGAAAGCCGTTTATATTTGTAAGCTTCATAACTGACCTCGTCAATAGTATTAAAAAAACAGATGTCGATATATTATAACATAATATTATTGAATAGTCAATATTTTGACACACAATGTTAACATAAAATGAATTATATATTAATACCTATGCTACCAAATGTTGAAAATGCTCCCGCTTGCAGAGGCAAACAGGAGCAAAATTTATTCGTTTATTTCGTAAAAAACAAAGTCATAGCCGATGATATCAATGAATGAGTGATATTTCTTTTAGCAATTGCGACATTCAAAGGTAACAAAGTGGTCATTAAATCCAACTGTATTTTCCTCAACGATTTTACCCTTTCCGCAAAGGCACTCATAGGTTGTTATATATGTTGGAGAATTGGCGTTGCCGGGATATGCTTCAATACAACTTATCTTTTTTAGCTTTTTGATAGGTATATATTTGCTCATTTTTCACCTCAAAATATATAAAAATCAGACACTCCTGCGGGTATTTTTGAACATCACCTTGTTTTTTGATGAGTTCCGTCAACTCACTTTTAAATCAGCTTTATTTCACCGTTTGGCAAGCAACGGCTATCTGCTCCAATAAATACTTGGAATGTACCCTTCTCCGCTCCGTAGGTTAAGTCGCGGCGAGTAAATTTCAGCAATTCCTCATTGATTACGAATTCAACCGTTTTGGATTCGTTCGGCATAAGTTCAATTTTCACAAAGCCCTTGAGCTCCTTGATTGGACGCACCACAGAGCCTACCATATCTCTGATATAAAGCTGAACAATCTCCTTTGCGCGACACTCCCCCGTGTTTTTTACCTTTACAGAGGCTATAATCCGTGTGTCCTCTGTTAAGATATTACCGCTTAGCTTGAAGTCGCTGTATTCAAAGGTAGAATAGGAAAGACCGTAGCCAAATGGGTACAATGGAGAGTTAGGACTGTCAATATATCCGCTTTCGTACAAAATTCGCTTATTATCATCAGTGCGAAGGTTGGCGGTGCGGTGATGGTTATAATAAATGGGACATTGACCCTCGCTACGGGGGAAGGACATTGTCAGCTTGCCACAGGGCGAGCATTCACCAAACAAGAGGCGCGCTACAGCCGCGCCACCCTCTGTGCCCGGGAAATACATATTGAGTATTGCGCCCACACATCCTTCTATATCTGTCAAAACGAGAGGTCTGCCTGTGAACAAAACAAGGGCAGTATTTTTATTAGCCTCACCAACTCTTTTAATTAGCTCTGCTTGCGCAGGCGGCAAGGTTAGCTTCGCTTTGGAATTGGATTCTCCGCTATCGCACTGATCCTCGCCAACGCACAGAATAACCGCATCTGCCGCTTTTGCTATATTGACAGCATTTTCAATGCCTGAATAGTCAGTGCTTTCAAAATCAAGGGAGCATCCCTTTTCGCAAAGGATTTGCGCGCTCGGCAAAAGTGATTTCACTCCCTCTAAGACTGTAACAGTTTCCTCGGGCTTATATGCGCACCACCAAGAGCCAACTATTCTCTTCTCATCTGCGTGAGGGCCTATTACCGCTACTGTTTTTACATTTTTGCTAAATGGCAAAACGCCCTCGTTTTTGAGCAGCACCGCGGACTCCTCTGCACTACGGCGCGCGATTCCTCTATGCTCAGAGCAACCAAGAATTCGCTTTGCCTCCTCTATGTCAGCGCTACCGTAAGGATTTTCAAAAAGACCCAATTTTTCCTTTAGACGAAGGACGCGCATAACCGCCGTGTCTATCTGCTCCATTGTCACCTTACCGCTTTGGAGCAAGCCTTCCATATTATTGATATAGCAGGTTGACACCATTTCCATATCTATATTTGCGTTGATGGCTTCTAATGTGGCTTCTTCTTTGTTTTCGCAAAAGCCGTGAGCTACAAGATTTTCTACCGAGCCGTAGTCGCTTATGCAAACACCGTCAAAGCCCCATTCATTTCGCAAAATGTCTTTGAGAATAAAGGAGTTTCCGTTGCCGGGCACACCGTTGATGGCATTTTGAGCAGGCATAGCAACCATAGCGCCTGCATCTACCGCGCTTTTATAGGGTGGCAGATAAACCTCACGCAGGGCATTTTCGCTAATGTCAGAGGAGTCATAGTCCTTGCCGCTCATTGGCGCGCTATACCCCGCTATATGCTTCAGGCTTGCTCCTATTGTATATTTGCCGCCATTACCTTGAAAACCGAGAACACTCTCTCTTGCCATTTCGCAGGTGAGATATGTGTCCTCGCCGCAGCTTTCCATACATCTACCCCATCTGGCATCGCGTGATACGTCAAGCATAGGTGCAAAGGTCAGATGTATGCCGTCAACGCTTGCTTCCTTTGCCGCCATTTGCGTACATTCTCTTACCAAGGCTCTGTCAAAGGATGAGGCAAGTCCCAAATTGATGGGATAAATGGTGCGGTAGCCGTGAATTATGTCCAGCATAAAGGCCAAGGGGATTTTATTTTTGCTATTTTGCAATAATTCCTTTTGTATGGCTATGTTGCGCTCTGCTCCGTAGGAATTATAAACCGAAGCAACCTCGTATTTGTAGTCCTTGTCGAACTGAAGATAAAATTCGGGGCCTGTGATTGGCATATTTTCGTCAGCCATATAAATGTTTGAATTAACCTGTTGAAGCTGATAAAGCTTTTCCTTGAGGGTCATTTTTGAAAGCAAGGCATTTAAATCCATAACATCTCTCCTTCGCGTTATATACGGAAATTATATCATATGTAAAAGAATAAATCAATTGCTTTTCCTGTTTATGTGTTCTCGCCAACAAAAAAGGGCACCCTGCGGTGTCCTTAATTTAATGAACCAATTTAGCAATCAGAGATACATCCCCTGCGGGAATGAGTTGCGAACTCTATTCGTGGCAAAACCACGAGCAGAAGCTCGAACGATGATTCTCCGCTAAAAAAGAAAGAACCAAATCGGACAAGTTTAAAGAAATTGTTAGTCCCAATCATCAACAGGCTGGGGGAAATAAACCTTTTCGTTATATAGATCTCCTAATAATCTTAAACAGTCACTGCTAAATATAGTTGGCTCAAAGGAATGTTCTTGCAATTTATCGTATGCGTCTATTATTTCCTGCAAAAGATCCTTTATTAGCTGTTCTTTCTTATGAGAAGCATATAGTCCGTTAATGCATCCGGGCTCGAAATCGTTATAGTATTTTTCTAACATTTCGCTCATTGTTCCCTTCAGCTTGCAAGCAATTTCAAAAAATTCTTTCAATTTATAGTATGAAGCCTCAATACATTCTTCGTATAAATGCCTGTTATAGAAGTCACAGATATAAACCATTCTGTAATTTTTGCTGAATTTTTCACGTTTGGTTCTAACATATAAAAGCGCCAATAGATTATTTTTATAGCATTTGTTTAATGCGCTAACAGCTTCCTCTGCGGTTTCTACTGTTGGGTGTATATAGCTATAGATAAAATGAGAGGATCCGTCTGGAACACAAGGCCGGCCATAAAAGCGACTCGCATCACCATCACCGTAAAAACGGAGAAGTTTATATTTTCCTCTTTGGCATTCGTAAAATGGCTTTATCAATTGAGGATGGTTACCTGTAACAATGTTTTCGTGCTTTTTAAAAGCAGCTTCAATAAGCTCATAGTCCCCAGTTCTAGAAAGCTCATCTACAACCAAAACGCCATTACGCTCATATTTTAAAATTTCTGCTTCTTTTGTGTTGCCCTTGCCAAGCTTTTTTAATTCGGCAAGCTCAATTTTTGATGTATCAAGGCGCTCATTGCAACGCTTGGCATAATCAATAAATCCCTTGTCAAGCAAATCATCAGCATGCTTTGAAAGATAAATTGTATAATATTCTTTGCTTTCATCATAATCGTTGATTATCGAATAATATTTTTTTGAGTTATATTCTTCGGTGAAATTAAGTAAATATTCGACGATAGCTTCGCCGTCTTCATTAGGAAGCAAATCAATGGCTCTTTTAAACAATTTATCTGTAGCGGAACGGAATTGTGACAAATAAAGGTTTAATGAGCTTTTGTTAATTCTTTCAAAGTTTGTAACTATAAAATCAAACAGCTCTTCGTAATATAAATCTTTGGGTCTAACTCCAGAAGAATAGCCCAAAGACCTATAATCAGCCCAAATATCATCCTTGTCGGTGTGGGAACAATACATTACAACAATGCGTCCATCAGATGATGGATTCCAAGGTAAGTGTAATGTACCTAAAATCAAATCAAGTCGAACATCCCTTGGGTGCACTGCATCATAATAAGCTCGCATAACCTTTTGTGGGAAATATGTAAAAATATAATCAAATAAGTTTTTTCCGTTTTCATCCTTTGAAGTCAAAGACGCTTTGTCGATAGAGTTAAACAATTCTAAATCGTCATTTTTTGCACATTCTTCTTTTATAGAAGCAATAATTACAACAGGCTCAGTGCATTTGCCTGTTAGTAAATAATCAATAGTAACGTCAAACACCTCTGCAATTTGTGGCAAAGAAGTTATGCTTGGAAAACCCTCTTCACACTCCCATCTGCTTATTGTTTTATCTTCCACAAAAAGCATTTTTGCAAGCTGGTATTGTGTCCATCCCTTTTCTTTTCTTAAAGCAGCTATGGTTTTACCAACAGAAAATTCTGGTTTGTTGCTCATCTTGGTATCCTCTCCTTGTTTTGTTCATATTCATATTATACCATACACGAACAAAAAATCAATCTATTAAAGCGAGAAACCATTTTTCAATAAAAAAACAAGAAAAAAAGCAACTCTATGAATAATAGAGAGGACGATGTACAGGGTATTGTTTTTTGTTTTCGCTTCAAGTTGAACACCAAAGATGAATCCCATTTGGGAATGAACTACGCCGAGTCCATTGTGAGCGTTTCTCCCAGATGACTCTTGGCTTGCTTGCGAACTCTATTCAACTTGTAGGGCGGGGGCTTGCTCCCACCATTTTTAGAATCAGAGATTCGCGCCGCAGGGGCGCACTGTTGTCGTTACCGCATCACACTGCCCTCGTCAAGCCTCGGTTGTGTTCTGCGACGACTGCCACTCCTTAGCCCTCCCTGTTTCACCCACTGGGTGCGGTCGGGCACGTCCCTCTGTAACCGTGCGTAACAAGGTTCAAACAGAGTGAGAATCTCATTCTTTGCCAACAAAAAGGGACACCGTTTTGGTGTCCCTTTTTGCTGGCGGAGCAAGAGAGATGAAAATCGAACAAAGATTTAAGTTAATTTTCGTAAAAAGTCATTTGACCAAGCTGTTAACCTACTAAATGAAAAAATAGATTCTTGACATTTCAAAATTTTATGATATACTAATAGTGAAGATAAGCCAATACCTTCGGGTGACTTGCGATACGCTCGCAAAGACTTATCTTCTTTTTTTATTTTCTTGATAAAAATTAAAGCTTGTGATATAATACAGGCGTAGATGGTCTCGCTGTCGCATTTTGCGAATTTGTTACCTAACGGTAGCAGTGACGAAAGGGCAAATTGCCAACCATCTATTTTTTTAACACCATTTGATTTTAAAATGGGAATCAGAGATTCGTGCCACAAGGGACGCAAAATGTTATTAAGAAAAAAATAAATGACTCAATATAGTAATCAGAGATACATTCCCTGTGGGAATGAGCTTCGCCACGGCTACCCTTGCAAGCAGAATCGCCTTAGGCTTGCTTGCGAACTCTTTTTGTGGCTCTGCCACAAAACAGGTTCGAAGCGCGATTCTCCGCCACGAAAAAAGGACACCCTGCGGTGTCCCATTTCGTGGCGGAGAATCAGAGATTCGAACTCTGGAACCGTGTTACCGGTTACACGATTTCCAATCGTGCGCCCTCGACCAACTAGGCGAATTCTCCACATATTAAGTTTTAGAGAACCGTGATTTACGGTTACACGATATCCAATCGCGTACCCTCGCACCTCAGGCGAATTCTCCATATCAATTTTCAATTGCTTGAATAGTATATCACAATAGTTTTGAAAAATCAAGATGTTTTTTCTTTTTTTATAAATTTTTTTATTATTGCTCTTTTTCCGATAGTTTTTGTTGCCATTTCAGCCTGTATGTGATATACTTATTCTGCAAAATCATTAAAGGAGATATACTCGAAATGGAAAAATGGAGCCGCGAAAAAGCGTGGGAATGGTACAACGCTCGCCCTTGGATAAGAGGCTGTAACTATATGTGCGCAGACTGTGCTAACAGGGTTGACCAATGGCAAAGCCTTCACTTTGACGAATATTTAAAAACCACAGAATCCGAGCTTGGCGTTATGCGGGAATTAGGCTTCAATTCTGTGCGCTTGATACTTGAGTATGTAGTTTGGAAGGACGAGCACGACCTTTTCCTTCAAAACCTTGAAAAATATATTTCCCTTTGCCATAAGTATGGCATTTCCTGTATGATAGTTTTGGCAAATGACTGTATGCCGCCAAAAACAGAGCTTTGGAAAATGCCCGCCCTTGGTGAGCAGCACTATGACATAGGCTATCACGGCGGAAGAAAGCATTCCCAGCACGGAGCACATTCTGGTCCTGCTCCACACTTTTATTTGGATGACCCCGAAAGTGCCGACGACTATTTCAAAATGGTTGAGGAGATTGTTACCATATACAAGGATGACCCACGCATTTTGATGTGGGATTTGTTCAATGAGCCCGGCAACAGCCGCCGCGAGGGTATCACTCTGCCTATTCTTAAAAGAATGTTTGAAGCTGTGCGCAAAATCAACCCGAGTCAGCCATTGACTGTTGGCGCTTGGTGGTTTGACCTTGAGGATTTCCATACAAGTGAGGAAAACCAATTCGCTCTTGAAAACTCCGATATTATTACATATCACAACTACGATACATACGAAAATCATATAAAGGTTATCAAGCATTTGAAAAAGCTCGGCCGCCCACTTATTAACACAGAATGGCTGGCGAGGTGTACGGGCAATACTGTGTTTGAAAACTTTCCACTTTTCTACCTAGAAAACATAGGCTGCTATAACTGGGGATTTGTAGCAGGAAAATACCAAACCTATGAGCCATACGAGGCACATTGGAATTGGTACAGAGATGACAAGCGCGCGCCCATTGACTTCACCAAATGGTTCCACGATTTATACCGCCCAAGCCTGCGCCCATATGACCCACGTGAAACTGAGCTTATAACTAAATTCTGCCGACTTGCAGACAAAGATTTTAATTAAAAGCTATGGCTATCATACAAAAAACTCCGACACGTGTCGGAGTTTTTTACTTTTATGAGAGCTTTTTGCGAAGCTCATTCATTTTTTCGTCAAGGAGCTGGCTCAGGTGCGCGCAATCGTCAAGCTCCTTATGAATTTCGTCAGTCAGCACTATTTCCTTTTTATAAACAATTTGATGCTCCATGCTTGCCCAGCTATCCATAGCAATGGTGCGGAACTGAATTTCCACCTTCATTTCTCTTTTCTCGTGTGATAAGAAAATAGGAATAGATACTATGACGTGCAAGCTGCGGTAGCCGTTTTCCTTTGGATTTTTTATGTAGTCCTTAATCTTGATCAGCTTAACATCATCCTGCTTTAAAAAAGCATCCGCCAAGGTGTAAACATCATCCTTGAAGGCGCAAATAATACGTATGCCCGCAACGTCATTCAAGTTATTTTCTATGCTCTCTATGGTATTTTCATAGCCTAAGCGTTCAAGCTTTTCTTTAATACTTTTTGGGGCTTTAAGTCTTGTTTTTATACTGTTGATGGGGTTTCGGTCATGGCTGAGAGAGTATTGCTCGCGCAAAACCTTAAATTTCGTTTCTATCTCCATAAGAGCACAACGGTAATAGGACATTAAACGTATATACTCCCAGGATTTTTCCTTTAACCAGGTAAGGGCTTCCTCGTCAATTGACGATAAAAGCTGATCCCTGTATTCTTCACTTTTGTTCATTTCTGTTCTCCATAAATGCCGTAAATCAGCACTTTATAATTTGGATTTAAGCTTTTAACTGACACGCTTGCAATGTCTTTTCCCTGCGTCTTGATTTCCAGCTTGTTTATTATATATTCCTCAAAATTCTTGTCATAGGAAAAGCGAGCATACGGAACTGCGCGTTCACAAACGGGATTTATTCGTGATGATCCAAGAGAGGTATATGCTATGCTCACATCTACACCGTTTTTGGCAATATAGCTCTCTACGCTTCCGTCCAAACAGGTAATGTCGATTTTCAAAGCATCTTCACCGTATGCGCCTAAAATCGGATAGCCGTAGTTAATAGCGGTCAAGCCAAGAATAGAAACACTGTTGCATCCGCTAATGCCATCAAACACGATAGGTGCATCCGATGTGACAAACGGAACTGGCGATATGCCCTTGATTTCCTCTTTTTGCAAAACCGCTCCATACTCAATCTGCTTTTTGCGTGTTTTTGCTAAACGGGAGCGCAAGGGTTGCTTCATAAGCTCCAAAAGCAACTCATAATCAGGCTTTTCTTTACAAGCAAGCGGTATGCCACTAACAGTAGAAATTTCCTCAAATTCGTACACGTCAAGGGCTTTTTTAGGTTTCCCCATAGATTTTATAGCTTTGCAAAATGCGCTATATATGAGATTTGGCTGCCTTGCAAAATCCACAAGTGCTTCCTTGAGCGTTCCGTCAACGCAAGCTGCTCCCCCGCGGTTATAATCGTTGATTTCTGCCCAATACCAAAGACAAGTTCCCGCTAAGCGGTGGTTTTCATATAGCTCATACATTTTTGCAAGAAAGTCGGAAAGCAGGTGCGGATTGTCATAAACATAATAGCCGCCCCACTCCGTAAACATAAGCGGTTTATCACAAAGAACCTCAGCTGCTGTCTTTGCCATATCAAAGGTTTCGCTATAAGGATGCATTGTGTAGAAATCGAGGTTGCACAAATTATAGTATTTAAGTGTTTCCTCGTTTGACATGTTGTTAGCGCCCGACACTAGTCTGCAAGCGTCATTTTTTCGGCAGATTTCCACAGCAGATTTTAAAAAATTCTCGTCAAAATCGCATTCATTAAACGCAAGCCAAAAGGCAATGCTTGGGTGCGACCTGTCTCGAATCACCATTTTTTCAAGAACAGACAAGCAATCCGACGTTACTGACGGATTTTTAACGTCTGCCTGCCACAATCCCGGCTCACCGCAGCATAAAAGACCAAGCTCATCTGCTATATCAAGGGTCTTTTTATTATGCGGGTAATGAACTAAGCGCACAAAGTTACACCCTGTGTCCTTAATCATTTTCATATCATTATAAATTTGCTCATAGGCTACGGTGTGTCCACTGTTTTCACCGCACATTTCATGCCTGCAAACGCCCCTTAAAAATATATCATTACCGTTCAACTGAAAGCGGTTGCCGCTACATTTAAACTCTGAAAAGCCTACCCTTTTCTCTTGTGTATCGGTTACATTTCCCGCTTTGTCAAGTAGCTCTACCCTTAGCCCATATAGGTGTGGGTCAACAACTGACCACGGCAAAACGTTTTTGATTTTGCGTTCCATTGTGCTATTTGCCACATATGTATCAGCGACTCTTACACCGTCAGAAAGCGTTACTCTATATTCACATTCGCCGCTTGTAACAACTTCAACAGTATATGTGGCGTCGCGATAGTCATTTTCAAAGCAGGAATGAAAATATACATCTTTAATATAGCACTCGTTTTTGTAAATTACAGACACGTCTCTGCATATTCCGCCATAATTTTCCCATCCCTCACTTGGTCCAAAGGGGCAATCAACATCCTCAAGCTCGACACGTAATAAGTTACTTTTCGCCTTGGCGATTGATGTTATATCAAATGTATATTCGCTATATGGGAGCATTTTACCCAAATGCACGTTATTTAAATACACCTCTGCATTATAGGTTATGCCATCAAATTTCAAAAGCACAACGGACGAGCAGTTTTCCAAGTCAAAGTTTTTTTCACACTCGGATTTTCCAACACATAAATCCGAAAAGGGAACTTCCTTCTCTGTCCATTTTCCCTTGCCTATTCTGTACTTCCATACACCGTTAAGTGTTTGTGTCATCTTTTTTACCTCTTTTAATATCAAGTCGGATGATGCCGATGACCATAGATATCAAGTTCAAAATCTCGCTGGCAATAGCACCGATTGAGCCGCTGAACACGTTGTAAATGAGCCACATCGGAGAGCTGAACAAGCCAAGGAAGCGCACCGCCTTGGCAGAGCCCAAGCGCAGGCTGACTGTAATTATAATCATTGCCAAAACAGGCAAAAGCTCAATTATAAAGTTTTGCAGTGTTGGCTCCTTGCCGAACGCCAAAAATGTAAGCGGGTATGATGCCGCAAATGCGACAATAAAGAAAACAAGCCAGAAAACACTGTTTGCACGTGTTTTTTCCTTGTAGAAAAACACAGCCGCGCGCAAAACACCAACTATGTTGAGTATGCCACCAACAAAGGCGCCTAGCATAAAATAATTAATACCAAATGTCAGTGCGGCAAAAAACTGACAAATCGTCACTCCCCTGTGTGTCTTTTGTTGAAAGGCAAGCAGGTTAAATATCATTCCTACAATTCCAAATGCCTGTGCTACAATTTCCATTTTTATCTCCTGTTTTTGTTGTCACTGACATTCTATCACACATATTGCTCAAAGTCAATTAAAAAAGCACCTTTCGGTGCTTTTTATAGGTTTGTTGCGTTAAGGTAGTTAGCATACAGGGTATCGCGCAAAATGGAAAGAGTGATTTCATCACGTCCGCCAACACGACGCCTGTCTATGGACTTAACTCCGCGCGCCATTTTAGAAGAGCTGGTAACTATAATTTCGTCAGCTTCAAAAAGCTCCTCGATTGTATATTTGCGCTCCTCAGTATGTATGCCGTTTTCCCGTGCGGCTTCCAAAAGATGTGCTCTTGTCACTCCCGGCAAAATGTACTTGTCGCAGGGGGCGGTTATGAGCGTACCGTTTTTCAAAATTGACACATTACTGTGCGAGCACTCTGTCACTATGCCGTCGCGGTGCAGAATTGCCTCGTCACAGCCGCTTTCCGTTGCCGCCTGTGCGGTCAAAACACTTGGCAAAAGGTTCAAGGTTTTTATGTAGCAAAGGTGGTATCTTATGTCCTCTCTCAAGACTGTGTCCATTTTCTCATACACGTTATCAAGTGGCTGTGGCTTTATCATTATACACAAATTTCCCTCACCCTGTGTGTATGAATGGTTACGGATGCCGCATCCGCGTGACACTTGGAAATACACAAACTTCTCCTCGCCATCCACCTTGGTGACAAGCTCCTTGATTGTTAAGCTAAGCTCGTTTTTGCAAACAGGCGGGACAATGCCCAAAAGCTGACAGTTTTTATAAAGGCGGTCTATATGCTCCCACAAAAGATATGGGATATTATTTCGGCACATCACCGCATCATACACCCCATCTCCAAAGTAGAAGGCTCGGTCGGTTAATGGAACAGTCAACTCCTCGATGAGTCCTGTTTTGCCGTTATAATATCCCAAGTTTTTCATTCAGCTAACCTCCAATTAAGCACACTTTAAAGTGCGTAAATATATTCCTCGTTCGCCTCTAATTCCACTGCGTGGTCGGCGCCCTCTATATTTATTATAGCAGTTTGCTTAATCGGTGTTACTAATTTAAGGTATGAGAGCTCATTATTCTCCCATTCAATATCTACCTTTATATTGCCCTTAGCCAAAAGCCCCTTGATTGAGCCTTTTTTCATTTCGCTTGGCAACGCAGGTAAAATTCTTATTTTTCCATCCTCACACTGTAAGAACATTTGTGCAATACCCGCACAAACGCCATAGTTACCGTCAATCTGGAACGGTGGGTGCGCATCAAACATATTTGCGTATGTGCCGCCTGAATGCCACATATCGACATTAGGGTCAGGCTTAGCAGGCATATAGCGAAGCTGATTTTTAACAAGCTTCATTGCGTGGTCGCCATCCTTTAGCTTTGCCCACAGGCACACCTTCCAGCCCATGCTCCAGCCTGTGCCCTCGTCTCCGCGTCTTTCAAGGGAGCGACGAACCATTTCGGCAACCTTGGGGTTATTCTCTGTCGTGATAACGTCCGCAGGGTAAAAGCCGTACAGGTGGGAAACGTGGCGGTGATAAATGTCATATTCCTGAAAGTCCTCATCATATTCAAGAAGCTGACCCTCAGAGCCTGCCTTGTATATACCTATATAGTCCTTGCGTGCGTTGATTTCCTTCACAAAATCGTCGTCTATGCCAAGAATTTTGGCTGCCTTGGACACATTTTTGAAAAGGTCCTCAACGATAGACTGTGACATAACCGCATATTTTGCAACATATGTCTGCTTGCCGTCAAGCCAATAGCTATTTTCAGGTGAGGTTGATGGAGTTACAATCCAATTCTCCCCATCCTTTTCCATAATAGAAAGATAGAATTTTGCGCTTTCCTTCATAATTGGGTAGGCAGTCTTTTCAAGATAATTACGGTCAAGGGTGTACTCATAATGCTCAAAGAGGTGACGGCAAAGCCATCCGCCTGACAAATTCCAGTAGGCATACTGAGATGAGTTCATTTTCTTTGCGCCAACAGGAGTGGTGTGTGCCCACAAATCACTGTTATGGTGTGCGCAAAAGCCCTCTGCATGATAAAGCTCACGTGCGGTTTTTGCTCCGTTTATGCTAATGTTCTTGGTCTGCTCGATAATAGGAAGGTTGCAGCTGACAAGGTCGTTCATAAGAACAGGCCAGTAGTTCATCTCCGCATTGATATTGAGCGTATAATTTGATGACCAGGGCGCATAGTAGCTTTCGTTCCAGATGCCCTGCAAATTGGTTGCGCGAGAGCCTTCTCTTGAGCCTGCAATAATAAGGTATCTGCCGAAGTTATAAAGAAGCTCGCACATGCCTGCGTCCTTCTCCTTTTCCTTCAAGCGCTCGTCGGTATCAGCATCTGTTTTCTTGCCGCCAAAGTCTGTTGACACTCTGTTAAACAGTGAAGAAAAGTCATCAATATGCGCACTTTTGATTTCCTCGTAGGAAATTTCACAAAGGCTCTTTAATCTCTCAAAGCAAGGCTCAAAGGTCTTTTTGTTTGGCAGCTTGTCAAAATCAACAAAGCTGGTTTCAGCACAGAAGTAAATGCAAAGCTCCTTCGCATTTTCAACCGTTACCCTTTCACCTGCGCCGTTTACAATATTGCCGTCGGTTATGCATCTTGCAATACCTGTCACACGAACGCCCTCACCGTCATAGTAAACAGGCTTTTCATGTCTGATATATTCAGGTGCTAGGCTGGTTGGGCATTCGCCTGAGAAATAAAGTGTGTCATTAAAGGATGTAACGTGGCTCTTTCCAACGCAATCTCCATAAATTTCATAGGAAACAGGCGCGGAGCTTGACATTTTAACCATAACACAGTTGTGCGGATATGAAACGAAATATTCTCTTTTGTGTGATATTCCGTTTTCTTTATATTCAACTGTTACTGTGCCGTTTTCCAAATCAAGCACGCGGCGGTAGTCGCTCACATTTTCGTCTGCATCGAGATTTTTAACATAAAGTGTGCCCAAAAGCATATAAGAGCAAAGATATTCGCCTGTAAAATGCTCTTCAAGCTCTCTTTGCGCCTCATATCTTTTGCCCTCCTTCAAAAGTGCCTTTGCTCTTTCGTTAGAATCAAACGCGCCATCTACAAAAGAATCTCCCGGCTTGCCCGACCAAAGGGTATCGTGATTGATAGAAATTTTTTCAATATCGCGTCTGCCGTAAACCATAGCGCCAAGCTGACCATTGCCAAGTGGCAAGGCCTCCTCAAAATGCTCCGCCGCACGACTGTATTTTAATAGCTTCTCCATTTTCAACCTCTTACTTTGCTTTATTTAATTTTGCGATGCAGGACTTGCAAACGCGCTTTTCACCAAAAACAACATTGTCTCTTGTTTCGCCACAGAAAACACAAGCAGGCTCGTACTTTCTCAAAATGATGCAGTCATTCTCTACAAAAATTTCTAAAGCATCCTTTGGATTAATATTAAAGGTTGAACGAATTTCCATTGGCAAAACAACTCTGCCAAGATCGTCCATTCTGCGAACTATTCCTGTTGACTTCATAATTTAATCCTCCGATATTATATTAATATTATCTCTATTTACACTCTACCATATTTTTACAATCTTGTCAAGAAATACTTTTATTTGACAAAAATTTTTAGCTCTTTACTTTTTTGCTCCGAATTAACCGCACTCGCTTTGGCAAATAATACTTTACAAGCTGAAAAATCGAAGGAGTACAATATGATAAAAGGGTGTCAGAAAAAAATTATTTTTTTGAAAAACACGGGCTGTGAGCTTTTTGAGGAAGCCTATTTCATTATGAAGGATTGCACAATAGACAAGGGGGAGAGCGACATTGTGCTTGAGGCTACCAAAATTGTCAATTGCATAAAGGAATCGTGCGTAATCCCCAAAAAGCGTTTCTTCTGGCAAAAGGGAGCATTTGTTTTTTCACTCGGTGCTTTGCTTGGGTTTGGCGTTGCCGCCTTGAGTTATCTCATTTTTGCTTAAACAAAATCAAGGCGAACAAACGATAAATGCTTGACTATTTCCTTTTTTTGTGTTAGAATGAATTATCAAACACTCGTTCAATTCATAGATATATCAGTATGGGGTCGTTTTACATACTGTTCTCTGTCTAATTATACACATGCGCCACAATGTGACGTGTTTTTTGGTGCAGATAAAATGTTTTTATTCTGACAAAAGGAAAGGATTTATATGGCTGAAAAAACTGAAGCTAAAGGAACAAAAAGGCAGGGCTGGAAAAAGCCACGTGCCAACGCAAAAAAGACAACTAATATGACAAAAAAAGAAAAAGAGCCCTCAGCATTGGCTCAGGAGCAGAAGAGCAAAAAAGCCAAGGTGCAAAAGCCTAAAAGCGCTCAAGGAAAAAACCCAAAAAAGAAAAACACAAAGAAAAAGCCCAACCCTGTGGTTAAAATCTTTTCACTTGGCGGCTTGAATGAAATTGGAAAGAACATTACTGTTTTAGAATGTGAAAACGATATTATCATAGTTGACTGCGGCATTGGATTCCCTGATGACGATATGCTCGGCGTTGACTTGGTTATTCCGGATTTTACCTATCTTATAAATAATATTGATAAAATACGCGGTGTGTTCATCACTCACGGACACGAGGACCATATAGGTTCATTGCCTTATCTTTTAAGAGCTATGAATGTGCCTGTTTACGGCACACGCCTATCCCTTGGTATTGTTGAAAACAAGCTGGCTGAGCACAAGCTGCTCCAAAGTGCCAAGCTGAACACGGTGCGCGCAGGGGACAAGGTAAGCGCAGGCTGCTTCAAAATTGAATTTATTCGAGTTAACCACTCAATCGCGGATGCCTGTGCCTTGGCAATCACAACTCCCCAGGGCTTGATTCTGCACACGGGTGACTTCAAGCTTGACGTAACACCTATTGACGGTGAAATGATGGATATTGTGCGCTTGGGTCAGCTTGGAGCTGACGGAGTTAGAATGCTCCTTTGTGAGTCCACCAACGTGGAAAGAGCGGGCTACACTCCTTCTGAAAAGCGCGTTGGCTTCTCCCTTGAAAAGATACTTGACTCATATTCCGACAAGCGAATTATCATTGCAACATTTGCCTCAAACGTACACAGGGTCCAGCAAATCATAGATGCAAGCGTTAATCACGGACGCAAGGTGGCGGTAACAGGACGTAGCATGATAAATGTTGTTAATGCCGCTGTCCGCTTAGGCTATATGAATGTGCCAGAGGGCGCTCTTATTGATATTGACGATATTAAAAAGTATCCCCCCGAAAAAATCACCATTGTCACAACAGGTAGCCAGGGTGAGCCTATGTCCGCCCTTTACAGAATGGCATTTTCCGACCACGACAAGGTTGTGCTTTCCGACAAGGATTTGGTTGTTCTTTCTTCAAGCGCAATCCCAGGCAATGAGCCCCTTGTTGGCAAGATAGTTAACGAAATGTACCGCCGCGGCGTTAATGTCTATCACGACTCAAGCGTCGAGGTGCACGTTTCAGGTCACGCCTGCCAAGAGGAATTGAAGCTGATGCATGCCCTTACCAAGCCAAAATATTTTATGCCTGTGCACGGCGAATATCGACACTTGATAAGGCATAAGGAGCTTGCAGAGTCTATGGGAATGAGCGCAGACCGCATTTTTGTCTCTGACATTGGCAAGGTGATTGAATTGTCCGACGATGGTGCTAAATTCAATGGCACAGTACAGGCGGGCAAGGTGTTGATTGACGGCAGCGGAATTGGAGATGTTGGCAATATTGTTTTGCGTGACAGAAAGAACTTGGCGGAAAACGGTCTTATCATTGCCGTTGCGACGGTTTCCTTAGAGGAAGGAATTTTAATGTCCGGTCCTGAAATTATTTCTCGCGGATTTGTGTATGTGCGCGAAAGCGAGGAATTGATGAACGGCACAAAGGACATAGCAACAAGAGTTCTCATTGATGCCTTGGATGACGGTGTGCGCGAATGGAATGAGCTAAAAACAATTCTCAAAAATGCCATAACCAAGTACATTTTTGCAAAGACAAAGCGCAAGCCTGTTATCCTGCCCATACTTTTGAACATTTAACACGCCTAACAAAAAAAGCATGTCGAAATTCGGCATGCTTTTTTTATATTATTTTGCGCGCACTGTATTGTAATAATTATTTTCTTATGTTATAATGTAGGATGAAAAAGTTTGAAATGTATATCATTTTGAGAAAGGAGAGGCTTATGAGAAAATTGCTCGTACATATGAAGGGTCACAAAAAGCACTGCGTTTTAGCACCGCTTTTTAAGATGCTTGAGGCTTGCTTTGAGCTTTTTATCCCTCTTGTGGTTGCCAGCATTATTGATGTGGGAATTAAAAATAATGACACCTCTTATATTGTATGGTGCTGTGTGATTATGGTGGCGCTTGGGGCTATTGGTCTTACCTGTACGCTTTTTGCTCAATACTTCTCCGCTTCCGCATCAGTTGGATTTGTTTCCTCGATTAAGCATAGCCTGTTCAAGCACATTTCCTCACTTTCCTACACGGAAATTGACACCCTTGGCACATCAACTCTTATCACAAGAATGACAAGCGATACAAACCAGGTGCAGTCTGGTGTTAATTTGACATTACGTCTGTTTATGCGCTCTCCTGTCATTGTTTTCGGTGCTATGATAATGGCGTTTATTGTTGATGTTCAGGCTTCCCTTGTCTTTGTAGTTACAATTCCGCTTCTTGCCATAGTTGTTTTCGGCATTATTTTGTCAACTATTCCTCTTTACAAAAAGGTACAGGGCAAGCTTGACAGGGTGCTGAACACAAGCCGTGAAAATCTCACAGGCGTGCGTGTTATACGCGCCTTTGGTCTTGAAGAAAGCGAAGGCAAAAAGTTTCGCTCTCAAACGGCGGAGTTAAGCGTGGCGCAACGCTTTGTTGGCAGAATTTCTGCTATTATGAACCCTGCAACCTATGCTATTGTAAATATCTCTATCGCGGTACTTATTTGGCGCGGTGGTGTGCAGGTTAGCTATGGCAATTTAACACAGGGTGAGGTTGTGGCGCTTTATAACTATATGTCACAAATCCTCATTGAATTAATCAAGCTTGCTAACCTTATAGTTACCATTACCAAGGCGCTTGCCTCTGCTAACAGAATTGAAGCTGTTTTTGAGGTGACGCCCTCTCAACAAAACGGAGATATGAAGCCTGTGCTTGAAAACGGTGCAGATGTAGTATTCCAAAATGCCACCTTGCGCTATGCGGGTAGTCCCGAAAGCTCCTTGGAGGGCTTGTCCTTTGAGGTAAAGGCTGGCGACACTGTTGGTATTATCGGCGGCACAGGCTCGGGCAAAACCTCGCTTATCAACTTGATTGGCAGATTTTACGATTGTGAAAGCGGTGCTGTTTTGGTTGGTGGCGTTGACGTCAAAAGCTATGATTTAGAGTATTTGCGCCAATTGATTGGAATTGTCCCACAAAAGGCAGTGCTTTTCCGCGGCACTATACGTGATAACATCAAGTGGGGCAATGATTTTGCAAGCGATGACGACATTATGACCGCTATTTCCTTGGCACAGGCGACAGACGTCGTTGAAAGCAAGCCTGAGGGTCTTGACCACGTTATTGAAGAGGGCGGAAAAAATCTTTCAGGCGGTCAAAGACAGCGCTTGACTATTGCTCGCGCCCTTGTTAAAAAGCCAAAGATTTTGATTTTGGATGACTCCTCAAGTGCTCTTGACTATGTAACTGATGCAAGGATGCGCCAAGCAATTTCATCCCTTGATTTTGCCCCTACCACATTTATCGTTTCTCAAAGAACATCCTCTGTTATGTTCTGTGACAAGGTGGTTGTTCTTGATGACGGTGCTATTGTGGGTGTTGGCACGCACTCAGAGCTTCTTGAGTCCTGCCCTGTTTATAAAGAGATTTATCTCTCGCAGTTTAAGGAGGAGATGTGATGAAAAAGAAAAATCTCGCACCCTCTCCTATTAAAAGGGTACTCCGCTATATTAAAAAATATTCCGCTTTGCTCATATTGTCTGTGCTTTTGTCCCTCATTACCGTTGGCTTAACCCTTTATATTCCTATTATTATCGGTGATGCCATTGACCTTATTGCAGGCAAGGACAATGTGCCGTTTTCTGAGCTTTTCAAGCTACTTGCAAATGCGGGAATTATCAGTGTTATCATTGCGCTTTTGCAGTGGATAATGAACGCTATTAACAACAAAATGACCTATAACATCACACGCGACGTGCGTAATGAGGCGTTTAGCAAGCTGGAGCGGCTTCCTCTTAAATACATTGACTCCCACGCATACGGTGAAATTGTGAGCCGAATGATAAGTGACGTTGATCAGCTTAGCGAGGGCTTGCTAATGGGCTTTACCCAGTTTTTCACAGGCGTTGCCACTATTGTCGGTACACTTGTGTTTATGCTGACGCTCAGCCCTATCATTACTGTGGTGGTTGTTGCCCTCACCCCTCTTTCCTTGCTTGTGGCAAGCTTTATTTCAAAGAGCACCTATTCTCTTTTCAAGGTGCAAAGCGTTGCTAAGGCAAATCAAACCGCCACTATTGGCGAGTGCATTGGAAATTTGAAGGTAGTCAAGGCGTTCTCCCACGAGGATGAAAGCCTTGAGGACTTTGATAAATCAAATGAGGAATTGAAAAAGGCATCCGTTAAGGCTATCTTTTTCTCATCCCTTGTTAACCCTACAACAAGATTTATAAATGCCCTTGTATATGCAGGTGTTGCTTTAGTTGGTGCACTTGTTGTCATGGGTCATATTGGCAGTGCAATTACTGTTGGTGCTCTTTCCTGCTTTTTAAGCTATGCCAACCAATATGCAAAGCCGTTTAACGAAATTTCAGGTGTTGTCACTGAACTACAAAACTCCCTTGCCTGTGCAGGCAGAGTTTTTGAGCTGATTGACGAGGAAGAAGAAATTCCCGACTCAGAAAGCGCTCTTATTTTAGAGGACGCACAGGGCAACATTGAAATGAAGGATGTTGAATTTTCTTATTCTCCCGACAAGGAGCTTATTAAAAATCTGAACGTGCTTGTGAAAAGCGGTCAGAGAATTGCCATTGTCGGTCCAACCGGCTGTGGAAAAACAACGCTTATCAATCTCCTTATGAGATTTTACGATGTTCAAAAGGGAGAGATTACCGTTGACGGCACTGATATTCGAAGCATCACGCGCCTGTCTCTGCGCAAGAGCTACGGTATGGTGCTCCAGGACACTTGGCTAATGGGTGGCACTGTCAAGGAAAATATTGCTCTTGGCAAGCCAAATGCAACTGACGAGGAAATTATCGAGGCGTGCAAGGCAACCCACGCACACAGCTTTATCAAGAGATTGCCAAAGGGATACGACACTGTTATTTCCGATGAGCTTGGCGGACTTTCCCAAGGTCAAAAGCAGCTCATTTGTATATCAAGAATTATGCTCTGCCCGCCGCCGATGCTTATTCTTGACGAAGCCACATCATCCATTGATACAAGAACGGAATTGAAAATACAGGATGCCTTTGCTAAGCTTATGAAGGGCAGAACCTCGTTTATTGTTGCACACAGACTATCAACCATTAAAGAGGCTGATTTGATTCTTGTTATGAACAAGGGCAATATAGTTGAGCAAGGCACTCACGCAGAGCTTCTTACAAAAAAAGGCTTCTACTACAACCTATATAACAGTCAGTTTGAAAATAGCGAGGATTCATATGAGAAAGACTAAAATTGTTTGTACAATCGGACCTGCCTGTAGCACAGAAAAGGTAATGACAGCTCTTTGCAAGGCAGGAATGAACGTGGCAAGGCTTAACTTTTCGCACGGCACCCACGAACAGCATTTAGAAATGATTAACCTTATTAAAAGGGTCAGAGAAAAATTGAATATGCCAATCGCTATTATGCTTGACACCAAGGGCCCGGAGTACAGAATCAAATCATTTGAAAACGGAAAAATTTCCTTGAATGACGGTGATGAATTCACATTTACAACAGAGGATATTATCGGTAACGAGCAACGTGTCAGTGTTTCCTACAAGGGACTTATCAAGGATTTAAGCGTTGGCGATAAAATCACAGTCAACAACGGTCTTGTTGTCTTTGAGGTTAAGGAGCTTACCGACACTGAGGCGCGCTGCATTGTGTTAATGGGCGGAGAGCTTTCCAACTCCAAGAGCATGAGCTTTCCCAACAAGGTGCTTAATCAAGAGTATCTGAGCGAGCAGGACAAGAGCGACTTGCTTTTTGGAATTGAAAATGATGTTGATTTCATTGCTTGCTCTTTCGTTTCAAGACGGCAGGATTTAATTGATGTAAAGAAGTTTTTAAGGGCGCACGGTGGAGAGAGCCTTGACATAATTGCCAAGATTGAAAACCGAAGCGGTGTTGACAACATTGAAGAAATTTGCTGTGAGTGCGACGGCATTATGGTTGCGCGCGGAGACTTAGGCGTTGAAATTCCCTTTGAGGAAGTGCCCGCTACTCAAAAGTACCTTATCACCAAGTGCAGAATGCTTGGAAAGCGCGTTATTACCGCTACGGAAATGCTGGAGTCCATGATTACAAATCCACGCCCCACAAGAGCGGAAATTTCCGACGTTGCAAATGCGGTGTATGACGGCACAAGCGCAATTATGCTCTCAGGCGAAACCGCCATGGGCAAATACCCCGCCTTGACTGTTGAGACTATGTCAAGGATTGCGGAAAAAACCGAAAGTGCCATTGACTATTCAAAGAGCTTTTCAAGCTCAGGCTTTACCATTAAAAATTCAGTTGACGCAATTTCCCACTCAACCGCCTGTATGGCTATTGACATAAAGGCAAAGGGAATTGTTGTTTGCTCTATTTCGGGCAGCACCGCGCGAATGGTATCGCGCTTCAGAGCGCCCATTGATATTTTAGGTATGACAACAAACGAAAAAACTTGGCGTAAGCTCGCCCTTTCCTGGGGCGTTACTCCTATTATTACCGAGCGTGTTAATTCCATTGACGTCTTGTTCTATATGGCAACAAAGGCGGCAAAGGAGGTCTTCAAGCTGAAGCGAGGAGACCAGCTTGTTATAACGGGCGGTATTATTAACGGAGAAAGCGGAAACACAAATCTTATCAAGCTGGAAACTATTTAAAGGAGGTTAAAATGGGATTATTCAGTTCAGGTGGAAAATTCAAATGGGGCGGATTTTTTATTACCCTTGCACTTTGTGTGGCAGGCATTTTAATTCTTTCCTTTCCCGGTGAATCCTTTACGGTTGTCAGCTACATAGTGGCAGCCTGCTGTTGCTTGACAGGTATTTTCCTGTTTGGCAGAATGATAGCTAAAAAGGATCAGGGTATGAAGCGCGGTCTTACCATTCTCTTCTCTATTTTTACAATCATTTGCGGTATCACAGCCTTTATATTTCCCGACAAGGTTATCGGCATTTACCCTATGTTTATCGGTCTTTTTGTGGTTCTTGACGGTGCATTTACCCTTCAGATACTTTTGAAAGCCAAGGGCTATATGCTAAAGGCGTGGTGGTTCTTGATTTTCTTGGCAAGCTTAACTATTTTCTTCGGCTTTGTATCCATACGCACACAAGCCACAGAGAAAAACATAGCAAACGGTCTTTATGCGTTTATTTTCGGCATGACCGTATTTGTTTGCGGTCTTCACAATCTTTTTGCACTTTTGTTCCTTCGCGGTGTTGTTTCCAAAATGAAGGGCTACTCTTCGGAAGAAAAGCCAAAGCCTAAGGACAAGCACTATGATGACGAGGACGACGAGGAAGAATACCACCGTCCAAGAAAGCCAAAGCGCCCTGTTTATGACGAGGATGACGAGGATGACGAGGACGACTATTACTACCGTCCAAGACGTCCGAGAAGGCGTTATTATGATGATGACTACTATGACGATGAGGAATACTATCACCGCCCAAGAAGACCGAAAAGACCTGTTTATGACGAGGATGATGGCACTGAATATCAGCAGCCACCAAAGCCGCCTAAGCAAAAGCCTAAAAACACCCCTCCACAGTATGATGACGAGGACTCATACACAGGCTCATACACAAATACATATGACACTAATACCACAACTCAATATTTTGATGATGACCAATTTGGTAATGACTAAATTAACCAAAAGCTTCAAGGAGTAAAAATGAAAAGATTATTCAATGAACACGAAACCAGACACACAATTGATTTGAACGGAAATTGGCTTTTCCAGGCTGACTACGATAAGGTTGGCGAGGCTGAAGAATGGTACAAGGGATTGCCAAACGGCCAGTGCGTTGTTGTCCCATATGTGTGGAACACGGAATTAAGAATGCTTAATTTTGAGGGATGGGGCTGGTATCAAAAGAACTTTAAAACAAACGGCGGCACTCTGCGCTTGGAATTTGGCAGCGTTATGACAAAGGCAGATGTTTGGCTTGACGGTGCCTATGTAGGCGAGCATTACGGTGCTTTTACACAATTTGAATTTATTGTAAACAACGTTAGCGCAGGCGAGCACACTCTTGTTGTTCGCGCTGATTCATCCTTTGATGAAAATTCCTTCCCACAGAAGCACACCGACTGGTTTAACTATGGCGGTATCGCCCGTGATTTACAGGTTGATGAATTAAACGGCATTTCCATTCTCACCAACCACATTGTTTATACTCTTTCAGAGGATTTGAGCTCCGCTTTTGTTTCTTGCGAGCTTGAATTGTACAATGCAAATGGTGAAGCCTGCACTTCCCCTGTTTCTGTAACAGTTGGCGAGAGTGTAATTTATGAGGGAAGCGTTACTCTTGGCGCATATGAAAAGACAACTATTGTGTCCGAGGGTGTGGAAATGACTGACATTTTGCTTTGGGACACAAATTCACCAAAGCTTTATACTGTTGTTGCCAAGACTGAAACAGACGACCTATATGACAGAATAGGATTTAGAAAAATCGAGGTTTGTGGCTACGATATTCTTCTAAACGGCAAGGCAATTGAGTTTAGAGGTGTCAACAGACATGAGGAGCATCCCGACTGGGGCTTTGCGTTCCCGCCACAGCTTATGAAAAAGGACCTTGATTTGATTGAAAATATGTGCTGCAACACAATCCGTGGCTCACACTATCCTAACTCTAGAATTTTTGTTGATATGCTTGACGAGCGCGGAATTCTCTTCTGGAGTGAAATTCCTATGTGGGGCTGTGGCTTCAATGAGCAGGCATTCAGAAATCCCATTGTTGTTGAACGTGGCTATCAAATGCACAAGGAAATGACAAAATACTACTACAACCACCCCTGTATTATCATATGGGGTATGCACAACGAGATTTGGACATGCCACGAATGCACATTTGAGCTTACAAAGAAGTATTACGAGCATCTAAGAGAATTCGGCGGCAACAGACTTATCACTCACGCATCCAATCACCCATTAAATGACGAGCTCATGGGTTATAATGATATTATCTGCATCAACATCTATCACGGCTGGTATAACTATGGCGGTAGCGGAACATTCCGCGATTGGGACAAGTTTGTTGTTGATTTGAAGAACCGTATGGACGCAAAGGGATGGGAAAAGCCTGTTATTATGAGTGAGTTTGGAGCTGCTGCTCTTGCAGGCTATCACAATCACTTTGACAATGTTCGTTGGAGTGAGGAATATCAGCGCGACCTTCTTGAGTACACCATTGAGCTTTTCCACAGGACACCATATATGAGAGGAACTTATTTGTGGCAATTCTGCAATATCAGAACCTCCCCTGATATGGACATCAACCGTGTGCGCTACTTCAACAACAAGGGTATTCTTGATGAGCATAGAAATCCAAAGGCTGCCTACTTCAAGGTTAAGGAGCTTTACACAAGATACGCACAGGAAAAGAAATAATTATTTTAATAAAAATTGCAGACACGCTGTGTGTCTGCAATTTTTTATTCCGTTATAAGCTCATATTCGCCACTTCTTAATAGGTCAGCAAGCTCTTTTTCGTTTGTTATTCTCTTGCTTGCTATTATGCCGCCATATGGAATGTGGTTGGGCCAGTGGGCATCTGCGCTTGAGGTTTTTATTAAATTATGCTCGTTTGCAAACTCAAGTGCCTTTCGATTCATTTCCGCAGTATTGTTTCCTCTGTTGAACACCTCTGCTCCATCTAGAAATTCGTGTGGCAACGCACCGGGATTTGGAATGTAGTCAGCCTCACGGAAGGGATGCGCCTGCACAACAACTACACCGTTTTCACGCATAACCCTGACCCACTCATAAAGATCCTGCTTAATGAGCTGAGGATTGTCATACAAAACCTTGGGGGTCACACCGTAGCAAAGAATTTCAAGCCCCGGCACAACACTTTCCTCTATTGAGAAAATAATATCAAGTCCGTGCTTGTCCGCCTCTGCCTTGCAGGCAAGATAGTCATTTTCATAAGCGGAAACAAAATCCTCCCACGAGGTTTTTTCGCTCCTGTCTATTCCTGAATTTCCGTGATAAAAATGGTTTGTTATAACTCCACCCTGAAAGCCATTTTCCAAAAGCGCTTGACACAAGGTTTCGGGAGTCAAGCCGCCACATTTTGAACAGGGCGTTGTGTGGATGTGCATTTGATATTTATACATAAGCATACCTCGCTAAAATCACTACCACTATTCTACCACGCAAAACCTTACGTTGTCAAGTAATGTTTAACTTGAAAAAAACAAGCATTTATGATAAAATTAATGTATAATCTACGATCAATATCTATTATGTTATGAACATATGTTAATATATTAAGGTGTATTATGGATAAAATAAAGAAAAATATTGAGCTTACCCTTGAAAATGTGGCAAGGGAAAATGAAAGGCTGTGCGCAGAGTTAACTGACCGCGTGGTTTTGACAGATTATTCGCCAAAGGGACAAATTTGGACAGATGCCTTGCAAAAAGCCCTCAACGAGCATGAAATTGTGGTTATTCCAAAAAGGGATGAGCCTTACCTCATTGACTCCAGCGTTTTAATTCCCTCTAACAGGCACATTATTGCAGAGGATGGCGCGGTTATTAGAATTGACGAGTCCTCTTGCTTACTGATGCTAAGGAATTCTTTAACAAGCGATGGCACTCACGCGCCCATAACAGGCAAGCGAAACAAAAACATCACCATTGAGGGCGGACTTTGGCAGGAGTGGTCTCCCCACAGAATGGGATATGGCAGAAGCGGTATGTATGACAACAACAGGAGCTTTTTTGGTGTTTCAACCTGCATGCTGTTTAACAACATTGACAATCTGACCCTTAAAAATATGTCCTTCCAAGGATGTGGCGGCTTTGCGGTGCAGCTCGGTGATATTTCCCGGGTAATAATTGAAAATATTCAATTTATAAATTGCTTTGCTGACGGATTGCACGTAAACGGCAACACCTATGAAATGCGCATCAGTAATGTGCGCGGTGAGGTTGGAGACGATTTGGTTGCTCTCAATATGTACGATTGGCAAAATTCAAGTGTTAACTTTGGCCCTTGCAAATGTGTTATATGCGAGGATTTGGTGCTTTCCAAGACGAGCCACTACAAGGCTATGAGAATTGAGCCGGGCATTTACACCTACGACGACGGCACTCAAGTTGATTGCTCCTTAAATGATGCCATAATTCGCCGTGTTGAGGGCATCAACACATTCAAGCTATATTGTCAAACTCCGCCATATAAGGCTGGTGAAGAGCCTGAGGCGGCTGAGGTTGGCAGCGGTGACAACATATTTTTCGAGGACATAAAAATTGATTTGGACGAGCCAATTGACCCCCTTGACGAATACCTGAACAGTCATCCCATCAAGGGTAGCTTTGCTGGCTTTGAGCTTGGGCTTAATGTAAAAAACATTTATCTAAAAAATATAGATTTAAAATTATACCAAGAGAAATACCCATACTCATACCTTTTGTGCATAGGTCCAAAATCTGTGCGGTTTGAGGATGGCACAGAGGTATTTGACCCTTATTTTTCATCTGTTGCAGAAAACGTACATTTTGAAAATATAACTGTCAATGGCAAGAAGCCTTGTGATATCACCCCTTACGTTAAGGAAATTGTTTTTGACAGGCTCTACGACGACATCCCGTCAAGTGCATACGGAAAAATCGAAAACATAATTTACAAATAAAAAAATGCGTACCGTATGGTACGCATTTTTTAAAGCAAGTCCTTAACTACCTTTGAAAAATCGCGGTAATCATCAATTGTCAAATAATTAAAGTCGGACAGGTAAACGCTTTCGTCATTTCCACCTTGTCCGTAGTCGTCACCTATGTAAACAACCTCACTGTGCGAATATCCGTTTTCTTGGCAATATAAATCAAGGGCATAATACTTATTATACGGCTTTGGTGACATATCAAATGAGGACGAGCCACCCACAAACACATTATAATCAGCAAACGCCTCAACAACCTCAGAATAAAATGCTCTGCGTTTTTTGCGGTCAGGGTCAAAGGCAAGCTTGTCCGCTTGGATAGCCTTTGTGCCAAGGATTGGGAATGTAACACAGCCAGATGCGTGATATTCCACATTGTCACCACGATACTCCAAAAAGCCGTATTTTTTGCGGAAATATGTAACCTTTTCCTCAATTTCCTCTCGGTTTATGGGAAAGGTTAAATCGCGCACGGTTTCAATGTCGCCTGTGGCGCTATTGTATTTTGCGTACTGAAGCCCATAGTTGCCGATTATGTCAATAGGGTACTTGTTCATTTGGTTAAAAATGCGCCTTGCTTGTCCTGCGCCAACCATTAAGAGCTTATATTTTTTGGACAGAGCATCAAGTGTTGCCTTGTGCTCGGGGTCAAGCTGCTCCTTATGCTGGGTAAGTGTACCGTCCAAGTCCATTGCTATTAGTTTAATTTTCGATGTATCCATTTTAGAATTCCTTTAATTTTTTTATAACGTCACCTGGGTTGTTTGTTGTTATTAATCTTGCACCATATTTTCTACAAATGTCTAATTTGCTGGTTTGAGTAACTGAAGCACCTACCCAAGGCTCAATATTTCTTTCAATCAAATAATCATAAAGTGACTTGTTTTCGTTATCAAAAATACAAGCACAGTAAAGATACTCATCGGGATTAATTGATACGTTACCCATTATACTGTATGGATAAAAGCCATGGAGCAAATACCTATTGCCGTACTTTTTATACACGTATTCAAGCACCCAAGCATCAAAGCTGTTTATAAGGATTTTTTTACCCATACCATATTTTTCAACCAAGGCAAGAGTATCTTCAATACACTTGATAGCGCGGCTTTCATTTGCCTCGCTCCAGTATTCTTTAATTTCAATATTCAAGGTGATGTTTTTTGCTGACGCGTAAGCTAAAAGCTCCTCAAGGGTGGGAATTTCAGCATAACACACTGTGTCACCTGCATTCAACTCCTTCAGCTCAGCTAAGGTCATTTCATCCACACGTCCCTTACCATTTGTAGTTCTATCTACCTTTTCGTCGTGCATTAAAACAAGATAACAATCACGGCTCAGGCGCACGTCGGTTTCTATCATATCGCACCCTGTCTCAACAGCTTTTTCAAAGGCAGTCATAGTATTTTCATAATAATTGTAGGAATCCCCTCTGTGAGCAGCAACGTACATTCTACTTTCAGGTGTTAAGGTCATAGGCTTTCTCCTAAAATATCATAATACATCCAAAGAACTGTATATCTGTCCTTTAAGTCCTTGGCGTATTTAATGGCGGTGTTAATCTTATCGTTACCGTAAAGCGCGTAGAACTCGTTCAAATCAAGCTCTACCATACGGAGCATTTCTTCAATCTCGCTTGATTTTGGCATTTCGGCAAGCACCTCTTTAATTTCCTTTTCACAGGAATTATAGACACTGCCCCTGTCCTTTTTGTAAGTACCAAGCTTATCCTGCAAATTGATGCAGCCCTGTCCTACAACACCATAGGCTTTGTTGATATCGTCCTCATATTCTGCGCGGTTTGGCACAAACTGTGCCTTGGGATATGAGATATTAGAAAGGCTTTCACGAATTTTGGCTGTTATGTATGTAGAATAGAAAACATCTATGCCGTGTGGGAAATACGGTTCGTTTTTAACAATTCCCGTAATTTCAAAAAAGTGTGACAAATGATGCTCACTACCTGATGCGGGACGGGAGTTTGTAGCAAAGCTCATCATAATACCAACAATCATCAAAGCCTCGGTTACAGCTTTAACACCTTCTTCCTCGCGGTTTAAAAGTCCCTTTGCGGTTTTCAAGGTTTTTTCTATCATTTCATAGGTAGTGTTGTAGATATAATCGCAGAAATATTCACCGTTAACAATAGTGGAGAGCTTCCAGTCATTAAGTGCAGAATATTTTCCGATAATATCTCCAAAGCCCGCCTTTATCATTTCCATAGGAGCGTTTCTCAACACCTCAGTGTCGGCAACTATGGCTTTTGGAAGTCCTGCAGGCACAGTTTCCTTCATACCCTTCAAAATCATTGCCGCGCCGCTTGAGGCATAACCGTCCATTGATGGGGCGGTGGCTACAACCATGTAAGGAATTTTATTAAAATGGGAAACATATTTACAAAGGTCCTGTATAACGCCTGAGCCAATACCAACTATTAATTCCTGACCCTGTATCTGCTTTTCCACCTCACAGATTGACTTTTCATCGGGAATCAGCACGGTCTTACCGCTGAAAATAACTCTTGTAATTTTTTTGCCCCAAAGAGCCTTTTCGGTAGCTTCTCCTGCTGCCTTATATGTATTTTCATCCGCTACCAATAAAATATTAGTGTATGGCTGACAAAGCTCGGTCAAATAAGCAATAGCTCCATTTTCCACATATATCTTTTCAATAGGGCAGGTGTGGTGCTTACCACATCCACAGTCAACGCCCTTTAAAATCTCGTTAATATCCATTTTTATCTCCTTAGATAATTAGTTATTACTATTATAAACCAAAACCTTGTCTAAAGCAATATTTTGTGATATAATATTTATAATGTTTTTGCGAGGTAATATTATGGTACCGAAAATACTTGTTTTAGCTAATCAAAATAACAAAAATTATGTTAGCGCAATTGAAAAATGCGGTGGCGTTGCTTTGCTTGATTATGAATGTCCACTTGAAGATTTTGACGGACTTTTGCTATGCGGTGGAAATGATATTCACCCATCCTACTATGGGCAAGAGGTAGGCGGCGCTTGCGATTTTGATGAGCCACGTGATGCGCGTGAGATGAAAATCACTTTGGCTTTTTTAGACACAGGTAAGCCTATTTTGGGTATTTGCCGCGGACTTCAGCTATTAAATGTTGCTCTTGGCGGCACATTAATTCAAGACCTGCCAAATGCAAAAGCGCACCTTTTACAAAACGGGCAGGATGGTGTTCACGCTATAAATGTCAGTGGATTTTTAGAAAAGATATATGGGCGTGCCACTTTTGTCAACAGCTCCCACCATCAAGCAATTGATATGCTTGGGAAGGGGCTTGTGGTATGCGGCTGGTGTGACGGGGTAATTGAAGCTATTGAGCACAGGGAAAAGCCATACTTTGCGGTACAGTTCCATCCCGAAAGAATGTGCCTTGAGCATAAGCGCTCCGACACTATTGACGGAATTAAAATTTTTGAGCATTTTATAGAAATATGTAAAAGAAAGTCGGTATGAGGGACATACCGACTTCTTTTTTCATATTATGATAAGGGAGAGTTATTCTCCCAAGAAAGGAACTATTTAAATGGCTCAATTTACAAACCAGGCACAAATTACCTACGGTAATGTTGTTGCAAGCTCAAATATTGCGGTTGGTGAAATTGTAACTGTTTTATCGGCTACCAAAACCGCTGTGCGTGAAACCTACAATCAGGATTCTGATATAACCTATATTATCAGCTTGATAAACTCAGGCTCAACCACTCTTACAGGCGTTGAGGTAAATGACAACTTAGGCGAATATCAGTTTGGCATCGGCACGCTTGTACCTCTTGATTATATTGACGGCACCTTGCGCTATTTTATCAACGGAATTGCTCAACCAACTCCAACAATTGACACAACAAACGGCTTGCTCATAACAGGGCTTAACGTACCCGCCGGTGGCAACGCGCTCATAGTTTATGAGGCTAACGCGAACCGCTTTGCACCCATTGGCGAGGGTGGCTCTATAACCAACGAGGCGGTTGTTTCAAGCGATTGCGGAAGTGTGACCGCCACAGCTACTGTGAATGCACTTGCCACACCGCAAATTGCCATCACCAAGTCTATTTCACCTGTCCCTGTTTCCTGCGGTGACACAGTGACATACACCTTCCTGCTCCAAAACTACGGAGCTAATCCACTTATAGCAACTGACAATGCAGTAGTAAGTGATTTGTTCGACCCAATTTTGAGTAATGTAACAGCAACCTTGAACGGTGTGGCTATCCCGTTCACATACGACGACACAACAGGTGCCTTTGCCACAAATCAAGGCGCGGTTACTGTGCCTGCCGCAACAATTACACAGGATTTGACAACAGGCGTTTGGACCATCACTCCCGGCTCCTCTATCCTTGTGGTTACAGGAACAATCTAAACAAAAAAAGGTGGGAACCCCACCTTTTTTCTTTAGAATTTAATCTGTGATTTTGCAGGAATATTATATACCTTGCCATCACGCTTGAGCCAAATTTCCTGCGCGGTTGGATTGTAAATCATATTTCTGTCAACGGAATATTCAAGGGATCTAAATGCTTCAATATAATCATAAATCTCAATATTGGTAGCATACCAAACATCGTCCCTGTTAGCAAGATACGCGCAAAGCTTTTCCATTCTTGCCCAGTCCTCTTCTGTTCTATACTCGTATGAGTGACCCCAGATGTAGAAGAGCCAACCGTGAGTTGATCTCCAATCCGCCACCGCATTTTCCTCGACGAATGTCCTTGCAAGGTCGAAGACTCTTTCATCTGCCTGGTGGCAGGTAGCAGGCATTTCAAGCCATTCCCACTTGGTAGGCAGGGCAAAGCCGTGATGAGAGCGGACGCCACGAGAATACTTGATTCCCAAGTCCTTTGCCACTCTTTTAACCTCATCGTTATAAGTGCCGAAGGGATAAGCCATACCGCGCACAACGTAGCCCGTGTACTTCTCAAGGGTACGCTTATCGGCAAAAATTTCGGTAGCTATTTCAGTGCTTGTCATCTTTTCAAGGAAGGGGTGGTTGGCGGTATGCACCGCAACCTCGTGTCCTTCATACACCTCAGGAATCTGAGATAAGGCAACCTTGGAGCTTTTTTCGTCAGGGTCAACCGTCATCAATCCGCTATTGAGATTGAAGGTGCCCTTCAAGCCGTATTTGTTAAAGAGCTGAGCTAAGCGGATATCCTTCTTCTCGCCATCGTCATAGCTGAAAGTCAACGCTTTCGTTTTTCCCTCGGGGAACAGCATAATATCGTTATTCATATGAGTTTTATCGACACATGGTCGCTTTTCCTTTCGTTATTTTATCGCAAATGGGATGCGCAAAAGAATTTAGTCTGTGCTTCTTTCACCCAAAATGTTTCTGTACTTTTGGTAGAAGGACTCGAAGTAATCCTTGTCCATTGCTTCTCTTATCTTCTCCATTAAATCGTTATAGAAATAGAGGTTGTGAAGAACGCAAAGACGCATACCAAGTGCTTCCTTTGCCTTCAAAAGATGGCGAATATATGCGCGCGAGTAGTCGCGGCAAGCGGGGCAACCACAGTTTTCGTCAATAGGACGGGAGTCTGCGATATACTTTTCATTCATTATATTCATTTTGCCGTGCCATGTGAACAGATTGCCGTGGCGGGCATTTCTCGATGGCATAACACAGTCAAAGAAATCAATTCCGCGGTGTACAGCCTCTAAGATGTTACACGGAGTACCAACGCCCATTAAGTATCTTGGCTTGTTTTCAGGCATATGTGGCTCTACCACGTCAATTATGCGGTACATATCCTCGGTTGCTTCACCTACTGCAAGGCCACCGATTGCATAGCCATCAAGGTCAAGCTCAGCTATTTGCTTCATATGCTCGATGCGCAAATCCTCATATGTGCTGCCCTGGTTGATACCGAAAAGAAGCTGATGCTTATTTATAGTATCAGGTAAGGAGTTAAGACGCGCTATTTCATTTTTACAACGAACAAGCCAACGCACGGTTCTATCACAGGATTGCTTTGTATATTCGTACGGAGCGGGATTTTCAATACACTCGTCAAACGCCATAGCAATAGTGGATGCTAAGTTTGACTGAATTTGCATTGACTCCTCAGGACCCATAAAAATGCGCTTGCCGTCAATGTGGGATGCAAAATATACGCCCTCCTCCTTGATTTTGCGGAGCTGTGCTAAGGAGAAAACCTGGAATCCGCCACTGTCTGTAAGAACAGGCTTATCCCAATTGAAAAACTTGTGAATACCGCCTAAATCGTGTATAAGCTTGTCGCCCGGGCGAATATGCAAATGGTATGTGTTGGAAAGCTCCACCTGACATTTCAGATCCTTCAAGTCAGTGGTAGAGATACCGCCCTTAATTGCGGCACATGTGCCAACATTCATAAATACAGGGGTCTGTATGGTGCCGTGCACGGTTTCCATAACACCGCGACGTGCGCGACCGTCCTTTTTTAAAACCTTGAACATTATTTTATCCTTTCAAATTGCTTTTCTAAAAAGTGCTTTGTTATCTCAAAGGCAACGGGTCTGCCGTGAGGACAATATTTGATATTGTCAAGAGTTAACACTTTGTCGCATATCCACTTGATATGCTCCTTTTCGTAAATTCTGCCCGCCTTGATAGCCGCCTTACAGGACGCTTGATACAGAGCTCGCTCAAAGCTTTCATATCTTGTTTTCTCACCGAAGCCCTCTTGATTTACAAGTCTTGAAACAAGGGTTGCAAAGGTGTCCTGTGCGCTTGATACCTCAATTTCGCTTGGGATTTCATAAATAGATGCACATTTATCTACAAGGTCATAGCTAAAGCCCATTTTCTTTATTTCGTCCTGATAGCTGTAGAGGGCAACAAGCTCCTCGTTATTCAAATGAACACTGATTGGCAGCATAAGAACCTGTGATGTTGGTGTTGCGTTTTTGATTTTCTTTTTCAAGTCCTCAAAGATAATTCTTTCGTGTGCGGCGTGCTTGTCAATCATATACATAATATCGCCAAGCTCCACAATAACGTAGGAATTAAAGGCTTCGCCTATTATTTTATAATCGGGAACTGTTTTTTCCTGCACTACACACTCTGTCTTTGGCTCCTCTTGTACAGGTATTATGGGTGTGGAAATAGGCGCCTGCACCTTTGGCTCAACCTTTTTGGGAAAATTCAGACTAAACGTACTGTCCTCAGCATAGGAATTGTCTGCTTTTGGGGCCGTTTTTGGCAAAGCAGTGACAGGAGTGTCTGATTTTTGTGTTTTAAGGTCTGAATAATCAAGAGTATTATTCTGTCTTAGCACACCGAAATTGCTATTTGCATCAAACACTATTTTTTGTGGCTTTGGCGTTTCCTCCGCCCTGTCCTTCACAGGGAACAGGGTGTTCAAAAGCTCGTCTCCCTTTTGTGCGGGAGTTTGTGGCTCGTTATACAGTGTAGGTCTTTGTATGCCACCGTCCAAGGCGGTACGCACTGCGTAATAGACACTGTCAAAGATAACCTTTTCGTTTGAAAACTTAACCTCTAATTTTGCAGGATGAACATTAACGTCAACACTTGTTGGGTCAATGATAATATTCAATACGCAAAATGGGAATTTGCCACTGGGTATATATGATGAATATGCCTGTTCAAGAGCTGCCTGTGCGGTTTTACTCTTGACAAAGCGAGAATTGATATAAAAATTCTCCTGGCTTCTGTATGCGCTTGCATATTCGGGGTTAGAAATGTAACCCTCAACAGTTACTCCGCAGTCTGTTCTTGAAACCTTAATAGACTTTTTGGCAAGGTCTTTGCCAAGAACGGCATAAACCGCGTTTTGCAAATTGCCGTCACCCTGTGTCAAATATTTCAAATTACCGTCGCATATATAGCGGAAGGCAATATCAGGACGGGAAAGTGCCACCTTTTCAACAACCGCACTGACTGCGCTTGTTTCGGCTCTGTCGGACTTTAAAAACTTCTTTCTTGCAGGCACATTATAGAAAATGTCCTCAACTATTACAGTTGTGCCATCAGTTGTGCCCGCCTTTAGGTGACTGACCACCGCTCCGCCGTGAGCCTCAAGGATTGCACCCATTTCGTCCTCTTGACGCTTGGACATAATCCTTATTTTTGAAACAGATGAAATAGCCGCTAGCGCCTCACCGCGGAAGCCGAGGGTCATAATCTCGTTTAAATCATCTGCATTTTTGATTTTACTTGTTGCGTGGCGCAGAATAGCAGTTGGCAAATCCTCATATGCCATGCCGCAGCCGTTGTCTGCTATTCTTATAAAAGATGTGCCGCCGTTTTTAATCTCAACGGTAATTTTATCAGCACCTGAGTCTATGGCATTTTCAAGCAGCTCCTTAACTACTGAAGATGGGCGGTCAACAACCTCACCGGCAGCTATTAAGTTCGCTACATCAAAGCCAAGCACATTAATTACGCCCATTGGGTATCTCCTTTTGTTGTTGATTTGTTTTCAGAGCTCTACACTCTCCTCATCCACCGCTTTATATGTGGTGTGATTTAAAACCATATGTGCGTTGCGGTCCCCCTTCCCCGCTGGGGAAGGCTGACGACATTAATTACGCCCATATTTTCTCTCCTTTGATTAGTTAAGTAGCTTTTTCAGTTCAAATATAAAGTTCATAGCCTCTATTGGAGTGAGGGTATTTATATCTACCTTTTTAATCTTGTCAGCCGCCTCATAAATGCTCATATCCTCAAAGGAGATAGTTGCATTCATTTCCATTGGCTGTGGCTTTTTAGAGCTTTGCTTTGGCTCAACAAAGCCGTTTTCCACCATTTCGGCAAGAACCGCCTTGGCGCGCTTAACAACCTCGTTTGGCACGCCTGCAAGCTTAGCAACCTCTATACCGTAGCTATCGTCAGTTGGACCCTTTACGATTTTACGAAGGAAAATGATGTCCTCACCGCGCTTTTTAGCCGCAATATTGTAGTTGACAATGCCGCTCACCTCATCCTCTAAGGATGTAAGCTCGTGGTAGTGGGTAGCAAACATAGATTTTGCACCGATTTTTTTGCCCGCGGTAAATTCCGCAATAGCACGGGCTATGCTCATACCGTCAAAGGTTGATGTACCTCTGCCGATTTCGTCATAAATAATGAAGCTCTTTTTTGTTGCGTTTTTCAAAATATATGCAACCTCTGTCATTTCAAGCATAAATGTGGACTGACCCGACGCTAAGTCATCGGACGCGCCAACACGGGTAAAGAGCTTATCTACAACGCCTATTCTGGCGCTTTTTGCAGGGACAAATGAGCCGATTTGCGCCATTAGCACAATTATAGCGCTTTGACGCATATAGGTTGATTTACCTGCCATATTAGGACCTGTGATAAGTGCCATTTTGTCTGTTGTTGTATTTAAATATGTATCGTTAGGCACAAAATAGCTGTCCTTAACAAACTGCTCAACAACAGGATGACGACCCTCTTTGATTTCCAAAACGTCGCTATAATCAACCTCAGGGCAAACGTAGTTATTCTTAACCGCCACCTCGGCTAATGAAACATACACGTCAAGACGCGCAAGCATATTGGCGCTACGTTGCACTCTTTTAAGATTATCGGCAACTGTTTGGCGGAGCTGACAGAACAGCTCGTACTCAATAGCGGCAAGCTTATCGCTAGCACCGAGCACGGCAGATTCCATATTTTTAAGCTCCTCTGTGATGTATCTTTCACAGTTTGAAAGCGTTTGCTTTCTGATATATCTTTCAGGAACCTGAGAGATTAAGGATTTTGTAACCTCGATATAGTAGCCGAACACACGGTTATAGCCGATTTTCAAGGTTTTAATGCCTGTTTTTTCTCTCTCGTTTTCCTCAATTTTCGCAATCCATCCCTTACCGTTATTCATAATGGAGCGAAGCTCGTCAACCTCGGCATTAAAGCCATCCTTGACAAAGCCACCCTCTCTTATGGAAAATGGCGGTAGGTCCACTATCATTTCATCAATGGCGGAGCAAATGTCCTCAAGGGTATCTAGGTTATCCCTGATGCTATCAAGCTCCTGCACACCGACTGTAAAGAGCAGATTTTTGATCTCCGGTATCACCTTGACGGTTGACCAGATAGCGCGCATATCCTTGCCGTTTGCAGTGCCGTAAACCACCTTGGTCATCAAGCGCTCCAAATCAAGCACGCTTTTAAGCTGCTCCGCAATTTCCTCTCTTAAAACAAGATTGTCTGCCAAGCAGGAAACCGCTCTTTGTCTTTCATTAATTCTACGCACATCAAGCAACGGATGCTCAACGTAATTACGGAGCATTCTGCCGCCCATAGATGTTTTTGTCTTGTCAAGCACCCAATAAAGGCTGCCCCTCTTTTCCTTTGTTCGCATATTCTCGCAAAGCTCAAGGTTGCGTCTTGTGTTAAGGTCCATTTCCATAAATTGACCCTGTTCGTAAACATCTATATTGTTTATGTAGGAAATATCTGTTTTTTGAGTTTTTTGAATATACTCAAGTATTGCGCCAACTGCGCAAATAAGACATTCATTTTCAGAATTTGCCTCTAAAAATTCCTTGCCGAACTGAGTGTGCACACGTGCGGTGGATGAGGCAAAATCAAAGTATGCGCCCATATCACATTCGCAAAGCGCACCAAGTCTGTCCTTGGCAAAGTCGCGTAAATATTGGCTGTCCTCACGGTCGAGATTGGTAATAATCTCGCGTGGAGCATATGTGCCAAGCTCATTCAAAACCCTTGTTTCTTCATCGTCAAAGGTGGTGGCGCAAATTTCTCCTGTGGAAATGTCCGCAAAGGAAACGCCTACACGTCCGCCCTCGAAGTAAAGGGAGCAAAGGTAATTGTTTTTAGTTTCTGTAAGCAAGGAGCTTTCAATAACAGTGCCCGGTGTAATTTCGCGGACAACCTCGCGCTTTACAATGCCCTTAGCGGTGGCGGGGTCCTCTACCTGCTCGCAGATAGCAACCTTATAGCCCTTGGAAATAAGCTTGCCAATATACGGCTCAACGCTGTGGAACGGCACGCCGCACATAGGCGCGCGCTCGGGCTCGCCACAATCTCTGCCTGTCAAGGTAAGCTCAAGCTCACGGGATGCGGTAATTGCATCCTGGAAAAACATTTCGTAAAAATCACCGAGACGGTAAAACAGTATAAAATCTTTATATTGTTCCTTTATCTCGAGATATTGTAGCATCATAGATGTCATACTGTTTTCGCCTCCTTAAATCGCAAATTTTGTATTAGTGGTGGTGATGTCCGCAATCGCTACCGCAGGATGAGCAGTCGTGTGTACAAGGACGCTGACCTGTAATCTGGAATTCAATCTCAGAGTTAACCTCGCTCATAAGCTTGTTAACCGCTTCCTGTGCCTCGTTTACCATAACGAATACAGGGCTGGATGTTACTGCGCTTACGATTTCGTCAAGGCGGTGCTCAATAGCCTCGATAATCTGCTGGTCAACAGGGTCCTTCTTGTACTCCTCTGCCATAGCAATCTGCTGTGCATTGTACTCAAGCATAAGCTTCTGGATTTCTTCATCCTTTTCGTAAGCTATTCTTGCCTCTTCCATTTTTGCAATTCTCTCGTCAGCCTTGATAGCTTGACCGAGCTGTGCTGCAAGCTCCATAATTTCCATAATTTTATACTCCTTTATATTTAATTATTTTCTATAATTTCACCAAACAGTGCAAATGTGTCTGCGCGGGTGATTTTAACATTAACAAATGTGCCTGTGTAATCGCGGTCACACTGGAAGTGGACAATTTTATTGCCCTCTGTACGGGATGTATATACGCCCGCGTTGTTTTTGCTCTTGCCGTCAACCAAAACACGCAACACCTTGCCAACACACTGTTGGTTAATTTCATTTGCTATTTCGTTTTGAATGTTGCACAAGCGGTCATATCTTTCGTGCTTTATCTCGTCGGGCACCTGCTCCATTTCGGCAGCTGGAGTTCCCTTCCTTGGGGAATAGATAAAGGAAAAGATTGAGTCAAAGCGCACCTTTTTCACAATCTCCACGGTTTCCAAAAAGTCTTCCTCAGTTTCCCCGGGAAAGCCAACGATAATGTCGGTTGTGAAGGTACAGTCCTTTATTTTTGCGCGAAGCTCATCCACAATGGAAAGATAACGCGCTTTATCGTAATGCCTGTTCATCCTCTTCAAAACATTGTCCGAGCCGCTTTGAAGTGGCAAATGGAAGTGCTTTGTCAAATGAGAGTTATTTGCCAAGGCATCTATCATTTCACTTGATGCATCGCGAGGGTGAGAGGTCATTAGGTGTATCATAAAATCGCCGTCTATTTTAGAGATTTCGTTAAGCAAATCGGCAATAGTAGGCTTGCCCTCCAAATCCTTGCCATAGGAGTTAACATTTTGACCGAGCAAGGTAATGTCGTGGTAGCCCTTTTCGGCTAAGCAACGCACCTCTGCCAAGATATCTTCCATATTGCGGCTACGCTCGCGCCCGCGCACGTACGGCACAATACAGTATGTGCAGAAATTGTTACAGCCGTACATAATGCTGACCCAAGCCTTATAATTGCTCTGACGGGCAACATCTATGCCCTCTGCAATTTGCGGCTTTTCCGAGTCTAAAAGAAACCTGCGCTTGCCGCCATCCAAGGCATTGTTAATAAGCTCAGGGAGCAGATGAAGCTGACTTGTGCCAAAGGCAAAATCCACATATGGATAGGAGTGCTTTATTTGCTCACTGCGGTGTGGCTGTGCAGTCATACAACCGCAAACACCGATAACGATGTTTGGGTTCTTAGCCTTATAGTGCTTGAACCTGCCAATGATAGACAAAGCTCTTTTTTCCGCGTGCTCACGGATAGCACAGGTGTTAACAAGGAGAAAATCTGCCTCCTCCTCATTTTCCGTAGGTGTGTAGCCAAGGTCGCAAAGGATGCCCATAATGCGCTCGCTATCTGCCTCGTTTTGCTGACAGCCTAAGGTGAAAACAAAGGCGCGAAGGCTTTTATCTTTAATTTTTTCACGAACGCTACGCTTGAAGCCTTCTTGACGAGAAAGCTCGGACGCGCTTACAAAATTTCCAATATTGTCCATAATTCGCCCCTTTAATTTTATATCTTATTTATTTTACCATATTTATATAAAATATTCAAGTAATTTTATATTATAAGGAAAACTTTTTAAAGGCTAAATAGGGCAAAAAGCATATGTTTTTGAATAATTTTGAAAAAAAGTAAAAAAAGTTTTGAAAAGGTATTGACAAAGCCAAAACATTTTAGTATAATAGTCAAGCAAGGTTGAGAGAACCTTATGCGAGAGTGGCGGAATTGGCAGACGCGCACGTTTGAGGGGCGTGTGATTTGTTCGTACGGGTTCAAGTCCCGTTTCTCGCACCAAACAAAAAAGGATGACTTCGGTCATCCTTTTTTGTTTGGTAAGACACATACGATAGGGACTTGAACGCAGCGTTAAGAAAAACATTCGGGGAATGTTTTTTAGCGGTGCACGAGAACCCCAAGCCTACTAAAGAGCGACTTGAGGACCCCTAGACCGAAGGATTTTTTGAGGCATAACTATATTTACGCACTCATTGCCTCAAAAAATTCAAGAGCAAGTCCCGTTTCTCGCATTACGTAATTAGCGGGTCGCCGAGGGCGTCGACCCCTACAACGAGGAGTGTTACCTGAATGACCATTCGGGGAATGGTTGAGATACGACTG